>QHSL01000090.1 GCA_003220435.1 Candidatus Rokuibacteriota bacterium | reverse complement strand
CTCAGGAGTGAGCCACGCTGCGGAGAACCGGTCGTGGGTTCGACGGTGCGGGCGTGACAGGGTCGAAGGGACCCGTTCCCTGGTAGCGGCGACGGACGTCGTCGCGCCGGGATGGAGCCCAGCCGCAAACGGCATGCGGACGCGTGGCGCGTGGTCGTCTCGACTCTGTCACGCCCTCGCCGTCGAACCCACGACCGCCGGAATGGTCAGCGGTCGAGCCAGGCGGCCATCAGGCGTCCGCCGTAGTCGTGGCCGAGGTTCGGGGAGAAGTTCTTCACATAGGGT
Source organism: Candidatus Rokuibacteriota bacterium (assembly GCA_003220435.1). GTDB lineage: Bacteria > Methylomirabilota > Methylomirabilia > Rokubacteriales > CSP1-6 > AR31. The sequence continues at coordinate 62,029 of QHSL01000090.1, read as the reverse complement.
TCCCAGGCGGCGACGGTCAGCACCGAGGGATCGTAGTGGTAGTAGACCTGCTCGGCCAGGTAGCGCTGGATGTCGTAGACGATCTCGCGGCGCTTGGCGACGTCGAGCGTGCGGCGCTGCAGGCGGATCATGTCGGTCAGCTTGGGATCGTCGACGCCGGAGGAGTTCAGGGCCTCGCCTGGAACGTGGCCGTTGTAGAGCGTGATGTCCGGAATCGGGCTCCCGCCGCGGAGGCTGTGCGCCAGCTTCTCGAACTTGCCGTAAATCACGCTCGCCATGAACGCGCCGAACTCCTTGCCCCGGAGCTCGGTGTCGATACCAGCGTCCTTCCAGTTGCGCATGACCACCTGGATCTGGTCGACGTAGTCGGGGCTCCAGCCGAGCGTCGCCTCGACCGGCAGCTTGAGCCCCGACGGAAAGCCGGCCTGCGCCAGGAGCCGCTTGGCCTCCGGAACGTTCCGGTCGTAGAGCCGCCTCCCGTCCGGCGTGAGCTGGTCGATCGGGATGGACCACTCCTTCAGCGCGGCCGGAACCGTCGGATTCGGAACGCCGTGCCCGAGAGACCACGCGTTGGACTCGAGGATCTCCTTCCAGTTGGAGGTCTGGGCCAAGGCGCGGCGAACCCTGATGTCCCGGAACGGCTCACGGTCGAGCTTCATCATGGTGATACCGCCGAAGAGCACGACGAACTCCTGCGTCTTGAGGCCGGGCTTCCGGCCCTTGGCGACGTCCAGGTCGAGCCGCCGCACGCACTGGCCGTACTCGGGGGCGAAGTCGTACTTGCCGGCGATCCAGGCGGAGAGCCGGGAGGACGGATCCTCGTCGACGGTCACCTCGACCCCGTCCGCATAGGGCAAGCCGGGCAGGAAGTAGTTCGGGTTCCGGACGAAGATGAGTCGCACGTTGGGATCGTAGCGCTCGAGCATCCATGGGCCGGTCCCGATGCATGCCTCGGCGCGCTTGAGATCCCCGAACTGCTCCACCGCCTCGCGCGGCACGATCCACATCACGGTGTTCGCCAGGTAGTCGAGGAACCAGCCGAAGGGCTCGCCGAGCGTGAAGCGCACGGCGTAGCGATCGAGCGCCTCGATCTTCTCGACGTGGCCGAGCGCCGACCGGTTCGGATTCCCCTTGATCGCGAGAAAGCGCTCGTACGTGTACTTCACGTCATCCGCGGTCAGCTCGCGACCGTTCACCGGAGGCTTCGGGTGCCATCGGACGCCCTTCCGGAGCTTGAAGACGTACGTCCGGTCATTGGGCTGCGTCCACGACTCCGCCAGGTCTCCCTCGATCGGCAGCGTGCCCGGCGCCACCGACGGGCCGGCCTTCACCTTCACCAGCCGGCTGTGCGTGAACGAGAGGTTCGTGGAGATCCGGTGATGGTTCGCGAAGAGATGGGGATCGAAGCCGGTGGTGGCGTCCTCGCCGCGGACCCGGAACACTCCGCCGCGCTTCGGCGTCTGCGCCTCCGCGACGCTACGCTCCAACAGCGCCGGCGCGGCGTGGGCGGCGACCGACATCCCTCCGAGCTTTAGCAGATCGCGACGACTCACGATGGACGCCATACTGTCCTCCCGGCGGGACTCTATGCCGACTGCCGTGGCGGATCAAGTCGACCGCCGGTCCTCCGTCGTCCGCTATGATTCCGCCACATGACCGATTCTCACAGCCGCGCCTCGGCCGGCGGGGCCCCAGCCCCGCGACGGCCCGCAGCACTCACCAACCGCTGGGTTGTGCTGGCGATCGTGTTCGTGACGCGCACGTCGATGGGCTACCAGTTCCAAGCGATCGCCTCGGTGGGCCCGCTGCTCGTGACCGACCTGGGGCTCAGCTGGACGCAGCTCGGCTCGCTCCTCGGTCTCTACATGCTCCCCGGCGCCTTCCTGGCGCTGCCGGCGGGAATTCTCGGCCAGCGTCTCGGCGAGCGCCGGACGGTGGGCGGGAGCCTCGCGCTCATGGTCGCCGGCGGCGTCATCACAGCCGCCGCGCACGGCTATGCCCCCGCCCTGGCCGGACGATTGGTCGCCGGCATCGGGGCTGTGCTGATGAACGTCCTGCTCGCCAAGATGGTCGCCGACTGGTTCGCGGGCGGCGAGATGTCGACCGCGATGGCCATCATGCTCACGAGCTGGCCCGTGGGCCTGGGCCTCGCCGCCGCCACGCTCGGCGTCCTGGCCACTCGTACCTCGTGGCGGACGGCGATCCTGGCGACGGCGGCCGTGGCCGCGCTCGGGCTCGTGCTGATCGCGTTCGCGTATCGCGATCCGCCGCGTCGGCCGGATGGCCGCGCCGCGCCGGTCGAGGACCGCTCGCGCCCCTCCGCGTGGGAGATCGCGCTCGGCACGAGCGCCGGCTTCGCGTGGGGCTGCTTCAATGCGAGCCTGGTGGCCGTCATCGCGTTCGGCCCCGGCCTGCTGATGGCGCGTGGGGTCTCGCTCGCCGACGCCGGCTACATCGTGAGCGCGGCGATCTTGCTCACGATGGTCTCGGTACCTCTCGGGGGGCTGCTCACCGACCGTCTCGGCCGGCCGAACCTCGTCATCGTCGCCGGCTCCGTGGTCGCGGCGAGCGTCATGACGCTGCTGCCGGTCCTCGACCATTCGCTGCTGGCGTTCTGCCTGGTTGGTCTCGCCATCGGCGCGCCGCCCGGCGGTATCATGACCCTCCTGCCGAGAGCCGTGGCGCCCGCGCAGCTGGCGACGAGCTTCGGCATCTACTACACCGTGTTCTACGTCATGATGGCCGCGATCCAGTCGGCCGCGGGCGTCGTGCGCGACGTCTCCGGCAGCGCGGCCGCCCCGGTCCTCTTCGCGGCCGTCGTGATGGCCGCGACGATTCTCGGGCTGGCGCTCTTCCGGCTCCTCGAGTACGCGGCGCGTCGGCGTGCGGCCGCGCGCTGACAACGGGCGACACATCTTTCCCAACGTGCTGCCGCCGGTCACCGTCGTGGCGACCTTCTCGGTGGCGCGCACGATCATCGCCGAGGCCTCGCTCAGCTTCCTCGGGCTCGGCATTCCGCCGCCGGCGCCGAGCTAGGGCGCGATGCTCGACGAGGGACGCAACTACATCACGACCGGCTGGTGGCTAGCGCTGTTCCCGGGCGTCGCCATCCTGCGGCTCGTGCGGGGGATCAACCTGGTCGGGGACTGGCTCCGCGACGCGCTTGATCCGAGGATGGAACGCGGCATGTGACGCGCTATGCTGAACAAGAGGTGCGCGCCGCAGGCCGTCGCGGGGCTGGGGCCCCGCCGGCCGAGGCGCGGCTATGAACAAGATGACGGTCAGCGAGAACGTCCCCCTGGCCGACCACTGCACGCTCGGCGTGGGCGGGCCGGCCCGCTATTTCGCGGAGGCGCGTGACGAGGCGGCGGTGCTCGCCGCCGCCGCCTGGGCCCGGGCCCGGAGCCTCGTCTTCCGGGTGCTCGGAGGCGGCTCGAACCTTCTGGTCGCCGACGAAGGGGTGGACGGCCTCGTGGTGAAGATCGCGCTGCGCGGGACGGAGACGCGCGAGGTCGACGGCGCGATCGAGCTGACCGCGGCGGCCGGCGAGCCCTGGGACGAACTGGTGCGTCGGAGCGTCGAGCGCGGCTGGGCGGGGCTCGAGTGCCTCAGCGGCATCCCGGGCCTGGTCGGCGCCACGCCGATGCAGAACGTCGGCGCCTACGGCCAGGAAGTCAGCGACACGGTCACGAGCGTGCGCGCCCTCGACACCACGACCGGCCGCACCGTCACGTTCGGCAATCGCGAGTGCGGCTTCGGCTACCGCGACAGCCGGTTCCGGAGCGGCGAGCCCGGGCGTTACGTGGTGCTCTCGGTGCGCTACCGGTTGCGGCCCGGCGGGACGCCGGCCGTTCGCTACGCGGACGTGGAGAAGCACCTGGCCGCGCGCGGCATCGCGAAGCCGTCGCTCGCCGACGTGCGCGATAGCGTGCTCGCGATCCGCCAATCGAAGTCGATGGTGCTCGATCCCCGCGACGAAAACCGCCGGAGCTGCGGCTCGTTCTTCACCAACCCCGTCATCGCCGCCGCGGAGGCCGCCGTCGTGCAGGCGCGTGCGGGCGACGCCGCGATGCCGCGCTGGCCCCAGGCCGACGGCCGCGTCAAGCTCTCGGCGGCGTGGCTGATCGAGCGCGCCGGGTTCACGCGGGGCCAGAGCGCGGGGCCGGTCGGTCTCTCCACCCGCCACACGCTCGCGATCGTCGCCCACGACGGAGCGCGCGCCAGCGACGTCGTCGCGTTCTCGCGCCAGGTGCAGGCGGCGGTGCGCGAGCGCTTCGGGGTGCGGCTCACTCCCGAGCCGATCTTCTGGAGCGCCGAGGGCGGAGGAGCGCGGTGCGGGTCCTGATCGTTGAGGACGACGAGCGGCTCTCCGAGATCTTCCGCGACTTCATCGGCGAGCTCGGCTATCAGCCGTTCGTCGTGGGCAGCGCTGAAGCCGCGCTGTCGGCGCTCGCCGAAGCGCGGCCGGACGTGATCATGCTCGACGTCCGGCTGCCGGGCATGAGCGGCGTCGAGTTCCTGAGCCAGCCGACCGTCAGAGAGTCGGAGGTGCCAATCGTCGTCGTCTCCGGCGTCGCGACCGAGAACGAGGCGCGCGCGTGTCTCAAGCTGGGCGCCCTCGACTTCATCCGCAAGCCGGTCACGCTCGAGCGGCTGGGCCAGGTTCTCGCCTATCTCCGTCCCTTCGCGCTCGCGCGGCGGCCGACGGGCGACGAGCGCGTGGTGGAGCGCCGGCCCGCGCCGCGCGCCGCCGTCAAGCTGCCGGTCCGGATCGACGGCGGCCAAGAGGTGCGCGAGGGCACCTGCACCGAGCTCTCGTCGACGGGGATGCGGGCGCGCGTGAGCCGGCGCATGCGCGCGGGGCAGGGGGTGAAGCTCGGCTTCACGCCGCCGGACGGCGGCGCGCCGATGAACGTCGTCGCCCTCGTGGTCCGCTCCGACCCCGAGAGCGCCGCCTTCTGGTTCCTCGACCTCCTCGACCACGAAGTCGCCCGCCTCAATTCTCTCGTCTCCCGCCTCCTCCGCTAGCTTGACCGGACACATCCTTCGGCCGATTCTCTGGCGCATCGACGACTCCCTCGGCGAGGCGGTGCAATGACCGAAGGCAGGGCGCTCGCAGACGGCCTCGAGACGCTGGATTCCTTGAACGTCGCCGTGCTGACCGATGATGTCAGCGATAACTACGTCAGCAAGACTCCGTTCGCCGTATCGGAATTCAGCAACGTCGTCCTCGGAGGAGCCAGCGTAATCTCCGGCGAGGCGCTGCTTTGCGCGAATCTCGGGTTTGGCTTGAGGCTGGTCTCGAATGTCGGCGGCAAGCGCCACACGCTGTTGTTCGACACGGGGCCAGAAGGCGCCATCTTCATCCGTAACTGCCGGGCTCTCGGGATACGGCTGGGCGAAGTCGAGGCGATTGCCGTCACCCATGGGCACTGGGATCACATGGCCGCACTCCCGGTGACGATCGACCGGATCATCGCGCAGGGTGGGCGCGTGACCGTCCACGTGAATCCCGGAATGTTCAATGAGCGCGCCGTCCGCCTGGGCGGCGGCAAGATTGTCCCGGTGGCGAACGTTCCTCTCCCACCGGAACTGGACCGGCACGGGGCGACCGTCGTCAACAGCCCGGATGAACGTCTGCTGCTCGACGGCCACTTCTACTACAGCGGGGAGATTCCTCGGGTCACCTCGTTCGAGAAGGGCCGCGACGACCACTTCTGTCGAAAGAACCCCCAGGCGCCCTGGGAACCAGATCCCCTACTGCTGGACGAGCGCCTGCTCGTGGCGAAGGTTCGCGGCCTGGGTCTGATCGTGTTCAGCACCTGCTCCCACTCAGGGATTGTCAATGTGTGCACACACGTCAGGGCCCTCTTTCCGGGCACCCCGATCCATACCGTGATGGGAGGACTGCACCTCGGGGGCGTCATGGAACGCAATATCCCGGAGACGGTGGACGGCTTGAGGCCGTTCAACATCGGCCACATCATCACAGGGCATTGCACCGGCTGGCGTGCGTTGCACGCTCTGGCCAACGCCTTTGGTGAAGCAGTCAGCCAGTCCGCAGTAGGTACGACGTACACCTTCTCGGAGGACCGATTACGCTCATAGCTGCTCCGGGTGCCTCGGCCCGCCGCCGCCCCTACGCGATCCGGTACACCGAAACCTCGAGCGACTTCCCCTTGACGCGCACCAACGGCAGCTCCTCCAGTTGGAAGGCCCCGTTGAGGTGTCGGCGAGTATCTCCACTGACCAGAATGTCGGACCCAAATTCTTTCGTGAGTCCCTGGATCCGCGACGCGAGGTTGACCGGATCGCCGACGAGCGCGTACGCGTGCCGCTCGGAGCTCCCGATGTTGCCGGCGAGCACACGCCCGGTGTGGATGCCGATGCCGTGGCGAAGCGGGCTCTTGCCGGCGCGGGTGCGCTCGGCGTTCCACGCCGCCAGCCGCCCGCGCATCTCGAGCGCCGCGCGCACGGCCATCTCGGCGTGGGCGGCGTATGTCACGGGCGCGCCGAACACGGCCTCGATCTCGTCGCCGATGAACTGGACCACGAGCCCGCGGTGCTCCCGGATCGCGCCGTCCATCTCCGTGAAATACGCGTTGAGGTCGTGCACCACCTCGCGGGGCGCCGTGCCCTCCACCCACGGCGTGAAGTCGCGCAGGTCCGCGAAGAGGATCGTGACCTCCTGCGCCTGGCCCTCGAGCGAGATCCGGCCGGCCAGGATCTCGTCGCGGATCTCGGGGCTGACGTACTTGCCGAACGTCTCCTTCAGGAACTCGCGCTCCCGGAGCCCCTGGACCATCCGGTTGAAGCCCTCCGTCACCGCGCCGAGTTCATCGTTGGTCACGACCGCGCAGCTCGCGTCGAGGTGCCCCTGCTCCACCGCCCGCATCGCGCCCTGAAGCCCGTGCAGCGGCCCGGCGACGCTGCTGGCGACGAAGCCCGAGAGCCCGATTGCCGTGAGCGTACCGACGGCGACGATGAAGACGATGAACATCAGCATGTTCTCGACGATCCTCGGCGCCACGGCCGGTGCCGCGCCGAGAAGCGCCGAGGCCCGCGTGTAGGACAGCACGCCCAGGAGCGAGAGCGGGACGACGCTCAGGATCAGGAAGATCACGAGGAGCCGCGTGCGGACCCGCAGCCGGAGAACGCCCGGCACCGCGCTCAGGTCGCCGGCGGGGAAGAACGCGGGGAGCACGCGGCGCCACTGGTGCTCGATGGAGAAGAAGATGAACGCGGCCGTCACCGTGCCCGCGATGCCCGTGATGCCGAACATCGCGCGCAGCGACCGCGCCGGCGAGAAGAACCCGAACAGGATGGGTTGGAGGACGCCCCAGATGATCCCGGCCAGCACCCATCCGCAGAGCGTGATCGCGGTGTAGACGAACGGGAGCAGGATCGCGCGGCGGCGGACGACCGCCGGATCGACGCCGGCGGCCGTCCCGCGATCGCGCAGGGGCCGCGCCCACCTGATGCCCCAGGCGACACCGACGCCGCTGATCAGCGAGAAGCCGACGATGAAATAGAGGACGTCGAGTCCCAGCGTTTGCGCCGGCCCGGCGGTGGCCGAGTAGTCAATAAATGTGAAGTAGAACCAGGTCAGGAGCGCTCCGAGAAGGTTTCCCAGCAGCAGGGTCTTTACAAGCTTCCCGCGCGCGGCGTATGCCTCCATGGCAGCCCTCCCGACCCACACTCTAGCCGAGGGCGACCGCTCGGCCCGTGGTAGATTCCCCCACATGATTGGGACGTCTCCGCGACGCAAAGAAGACCAGCGACTACTCTCCGGCGGCGGACGCTTCGTCGACGACCTCACGCGCGACGGCTTGCTGCATCTCGGCGTCGTGCGGAGCGCCGAAGCTCACGCGCGCATCGTCAAGGTCGGGCTCGACCGCGCACGCAAGGCGCCCGGAGTCGTGGCCGCCTGGAGCGCGGCGGATCTCGACGGGATCGCGCCGCACATGCCGACCGCGTACGGCGGCAGCCAGAAGGGCCGGCCGTGGAGTCAGCCGGTGCTGGCGCGCGGGGTCGTCCGCTTCGTCGGCGAGGCCGTCGCCGTCGTGGTGGCCGAGAGCCCGTACGCGCTCGCCGACGGGCTCGAGGCAGTGACCGTCGACTACCAGCGGCTGCCGGCACTGGCGACGGCCGAGTCGGCGCTCGGCTCGGCGACCCGGCTCCACGACGGCTGGTCGGACAACATCGCGATCGTCGCGAAGGGCGCGGTCGGGGACGCCGAGGCGGCGATGACCGGCGCACATCTCGTCGTCCACGAGAAGCTCCGCCACCCGCGCTTGAGTGCGGCGCCGATCGAGACGCGCGGCGCGTTCGCGTACCGAGACCGCGAGTCCGGCGCGCTCGTGGTCTCGTCGTCCACGCAGAGCCCGTACACGCTGCGCGACGCGGTCGCCGCGGCGCTCACGCTGCCGGTCGAGAGCGTTCGCGTCGTCGTTCCCGACGTCGGCGGCGGGTTCGGACCGAAGGGCCCGATCTATCCCGAGGAGATCCTCGTCGCGGCCGCGGCGCTGCGCCTCGGGCGACCGGTGAAATGGGTCGAAAGCCGGCGAGAGAACCTCGCGACGATGGGTCAAGACCGAGAACAGAACCACGACGCGCGCATCGGGTTCACACGCGACGGGACCATCATCGCAATCGACGCGACGTTCCTGGCCGACGTGGGCGCATACCCGATCCAGGGCGACGGGCTCACCGCGAACACCGTCAACCACATGCCCGGGCCGTACCGGGTCCCGCACTACCGGAACACGGGCACCAGCGTGGTCACCACCAAGGCGCTGAACGCCGCGTATCGCGCGGCGGGCCGGCCCGAGGCCGTGTTCGTGATGGAGCGCCTCATGGACATCGGCGCGCGCCGGCTCGGGCTCGACCCGGCCGAGCTGCGGCGGCGAAACTTCATCCGGCCCGGCGACATGCCCTACCGGCCGGGCCTGACGTACAAGGATGGCGTCGCCGTCTCCTACGATCCCGGCGATTTCCCCGCCGCGTTCGAGCGAGCGCTGGCGCTCTTGCCCTACGAGGAGTGGCGCCGGCGACAGAAGTCGCAGGTCTCCTCCGCGCGCCGCATCGGCGTGGGCCTCGCCTGCTACGCGCAAGGCACCGGGCTCGGCCCTTACGAGGGCGCGACGGTGCGCGTCGACCCGAGCGGCAAGGTCTACGTCTACGTCGGCGTGACCGGGCAGGGCCAGGGCCACGCGACGACGCTCGCGCAGATCGCGGCCGCGGAGCTCGGGGCCGCCTGGGAGGACGTCATCGTCTCCGCGGGCGATACCGCGCAGTTCCCGTACGGCATGGGCACCGGCGGCAGCCGCGTCGCGGCCAACTCCGGCCCCGCCGTGGCCCAGACCGCGCGCGAGGTGCGCGAGCGCGCCGCGCGGGTCGCCGCCGAGATGCTCGAGTGCGCGCCCGCAGACGTGCGCATCGAGCAGAGCCGCGTCCACGTCGTCGGGATGCCGGACCGCGCGGTGAGCCTCGGCCGCGTCGCTCACGCCGCCGTGAAGTCGAAGGCGCTCAAGCCGACGGGCGAGCCGGGGCTGAACGCGTGCACGTACTTCTATCCCGATACCGTCACCTGGGCGTTCGGCACCCACGCCGCCGCGGTCGAGGTGGACGTCGAGACGTGCCAGGTCCGCCTGCTCGCCTACTCGATCGTTCACGACCCGGGACGCGCGATCAATCCGACGATCGTCGAGGCCCAGCTTCAGGGCGGCGCCGTGCAGGGCATTGGCGCCGGGCTCATGGAGGAGGTGGTCTACGACGCGTCGGGCCAGCTGCTGACGGGCAGCTTGATGGACTACGCGATCCCGAAGGCGGACCAGCTCCCGCCCCTGCCGGTGGTACTCGACGAGCATCCCTCCACGATCAATCCGCTCGGCATCAAAGGCGTCGGCGAGAGCGGCGCTATTCCCGGCGCCGCGGCGATCGCGAACGCCGTGGAAGACGCCCTCGCTGACCTCGGTGTAGTGATCCGCGAGGTCCCGGTCACCCCCGCGCGGCTGTTCGCGCTGCTCGGACGCTGACCACCTCTCCAGCCCTGCGCGCGAGAGGTTGCGAACCCGGCGGCACGTGAGCGACGGATGCGTGCCACTGTGGCAGCCCGGGCTCGGCCCCGACCCCGTTGAAGGCCGCGAGAACTCGCACATCTCGATTGGCAACCGCTTTGCGTCTCTGACGGCTTGACGCCCGCGACGGGCGGCCGCATATCGGACCGCAGCGTTCGGAGGTGCCGAGTTGGCCAGGACAGGCAGGGACGACCGCCAGGAAGCCGTAGTCGTTGACCAGCTTTTGAAGAAGCTGAGGCCGTTCGACCGCTCCTACGTGGCGGAGCGCGAACACGTCACCGGCGTGCAGCCGTTCTCCCGCGTGAGGTCGCGACCGCCCCTGCGCCCCGCCGGCGTCTGGGCGCGGGTGATGCTCGGCTTCCTGAGCGGCGCCGCGCTGACTCAATGGCCGTACGCGCACGCGTGCGAGAAGCCGCTGATCCTCTACCTGGTCGCCGTCACGATCGTCACGGTAGCGGGCCTGTGGGGCGCGCGCGCGTCCTGGCGAAGCCGGATGGGGCTCGCGCACATCATCGCGCTCGGCACGATCCTCTGGGGCATCACGCTGAGCGCGCAGGAAGTCCTGCCGCGCGTCGGCTACGCGAAGACCCGGATGACGTGGCGCTGCGTCGAGAAGCACGCGGAGGCGCCGAGCGTGGCGCCGTTCGTGCTCTCGCAGGTACGGTAGCGACGCGGGATCACGCGCGCGTCCGCGGATCGAGCGCGTCGCGCACCGCATCGCCCACGAAGTTCAATCCCACCACCGTCACGAACAGGGCGGCGCCCGGCCCGAAGACGATCCAGGGCGCCTGCTGCAGGTAGCCGCGGCCCGCGTTGATCATGCTGCCCCAGGACGCCTGCGGGGGCTGGATGCCGAGACCCAGGAAGGACAGCGAGGCCTCGGCGAGGATCGCGAACGCGACGCTCAGCGACGCCTGCACGATGATCGGGTTGGCGGCGTTCGGCACCACGTGGCGCCAGGCGACGCGCCAGCCCGGCGCCCCCAGCGCACGCGCCGCCTCGACGTAGTCGCGCGCGCTGATCGTGAGCACCTGGCCGCGCATCAGCCGCGCGAACGTCGGCGTGTAGACGACGCCGAGCGCGATCAGCACCCCGGTGAGGCCGGCGCCGAGCACCGCGCCCAGCGCCAGCGCGAGCACCAGCGGAGGAAACGAGAGGACCGCGTCCATCAGCCGCATCACGAGCCCGTCGACGCGCCCGCCGCAGTATCCGGCCACGATCCCGAGCAGGCTCCCGACGACCACTGCGATCGCGACCGCCACCAGGCCCGCCACCAGGGAGACCCGCGTGCCCCAGATCACGCGCGAGAGCACGTCGCGACCCACGTTGTCGGTGCCCAGGAGATTGGCGCGGCCCGGTCGCGCCAGGGTGTTGCCGAGGTTCTGCGCGAGCGGATCGTAGGGCGCCAGGAGCGGAGCCGCCAGCGCGACCATCACGGCCAGCAGCACGACCGTCGCGCCGAACGGCGCCAACCGGGCGCGGGCGGCGCGTCGCAGGAGGGCCCACCGCCGGTCTCGCGGCGGCGCGATCGCCTCGGCCCGGTGCATCGCGGGCCGCTCAGCGAGATCGGATCCGGGGATCGATCCAGCCATAGAGCACGTCGACGACCAGGTTGCTCAGGATGAACCCGACGGCGATCAGCAGCACAACGCCCTGCACCAGCGGGTAGTCGCGCGCGAAGACCGCGTCGACCACCAATCGCCCCACGCCGGGCAGCGCGAAGACGTATTCCGTGATCACGGCGCCGCCGATCAGCGTCCCGAGCTGGAGCCCGAGCACGGTGACGACCGGGATCAGCGCGTTTTTCAGAACGTGGGCCCGGATGACCCGCCACTCCGAGAGCCCCTTGGCGCGCGCGGTGCGTACGTAGTCTTCGGTGAGCGCCTCCAGCACGCTCGAGCGCAGCGTTCGCGTCACCACTGCGGCCAGCGCGAGCCCCAGCGTCACGGCCGGCAGCACCAAAGAGCGCAGGCCGTTCCACCCTTCGGCCAGCGGATCCGTGTACCCGGAGACCGGCAGCCAGCGCAGCGTCACGCCGAAGAAGAAGATCAGGAGCAGCGCCAGCAGAAAGTTCGGCATGCAGATCCCGAAGACCGCGAACGTCGCGCCGGCGCGGTCGATCGGGGTGTTGCGGCGCACCGCGCAGAGGAGCCCGACGGGAACGGCGATCACCAGCGAGACGGTCATCGCGAGCAGCGCCAGCTCGAGGCTCGGACGCAGGCGCCGGCTCACGCTCTCGATGACGGGCTCGCCGTTGCGGATCGAGCGGCCGAGGTCGCCCCGCAGCAGCCGTCCCATCCACGCCGCGTACTGGACGTACAGGGGTCGGTCGAGCCCGAGCTCGCGCCGGAGATTCTCCTTCACGGTGGCGTCGACGGACTCGGCCATCATCACGTCGATCGGATCGCCGGGCGTGAGATGGAGCAGCGCGAACACCCCGGCCGTGACGAGGATCAGCACCGGGACGGTGGCGCCGAGTCGGCGCAGGACGAGACGGCCCATCACGCGCGGGGGTCGGTCAGCCGCGCCTCACTGGAGCCACACGTCCCTGAACCGCATCATCCCGTCGGGGATCGGCTCGTAGCCGCGGACCTTCGGGCTGAAGGCCTTGGGCTCGATGGGATGGACGATGAACACCATCGGCAGCTCTTCCTGGAGGATCTTCGTCAGATCGCTGAAGAGCTTCTTGCGCTCGGCCTGGTTGGACACCTCGCGGGTCCGGTCCAGCAGCGCGTCGATCTGCGGATTCGAGATGCCGGACCAGTTGAGCGACGAGCCCGGGGTGGTCCGGTAGAACTGGTAGGTGTTGCCGTCCGGATCCGGCCGGCCGCTCCACTGGTAGCTGATCATCTCGAAGTTCCTGGTGTTGCCGTCGGAGAGCAGCGTGGCGGAGTCGACCAGCTTGATCTTCATCGAGATGGAGGCCTCGCGCAGCTGGGCCTGGATCACCTCGGCCTCCTGTACGTTGATCGGAATGTTGTTGGTCGTCAGCGTGAACGAGAAGCCGTTGGGCTGCCCGCCCTCGCCCAGCTTGGCCTTCGACCGCGCCAGGTCGCGCCTGATCGGCGCGATCGACCGGTCATACGCCCAGCTCGTCGGCGGGATCGGACCGTTGGCCGGCACGCCGACGTTGAGCCACACGCCCTTCACGATCTGCTCCAGGTCCAGCGCGTAGGCCACCGCCTGCCGCAGCGCCTTGGTGTTGAACGGCGTCCGCGTGTGGTTCAGCTGGTAGGCAAAATCGGCCAGCGAGGGCACGTCCACCACCACCACGTTCCGGTCCGCCTTGACCGCCGCCACGTCGCGCGGCTGCACGTAGTCCATCACATCGATCTCGCCGGTCTGGAGACTCTGGAGCTTCACGGTGTCGTCCGGGATCGGGCGGTAGCGCACCCGGTCCAGGTACGGGCCGCCCTGCTTGCTCCAGTAGCTCTCGTTGCGCTTGATCAGGAGGTGATCGTCCTTCACCCACTCGACGAACTCGAACGGGCCGGTGCCCGCGCCCTTGGCGTTGCGCTCGAGCTCGGCGCCGCGCTCCTGCACGACCTTGGGCGAGACCATCATGCCGGCGCGATCGGTCAGCGTGGCCAGCAGGGCCGCATCCGGCCGCTTGAGGTTCAGCTTGATCGTGTAGGCGTCGACCACGTCGACCGAGTCGATGCTGGCGACCTCGCCCTTGCGGACGGACTTCGGCTCGGTCTTCATCCGGTTGAAGTTGAAGCGCGCGGCCTCGGCGTTGAAGTCGGTCCCGTCGTGGAACTTCACGCCTCGGCGGAGCTTGAAGATCAGCGTCTTCGCATCGGGCTGCTGCCACGACTCGGCCAGGCCGGGCTTGATGCCGAGCTTGACGTCGAGCGTGACGAGGGGCTCGTAGATGTTGTGGTAGACCTGCCGGTCGATCTTGCTCCCCGACAGGTGGGGGTCCATGGTCGCCGCCTCGATGTAGAAGCCGACCCGGAGCGTGCCGCCCTTCTTGGGAACGTCGGCGGCGCCCGCCGGCCGGGGATCGAGGCTCGCCAGCGGCGCGCCCGAGGCTACCGCGCACATCAGGAGAAACTCTCGTCGCGACGCGTTGCTCGCCATCGTCTCCTCCGAAGGGTGGAATGTTGCCGCGAGGCGCGAACGAGTATACCCTGCCGGCCGTCTACGGAAATCGTCACGCTCGCACAGGGAGGACAGCCATGAAGGTTGGCATCTGCTTGCCGCACTACGGTCGTCCGATCGAGATCGGACGGATGCTCGAGGTCGTGCGCCGCGCCGAGGACCGCGGTCTCGACTCGGTCTGGGTCACCGATCACGTGATCGTGCCGGAGCAGGCCAACGTCATCTACCGCGAGCACATGCTCGATCCGCTGGCCGTGCTGCCGTGGCTCGCCGGCGTGACGAGCCGGATCGCGCTGGGCACGAGCGTCGTCATCCTTCCCTATCGCTCGCCGGTCCCCGTCGCGAAGCTGCTGGCCAGCGTCGACGTCCTGTCCGGCGGCCGACTGATCGTGGGCGCGGCGATCGGCTGGCTGGAGGGCGAGTTCGACGCGCTCGGCGTGCCGTTCAAGGAGCGCGCGAGCCGGAGCGACGAGGCGCTCGAGCTGCTACGTACGTTATGGACGCAGGAGCATCCCAAGATCCACACGAAGCGCCACCGCCTGCAGGACGTCGTCTTCTCGCCACTGCCGCTGCAGAAGCCGTGCCCACCGCTCTACGTCGGCGGGAGCAGCGACGGCGCGTTCCGGCGGGTCGCGCGGCTTGGCGACGGCTGGCACGCCAGCGGCATGAACCAGGAGACGTTCCGTCAGGGCGCCGACACGGTTCGCCGTTACTGGAAGGACGCCGGGCGCGAGGGGTCGCCGTTCTTCTCGCTTCGCATTCCGATCCTGATCGACGGCGTCCACAAGGCCGCCGTGGACATGGGGCTCATCCGCGGACGCCACACGCTCAACGGCTCACCGGCGCAGATCGCCGAGGAGCTGCGCGGGTTCGAGGCGCTCGGTTGCGGTCACGTCGCGCTGGAGATTTCGTACTCGACGTTCCCGACGATCCTCGAGACCATCGAGCTGCTGGCCGAGAAGGTGCGCCCACAGCTGGCGCGCTGATGAAGATCCTGCAACGCGCTCTCCCCTGCCTGCTCTTCGTCGTCGCCTTCGTCGCCTTCCTGCCCGCGCTCGCGGGACAGTTCCTCAACTGGGATGACGACATCAACTTCCTCGGCAACCCGAGCTTCCGGGGGCTCGGCTGGGCCCAGCTCCGCTGGATGTGGACCACGACGCTGATGGGCCACTACATCCCGCTCACCTGGATGTCGCTGGGCCTCAACTATGCGCTCGGTGGAATGAACCCGTGGGGGTACCACCTGGGCAACATGCTGCTGCACGCGACGAACACCGTCCTCGTCTACTTCGTGGCTCGCCGACTCCTGATCGCCGCCGGCATCTCGACAGGCCTCTCGCTGCTGTGGAGCGCGGGGTTCGCCGGTCTCGTCTTCGGCATCCATCCGCTCCGCGTCGAGTCCGTGGCGTGGGTCACCGAGCGCCGGGACGTGCTATGCGGCCTGTTCTTCTTGCTGGCGGTGCTGACCTACCTCGGATCGCTCGATGCGACTGCCCGGCGCGGCTGGCGGCTGGCCTCGATCGCAGCCTTCGGAGCGGCCTTCCTCTGCAAGGCCCAGGTGGCGCCGCTGCCGGTGGCCCTGCTCATTCTCGACGCCTACCCGCTCCGGCGGGTGGTGGGCGTGGGGTGGCGACACCTCGTCATGGAGAAGCTGCCCTACTTCGCGGTTTCGATGATCGGAAGCGTCATCGCCATCATCGCCGTCAAGAAGGGCGGTTTGTTCACCGACTACGCGCAGTACGGGCCGGCGGCCAGACTGGCCATGACGGCCTATGGCATCCTGTTCTACCCGTGGAAGTGGCTCTGGCCGACGGGATTGTCGCCGCTCTACGAGCTCCCCGCTCGCGTCGACCCGCTGGCGTGGCGCTTCCTGCTCCCCATCATCGCCCTGGCGGTGGTCACCGGGTTCCTGTTGGCCTTCCGACGCTACTGGCCGGCCGGGCTCGCCGCGTGGGCGTACTCCGCCGTCATGCTGCTGCCGCTGGTCGGGCCGCTGCACTCTGGCAACCAGCTTGCCCATGACCGCTACAGCTACCTGTCCGGCCTGGGCTTCGCGGTACTGGCCGGAGCCGGCCTCGCCTGGGTGTTCCAGGCGGCCGCGCGCGGCACGCTTCGCCCCCTCATCGGGCAAATCAGTCTGGCGGGAGCGGGGCTGGTCCTGCTCGGGCTCGGCTCCGCCACCTGGATACAGGCCGGCGGGTGGCGGGACTCGGAGACGTTGTGGAGCTGGGCGGTGGAGATGGATCCGCAGTGCGCGATCTGCCTCAACAACCTGGCGCTGACCCTCACGTCCCGGGGCCAGGCGGGTGACGCCGAGCAAGCGTTCCGGCGCTCGCTCGCGCTTCGGGAGCGCGCGATGACCCGCAACAACCTCGGTGGCGTGCTCCAGATACAGGGGCGGCTCGATGAGGCCGAGAGGGAGTATCAAGGGGCGCTCCGCCAAGATCCCCGTCTCAGGGAGGCGCTGGTGAATCTGGGAGAGCTCTACGGCAAACAGGGACGATACGAGGAAGCGCTCCCGCTCCTTCGCCGCGCCTTCCAGGTCTCGCCCGATGTTCCTCGCCTCCGGACCAACCTCGGCCAGGCCCTCCGGCGGCGCGGCGCCGAGCTCGCGCAGATCGGCAAGCCCGAGGAAGCGCAAGCGCTGCTCAGAGAGGCCCTTCAGGTTCAGCCCAGCCTAGGCCACTGACGGGGTCGCGGCCGGAAGGACGGGCGTGATCCCCGTCAGCCCGCGGAAGTGGCCGAGGGCCCGCTCCGTGAACGTCGACGCAAAGAGGGCGTTCGGTGCGCCCGCGGCGGTGGGGGCCAGGCGGAGCTCTCCGGCTCTGACGAGGACCTTCATGCACGCGGCCGCCTCGTAGTACGCGACCTTCCCACGGTCGAGCTCGCGGCGGTGTCGATAGCCGCGCAGATAGGCCGCGACCAGCAGCGGGCGCGCGGCATTCGCCAGCCAACGGAACGGCGCCGAGAGATCCGACACCTCCATCGGCACGAGCTTGAGGATGACCAGCGTCGTGGCCACGTCGAACTCGGGATCGGCGACGACCGCGTGAGGCCAGTCGAGCACTCCGGTGACCCGATCCGCCGCCATCAGGATGTTGTAGGGGTGAAAATCGCCGTGGCAGACGGCGCCCCTTCCGCCCGGAGTCGGCTGACGCTGACGCAGCCACTCGATGCCCGGCGCGAGCCCGGCGAGCGAGAAGCGCTCGACGCGGTTGGCGAGCTGCTCGAGATGCGCGTCGAAGGTGAAGCTCTGCGGCGCCAGGTCGTCGCGCGCCAGCCTTCGCAGGAAGGCGTCCGCGTCGAGATCGTGAAGACGCGCCTGAAGGTCGGCGACGACCCGCGCCATGCCGAGCAGCCGGACCTCTGGCAGCGGTTTCCCGGCGAGCCGCTCCATGATCAGGAAGGCTCCGCCGAGTGGCGCCGCGTCGATGCCGGCGAACAGGACGCCCGGCGCCGGGTAGCCGAGCTCGACCAGCGCGTTTTGCGTGGCCCGCTCGCGCATGGCCCGCGCGGGATCGTGGTGGCGATCGAGCAGCCGGAGGATCAGCGAGCCAGCAAAGGCTGGCGGCGCGCCGCTCAGACGAAACGCGAAGATCCGGGTGTCGAAGCCGCCGCTGATGCGACTCGGGCGCTCGGCGAAATCCAGAGCCGGCTCCCGGAGCGTCTCCCGCAATAGGTCGCGAAGACGGGTCGCGAGATCTCCGCCGGCGTCAATGGGCGTCTACCGGCCGACGCCGGCCGTCTCGTCGATGCGCGCGTCGTCGCGGAAGTGCGGCATCACCTCTTCAGCGAAGAGCTGCATCATCTCGAGCGTCTGCTCGTGGCTGGGGCCGGTCATCCCCGAGCAGAGAATCCCGGCCTTCAGCTCGTCGGAGAAGACCCGCAGCTTGTCGCGGACCGTCGCCGGGCTGCCGTAGATCAGGTAGCCCTCGCGGTCCGCCTCCTCGAAGCCGAGCTCGCTGGGCGGCTTGGGCGGGTTCGCGAGCAGGCGCCGGAGCGAGGCCTCCGTCATGTAGCCGGGCGGCCGCCAGAAGGGCGGGTGCATGCGGAGCCCCACGTTGAACACCCACATGACGTGCTTCTCGGCGAGCGCCCGCGCCTTGGCGTCGTTCTCGGCGACCACGATCGGCACGTTGACGGTGAGCTGATAGCGGCTGGCCTTGTAGCCGTTGCGCTCGCACGCCTCGCGATACTCGCCGTAGATCTGGGCGATGCGCTTGATCGGCGTGAAGACCATCAGGTACGGGAACCGCCGCTTGGCCGCCCACTCCACCGTCTCGCTCGAGCCCTGCGACGGGCACCAGACGGGCGGGTGCGGCTTCTGGAGCGGCCGCGGCCACGGGTTCACGTAGGGGTAGCGATAGTACCGGCCGTCGAACGGGAACGGCCCCTCTTCCGTCCACGATCTCAAGATCAGCTCGGCGGCCTCGTAGAAGCGCTCGCGCGAATGGGTCGGGTTGACGGCGGTCGAGAAATACTCCGCGCTGATGCCGCGGACGAAGCCCGAGATGATACGGCCGCCCGAGGTGACGTCGAGCATCGCGATCTCCTCGGCGATGCGCAGCGGGTTCTCGCGCAGCGGCAGCCCGTTGCCGAGGATCGCGATCTTCGCCCGGGACGTCCGGCGCACGAGCATCGCCGCCATCACGTTGGGGCTCGGCATCGTGCCGTAGCAGTTCTGGTGGTGCTCGTTGACGCAGAGCCCGTCCCAGCCGAGGCGCTCGGCCTCTTCGAGCTGGTCGAGGTACTGGTTGTAGAGCCTGTGGCCGACTGCCGGATCGTAGTGACGGTTCGAGAGCGTCACCCACGACGAGGGCGCGTCGTGGTCGATGATGTACGGCATCAGGTGGAAGTAGTAGAACTTCACGCGAGCCCTCCGTGGAGCTGGCAGAACTCTCTCACCGCCGCCGCCACCGCGTCGGGCTCCTCCAGGTGCGGCACGTGGCCGGAGTCGGCGAACACGCGCAGCCGCGCGCCCGGGACCTCCCTGGCCCACGTCTCGCCGCACGGCGCCAGCGGCGCGAGCTTGTCGTGCGCGCCCCAGCAGACGAGCGTGGGCGCCGTGACGCGCCCGAGCCGGCGCCGCAGGAGCGGATCGTAGAGGTGCGGGTTCCAGGCGACCCGCGCGATCGCCGTGCCCTGGCGGTACTGGAGCGCCAGCGTCTCGGCCGACTGATCGGGCGGCGCCAGGGCGAGCGCGGCCATCGGATTGTGGAAGACCGTCGTGACGATCTCGGGGATGTCCATCGCGAACAGGAACGGATAGATCCAGCCGTCCATGCGGATCCCGACCGGGTCGATCAGCACGAGCGAGGCGAGGCGATGCGAGGCCATCGTGGCAATCTCGGCGGCGATCCAGCCGCCGAGCGAGGCGCCGACCAGGTGCGCGCGCGCGAGCCCGAGCGCGTCGAGCAGATCGAGGTAGTGAAACGCCAGGTCCGAGATGTGCTCGATCCACTCCGCGGCCGGCGAGCCGCCGTGGCCGGGATGGCTCGGGGAGTACACGGTGAAGTCTTTGGCCAGGAGGGCCTGGAAATCGAGCCAGCGCCCGCCGCCGCCGGCGCCGTGCAGGAACAGGAGCGGAGAGCCCGTCCCGTCCTGGAGCATGTGGATCGGCGTACCTCGGACCGAGAGCTCACGAAGCGCCGGCATCTCAGCCGATGAAGAGGCCCCCGTTCGGCGACAGCCACTGCCCCGTGTAGAACGAGCTGTCGTCCGAGGCGAGGAAGAGCGCGGTCGCCGCGACCTCGTTCGGGGTGCCGGTGCGGCCGAGCGGCGTTCGGGCGGTCACCGACTTCTTGATCAGCGCCGACATCGGCTCGGTCATGGGCGTGTCGATGTAGCCCGGGCAAATCGCGTTCACGCGGATCCCGCGCGACGCGGCGTCCCGAGCGACTGCGCGCGTAAAGGCGAGGATCGCGCCCTTCGCGGCGCTGTAGTGCGGCGCCACCTCGAGCCCCATCAGGGCGGCGACGCTCGAGAGGTTGATGATCGCGCCGCGGTTCTTCCGGCTCATCAGCTTGAGCGCCTCGCGCGTGCAGAAGAACGTGCCGTCGAGGTGCACGGCCAGCATCCGTCGCCACGATTCGTCGGAGAGGTTCTGGGTGACGTCGAGATGGGTCTGGGCGTCCTGACCGCTGATGATCTCCATCAGCCGCGTCTCGGCCTTCTGGCCGATCCGCAGCCGATCGTCCCCGGGGGCCGCGGCGATGCCCGCGTTGTTCACGAGCACGTCGAGCCCGCCGAGCTCGCGCTCGACCGCGGCGAACATCGATTTCACCTGAGCCACGTCGGCGACGTCCGCCTGGATCGCGCGCCCTCCCGCCGGGCCCTTCATCTGCGCCACCGTCGCTTCGGCCGCCTCGCGGCGCACGTCGTTGACGACCACGTGCGCGCCCTCTTCGGCGAACAGCAGCGAGATCGCGCGGCCCAGCCCCGATCCTCCACCGGTCACGAGCGCGATCCGGTTCTCGAGCTTCATCGAGAGCGGCATAGGCACCCACCTTAGGCCCAAGGTGGCACCGGGTCAACGTCTGTAAGGGCGCCTGCTCTTGACGCACGTCCGCCCACCGCATAGGGTCGCTCTGGGGGAGGGCAGCGCGCATGAAGACGTTCTCGCTCCACTGGGGCAGCGGGATCATCGAGGAGGAAGCGCAGATCGAGACCCCGTACCATCGTCCCACGATCCAGCTGCTCAAGTTCACCAGCGGCCAGGCCATCGGCACGTACGAGATCCGCTTCTGCGCGTACACGAAGCGCGGGCGATTCCAACGCTCGGCGCTGATCATTGACGCCGACGAGGTGCGCCGACTCCGCAAGGCGCTCCGGTCCACGCCGCATCTCCGCCGGCTTCTCGCCGGGCTCACCGGACGCGCCTAGCTCCGCCGTGCCCAGCTACGCGCTCGGCATCGACATCGGCGGCACCTTCACCGACATCGTGGTCTACGACCACGACACCGGACGCCAGTGGAGCCGCAAGGTGCTCACGACCCACGACGATCCGGTGCGCGCGGTGGTCGAGGGCACCGTGGCGGTGCTGGGCGAGGCGCGGCTCGAGCCGCGGCACTTCACCCGCGTCGTGCACGCGACCACGCTGTTCACCAACGCGCTGATCGAGCGCAAGGGCGCCGTCACCGGCCTCGTCACGACCGCCGGGTTCGCCGACACACTCGAGATCGGCCGCGAGCGGAAGTTCGAGCTCTACGATCTCAACATCGCCAAGCCCGAGCCCCTGGTGCCGCGCAATCTGCGGCTCGAGGTCGACGAGCGCGTGAAGGCCGACGGGAGCGTGCGCCAGGCTCTCGATCGCGCCGAGCTCCTCGACTGCGTCGAGCGGCTCGTGGCGAGCGGCGTGAGCTCGGTCGCCGTGGTGTTCCTGCACGCCTACGCGAATCCGCGCCATGAGAGCGAGGCCCTGCGCCTGATCACCGAGCGCTACCCGGAGCTCTACACGAGCGCCTCGCACGAGGTGGCTCCGGAGATCCGCGAGTTCGAGCGCGCGTCGACCACGGTGGCGAACGCCTACATCAAGCCGCTGGCGCATCAATATCTCGGGCGCATGGCGCGCCAGCTCGCCGAGCGGCGGATCCCGGCGCCGCTGCTGCTGATGCTCTCGAGCGGCGGCCTGACCCACGTGGCCGAGGCGCAGCGGACGCCCGTGCAAATGCTCGAGTCGGGGCCCGCGGCGTGTGCCATCGCCGCCGCGTTCTTCGGGCGCGATGTGCGCGCCGCAGGCCGTCGCGGGGCTGGGGCCGCGCCGGCCGAGGCGCGCCTAGAAATCGAGGACCGCGGCGGCGAGCTGCTCGCCTTCGACATGGGCGGCACCACCGCCAAGCTCTCGTTGGTCGTCGGCGGCGAGCCGCTCACGGCCTACAGCTTCGAGGCCGCTCGCCAGAAGCGGTTCATCGAGGGCAGCGGCCTGCCCATGCGCATCTCGACCATTGAGCTGATCGAGATCGGCGCCGGCGGCGGGTCCATCGCGCAGCTCGACGAGATCGGGCTCCTGAAAGTCGGCCCGCGCAGCGCCGGCTCGCTGCCGGGCCCGGCGTGCTACGGCCTCGGCGGCTCGGAGCCGACCGTCACCGACGCCGATTTGCTGCTCGGCTACTTGAACCCGGAGTACTTCGCGGGCGGCACCATCGCGATCGACGTCGCGGCGGCGAAAGCCGCGATAGCCCGGCTCGCGGACAAGGTCAAGCTGCCGCTCATCGACGTGGCGTGGGGCATCCACGACGTCGTCAACGAGTCCATGGCCAGCGCCGCCCGGGTGCACGTCGCCGAGCGCGGCCGCGACCCGCGCGACGCGGCGCTGCTGTGCACCGGCGGCGCCGGGCCCGTCCACGCCTGCCACGTCGCCCGAAAGCTCGGCGTGCGCGAGGTGATCTGCCCGCCGTCGGCCGGCGTCGCCTCCGCGCTGGGTCTGCTGGTGGCGCCGGCGCGCGTGGACCGCGTCGCCACCGTCGGGGTCAGGCTCGATCGCGGTGACCCGGCGGCGCTCGAGTCCGCGTTTCGCGCGCTCGAAGACGAAGCGCGCGCCGTCATGGCCGACACCGGTCTCAAGCTGGAGACCGCGAGGTTTCAACGGCTCGCCGACGGACGGTTCCTGGGCCAGGGCTTCGATCTCGTGGTGGCGCTGCCCGACGGACCCTACGACGGCCGCGACGGAAACGCGACGCGCCGGGCGCTGACGGCGGCGTTCGAGAGCGCATACCGTGAGAAGTTCTCCCTCACGCCGCCCGACGTGCCAGTGGAGTTCATCAACGTCCGGGTGGCCGTGCGCGCGCCGGTCGCCGGCAGCGAGGTCGTGTTACAGGCACGCGCGCGCGGCGAGGCCGGGACCGCGGTCAAGGGCCGGCGGCCGGCCTATTTCCCCAACGCGGGTGGGTTCGTCGAGACGACCGTGTTCGACCGCGTGCGCCTCGCCGTCGGCGATACCTTCGCCGGACCGGCGGTGATCGAGGAAGAGGGCTCGACGCTCGTGGTCGATCCTGGCGCCACGTTCCGGGTGGCGCCGACCGGGAACCTGGTCGTAACGCTGTCTCCATGAAGCCGCCGCCAATCCTCGAGACTGAGCACCTTCGCCTGCGGGCCCCCGACCTGGAGGACGCCGAGGAGGTCTTCGCCACCTACGCGCGCGATCCCGAGGTGACACGCTACCTCAGCTTCCGGCCGCACCAACACGTCGCGCAGTCGCGCGACTTCCTCCGGCGCTGCGTCGCGAACTGGGCCGCCGAGGGGCCGTACACGTGGCTCATCACACGGCGCGAGGACGATCGTCTCCTCGGCGTGATCGACGCCCGACCTCAGGGCCATCGCGTCGAGCTGGGCTACGCGCTGGGCCGCGAGCACTGGGGGCGCGGCATCATGACCGAGGCGGTGCGGGCGGTGATCGCCTGGGCGCTGGGACAGCCCGAGATCCATCGTGTGTGGGCCGTATGCGACGTCGACAACGGCGCCTCCGCGCGTGTGCTCGAGAAAGCCGGCATGGAACGCGAGGGGCGGCTGCGGGGCTGGTCGTTTCATCCCAATGTCAGCGCCTTGCCGCGCGACTCCTGGTGCTACGCGCGCGTGAAGGAGACGGCATGACGACGCGGTTCGACGCGGTCTCGCTCGAGGTGTTCTGGACGCGGCTGATCTCGATCGTGGACGAGGCGGCGAAGGCGATCGTCCGTACGTCGTTCTCGACGCTCTCGAACGAGGCGAACGACTTCGCCTGTATGCTGACCGACGCGCGCGGCTATTCGCTGGCCCAGAACACCGGCAGCATCCCCTCGTTCATCGGCACCCTGCCCGCCACCGTGCGCCACTTCCTGCGCGCGATGGGCGCCGACGCGATGCGCCCCGGCGACGTCCTCATCACCAACGACGCGTGGATGGGCACGGGCCACATGAGCGACGTCAGCGTGCTCAAGCCGATCTTCCGCGCCGGGCGCCTGGTGGCCTTCTCGGCCACGACCTCGCACATGCCGGACATCGGCGGGCGGCTGCGGGCCATCGAGGCGCGCGAGGTGTTCGAGGAGGGGCTGCACATTCCGCTGATGAAGCTCGTGCGCGAGGGACGCACCGACGCGACGCTGATCGAGGTGATCCGCGCCAACGTGCGCACCCCCGACCAGACCGTGGGCGACATCTGGGCGCAGGTCGGCGCCAACGAGCTCATGGAGAAGCGGCTGCTCGCGTTGCTGGACGACGGGCGCCTCGATTCGCTGGTGGAGCTCGGCGACGAGCTGTTCGCGCGCGCCGAGGGCGCGATGCGCGCAGCCATTCGCCAGGTGCCCGACGGGACGTACCGCTACGCGATGCGAACGGACGGCGTGGACGAGCCGCTCGACTACCGGGTGGCGCTCACGATCGCCGGCGACGAGATCACCGCCGACTTCACCGGCACCTCGCCCCAGCAGCCGCGCGCGATCAACTGCGTGCTCGCCTACACCTATGCGATGTCCGCGTACGCGCTCAAGTGCGCGCTCCTGCCCGGCCTGTCCAACAACGAGGGCATGTACCGTCCGCTCACGGTCAAGGCACCGGAGGGATGCATCCTGAACCCGCGCTTCCCGGCGGCCGTGGTGAGCCGTGCGGTCACCGGCCACTACGTCCCGGTGCTGCTGTTCGGGGCGCTCCACCAGGTGATCCCGGACCGCGTCATGGCCGGCGCCGGCTCACCGCTCTGGGCGGTGCAGCAGACGGGGCTCCGCGGCGACGGCAAGCCCTACACCAACATTTTCTTCTTCAATGGTGGCATGGGCGCCACCCCGTCCAAGGACGGCGAGAGCGTGCTCTCGTGGCCGAGCAATATCTCCTCCACGCCGGTCGAGGTGGCCGAGCGCAACAGCCCGTTCTTCTTCCGTCACAAGCGACTACGGCCGGGGTCGGGCGGCGCGGGTCGGTTTCGCGGCGGACTCGGTCAAGAGATCGAGTTCGAGTGCGAGTCCGACGCGCCGATCATCGCCTCGTTCATGGCCGAGCGCACGAAGTTCCCGGCGCCGGGCTTTGCCGGCGGCGCCGACGGCGGGCTGGGCGACGTGCAGATCAACGGCGTCTCGATCGACAACCGCCGCCAGCATGTGCTCAAGCGCGGTGACGTGGTGCTGGTGAGGACGCCGGGGGCCGGCGGCTACGGCCTGGCGGCGCGGCGTGACTCCACCCTTGCAGAGCGCGACCGCGCGTTAGGGTACGAGTAGCGTACGACCGGCGTGGCGATGCGGGCTACGGCAAGAGATCGGCCACGGCGACGGTGACATCGGGCCGCGCGAGCGGCGAGACGGTGGCGCCCGGGCGAAGAGCCTGGACGTCGAGGTAGCGCCAACCGAACTCCGCCGACCGATCCAGCGCGGGCTGGCGGTAGACCTCGAGCACTTCGTCCACCAGATTCACAATCCAGTAGTCGGCGACGCCGGCACGCGCGTACAGGCTGCCCTTGTGGCCGCGGTCGAAAGCAAGGCTCGACTCGGCGATCTCGACAAGGACAGCCGGGCGCGCGGGGTGCTCGGAAAGATAGTCTCGCGGTCGGCCAGGCACCACCACGACATCCGGCTCCGGCTCGGACTCGTCGTCGAGCGCCACCGGGTCCTGGACCCGGACGAGCCACCCAGGGCCGAAGGCCACGCGCAGCGCTTCAACGGTCAGAGCGATGGCAGTGGAATGCGGGCTCCCCTTCGGCTCGGCAACGATGAGTTGTCCCCCGAGTAACTCGATAGGCTCGTCCTCGTAGAAGAACCCGATCTTGATCAGCTGGTCGTACTCCTTGCGGGTCCAATGCCGATTGCGGATCGGATAGGTGGCCACGGTTCGATGCTAGCTACGACCTCACGCGGTCGTCAATGCGTACGATCGGAAACGCCCTGGCCGGCGGGCTCGTCCCGACGCCCGGCCGCGGGCTGCACGGCGGTCCGCCAGTGGGGTCAGGCCTTGCTGAACCGGTGCACGCCGTCAGAATCGACGGCGCGCACCGCCCGTCCTTCATCCTCGAGATAACGCAGGTGCGACAGCGCCTCGCCCAGCGCAAAGGTCAGCTGGTGGCTGTCGAGCTCGCGCCGAAACAGCACCGGCACCAGCTCCGCGGCGCTGCGCGGCTCCACGAGCGCGTCGAGCGCTTCACCCAGGCGCGCCGCGTGATGGTCGCGCAGCTGCCCCAGCCTCGCGTGGAGGCCGCGGAACGGCAGCCCATGCGACGGGAGCACCAGCGTGTCCGGCGCCATCGGCTCGAAGCGGCGGAGCGAGTCGAGGTAGAGCCGGAGCGGATTCGCGGTTGGCTGCTCGGGCGAGATGGAGACATTGGTCGTGATCTTGGGGAGCACCTGATCGCCGGAGATCAGGACGCCGCCGGCGCGGTCCCACAGGCACGCGTGCTCGGGCGCGTGGCCGCCCACCGTGAACACCTCGAACGTGCGTCCGCCGATCGTCAGCACGTCGCCTTCGCGAATGCGATGGAACGCGGCCGGCACCTCGGGCACGAGCCCGGGATAGTGATTACCCCTCCGCTCAAGTTGAGCCAACGCGTCGGCGCCGCAGCCGTGGCGCCGATAGTGGGCCTGGCGCGACACGCCGTCGGCCCCGCCGCGGCTGCGCCAGGCGAGCTGCGCGTAAAGCCACTCGGCCTGGGTGCACCACACCTCGGTCTGCCAGCGCGTCGCGAGCCAGCTGGCGTTGCCGATGTGGTCGGGATGGAAGTGCGTGACGAGGACGCGCGTCACCGGGCGGCCGCCGAGGTGCATGGCGAACAGTCGTTCCCACGCCGCGCGGGTGTCGTCGAGGCCCACGCCCGTGTCCACGATGGTCCAGCCGGCGCCGTCGTCGAGAAGCCACAGGTTGATGTGGTTGAGCTGGAACGGCAGCGGCATGCGCAGCCAGCCGATGCCGGGGGCGAGGGTCACGACGTCGGCCGGGGCGGGCGCAGTGGTCCACGGATGGTCGAGAGTCATGCGCAGCAGTGTACCTTGCGTGCGCCGATGGAACCTGATCTTCTAGGCGCCGCATTCCAGAAACCTCAGGAGGCTCTATGAACCCGCTGCGGCTCACCATCGTCGTCGTCCTGCTCGGGGCGCTCGCGCTCGTCCCAGTGGTGGCACAGGGTCAGCTGCTCCTGTCGACCAACGACAACAAGGTCACGCTCGTGAACGGCGCCGCGA
Source organism: Candidatus Rokuibacteriota bacterium (assembly GCA_003220435.1). Classification (GTDB taxonomy): domain Bacteria; phylum Methylomirabilota; class Methylomirabilia; order Rokubacteriales; family CSP1-6; genus AR31. Next base: position 34,716 of record QHSL01000090.1, on the reverse strand, counting down.
CGGTGGTGAAGAGCCCACCGGCCGACACGCTGACGGTCATCGACATCAAGGCGTGGCCGCCGAAGGTGGTTGCCGAGCTCGAGGTGCCCGGCAGCGTGGTCGGGCCGCCGTTCAGCGTCGCGGTGGCACCCGACGAGTCGCTGGCGCTCGTCACGGCCAACGAGAAGCTCGATCCGGCCGATCCGACCAAGCGGATTCCCAACAACACGATGTCGGTGGTCGATCTCAAGGTGAATCCGCCGCGCATCATCGCCACGCTCGAGACCGGCAAGGCGCCGGCCGGCGTCTCGATCAACCGTCAGGGCACGCTCGCGCTCGTGGCGAACCGCGCCGAGGGCACGGTGTCGATCTTCACGATCCAGGGCAAAACGGTAACGCCCACCGGCAAGGTGACCGTCGCAGACGAAAAATCAGGCACGAGCCACGCCGCGATCTCGCCCGACGGCAAGCTGGCGCTCGTCACGCGCGACGGCGATGATCGCATTTCCGTGCTCTCGATCGACGGGACGAAGGTGGAATACACCAAGCGCGACATCTCCGCCGGCCTCCGGCCTTACGGGATCGACATCGCGTCTAACGGCGCGTTCGCGGCCGTCGCCAACATCGGTCGGGGCGGCGGCGACGCCGACACCGTGAGCCTCATCGACCTCAGGGCGAAGCCACCGCGTGTCGTGAGCACCATCACGGTCGGCCAGACGCCCGAAGGCATCAAGCTCTCGCCCGACGGCTCGGTCGTCGCGGTGGTCGTCATGAACGGTAGCAACAAGCCGAAGGACTCGCCGTTCTTCAACGACGCCGGCAAGCTCGTGCTCCTCCGCCTGAGCGGCATGGACCTCTCGCGCATGGCCGAGGCCCCCATCGGCCACTGGTCGCAGGGCGCGGCCTTTTCCCCGGACGGCAAGTACATTTTCGTCGGGAACATGGTGGAGAAGGAGATTCAGATATTCAGCCTGGACGGGGGCACGCTGCGGGACACCGGGGTGCGCCTCGCGGTCAAGGGAGGCCCGGCGGCGATCCGCACCGCCGACAAGTAGGCGTCAGGGGCGCTCTTCGCAGCTCGCGGTCGGGAAGAGGAACAAGCGCTTGCCGTCGAGCAGGTGCCCGCAGTGCTCGCGCCACCACGCGGCGGCGAGCGGGTCTCTGGCCTGGAGTAGATTGACCGCGTCCCGCGCGATCACGGCGTAACCGGTCCGCACGCCGTAGCGGCCGAGCACCAAGGCGCCGAGGGCCTGCCACACGCCGCGTGGGCCGGAGAAGACGCCGGAAGTCATCGCGAGCTTGCGACTGGTGGGCGTGACGGGAAGCTCGAGGCCGACCCACGCCAGGCGCACCGCGAGCGGCGCTTCGCCGGGCGGGCACGCGATGATCCGAATCCGGCTCGCGGGCGCCATTCACCTACGATAGCCCGCCCCGCCGAGGCGCCCGGCGTATTTTCATCCAGTCCCGCACCGCCCACATCTGGCTCTCGTGTTTGAGGGCGAGAGCGGCGCTCGCCGGGCCGAGCCACAGCGTTTCGTGTCCCGGCAGCATTCCGGCGCGATTGGCGCGCTCGATCCGGGCGGCGAAGAAGGCGCATCGCTTCTCCACGGTGATGCCGTCAGCCGTCACGACGAATTGCACGGCCCGGCTCACGCACGCACCGACACGAACCACCAGGCCACACTCCTCGAGCGCTTCCCGCGCGACCGCCTCCTCGGGCGTTTCACCGTCGTCGATTCCGCCGCCCGGGAGAAAGATTCCGTCGATCGCTCGCACGACCGCCAGGCGACCGTCACGCTGTTGAAGGAACGCGTAGGCGCTCGGCCTGACGAGCGAACGCCGTCCCCCCGGGCGCGACCCGAAATGAGGCACGTCCCGCCAATCGGCCGTCGACTCTCTTGACGACGTCACCAGGGCGGGCCCTGGAGGTCCCCTACCCTCGCGGCTTCACCCACGTCTCCGACCACGCCAGGCAGGCGCTGGAGGCCTGACGGTCGCCGCGCACTTCCGCCCACGGCTGGCCGGTCGCGAAGCGGCCGTTCCACTCGACCTGCGCCGAGCGCGCCGGGAAGAACGTGCTGAACACGCCGATCGGCCGCTGGTTGAAGCCGGGCGGGGCGTGGAGCACGAACGGCTCGATGCAATCGAACCAGGTGAGCCGGATCCGATCGGCGCCCGAGACGACCGTTTCCACCGCGGTAGAGCGTGGGTCACCGGCGCGGCCGAACTCGGCGGCGATCACCGGCAGGTTCGTGTCGGCGAACGCGGGGAACAGCAGCGTCTCGATCGTGCGCTGGAGCCACCGCGCCACCGCGGGATTGTCGCTGTAGACGCGCGCCTGGCCGGAGCTGAGCTCGCTCTGGGCGAACAGCACGTGGCCGGCGCCGCTTGGACACCAGAGCACGCGCCAGTGGCTGAAGCGGTCCGACTGGGTCTTGCCGCCGTCGTGGCTCAGGCGGATGAACGAGTTCTCGCCGGTCATCAGCACGGCGTTGGGATCGACCGGTGGCGTCATGTCCTCTCCTTTTCATAGGCGCGCCTCGGCCGGCGGGGCCCCAGCCCCGCGACGGCTTGCAGCGCGCACTACTAGAGCGCGGCCACCTCGACGCGCGCGTCGTTGTAGCACGCGCCCTCGGAGATGTCGGCGTGATCGGCCGGGCACAGCGCGGAGACGGTCTGGCCGTTGTCGGTCGTCGCCATCCACGCGCCCTTGAGCGAGCAGACGACGCCGCGCGGGATCACCTGGGTGATGCGCAGCGGCAGCCGGACCTCTCCGAGATCGTTCCACACCCTCACCCGCGCGCCGTCGCGCAGGCCCCGCGCGCGGGCGTCGGCGGGGTGCATCTCGAGCGGCGGCGGCCCGTCGCCCACGTGCAGCCCGCCGAAGGTCGAGGTGATGCGCTGGTCGGAGGCGGGCGAGATCAGCGTCAGGGGATAGGAGGACCTCAGCTCCTTCCAGCGCGGCAGCCGCGCGCCGTATTTACCTTCGAGGTACGACGACGCCAGCTCGACCTTGCCCGACGCGGTCTTCGGGAAGACGTTCTGAAACAGCATCGCGTCCTCGCCGCCCACCATCATGGGCGTCGCGTGGTCGAGCGGGATCGCGCTCGGCCGCTTGCCGCCCATCCGAACGTCGCCGCCATCGAGCGCGTCGTCCATCAGCTCGGCGTCGCTCGCGCGGAATGCGGGGTCGGTGAAGCCGAAGCGCGCCGCGAGGCGGCGGAAGATCTCGGTGTTGGGCAGCGCCTCGCCCTGCGGCGGAATGACCGGCGCGGCCCGCTGGAGCCAGTGGGTGCCGTACGCCGCGAACAGATCCGGGTGCTCGAAGTGGCTGCACGCCGGCAGCACGACGTCCGCGTACGCGAGGCTGTCGGTCATCACGACGTCGGCGCCGACCACGAAGAGGTCCTCGCGCGCCAGGCCGCGGCGCAGCCGGTTCTGATCGGGATGCACGACCAGCGGGTTGTGGTTGTAGATGAACAGCGCCTTGAGCGGCGGCGCCAGCGCCCCGTCGGTGAGATGCCGGCCGACGTCGATGATGTTGAGCGTGCGCGTTCCCTTGGGAACGAAGTCGGGGCGCGCCAGGCGCTGCGGCGTCTTGGGGAACGCGAACGAGGCGCCGTTGATGAGGCCGCCGCCGACCACGCCGAACTTCCCGGCGAGGGCGGGCAGCGCGAAGACCGCGCGGATACCGCTGCCGCCGTTGCGGTTGCGCTCGAGCCCGTTGCCGACGGTGATCACCGCCGGCGAGAGCGTGCGGTACCAGTCGGCGAGCTCCCGCACGTCGCGCTCGTCGACGCCGCAAATCCGCGCGGCGTCGGCCGGTGTGAAGCGGCGCGCGAGCGCCATGTACTCGTCGAAGCCCTGCACGTGGCGCTCGATGAACGCCCGGTCGAGCCCGCCCTGCCGCTCGAGCTCGGCGGCCATCGCCCAGGCCAGCACCACGTCCGTGCCGGGACGCAGCGCGATGTGGAGGTCGGCCTGCTCGGCGATCTTCGTGCGCCGCGTGTCGACGATGACCAGCTTGGCGCCGGCGCGCCGCGCGCGGTTGATGATCGGCACGAAGTGGAGGTTCGACCAGGTCACGTTGCTGCCCCACGCGATGATCAGCCTCGCGTGCTCGGCCTGCTCCGGCTTGATCCCGGGCACCGGGCCGAATGTCCCGACCCAGGCCTCGGTGCGGATGCCGCCGCAGAGCGGCCGGCGGTCGAGCAGGCTCGCGCCGAGCCGGTGGAAGAAGCGCAGATCCATCGAGCCGCCGGCCAGCATCCCGTGCGGCCCGGCGTAGTTGAGCGGCAGGATCGCCTGCGGGCCGTGCGCGGCCATGACGTCGGTGAAGCGCTCGTGGACGATGTCGAGCGCCTGCGCCCACGAGATACGCTCGAAGCGCCCCTCGCCTTTCGCGCCCACGCGGCGGAGCGGCGTCTTCAGCCGCCCCTCACCGTGCACGAAGCCGGGATACGCCTCCGGAACCTTCGCGCACAGAACGCCCGCCGTGTACGGGTTCGCCCGTGAGCCCCGGATCGAGACGATCCGCTCGTCCTCGACGGTAACGGTCAGGCTGCAGGTGTCAGGGCAATCGAGAGGGCAGACGCTCGGGTGTTCGACTTTCATGCCCCTTGTGTACACGGTGTCGGCGTCGTGGGGAAGAGCCATTGAGGGCCGCGGCGGGAAGCCAATTGCCGCTATGGCGCCGGGGGCAGAGTCGCCATGAAATGCGAGAGGTTCTCGATGTCCGCCTCGCTCAAGGGCTGGGCCGCGGTCGTCATCGTGCCGTCGAGGTCACCCGCAGTCTGAGCCTTGAAGCCCCGGAGCAGCTTGACCAGATAGGTCAGGTCCTGGCCCGCCAGACGCGGCACCTGTTCGTGGCCGGTGAGGCCGGGGCGATGGCAGGACACGCAGAGATGCTGCCGGGCGAGCTCCCGGCCGGCGGCCACCTTCGCAGGATCGGTGGCGGCCGGACGCAGCAGTGGCCGCTGCGCCGCGTAGTAAGCCGCCAGGTCCGCCATGTCGGAGTCGCTCAAGTTGGCCGCGAAGGGGGACATCTGAGGATCCTTGCGGCGCCCGTCGCGGAACTTGATGAGCTGCCAGTGGGTGAAGATCGACGGCTGGCCAGCGATCGACGGCGTCCCGGGGATGGTCGCGTTGCCGTCGGCGCCGTGGCAGCTCTTGCACGGCTCGGCCTTGCGCCGGCCGGCTTCGAGATCGGCCGCGCGCGCCGGCGTCCCGGCCGTTGCCGCCAGAACGGCGGCGACGACCGAGGCGCCGGCGAATGCGAAGAGGCGTCTCAGCGCTGGTAGGTGACGCGGTAGATCGCGCCCGCGTAGTCGTCGGCGATCAGGAGCGAGCCGTCCTTCATTATCTGCGTGTAGACCGGCCGGCCCCAGATGTCCTCGCCCTGCTTCCAACCCTCGGCGAACACCTCGTACTTGGGCACGTCACCGGTCCGGAGCGTGACCATCATCACCCGGAATCCGACCTTCTGCGACCGGTTCCAGGAACCCCGCTGCGCCAGGAACGCGCGGTTCTGATACTCGGCCGGGAACATCGAGCCGGTGTAGAACTGCACGCCGTTGCCGGCAACGTGCGGCCCCGTCTTGATGAGCGGCGGCGCGAACTCGGCGCAGCTGCGTCCCTTGCCGTGCTCGGGGTCGAGGATGTCCCCCTGGTGGCAGTAGGGGAAGCCGAAGTGCAGCCCCTTCCGCGGCGCGGTATCGAAACGATCGCTCGGTACATCGTCGCCGAGCCAGTCGCGGCCGTGGGTAGTGAAGTAGAGCTCCTTCGTCACCGGGTGCCAGTCGAAGCCCACGCTGTTGCGAACGCCGTACGCCCAATACTCGAAGCCCGTGCCGTCGGGATTGATGCGCGAGATGTTGGCGTGCGTGTCCGGCGGGATGCAGATGTTGCACGGCGCGCCGATGTTGAAGTAGAGCTTGCCGTCCGGGCCGAAGGCCAGGTACTTCCAGCCGTGCGGCAGGTCGCGCGGCAGGATGTCATAGACGACCTCCATCGCCGGCGGACTGTCGAGCTTGTCCTCGATCCCTACCATCTTGGTGATCCGATGGATCTCGGCGATGTAGAGCGTGCCGTTCTTGAACGCCACACCGTTGGGCAGGTTGAGGCCCTTGGCGATCACGTTCACCTCGCGTGTGGCGCCCTTGTCCAGGATGGCGTAGACGTTGCCGGCGACGCGGCTCGACACGAACAGCGTCCCCTTGTCGCCCCAGGTCATCATCCGCGCGTTGTTGATTCCGTGGGCCCACAGCGAGACCTTGAAGCCGGGCGGGACCTTGATCTTGTCGACCGGGATCTCGCCGGGCGCCTTGGGCGCCGGCGGCTGCGCAATGGGCGCCAGCGTCGAATCCGCCATCGACGCGGGCTGGCCCTGCTTCCAGGTCGGCGGCGGCGTCTGAGCCTGCACAAGCGGGGCGAGCGCGAGGACAGCGGCCAGAAGGACCACGACGGAGGTCGAGGTCAGAGTGATGCGCATTGGGGCCTCCTCTTTGAGGGATCGGGTCGAAACGCTCCGCTCCGCGCGGATGTTACGTCGCGGCCGGACGATACGTCCGGCCGCCGGACCTTGTCAAGCGTCGGCGGCCTGTGTAGGATGCTCGCCCGACGAGGGTCCTGTTGACGATCTTCCTCGTGCTCCTTCTGCTTGGCATCGCGGCGGACGCGCCGGGCGCCCAGCCCGGTGACGTGATTCAACTCTCACCGATCGAAATCAAGGCGCCGGCATTACCGACGTCCCAGCCGTTCGTGCCCGCCGCGTACCGGGAGACGCCGCTACCGTCCTACCCGACGGCCGCCCGCGAGCAGGGCCTCGAGGGCGTGGTCGTCCTGGGCGTGCTCGTCGGCGTGAACGGCCGCGCTGTCGAGATCGCGGTCCGGACCTCGTCGGGCGCCCGGACCCTCGACGACGCGGCGGTCGAAGCGGTCACGCGCTGGCGGTTTTCGCCGGCGCGCGAGGGGCGCAAAGCGGTCGAGAGCTGGGTCGAAGTCCCCCTGAAGTTCGCGTTGCGCGGCAAATGATCCGGTACTCCGCCGGCCGGACAAGCAAGGGCGTCATCTCGATCGGCGCGCCGCTGCTCGCGCGCGCCGGTCCGCCTGAGCTTCTAGCGCCCGCCGCGGCATGACGCCCGTCGACCCGCAGAAGGTCAGGCGTTCGCGGACCGGGCTCATCGCCCACGATCCGGCGCGCGCCGAGGCGGGCTACACGCTCTTCGCGCCGATGCTGGGTGACGGCACCGTGTACCTGCTGGACACGGCGGGCGAGGTCGCCCACACGTGGCGCATGCCGTACCGGCCCGGCCTCTACGGATACGTGCTCGACAACGGGCACCTCTTCTACGGCGGCAAAGTGCCTCAAGACCTGGCGCGGTTCGAGGCGTGGCCGCGCTTCAAGGGCGGCGCGGTGCTCGAGGTGGACTGGCACGGGCGCGTCGTCTGGGAAGTGAAGCATCCGGACCACCATCACGACGCCCGGCGGCTCCGCAACGGGAACGTGCTCCTGTTGTGTCTGCGCCCGCTGCCCCCCGCGGTGGCCGCGCGGGTCCGCGGCGGCCTGCCGGGCACCGAGGTCGACGGCGACGTGATCTACGCCGACTATTTATTGGAAACGACGACCAGGGGCGAGGTCGTGTGGGAGTGGCGGAGCTGGGAGCATCTCGATCCCGAGGCCTATCCCGTCACGCCGCAGGACCGCCGCGCGGAGTGGACCCACGGCAACACCGTCGCCGAGACGGCCGACGGAAACATCGTGGTCAGCTTCCGCAACATCTCGACGGTCGTCATGATCGAGCGCGTCACCGGCAAGATCATCTGGACGCTGGGCAGCCCGCCGCTCGCCCAGCAGCACGATCCGCGCCCGCTGCCCGGCGGCAATCTCCTTATCTTCGACAACGGGACTCACCGTCGCGATCATCCGGCGACGTTCTCGCGCGTGATCGAGGTGGACCCGCGCACGAGCGCCATCGTGTGGCAGTACACCGATCAGTCGCTCTTCGAGTTCTTCAGCCCCTACATCTCGGGCGCGCAGCGGCTCCCGAACGGAAACACGCTGATCTGCGAAGGCTGCCACGGCCGGATCTTCGAGGTGACGCGCGAGGGCGACGTCGTGTGGGAGTACGTGAGCCCCTACTTCTCCCAGGAGCCCGGAGCACCCGGCCTCAACAACTGGATCTTCCGGGCGTTCCGCTACACCCCCGATGAGATCGAGCGCGCCCGACGCGCGTAGGTCCGGCGCCGTCAGGTGATCAGGTCGAACCCGAGCAGCGCGCCGAGCTCGCGAAGCGCCGCGTCGGGATCGTCGACCTTGATCGTCGCCATCCCGAGCGCGCGGGCCGGCTTGAGGTTGCGCCCGATGTCGTCCAGGAACGCGACGCGGGCGGGGGCCACGCCGAGCTCGCGGCACACGAGCTCGTAGATCCGCGGATCGGGTTTGCGGAGGCCGACGACTGCGGACTCCACGAACACGTCGAACTGCTCACGGAGGGAGGTTCTCGGCGGTCCGGCGCCCACCCAGTTGTTGGTGAGGGCCGCCGCCCGGAGACCCCGCGCGCGGATGCGTTGGATCGCCTCGAGCATCCGCGGCCGCACGACGCCCGCCTCGGCGATGCGCGCCATGAGGGCGGCGCCGTCCACGGCGATGCCGAGTGCCTGGCAGTCGGCCTCGAACGGCGTGTAAAACGCCTCGACCGTCAGTTCGCCCCGCTCGAGCCGCGCCCAGGCGCCTCCCTCGCCGGCCGCGACGACCACGCGGTTGATCGCGTTGGGGGCGATGCCGTGGTCGCGCTCATAGCGGGCGATCGCGTGCAGGGGCGAGCCCTGCACGACCCCGCCGATGTCGAAGACCACCGCCGCGATGGCGCTCATCCCCGGACGATCATATTTCATCGCCGCGCCTCGGCCGGCGGGACCCCAGCCCCGCGACGGCCTGCGGCGCGCACCACCACGCTTGGCACTCGGCCCATTCACCGCTAGGCTAGCGCGCCATGGACAACGCCCGCCCGTTCGCCGGCATCGAGGTCGTCGAGTTCGGCCAGTTCATCGCGGTCCCCTTCTGCGCCCAGGTCCTCTCCGAGGGCGGCGCCAACGTCGTCAAGGTGGAGTCGGTCGAGGGTGACCCGGTGCGCCTGCTGGCGCCGCTGGCGCCCGGCGAAACGCGCCACTTCGTGTCGCGCAACCGCGGCAAGCGCTCGCTGCCACTCGACCTGCACCATCCCTCCGCCGCGCGGATCGTCGAGCGCCTCGTGGGCCGCGCCGACGTCGTGCTCACCAACTTCCGGCCCGGCCTGGCGGCCGAGCTCGGCCTCGACTGGACCACCCTGGCGCCGCGTTATCCGCGGCTCGTGGTCGGCAACGTCAGCGCCTTCGGCCGGCGGGGGCCCGCCGCGCGACTCGCCGGGATGGACCTGGTCGTGCAGGCGCGCAGCGGCCTGATGGCGGCGAGCGGACGAATCCAGGACGGCGTGCCCACGGGCGGCGAGAACCCGGCGGTCGACTATATGTGCGCGATGCTGCTCTCGTTCGGCATCGCGTCCGCGCTGCTGCGGCGGGCGACCACCGGGCGCGGCGGCGAAGTGGACGTGTCGCTGCTGATGGCGGCGCTCCTGCTGCAGAACAACTCCATGGTCCGTATAGAGTCCGCCGACGGGCCCGTCCACGACGGGCTCCGCGCCCGGCTCGCGGAGCTCCGCGCCGCCGGACGGCCGTACGCCGAGCAGGCGACGCTCACTCCAACGATCCGCACGCCGGCGATGACCAACATCTACTACCGCACCTACGCGACGCGCGATGCCGCCATCGCGGTCGCGTGCGGCAGTCTGTCGCTCCGGCGTGCGTTCATCAAGGCCCTCGGACTCACCGACGAGGCGCTCGAGCGGCCGATTGCGGATCGGACGGCCGAGCTGAAGCACTACGCGGAGCTTCGGGCCCGCGTCGAGGCGGCCGTGGCCGGCCGCACCGCCGCCGAGTGGCAGCCGATCTTCGACGCCGGCGGCATTCCCGCCGCGGCGGTCAAGCTGCCGCTCGAACTCCTGGACGACGAGCAGCCGCTCGCCAACGGCATGCTCCACGACCTGGCGCACCCCTCCCTCGGGCGCGTGCGGGTGCTGGCGCCGCCGGTGTCGCTGGACGGCGGCGGGTTCGTCCCGGCGGAGGCGACGCCAGCGTTCGGCTCGGCGACGCGCGCGATCCTCGGGGAGCTGGGATTTTCGAGCGCCGAGGTGGAGACGCTGCTGGCGGAGGGTGTGACGCGCGATCGGCTCGCGCCGCGTCGCTGAGCGCGGCGGGGCGGGACGCGTTCAGTTGCGGGAGGAGGCCGCCCCGCCCGTCGCCGCCTGGAGGTCGCTGAGCGCCACGCGCTTTTCGATCTTCGGGTTGCGCAGGTCGATCGCGGCCCTCAGCGCGCGGAGGCCGTGCACGCCCTGCAGCTCTTCGAGCTCGACGTCCTCGACCTCGCCGTTCACGTAGCCGAGCGAGGACAGGTATTCGAGGTAGGCCCGGTACTCGTAGGCCTCGCCGGGATGCGAGTAGACGATGGCGATCTTCCCGGGCTGGGTCACGCGCTCCTCGGTCCCCTTGATCACGGCCTTGTCGATCCGCTTCTTGACGATCTCGTAGCGGATGTCGTACGCGCCGTCGACGTCGAACCGCTTCTCGTCGAAGCGGAACCGGATCGACAGCGGGCTGTGCTGGACGAGCACGAGATGAGTCACCTCGAGCGGAACCGGCAGCTTCTCCTTGAGACGATTGACCCGGAGCGCGATGCCGCAGATCACCATCAGCTGCCAGAGCCGCAGACTCTTGAGGTAGAGGGGATCGAAGCGCCCGTCCTCGAGCAGCGAGCCGCCGACATAGATCTGGTGATCGACGCCGTCCGTCTTCTGTTTCTCGAAGTAGTGCGGGAACATCGTCTGGGCCGTCTGCTCCTCGAGGTCCAGATAGGACGAGATCCCGTCGGCGATCCGGGTCACGCTCTCCTCGAACAGCCGGCGGCGGTCGTACACGGTGCCGATGCGCGGATCGAGCGCGGCCCGGTAGGCCTCCACCCGCTCGCGCACGCCGGGGCCGAACGTCTGGAGATGGTCGAACAGCGCTTCAACATCGGACCGGAGGAACGTGATGATCGACACCTCGTCGCCCGAGTTGAGGTTCGTCTGGATCTTCCCGGTGTGCTTGTCGATGCGGTACAGCAGCTCGTGGAGCCCGGGCAGCGGCCGCGCGTCGTGCGCCCAGCGGACGACGTCCCGGGCCAGCCGCAGCTGCGTCAGCAGATCGGCCTGGATCGCGAGGCTCCGCTGCGTCGAGGAGCCGCGGATGTCGGACAGCGCGTACAGCGGATAGATCTTCTCGAACACGATCGGCTCCAGCTCGAGCGACGTGTCTTCGACGCCTTCCGCCCACTGCTCGATCCCCTTGAGGACCGCCTTGCGGAAGCGCCACTCCACCACCGGATGGATCGCCGTGCACTTCTCCTTGATGAAGGCCTGCACGCGGGAGTTCAGCTCTTCCATGCTGCGCTGCACGGCCATCGAGAAGAGCGGGAGGATCTGGTGAAGCTTCGGCAGATGCGTCCAGTCGAGATCACCGGGCTTCGGCGAGCCGAGCTCGAGCGTGCCGATCACCCGATCCTGGTAGTAGAGGGGCGCCACGATGATGTTGCGGAGCCCCCACTCCATGATCTCGTCGTCGGCCGGCGTCCGGCCGGGCATCTGGGCCAGATCCTCGACGATCAGCGGGCTTTTTTGCGTCACCGCACGCTCGTAGACGGACCCGCGGAACTCCTCGACGCTGTGGTGCCGGGAGTCGGCGAAGATGCACGCGTGCTCGCACTCGGCGCCGTAGTTGAGGACGAGCACCTGGTTACCGTCGAGCGCGGCCAGCCCGAAGCGCAGCTCGGGCCGCCGGAAGAGCACCCGCAGCTTGTCCTGGAGCGCCTTGAAGCGCGTGTGGGAGACGATCGACTCTTTGTCGATCAGATCGCGCTCGAGCGACGACAGCACTTCCTGGTCCGTGACCTCGATGGCCTTGAAGATCGTGAAGCCGCGGAACACGAACGAGTCGGGCGGCAAGATCTCACGGAAGCGCTCGGGGTCGAGGAGATTGCCCCGCAGGCGCTGCCGCATGTCGTCGCTGAGCGTCGGCACGGGGCCGACCGTCTCGACCTCCACGAATCGCCAGTCGAACTCCATCTTGAAGTGACGGTCGAGCCCGGTGTCGGGGTCGGGCACGGTGAGGATCAGCGGATAGTCCACGTCGAGGTGGATCCCGTAGACGCGCTCCAGCACCAGCGTGTAGGCGAAGAACAGGCGCATGGCGCCCATCATCTGCGCGTCGAGGTTCACGCGCCCGCGCAGCGTGCCGTCCTCGGCGCGCAGGAGCCGATCGAAGGGCGGCGTGGCGTAGAAGCTCTTCAGCATGAACGGGATCAGGACGGCCGAGAACTCCTGCTCGAAGAAGGCCGGCGGGAAAATGCCGGACATGAGCACGTCCATCAGAGGGCGATGGCGGTTGATCACGCCGAGGTCGCTGATCGGGCCGATGAGCTCGGGCACCTGCTTGACCTGCTCGCGCACCGTCCGGATGAACGCGCCCTTGGCCGAGCTGTCGTCGTCGTACTTCTTGGCCCAGAAGTCGAACAGCGGGGCCAGGCTCAGCTCGGTCTTGAACGGGAACGAGGAGGGGTTGCCGGTGAGCGTCTGGATGTCGGCCGACCGTGCCGCGAGACTCTGCCACGTGTTGAACATGGCAGCTATTGTAGCAAGTCGGGCCAGCCGGGGCCGGATACGGGGGGTGTTGTAGAATCCCGCAGGGCTTCAACCCAAGGAGACACCATGGAATACCGCACGCTCGGCCACAGCTCGCTCTCGGTGCCGGCCATCGGGCTCGGCTGCATGTCGATGTCGGGCACGTACGGCAAGGGCGACGACGCGCAATCCATCGAGGTCGTCCACCGCGCCCTGGACCTGGGCGTCAATTTCCTCGATTCCTCGGACATGTACGGCTTCGGCCACAACGAGGAGCTCCTCGGGCGTGCGATTCGCGGGCGGCGGAACCAGGTAGTGGTCACCACGAAGTTCGGCCAGGTGCGGACGCCTGAAGGACGCGCCTCGGTCAACGGCCGGCCCGAGTACGTCGTCGAGGCGTGCGACGCGAGCCTCAAGCGGCTGGGGGTGGACGTCATCGACCTCTACTACCAGCACCGCGTGGACCCGACGGTGCCCATCGAGGACACCGTCGGCGCGATGAAGCGGCTGATCGAGCGCGGGAAGGTCCGCTACATCGGGCTCTGCGAAGCGGCGCCCGCGACCGTTCGCCGCGCGCACGGCGTCCACCCGCTCAGCGTGGTGCAGAGCGAGTACTCGCTCCTCTACCGCGTCGAGGCGGAGGCGACGCTGCCCACGCTGCGCGAGCTCGGGATCTCGTTCGTCGCGTACTCGCCGCTCGGGCGCAGCTGGCTCTCCGGGAAGGTCCAGAGCCTCGTCGACATCCCGGCGGACGACCGGCGGCGCGATCATCCGCGCTTCCAGGAGGCCAACTTCGCGAAGAACCTCGAGCTCGTGAAGCGAATCGAGACGATCGCAAAGGAGAAGGGCTGCACGCCGGCCCAGCTGGCGCTCGCCTGGCTCCTGGCGCTGGGGCAGGACATCGTCCCGATCCCGGGCACCAAGCGGCGCGAGCGGCTCGAGGAGAACGTGCAGGCGCTAGGGGTCCGTCTCGACGCGCGTGACTCGGAGCGCATCGCGGCGGCGATTCCAGCGGGCGCCGCGTCCGGCACGCGGTATCCGGAAGCGCAGATGAAGGGCGTACATATCTAGCCGGGACCGTCGGGGTCGCCGCTCGATTTCCGGAGGTCGAGCATCTCGGGCATGTTCTTCAGGTGCTCGGCCTGCTCGAGGCGGGTGATCCGGCTCATCCGCGCGACGACCTCGTGGATCCGGTCGAGCGCCTCGGCCATCGCGGCGATACGGGTCTCCCAACGGGCGCCCCCGCCCTCCCGGGCGAGCAGCTGGACCTCGCCCGAGACGACCGTGAGCGGGTTGTTGATCTCGTGAGCCGCGGCCACGGCCAGGCTTGCCACCGAGCGCAGCGCCGTCGCCTCGCGGAGCGCCTCCTCCGCGCGCTTGTCCTCCGTGATGTCGCGCCCGATCGCCGACGCCGCGATGATCGTGCCGAGAGCGTCACGCACCGGCGAAACGGTGATGGAGACCTGGACGCGGCTGCCGTCCTTCCGCACGCGCACGGTCTCGTACGGCTCGACGTGCTCACCCCGCTTGAGCCTCGCCAGGACCCGGATCAGCTCGTTCGGGCGGTCGGGCGGGATGAGCATGGAGACCGGCTGACCGACCGCTTCGGTGGCCGAATGGCCGTAGAGACGCTGGGCGCCCCCGTTCCAGCTCGTGATGACGCCATCGAGCGTCTTGCTCACGATCGCGTCGTCCGAGGACTCCACGATCGACGCGAGATAGGCCAGCTCCGCCTCGTCCCGCTTGCGCTCGGCGACGACGGCCGCGATCAGGATGCTCGTGATCGCCATCGTCCCCAGGAAGGCCTGCAGCAGCAGCAGCGACTCGCTCGGCGGCTGGTCGGCGAACGGACCGCGCCCGCGCACGGTGCCCCAGATCGCGATCGTCGAGAGCAACGCGATCGCGGTCGCCGTGTCCCGCGGGCCGAAGCGGAACGCCGCCCACAGCAGGGGCAGCGCGCAGAGGAAGGTGAGCGGCTGGCCGATGAGCCCGCCGAACACGCCGACGGTGATCGCGGCCAGAACTCCCAGCAGGCAGGCGGCCTCGATGACGTGGCCGCGGCTCAGCCGCAGGCGGCGGCGGGCGCTCCAGAGCACCAGCATCGGGGCCACGACCAGATCGCCGACCACATCGCCCAGCCACCACGTGAACCAGATCGAGCCGTAGTCGGACCACTCGGCGTACCCGCCAAGCGACAGCGTGGTCACCCCGACCGTCGCGCTCACCGCCGTGCTCAGCAAGGCGGCCAGCAGGGTGAACTTGAAGACGTCGCGCGACCGCTCGAAGACCCGCCGTCCGTTCGCGAACCGCCTGACGAGGTACGCGCCGAGAAACCCTTCCAGGGTGTTGCCGGCCGCGATGCCGACCGACGTGGCAACCGAGCCGGCCGTCGTGATGTTCACCAGGAACGCCCCGACCAGCACGGCGGGCCACACGCGGTGCCCCAGCAGGAGGAACGCCGCGAACGCGATCCCGGTGGGCGGCCACACCGCCGACGAGCTGGCGTTGACGAACGCCAGGCTGAGGCCGAACTTTCCGGCCACGAAATAGGCGATCGTCAGGGGAACCAGCTGCCAGAACACCACGGCCTTACGTGAGGGCATCTCCTATCCACGACCCGAAGTCCGTTGCCGAGCCCCTGCGGCCCGGGGCGTCGATCCTGCCCCGTTATCTCAGCTTAACATCCGACCCCCGAACGCGGTGTGGTAGGCCTCTGTCGTCTAAGTACTCGAACTCGTGTACGCTTGGGCGATCGATTCGGACTGGATCACGAAGGAGGACTCCGTGAGCGGCTGGCTCGAGACGTACCGCGGCATGGTGAATCGCTGGGAGGTGGACCACAACGACCACCTCACCGTCGCGTTCTATTTCGCTCGCCTCGGCGACGCGGTGCTCGGGCTCCTGGACGTCCTCGATTTCGGCCTCGGCTACGCCCGGCGCCGGGGCCGCGCCTTCGTGACCGCCGACTGCTACGTGCGGTACCTCCGCGAGCTGCGCGTCGGCGACGTGATGCACATCACCAGCGGCGTCGTGGCGGTCGAGCGCGACGCGCTCCTGCTGGGCCACAAGGTCTTCAACTCCGAGACGGGCGAGGTCTGCACCACGGTCGAGCAGCGCGTTCGCCATGCCGAAGCGCGGCATGGCGCCGCCCGCCCGTTCACCGCGGCGCAGCGCCACGCCGCCGAGGGCCGGCGCGTCCAGTGGGACGCGCCACCGCGCGAGCAGCGGCCGCGACCGCGCGGACTCGAGGGGTTCCGCGACAGCTCACGCGACACGGTGCGCCCGGAAGAGGTGGACGTCGTCGGCCGGGTCGGGCTCATGCACTACGTCCACCGCTTCTCAGCGGCCAACGTCCAGGCGACCGCAGTCTTCGGCATGACGCCCGGCTACATGCGGACCGAGCGCCGTGGCTTCTCGACGTTCGAGTTCCAACTCGAGTTCTTCGGCGCGCTCCGTCCGGGGGACGTCGCGTGCGTGCGCTCGGCGCTCCTCCACGTGGGCAACTCCTCGATGCGCCTGTTCCACGTGATGACGAACGAGCGCACCGGCGAGCGCGTGGCGACGCTCGAGCAGCTCGGTGTGCACCTCGACATGGATGCGCGGCGGCCCACGCCGCTGCCCGACGCGATCCGCGACAAGGCCAAGGCGATCCTGGTCGGCTAGCGTCCCTCGGCGCTGCTCGCCGCGCGCGGGCGCCGCCGACGCCGTCCTCCCCGTCGCGATCTCCGACGACGACCCGCCGGCGCGGGCGCGGCCACGCTCGTCTCGTCGATTGGTATGGGCGGCACGGGCGCGACGTCGACCGGCGCCGCCGGCTGCGCCAGCGAGATCATGCCGGTCGGGCTCACCGACAGCTCCTTGATGCGACGGAGCCGTGTGACGAGCCGGGGCGAGCCCGGCGGGCGACTGAACCCGCGCGCCTTGAGCGTCCGGGCTACGTTGTCGATGAGGACGGCGCCGTTGGGCGAGCGGTCGGCCAGCTCGCGGACGACGAGCACGAGCTCGTCGTGCGGCGCGGTGTGCGCCTCACCCGGGTCGGGAGCCGGCGACGACTCCGGACGCGGAGGCTCGGGCCGCCAGGGCGCAATGTCCGTAACGGGCGCCGACCTTCCGCGCCGGCCACGCCCTCCGCGGCGCCGGCGCCGGTCGCCCCCCGACCCACCGTGAGTCGGCGCGGGTTCCGACGCCTCCCCGATCGCGCGCGAGGTCAGGCGGTGAAAGGCGATTCCCAGCGCGGCCGCCACGTCGCCCACGGCGTCGAACGCGCGGTCGTCCGACACGACCTCCAGCACGTCGCCGGGGCGCGCGACCGCGAGCCACACGCCCGCGCTCACCGCGATACGGAGATCGCTCCAGTCGCGCACGCCGGTGGACGGCGCGCTGTGAACCAGCTGGGCACCGTGACGGGCCAGCAAGCGCGCCGTCTCCGCACCGATGACCCGCCAGTTGCCGATGGCGAAGAATTCGGTGCGGCGGTCGCGGCGGTCGATGGCGAGCCGCTCGAGCACGCGACTGATGCGCCCCGGGTTGCTGGTGTTCTCGACGTCGAAGAAGATCGCGTGCCGGTTCGCGGGCGGCGGCGGCTCCGGCGCGGGCCGCGGCCGGCGAGCCGCGAACGCGCGCTCGGGCGCCTCGGCGGCGGTGCCGAGTCCGGGGTCCGCGGGAGCGCTCGTCTTTACGGCGGCGGGGCGCCGTCCGCGCCTGGCGGTCGTTCGTTCCATGCGTGCATCATACGGGCCTGGCCCACGGTGGGCCAGGCCACCCGGATCTCGGCGATCGCCTCCGCGCCCGAGCCGGCGCGCGGCCTGCGGCTACCCCTGGTGCGTCCCGACCGCCGGCTGCGCCGTCTGCAGACGACGCGCGATGTCGTTCAGCGGCTGGTGAAGCTGTCCCAGCAGATCCACCACACCGCCGAAGGCCTGCGCGACCGTCGCGCGCTCGCCGCGCAAGGCGTCGAGCTCGCTCTGGAGCGCGCCCAGCGTCCGGCGAAGCTCGCCGATCTCGCCGCCGAGCTCTCGGCACTCTTGCTCCCGCGCTTCCAGCGAACGGCGCAGGCTTTCGCGATCCTCGATCAGCGACGGGATCGTGTGACTCAGCTGGTACTGACTCTCGGCGAGCCACCGGGTGACCCGCTGCGCGTCGTCGATCGTCTCGATCTGACTCATCTGGCGTGGTGCCTCCTCGTACGGGGCGAGGGGTTGCGGGTTAGGGCTCGAAGCTTCGACAGTGTCCTCGCGCGTGACGGCGACCAGCTCGTGCGAGGCGCCGGTCATCAGCGAGGAGCGGCGGCGGCGACGCTCGACGGGCGGTGGGCCGTCCATCAGGTCGGCGTCCCGGGCGCCGCGACGGTCGAGGACTACCTTGACCTTGGGATCCGCGACGTGTCGATTGCGGAGATGCTCGTAGACCGCGGGCTCCGTCCGTGCAACGACGATCAGATACCGTGTCATGCCTTCCTGCTTCGTCTCGTCCCCAGCGGACGACGGCCCCGCGAGGTCCGCGATCATTTCCCGGAGCAGCGAGCGCAGAAGCAACAAATGCATTACCGAATCGGCACGCTCTCCTTACTTCTGGGATCTGGCGGACTCTAACACTCTCGCTCGCGAACATTCAAGAGGAAATCGAATCAGCGCGTCACGCGCGACGATTTCTTTCGCCCGAGCTCGAGAAAATATGGTGCGGCAAGAAGCGATGCTCGCTGACGCGCCACAAACCGGCGCGCCCCGCGTCGCGCAGGAACCGCTCGAGCGGCACGCGGCGGCCCAGCGGCGGGCCCACCGGTGTCTCGCGGTCGTCCCAGTCGATGCTCACCACGCGCCCGCTCGCGGTGAGCGCGCGGGTGACGCGACGCAGGAGCGCCGGGCCGTCGTCGAAGTGGTGATACGCGTTCACGATCAACGCGAGATCGCACGTTCCGGGGGGCAAGACCGGATCGCGGCCGAGCGCCAGGACGGGCGTGACGTTGCGGACGCGCGCCCGGACAAGCCGTGCGCGCAGCGCCTCCAGCACGCCGGGCTCGGGATCCACCGCGTAGACATGCCCCGACGGACCCACGGCCCGCGCGAGCCGCAACGTGAAGTAGCCAGGTCCCGAGCCGATCTCTCCGACCACCTGCCCGCGCCGTAGATCCAGCGCGGCCACGACGCGATCGGGCTTCTGCCACGCCGCGCGCCGGATCGAGCTGGCGCTTGATCATCCGGGCGAGATCCTGGGGATTGCCATAGCGACGGTGGCGACACGGAACCTACACATGGACTGTCATCGGGCTGACGGTCTCGGCACCTCGGGTGCGCAAGACGTTGTCTACACTGGCGTTGCATCGCAGGTATACTCCTTGCAGTCAACCGCTGACAGCCTACGTGTGACATGACGGGTGCACGGCGGCCTCGTCAAGGAGGGACTGCGATGGGGCGGACCTCGCAGAGCCAGGTCAAGTGGTTGGACTTCAACGAGATCTCGATTCTGCTCGCGCTCGAGGCAAATCAACCCGACCCGAGCCATGCAAAGTCCGCGAGCGAGATCCTCGCCATGCGCCGAGCCGGAGAAGGGTGGAAGGTGATCGCGCGAGTTCTTGGCTGCAAGGACGTCGACGCTATCCTCAACCTCGGCGGCCAGCCGCGGGGCGCACACGGCGGAGAGCGGCCGACCACGTGGTCAAAGGGAGGACCGAAGGCCCGGCGACGCCATGTCGCCTGAGGCAGGCGGACCTTCTTGACACCGCCCGGGCGCGCCGACTAGCCTCGGCTCGCTCGCCATGGACTTCGAGTTCGCCGCCGAGCACGAGGCCTTTCGCAAGGAGTTCCGCGGTTGGCTCGCCGCAAACCTCCCGCCCGCTCTCTGTATCGATGACGCCGCCGACGACCGCGTCGCGTCCGACCGCGAGACGTTCGAGCGCCGCTGCCGCTGGCAGAAGACCATGCACGCCGCGGGCTGGGTCGGGGTCACGTGGCCCAAGGAATACGGTGGCCGCGGCGTCGGCCTGATCGAGCGAGTCATCTGGGACGAGGAGTACGCGGCGGCGCGCGCGCCGGTGCTTCCCGGCAACATGGGCCTGAGCCTGGTGGGCCCGACCCTCATCCACTGGGGAACCGACGAGCAGAAGCGTCGCCATCTCCCCGCGATCCTCAGCGGCCACGAGATCTGGGCCCAGGGGTTCTCCGAGCCGGGCGCCGGCTCCGATCTGGCGAGCCTCCGCACGCGCGCGGTCGACCGCGGCGACCATTTCGTCGTCGACGGCCAGAAGGTGTGGACGTCGGGTGCGCATTTCGCCCACTGGATCATCTTGCTGGTGCGCACGAATCCCGACGTGCCCAAGCACCAGGGCATCAGCTGCCTGCTGGTACCCATGTCGACGCCGGGCATCACCGTGCGGCCGCTCGTCCTGATGACCGGCCATCACCACTTCAACGAGGTCTTCTTCACCGACGTCGTCGTGCCCAAGGCGAATCTCCTCGGGCCGGTCAACCAGGGCTGGAAGGTCTCCACGACCACGCTGATGTACGAGCGCCACTCGGCCGGCGGCCGCAGTCACACCGCGCAGATCGCGCGGCTGATCGCCCTGGCGCGCCGGGTGCCGATCGACGGGCGGCCGGCGTGGGAGCACCCGTGGATACGCCAGCGGCTGGCCCAGCTCACGATCGATTCGGAGGCGCTCAAGCTCACGCGGCTGCGCAGCCTCACGCGGCAGCTGCGCGGTGAGCCGCCAGGGCCTGAGGGGTCGATCCTGAAGCTCAGCGGCTCCGAACTGGGTGTGAGGATCGCGGACGCCGCCGGTGAGCTCCTCGGCATGCACGTGCTCGTGAACCAGGCCTCCGCGACGGTGCCGGACGCGCCGCGCTGGTTCAACCGCGTGCTCGCCGCGCGTCAGTACACCATTTCGGCGGGAACGAGCGAGATCCAGCGCAACATCATCGGCGAGCGGGTGCTCGGGCTGCCGAGAGGCTAAGCCAGCGGCTTACGCCGGGAGCGAGTCCAGGAAGCTCAGCAGCACTCGATCGAACGCCGCGGGCTGATCGAGATTCGACGAGTGGCCGGCGCCCGCGATCACCTCGAGCCTCGCATTCGGAATCTTCTTCGCCATGTACTCGCAGGCCCCCACGAACGGCTCGTCGCGGTCACCCACGATGATCAGCGTGGGCACGCGGATCGCCGCGAGCCCGTCGATCACGAGGCCGTCGACCTGGGCGAGCATCCCGCGCGCCGCGTGCGCGAGCCCCTGGGCGCTCCGGTGATGCGTGAGCGCCTGGCGCACCTCGGCGCTTCGCCCGCCCATCGCCTCGAGCCCGCGCGCCTCCAGCGCGGCGGCGCGCTCGTGGGCGCGCTGGTTCCACGCCGCGCGGGCCTCGGCGTTGCGAAAGCCGGGGCCGGAGTCGCAGATGACCAGCGCCTCAACCATCTCTGGGTGCGCCAGGTAGAATGCGAGCGACACGTAGCCGCCGAGCGAGAGGCCGCCGACGACGGCCCGGCTCACGCCGAGCGACCCCAGCAGCGCGCGGATGTCGGCGACCGTCAGCGCCAGGGAGTACTGCGCCGGATCCGGGAGGCTCTCCGTCTGGCCGTGGCCGCGCATGTCCCAGGTGATGAGCCGGTAACGGTCGCCCAGCGCCCCGTGCTGGCCGTTCCACATGCGCCGCGTGGCGCCGTAACCGTGCGAGAGGATCACGGCGCGCCCGCGCCCGGTCACGTCGTAGTCGATTTCGATTCCGTTGAGCCTAGCCTTGGCCATGTCGGCGCCTCGGGGTCTAGTAGCGGTTCGCGACCGGAAGCTCGTCGGCCGGGAAGAGCGTGATGATCTGGGCGCCGCTCGGCGTCACGATCACTTCCTCCTCGATGCGCGCCGCCGAGACGCCGTCGGTGGCCGGGCAGTACGTCTCCACCGCGAACATCATCCCGGCCTGCAGCTCCATCGGATCGTCGAAGGAGTTGAGCCGGCTGATGATCGGGCGTTCGTGGAGCCCCAGACCGATGCCGTGGCAGAAGTTGAGCCCGAATGCCGCCATCTCGCTGTCGAAGCCGATCTCCTGCGCCTTGGGGAACGCGCGAGCGATCTTGTCGGTGGCCACGCCGGGCTTGATGAGGGCGATCGCCTCGTCCATCCACTCGCGCGCCTTCTTGTACGCGACGATCTGCGGCTTGGTGGCGCGGCCCACGCCGAAGGTGCGGTAGTAGCACGTGCGGTAGCCGACGAACGACATGATGATGTCGAAGAACGCCTGGTCCCCGGGGCGAATGATCCGATCCGTGAAGTTGTGCGGGTGCGGGCTGCATCGCTCCCCGGAGATCGCGTTGATCGCCTCCACGCAGTCGGAGCCCATCTCGTAGAGGCGCTTGGTGGCGAGCGCAACGATCTCGTTCTCGCGGGCACCCGGCTTGAGCGCCTCGAAGATGTCCTGATAGACGCCGTCCACCATCGCCGCCGCCATGTTGAGGAGCGTCAGCTCGTCCTGGCTCTTCAGCATCCGCGCTTCCAGCATCACCTGCTGGCCGTCGCGCACCTCGATGCCGAGCTCTTGCAATGCAAAGAGGAACGGCGGCTCCACGAGATCGATCCCGAGCGGCATCCCGGCCACGCCCTCGGCGCGCAGGATGTCGCGAATCTCCTGCGCCGCCTTGCCGAAGAGCCCGGCCTTCGGCGAGACAGCGCCGCGCATGCCGACCATGCCCGCCAGCGACTGCCGGACCGGGATCTGCGGCGTGTAGAGGCGATGGTGACGCGCGGCGGAGCCGAAATCCCACACCCACGGCTCGCCGTTGCCGGTCAGCAGGCACCATCGCGTGAGCTTGTCGCGCGCCCACTCGCCGATGACGGTGCCGGAGAGATAGCGGATGTTGTACTGGTCGAACACGAGGAGCGCGCCGAGGCCCGAGCGCGCCAGGGCCTGGCGCGCGCGGCCGAGACGATAGGCGTGGAGGCGATGGAAATCCACGCGCTCCTCGAAGTCGACTTGCGTGTGACCGGGCGCCTGCAGCGGCCGGTCCCAGCGATGGCGGGGATCCACGTCGTCGGCGGTCACCGGGCGAGCCCTGGGCGCGTCCTGCTTCCGGGCCATGGCGGTCTCCTCGGGGCGGTACTTTACCTCAGCTTGCGTTAGAATCCTCGCCCATGGACCTCGAACGCCCGCTCCCGACTCCGATCACGCCCGAGTGCCGGCCCTACTGGGAAGGCGCGCGGGACGGCAGGCTCATGATCCCCAAGTGCCGCGCGTGCGGGAAGCCGTTCATGTACCCGCGCGTCGCGTGCCCGTTCTGCGCCTCGCGCGACATCGGCTGGGTGCAGGCCACCGGGCGCGGCAAGCTCTTCTCCTTCGAGATCGCCCACCAGATCCTGAACAAGGCGTTCAAGGTGAAAACGCCGGTGGTGCTGGCGATGATCGAGCTCGAAGAAGGCCCGCGCATCCTGACCAACCTGGTCGGCATCGCACCGGACCCGAAGCAGATCCGCTGCGACATGCCGGTCGAGGTCTGCTTCGAGAAGCTGACGGACCAGGTCAGCCTCCCGATGTTCCGGCCCGTCGGGGGAGGTGCGCGATGAGCGACCTGGCGAAGCTGCGCGAGCTCAGCAACTCCGTCTGCATCGTCGGCGTGGACGAGAGCGACGAGATCGGTACCCTGCCCGGCAAGAGCCAGCTCAGCCTGCACGTCGAGGCGATCACCAACGCCGTGCGCGACGCCGGGCTCAAGGTGTCCGAGGTCGACGGCATCTTCACCGCGGGCCAGCACTCGCCGGCGACGATCGGCGAGGCGATCGGCGTGGTTCCGCGCTATGTCGACGGCACGACCGTCGGCGGCTGCTCGTTCATCATCATGGTCGGCCACGCGGTGCTGGCGCTCCACCACGGCCTCTGCGACGTTGCGGTGGTCAGCCACGGCGAGTCCGGGCGCTCGGGCGTCGGCGTCTCGCCCCGGCGCGACACCGCGCTGCCCGGCCAGTTCGAGTTCCCCTACGGCTTCGGCGGGGCGCCAACCTACTTCGGTCTCATCACCACGCGTCACATGCACGAGCACGGCACCACGCTCGAGCAGTGGGCGCAGGTCGCCGTCTCCACGCGCAAGTGGGCGGCGCTCAACCCGAAGGCGCGCAATCGCGATCCGCTGACCGTGAAGGACGTGCTCGACTCGCGCCCGGTCGTCTGGCCGTTCAACATCCTCAACATCTGCCTCGTCACCGACGCCGGCGGCGCCGTGGTCCTGACGCGCGCCGACCGCGCGAAGGACTGCGCCAAGCGGCCGGTCTACGTGCGCGGCGCCGGCGAGGGCAGCGAGCACGTCATGCTGACGCAGATGCGTGACCTCACGTTCAGCGAGGCCACGCGTCGATCCGGCGAGAAGGCGTTCGCGATGGCGGGGGTCAAGGCCACGGACTTCAACCACATCATGCTCTACGACGCCTTCACCTCGGGCCCGCCCCTCATGCTGGAGGCGCTGGGCCTTGCCAAGCGCGGCGAGGGCGTGCACTTCTTCGCGGAGGGGCGCTCGACCCCCGGCGGCAAGCTCCCCATCAATACCAACGGCGGCGGGCTCTCGTACACGCACAGCGGCATGTACGGGATCTTCCCGATCATCGAGGCCACACGGCAGCTCCGGGGCGAGTGCGGCGCGCGGCAGGTCCCGAATACGAAGCTCTCGCTGGTGAACGGGATGGGCGGGATGCTCTCGGCCGCCGGCACGCTCGTTCTGGCTAATGACCGCTGAAAAAAGCCCATCTGCTGCGTTGGCGCCCTCGGCTGCGCCGCCTTGCATCTGGACTTTTTTGAGCGGTCGGTAGGTTCCGCGACGATTAGTTAGGTCGCGCGAGGACGGCAAGCTGTGTGGTGAGCTCTTCAATCAGCGGGACCGCGCAGTCCGAGATCTGAGCGCGCGCCACGCTGACCCAATCGCGGACGGCTAGCTCCGCCGCGGCGTCCAGCGCGAGCCGGGGACGGTCGGCGAGGGCCCGCCGCAGACGTTCCGCCACGACTTCCGGTGCGATGTCGCTCACGATCGGGCCGCGCTCGAGCAGCCGCTCCCGCAGACGATCGAATCGCATGATCTGCTCGTCGGACGCCCACGCCACATGGCGCCCGAGCTCGCCGGGCGCGGCGCCGTTGAGCGCGGCCAGATAGGCTTGCTGCCCGGGCGCGTCGTGAGCCAGTGCGGCGTCGAGCAGGATCTCGACGCCGACGTGCGCCGCCGCGAGCGCGCTGCCGCTCCGCACGCCGCGCGCCGACAGCCACGTGACTGCCTCGTGGGTGTGGTTGCCGAACGCCCCCGACCGGTGGAAGGCGTCGTCGGTTCGCCAGTGAAATCGCATGCCCAAGTCGATCGCGGCGTGCTCGGTCAACGGCGGGCGCGCCCGGATCATCGTGGCGAAGTCCGGCAGCATCGCGCCCAGCACGAAGGCGGGATCGGCGCAGTGGCGGACCGCCAGGACGGCGTGCCCGAAGAAGTTCATGCGGGGCTCGCTAGAGCAGCGCGGCGATCGCCTGACCGACTTCGCCGGTCGTCGCCCGGCCACCGAGATCGCGGGTGACCGTCTTCCCCTCCGCCACCACGCGCTCGATCGCCGCGACGACCGCGCGCGCCGCGTCGGCGTGGCCGAGGTGCTCCAGCATCATCGCGCCCGTCCAGATCTGGGCGACCGGGTTCGCGATCGCCTTGCCGGCGATGTCCGGGGCCGAACCGTGCACCGGCTCGAACATCGACGGGTACTCGCGCTCCGGATTGATGTTGCCGCCCGGCGCCAGCCCGATGGAGCCGGCGATGGCGGGGCCGAGATCGGAGAGGATGTCGCCGAAGAGGTTCGAGCCGACGACGACGTCGAACCAGTCGGGGTGCTGCACGAAGTGGGCGGTCAGGATGTCGATGTGGAACTGCGCGGTCTTGACGTCCGGGTAGTCCTTCGCGACCGCGGCGAAGCGCTCGTCCCAGTACGGCATGCTGTGGATGATCCCGTTCGACTTCGTCGCCGACGTCACGTGCCGTCGCGGCCGCTTCATCGCCAGCTCGAACGCGTAACGCATGATCCGGTCGCAGCCCGTGCGCGTGAAGACCGACTGCTGGACGGCGAGCTCTTCCGGCGTGCCCCGGTAGAGCCGCCCGCCGATCTCCGAATACTCGCCCTCGTTGTTCTCGCGCACGATCAGCATGTCGATGTCGTCGGGCCCGCGCCCGGCGAGCGGCGACTTGACGCCCCTGAGCAGGCGCACCGGACGCAGGTTCACGTACTGGCGGAAGCCCCGCCGGATCGGGATCAACAGCCCCCAGAGCGAAACGTGGTCCGGCACGCCGGGGAAGCCCACGGCGCCGAGGAAGATCCCGTCGAACCGCCTCAGCTGGTCGAGGCCGTCCT
Organism: Candidatus Rokuibacteriota bacterium; assembly: GCA_003220435.1. Classification (GTDB taxonomy): domain Bacteria; phylum Methylomirabilota; class Methylomirabilia; order Rokubacteriales; family CSP1-6; genus AR31. Next base: position 8,661 of record QHSL01000090.1, on the reverse strand, counting down.
CGGGCATCATCCGCCCGGTCTGCGCGTAGCGCTCGCAGCTCCAGTCGAAGGTCGTCCACTCGATCTCGAACCCGAAGCGACGCCCGGCGGCGTCGAGAACGCGCATGCCCTCGGGCACGACTTCCTTGCCGATTCCGTCGCCGGGGATTGCGGCGATGCGATGCTTCATCCAGACACCTCCGTGCGCTTCGTCCCGGGAAAATCGAGGCCCTAGCCTACCAGGAAAGGCCCCCTGGACACACACGCAGGGATGTGCTTGGATACCCGGTACCTCGTCGTTGTCTCCTACCACCCGGTAGGCGTCCGCTTCGTACCAGTGAGGATCCTCGTTTCAGGCGCGGTGCCTGGCTCTTGTAGCAATTCATCGCCACGGAGTCGTCATGCTGATCCAGCGCATCGGTGAGCCCGCGTTCGACGAGCGTCGCTCGGACAGTCGAGTCGTCGTCCGCTTCAGAGTGAACCGACAGCCGGACCAGGCCTGGATCAGCAGCTTCAAGGCCCACGCGGCGTCGAGCGCTCTCGGCGCGACAAACGCCGTCTTCAACGGCAACGACGCCGCCGTCGAGCTCGCGAGACCGAAGAGCATGGCGGAGACCTCCACCGCGCTGGATTGCTTCATCGAGTGCGCGAACCTCGGGCTCAAGTCCTGGGGGACCTTCGCAGGAACGCCGAAGACGAACCCTGCGCCACCGAGGAGCTTCCGCGGAAAGGTGCGTGACCGCGCCTGAGGGCCGCGGTGAGCGAAAATCATCTGGGACCGGATGACACGCGCGTGTCGGAGGGCCGACATTGCGCGTCACTGGCCCGGAGGCTGTGTTGGTTCATAACCATATGAAAAATAACGCCTGGATGATCTTCCAGAGCCTGGCACCGGCGTTGCGTTCTCAGGGGGGTGCTGCGGTCGAGTCCACCCCGAGCACTGTCTGCCAGGTCTCAAACCCGGAGGAAAAAGTCGTGAGCGAAATGGGAGCACCGAGCCAAGGCTTCACCGAGCGAGACGCGCTCTCGCCGCTCGTGCGGCACGCGCTCGGACTCGGGGTGCTTTTGCTGGTGATCGTTCCAGCGTATCTCACGGCGCGACCGGTCATGGCGCGGCCGGACAGCGACATCCTGAGGATGGCGCGGGAGACGATCGAGGAATCGAGCGCCGAGGTCACGATCGCCGAGATCGTCGAGATCGAAGCGCACATCAGGGATGTGGCGGTCCGCTACGACATTCCGCCGATCCTGGTGGCGGCGATCGTCGAGGCGGAGTCCGAGTTCAACCCGCGGGCTGTCTCGCGGCGCGGCGCGCAGGGCTTGATGCAGCTCATGCCGGGCACGGCCTCGAGCCTGAAGGTCTCAGACAGCTTCGATCCGTACGAGAACATCGAGGGCGGCGTCAGGCACCTGCGCCGCCTCATGGATCGATATCGCGGCGATCTGCCGTTGGTGCTCGCGGCGTACAACGCGGGCGAGCAGGCGGTCCTGGTCTACCGGGGCGTCCCGCCATTTCCCGAGACGCGCCGTTACGTCTCGAGAATCCTGCGGCGGATCGGGCGAGCGGACCTGATACCGCGCGCCCGAGGCACGAGCAACGCGGTGGTCCCCGTGAGCACGAACGCGATCGATCCGGGGATCACCCTGACGGTGGCGAGCTCATCCCGCTCGGGATGGGCCGAGCGTCAGGCGCTCGAGCGCGCGCTCTCGGCACGACCGGAACGGAGCATCAGCACGCCGGCCCCGGTGAGCGCGGTCGGCTACGCGGACGCCCTTCGGCCGCCTCGCCCGGGCCAGGGCCCGTAGTCAGGGCCACGCAGTCGCTTGACGGCACGAGCACGTAGTGCGCGCCGCAGGCCGTCGCGGGGCTGGGGCCCCGCCGGCCGAGGCGCGGCTATGAATCATCATGGAGGATTCAGATGATTGATCGGATCATCGCCAGATTGCCCGAGGCGTGGCGCGGGCTCGCGGAGCTGATCGCTACCCCGATCGCCTGGGTTCCTGCTTTGCAGCAGATGCTGCTGGCCTTTTTTCTCGACCCTCAGCCAAGCTGGGTGGCCGCGGTGAAGTACGCGTTTCTCCTGTTCCCCGTGCTGCTGGGCATCGTCGCCATCTGGTGCACGGGGTTGGGCGTCTACACGCTGCCGTTCCGCACCGGCCGCGCGCGCTTCGCCTCGCTGTTTCTCCTGGCGTGGTGGGACGCCGCGATCATGGTGTGGATGTATTGGGTCGGGATACTGCGCGTCGCCCTCGTACTCACGGGTTGGATCCTGAGCCTCACCCGGCTCGCCGTGCGGCTCGTGGTCGGGTTCGTCCGGGACGTGGTGGGCGCGCCGTTCGCTATGTCCAGCATGCTGGTCCGGGCCTATTTCCGGCCGGGCGTGCCGTGGCTCGCCTTCGTGGCGCTGATCTTCTGGTGTGCGCTCGAGGCGGCCGTGTTCGCCTACACCCTGCACCCGCGGGTCGCCGTGCTGGTGGCCGACCTGGCCGGGGCCGACGAGGTCTCGTGGCTCACGGCCCCGATCCTCTACCTGCTGGTGCTGGCGCTGACGCTCGCGAGCTTCGCCTGTCTGCAGGCGCTGGTCGATGCGGTCCGCAAGCGGGACAACCGGTTCCTGGCCCAGATCATCTTCATCGAGACCTTCGCAATATTCTTCGAGGTCACATTCCTGTACCGTGGTTTGGTAGAAGTAACCATGCCGTGGATCGCCAACGACAACGTGATCGTGATCGTGGCCGCCGTGGGCGCTTGGCTCGGCGTCCGCGGCCTCACGTGGTTCTTCTTCGGTCAGTACGGCACCCCGCCCCTGCTGGCCCTCATCGCGCGGCGGCCCCTGGTGGAGCCCGAGGTGGTGCACACGAATGGCCTTCCGTCGGCGGCGTGGTGGCGGCTCGCGATGGACGGCGTCAAGCACGACATCGACTGGCTCCACGGGAAGAGCGATGAGGCGCTCGAGCTGCTGGCGCTGCCGGTCATTCACCTGCTGGGGGCGGCGCTGAACTTCGCCATGATCCTGACCGCCTCGCGGCCGGTCTTCAACCTCCCGTTCCGGAGCCTGCGGGAGGTGACGGAGACGCGCGACGCCGAGACGATGATGCACTTCGACCCACGCAAGCAGGTCAGCGTTTGACCCTTCTCCGGTATCACTTCTCAGGCATAGCGGGCGCCGGTATGGGCCCGCTCGCCTGTCTCATGCGCTCGCGGGGCCACGCGGTTCAGGGCTCCGATCGGGCTTTCGACCAGGGCAAGAAGGAAGAAGTCGCCGCGCCGCTTCGAAGGCTCGGCATCGAGCTCGGGCCGCACGACGGCTCGGCCGTCACGGCGGCGATCAATCGCTTCGTGTATTCCGCAGCCGTCGAGGCCGACACCCCCGAGATGCGGGCGGCCCGCGCGCTGGGAATCGATTGCGTGCCGCGCCCGCAGCTCCTCGCCGAGGTCGTCAACTGCGCCACGCCGGGGATCGCGATCGCCGGCACAAGCGGCAAGAGCACGATCGTCGGCCTGCTGGGCTGGCTCCTGCGCGAGGCGAGCGTGCCGGCCACCGTGCTGGGGGGCGCCGCGCTGGTGGGCGAGGGCGCGGGCGGGTTCTTCGTCGCCGGTCCCGCCGAGGGCCCCGCCGTCGCCGAGGCGTGCGAGTCCGACGGCACGCTGGTGGGCTATCGCCCCGAGATCGGTCTCGTGCACAACATCAGCCGCGACCACGACGAGGTGCACGGGCTGCGCCACCAGTTCTCGGCGTTCGCCAAGAACTGCAGCCGGCTCGTCATCAACGAGGAGTGCCCCGAGGCGCTGGCGCTCGGACGCCGGTTCAAGGCAGCGACCTATGGCACATCGCCAAGGGCCGATGCGCGGCTGAGGATCGTGAGCGTGGGTCCGCACCGCGCGAGCGGCGTGCTCCGCTATCTCGGCCACGACCTGACCCTCGACGTCCCGCAGCCCGGCCTCCACAACCTCGAGAACGCGACCGCCGCAGCGCTGGTGGCGTTCGAGCTCGGCGTGGCCACGTCGACCGTGGAGCTCTTGCTGGCGCGCTTCCCCGGCGTCGCGCGTCGCTTCGAGGTGGTCGGGACCACCGCGAGCGGCATCCGGGTGGTCGACGACTATGCACACAACGGCGAGAAGCTCCGCGCCGCCATCACCACCGCCCAGGCCGGCGCCGCGCGCGTCGTCGCGCTCTTTCAGCCGCATGGGTTCGGTCCGGCGCGCTTCCTGCGCTCCGAGCTCAAGGCGCTGATCCCGACGCTGCTCCGGTCTCAGGATCGCTTCGCCTACGGCGAGATCTTCTACGCGGGCGGCACCGTGGCCAAGGACATCTCGGGCCGCGCGCTGGCGGACGATCTGCCCGCCGCGCTGCGCTGCGGCTTCGCCGGCGACCACGCGGCCGCGCGCCAGTGGATCGTGCGCGAGGCGCGGCCCGGCGACACCGTGCTCATCATGGGCGCGCGCGACCCCGATCTGCCCCGCCTCGCCCGCGCCGTCTTCCACGCGCTGTAAGCCGCCATCGCGGACTCTTGACTGGCTCTGCACGGACGCACACCACCTCAGTGAGGGTGGCCGTCGCGCTCGTCGCGCTGGCCGGCTGCGCGTCGCTTCCCCAGGGCGAGTACCGCGGAGACGTGTACCAGCATCGCGATCATGCCTACTCGTTCCGCGTCCCGAACGCGTGGCGAGGGGCCGCGGCGGACGACCTCGAAGCCTTCGCATACTTCAGCCTTGCCCTGCGATTGACCCACGACCCAGGTCGGGTGCGTGAGCGTCTCAAAGGGGCGTGGAAATACATCGACGCCGCCCTGGTGTCATCACAGGGGGCGGGAATCTTCGCCATGACCGCGCCCAACCCGGATGGCGTTCGCCTCCCCCGCGAGGCGGAGATCTCTCGCGCGGAACGAGAAATGCTGATCGACTTCGCGAGGAAGGAATTTTCTGGGGGTCTCGGAGCGCAGTCGAAGAGTTTCCTGCTGGAATCCGCAGATCTCAACCAGTACGGTCCAAATCCGGCGCTGTCCTTGAATATTCGCAGCCGGCAGGCTTTTCTCGGCGGGCCCCTAAGAGTTCGCGCGCTCATGCTGACGGGGCGACGGCACGTGGTCATGCTCGCGCACGTCGGTATCCCCGAGGACGGCGACGCCGGCCTGGATGCGCTGGACGCCGTCGTGCGCTCGTTCCGGTTCGACTAGAGCGTCTCGGCGATCTGGACGAGCTCCTCGTACTCCTGGTTCCAGTAGTTGTGGTTGCGGAACATCGGGAAGGCGGGGGGAAAAGACGGATCGTCCCAGCGCCGGGCGATCCAGCCGGACATGTGGATGATCCGCATCGCGCGCAGCGGCTCGCAGAGGGCGAGCGTCGAGCGGTCGAACTCGCGGAAGAGCTGGTAGCCCTCCAGGAGTTCCTCCCGAAGCTTGCGTGCTTCCTCGGAGTTGCCACGCGCCAGGAGCCACACGTCCTGGACCGGTGGGCCGACCGCGCAGTCGTCGAAGTCGACGAGCAGCGGGTCGGGCGTCCAGAGGATGTTGCCCCAGTGCAGGTCGCCGTGGATCCGCTGCACTCGCGCCGCGGCCAGCGGCTTGGCGATGGCGTCGGCGATGCGCAGGGCCACGTCCCGGTAGCGCGGCGCCAGCCCCTCGGGAATGAACCGACCCTGCATCAGGACGTCGAGCGGCTCCACGATGTAGCGCCTCTCGTCGAGCCGCCCGCGGTTGGGCGCGGTGCTCGCGGCGCCGACCGCATGCATCCGGCCGATGGTGCGACCGATGCGGCGGCGATCCTCGGCGCCAAGCTCGTCGAGCGATCGCCCGCGCACCTTCGGAAACGCCGCGTAGAAGATCCCTTCGATCTCGCTCAGCGTCCCGCCGTTGCCCAGGTCGATCGGCGCGACCGCCGGGACCTCGGCGGCGACCAGATCGGCGAGGAACGCGTGCTCGTCGAGGATCGTCGCGCGCGACCAGCGACCGGGGCGGTAGAACTTCACCACGAGCCGCCGCTCGTCCTCCAGCTCGACCTCGTAGACGCGGTTCTCGAAGGCGCGCAGCGGCAGGCAGCGGCCGGTGCACCGGAGGCCTCCGACCTCGACCGCGTCGAGGACCCGGTCGGGGGTCAGAGCGAAAAACGACGCCACGGGCTTGCCGGTCACGCCTGATACCATAGCGCGCCGTCGGCAAACAATCATCAGCAGTGGGCGCCGCAGGCCGTCGCGGGGCTGGGGCCCCGCCGGCCGAGGCGCCGCTATCAACGGAGGCCACGATGCCCGAACGTCCGCTACCCTCGGAGCAGGAAGTCCTCGGCTGGATCCGCCAGCGCCGTAACTGGGGGCGCTGGGGCAAGGACGATCAGGTCGGCGCCCTCAATCTCGTCACGCCGGCCAAGCGCGCCGCCGCCGCCCGGCTGGTGCGCAGCGGGCGCAGCATCTCGCTGAGCCGGCCGTTCCCCAAGGAGCCGGGACCCAGCAACGCGTTGCCGGCGCATCACTTCATGCGGACACACCCGCGCGGCAAGGGCGGGTTCGCCGCGGATTACTACGGCATCTACTACCACGGCGTCGCCTCGACCCACATCGACGCCCTCTGCCACACATGGGACGAGGAGGCGATGTGGAACGGGCGTGATCCCAAGAAAGAGATCACGTTCGACGGCGCCCGGTTCGGCTCGGTCGAGCACTGGGCCGACGGCATCATCACGCGCGGCGTGATGCTCGACGTCCCGCGACACCGCGGCGTGCCCTGCGTGACGCACGAGCGGCCCGTGCACGGATGGGAGCTCGACGACATCCTCGTCAAGCGCGGTATCCGGCTCGAGCCCGGCGACGCGATCTGTGTCTACTCCGGGCGCGAGGCGTGGCAGACGCAGGACCCCGAGAGACCCTACGGCCGTCCGTTCGGACCGCCGCTGCAGCGCCCGGGATTGCACGTCTCCTGCCTGCCGTTCCTGCGCGACCACGACGTCAGCGTGCTGGTGTGGGACATGCTCGACCACCTGCCGGTCGGCTACGACATTCCCTGGGCGGTCCACGCGGCGCTCTTTGCCTACGGCGTGGCGCTGGTGGACAACGCGCTCCTCGAGCCGCTGGCGCGCGCCTGTGCCGAGGAAGGGCGGGACGACTTCATGCTGGTCGTGTCGCCGCTGCCGGTGACCGGGGGCACGGGCTCGCCGGCGAATCCGCTGGCGGTGTTTTGACGAGGAGGAGAACTAGCCGAGCACTCGACGAAGGACGTGACGCACTTCGGCAGCCATGAACGGCTTCGCCAGCGCCGGTCGTTGTGTACGCTCCAGGAACTCGCGCGTCTCCGCGCTGATCACGTCCCCGGTGATGAATACGAAGCGATCACACAGCGGATGGTTGGTCGCCTTGAGAGCCTGGTACAGGCCGGGGCCGTCGAGCTCCGGCATGCGGACATCACTGAAAATGACGTCGGGGCTGCCCTCGCCGAGTCGGCGAAGCGCGATGGCGCCGTTCGCGGCGACGTCGGTGCGATGACCGTCGGTCGCCAGGATCTCCACGAGGATCCCGGCGACTTCCTCTTCGTCGTCGACGACCAGGATTCGTAGACCGGGAATCGGTCTGTCCACGGCGGCCGCCGTCGTGGGCACGGCCGGCGCCTCGATTACCGGGAGTTCGACGGTGAACAGCGCGCCGCCCTTCGGAACGTTATCGACGGCGATGACACCGCCGTGTGACTCGACGATCCCCCGGCAGAGCGAGAGGCCGAGACCCGTGCCCTGGCCGACCGGCTTCGTCGTGAAAAACGGCTCGAAGAGTCGGTTCCGGACGGCCGGCGGAATACCCGGACCCGAGTCGGTGACGCTGAAACCGATCGTCCGGCCACCCGGCCCCGACCAGGTCCGCACCGTGATGTGGCGCTCCGAGGGCTTCACGCGGAGCGCATGGTGCGCATTCGTGAGCAAGTTCAGGACGACCTGCTGGAGCTGGTGAGGGTCGGCCCACAGCGGCGGCAGCTCGGACGCGAGGTTCAGCGCGAGGACGACGCCATCCACGCGCAGCCCGTAGGCGACGAGCTCGACGGTCTCCCGGACGATCTCGTTCAGCGACACCTGTTGCCGCTCGGGTGGGTGCTGGCGAGCCAGGGCGAGGAAATTCTTCACCAGACGCGCGCAGCGCTCGGCGGCGTGGAGGATCTTCTTGCCCCGCTCCTCCAGACCAGGCGCGTGACTCTGTGTCAGCAAGGTACTGTGACCGAGAATCACCGCGAGCGGATTGTTCAACTCGTGCGCGACGCCGGCGACGAGTGAGCTCAGCGCGGCGAGCTTCTCGCTCTGCCGGAGCCCCTCCTCCGCGCGCTTCCGCTCGGTAATCTCTTCCAGATTGCCTTCATAGTGTAAGAGGCCGCCGGCCTCGTCGCGAATCGCGCGCAGACTCTGCGACACCCAGATCTCGCTGCCATCCTTTCGACGGGCCCGGGACTCGAAACGGGACACGACGGGTTGCCGATCCAGGAGCCTCAGAAGCTCGTGCCGGTCCTCCGGGTTCGCATACGTTTGTTCCGGAATGTTCGTGACCAGCGTCTTCATTTCTTCCGGTGAGGCGTAGCCGTAGATCCTGGCCATGGCCGGGTTCACGAGGAGGAACCGTCCGTCGCTCGTCGTACGGAAGATGCCCTCGACCGCGTTCTCGAAGATCCCACGATACTGCTGCTCGGCCGCCGTCACCCGCTCACGGAGCCTCGCCT
>QHSL01000129.1:298-9609 GCA_003220435.1 Candidatus Rokuibacteriota bacterium | reverse complement strand
CCACGCCTGCGACACGCTCATTGCGAAGGATCAGTCGGTGAAAGAGGTCACTCTGGCGAGTGGCAGGGGCGCCAGGGGGGCCATTCTGTTTCACGTTGTGTGTTTCCAGCTCTGGGATGGTGAGCGACGCGCGCCGCAGGCGGGCACGGCGTAGCTCGCAAGCCGGACGATTCGGTCAGCGCGTCGAGGACGACTGCGGGCGGCCGGCCGCCGCAGTGCATGCCCGGCACCTGGATCTCGCGATCCAGGCACCGAACGCCGCGTACTGCAGACTACTTCTTGCTGGTGTTGAACTCCGGGCCGCGTTCCGGCCGATCGGCGCGCCCTGTCGACTCGCCTTTCTCGTAGTTCGGGGGCGTGTACGTTGGCGCGCTCGCCGGCTTGTTCAGCGATTCTTGGCCCGGGTTCGGCTTCGAGCTTCCCTGATTGTCAATCTTCTTCGCCATGATGGATCTCCTTCGTGCGGCGCTCAGGCCGCGGTGTGAGGTTAGGCCTACAGGGTCGCGATCACTGCACGGTACGAGTCGAGCGCGCCCTTGACGCGGTTGTGCTCCGCCAGCAGAACGGCATGCTCCTCGCGCGCCGCCACTAGCTGCGCCTCTACGCCGGCCAGGGTCGCCCGGGCATCGTTCGTCCGGTTCTCGATCTCGATCCGCTGATTGACCATGACGCGTTCACGCTCGTTCAACTCCTGCTGCGCGACCTCGGCCTTCTTGTTGAGCACCTCGGCGTTGTGGAGCCTGAACTCGGCAGCCGACTTCTCGTTGCCGAGCGAGATCGCCAGGCCGAGCGCGTTCTCGAACGCGTGCAGGAACTTCTTGACGTGGTCCATATCGGACTGAAACTCGGGATACATTGGGTTTCCTTTTTGGCGGCTCTCGGGCCGCGCGGTGTGTGGGGGTGTGCTGCGGGGAATCAGCGGTGCGTCGGTCTGAACCGACCGAGTCGTACCGCGCGGGACGATCGGCATTAGGGGTTCGCGCTCGTCGGGTCGCCGTGGTCGTGGTAGTCCTCGTTCTGCGTCGGCTTAGTCGAATTGACATACAGGCGCAATAGGCCCGTCGCGAGCGTCCCGCCTCCCGCAACTCCGGTGTTCGTTCCCTGCGTGCTCTTGGCGTAGTCTTCTTGCGCGTGGTAGATGACGTCGGTTTGGGTGTTCATGCGTGTGTCCTTCGCTAGTGGGGGTTAGACAACTTTGTACGTTGCGACCCGGTGAAGGTCGACAGGCGCGCTCGTGACGACCGCCGGCCACGCGTTGGCAAGCCCGCGCTCGACCACCGGACACTCGGGATCGCGGGCCGTGTGCTGGACGAAGCGCAGACCCTCCGCCGCCGTGATCGTTGCCGCGTCGAGCGGGCCGCCGGATACCTGTCGAGCCAGCGGGCCGAAGAAGGCCTGCATCACTACGCTCGTCTGAACCAGGAAGATCGCGAGTGCCACGCACTCTTCGACCGTCATCGTCTTGAGCGCGAGCGGGGTCGCCAGGTGATTGCGTAGCTCCGGGTCTTCGACGATCAGGCGGGGATCGTAGCCGCGCAGCAGCCGGTCGACAAACTCTCTTGCACCCGTGTAGGCGATCCCGACCGTGCCGGCGGCGAACTCGATCGGCGCGGGGCCCGGTACCTCCACGAGGAAGACACGCCCTTCAGTCTCGCCAACATCGAAGCCCGCGACGCTGCCATGTAGAAGATACTCGGCCGATCCCTCCGCCCGCCGCGCCGCGGCTTCGTGGACGCGCTGCGCGTACTCTCGGATCGTGAGACGGTGCGGGGGGAGCCCGGCTTCTACTTCACTGATGATCGAGGCCGAGGTGTCCTGCGGCGCGCAAGCTCCAGACTCCGCGATGCCGACCCACCGATGCGCCTCGCCGTTGAACGAGATGAGCTTCTGGTCGGCATCCCACGTCTCGTACAAGTTCTCTGACTTGTATGGATGAATCGTGCGCCGGGAGTCGGCCGCGAGCGCGATGCCTCCGGGTCCCTTCACGCAGACCGCGATACTCATCGCGAGATCCTCGCGGTCAATTCGATCCACTTCTTCTCGGCCGCCGCCCGCTGCGTCGCGTTTCCATTCCGCATCTGTTGCAGCAACTCCTTCGCCTGGGCGTCAGCAGCAGCCCGCCTCTCGATCTGCGCCTCGTCCGCACGCACTGACGCAACGACGTTCGTGGTGCGCGCCTTCGATGGTGCGTCCTCCGCGTTCGCGATCCGTGAGAGCAGTTGCACGCGCGCGACCGCCGGCTTACTCCGCCACGGATCGCGGGAGAAGTAGTCCGACTTCTGGTCGCTTATCAGCTTGTTCAGTTCGGCTTGGGCCTGGGGCTTCGTCAGCTTCAGGTCGTCGGCCATCGAAAGCGCGATGCAGACGCTCGGGCTGTTGCCCATCCCGCTATCGTCGAGCCACTGCTTGAAGCGGTCGCCCGCGGAGTTGACTGCCTTCGCGACCTTCTTCATGTTCACGTCGTAGGCTTCGCGGCCCCAAAAACTCTGGAGCGTGCTTCTCGCGTCCTCCAGGGTGTAGGAGTTCTCGCCTTGGCCGTACCCGCCAAGCGCGGCATCGGCGTCGATGAAGCTCGCCACGAGACCTTGCGCAATCGGCTCCGAGACGCCCGAGGCCGAAGCCGCCTCGCTGAACGAGGTGAGCGTCTCGTCCCACTTCATGGCTACGTGAGTCGGGACGTCGCCCGGCGCTTCAAGGACGTAACCACCAGCGGCGGGCTCCTGCTCGGTCGCCGGCTCCAGCGGTTCGGGCTCGGTAGGCTCCTCGGCCGCCAGTCGCGGCTCGTAGATCTGCGGGTTCCGCGCTCGGAAGTCGCGGGCCTCGTCAGGGGTCATCGGTCGCCCGAAGCGCGGCGCGGGTGCAGGCGTGGTGCTCGGGTCGCCTTTCTTCAGATACGTGTCGACCGCAGCGCGTGCTGCGCCTTCTGGATCCGGCGACCCGATGATGTCGTCGCTCGAACCTGGATTGGTCCGTTCGTTATCCATGATGTCTCCTCAGTCGTCTCCTAGATCTCGTCCGGGTTCACGGTGATCGCTCGGGTCTGGACGTACCCGCCTGGCATGGCTGGATCGTTCAGCCGGCCCGCCGCGTCGCCGCGTGGGCCGAGAACTACCGGCTCGGCCTCAAGCTCCGGCGAGCCCGCCCACTTGGCCCGCATCGCGGCGATCGATTGCAGCAGGCCGACCACCGAGCCGGCCATCGCGTTGAGCGTCGCCAGCACGTCGGCAGGAGCCAGAAGATCTCGGCGATGCTCGTTCAGGTCGCGGACGGTATCCTGGTGACGAATGCCGTTCCCGTTGATGCCGCCGCTCCAGTGAGTGGGATTTTCGATGATCCGTTCAATCGAACGGATCGCGTCCTCGATCCCACGCCGCGTACCCTCCAGCAGCACGACGGCCTGGCTCGCGGTGCCATGACTCTTGTCGGTTCCTGCCAGCGTCGTGACGAGACGCTTCGCCGCCTCACCAGCGAGGCCTGTACGTGGCAGTCCTGTCATCAACTGCTCGTGACGCATGGCCGCGACCTCGCGCAGGCTCTCGCCGTAAATCCGCTCGAAGGCACGAAGCTCGCGGAGCACCGCGCGGCCGGTCGCGATCGCCGGCCCGTACTCGGCCCGCCACGCCTCTTGCTGCGCCACGTCGCCGTGCTCGCTGTCCTCGGTCTCCGCTTTCAGGGCGACGACCGTGCTGTCCTTCACGGCCGCCAGGGCCTCGCGCAGGGCCGGCGCGATGCTCACGTTCGCGGTCCTGGATTCCTCCAGTTCGACGGCGGCGCGCTGTTGAAGCAAACTGGTCATCCGGGCCTTGAAGTTCTCCTCGGCCTTCAGCGACGCCTCCGCGTGATCGACGTTCGCTTGCTCAATCAGCGCGCCGATGTCCTGCGACGTCGGCGTTCGGCGGCTCTCCGCCTCGACCACGGGTGACGACGGTTCCTCGGCCTCACGAAGTGAGCGGTCGACCGCTGCGCCTTCCTGGATCGCGCGCTCGCGGTCGGCAAGCTTCTTCTGCTCGATCCAGTCGTACAATTGCCTTCCTATCCGTGGTGCCGGGCTCATGACGGTCTCCTTGGTGAGGGGTTGAACTTCAGCGGACTCGCGGCGCGCGATAGTCGGCGCTGGTCCCGCATCTCTCGCACTCGACCTCGCGGCCGGCGGGGATCACGAGCCAGGCGGCGCAGAGCGGACCCTGGCAGATCCGCCAGTGGGTCGTCTCGCCGGTTGGGCGCGCAACGTCGGCGTACATCGGGACGTTCGTCTTCATGGGTCCCTCCTCGGGTCGCCGTAGAGAATCTGGAAATTGGGGATTACTAAATTCGCGGGATCCAACGCTTCGACCCCGGCCGGCCTGTTTTGGGGGGTGCCCCTGGCCGTTCGCCCCCAGGCAGGAGGGTCGGCCCTCGCCCGACGGCGGTGACGGGGCGACCTCGATGGCCGGCGGGCAGGGCAATACCCCTCGCAGGGTCCGGGGCAGCGCCATCGCTGTACGAGGGAGGACGGGCGCAGGACGGGCAGATACCCATACCCTGCTCCCGTACCTGGCTCATCGCCCGATCGCGTCGCCTGGTGGCACGTGGAAGCGCAGGCGGGGTCCTGGGACCGGGTCCAGCGGACCCGGCGGCGGGGCGACCTCCGACGGTGGCGCGGGCTCAGACATCTGATCAGCCATCAGATGCTGGTTGCTGCTGCGGCGCGTAGTTACGCTGCGCTGACCTGGTCCTTGCGTGATCCGTGCGTGACGCGACGAGCGGACCTCGGCTCCTGGCGCGAGAGCCAGGCCAACAGACGGCCGCGCTCGAAGCGGACGACCTTGCCTCGACGGAACGCCGGCATGCTGGCGTCTTCGAGCGACCAACGAAGGACGGTCTTCGCCGTGACGCCCAGGAGCCCGGCGACCTGGGCTGGTGTGAGGTAAACGGGCGTCGAGGCCGACTTGAGCGGCTCGCTCGGCGCCTGTGAGAGCAATTCGGACATCGCTAGATCCCCCTCCCCTGTGTGGGTGTGTGGGAAACATGACACGCTGCTCGTGCAGTTCATCGATCGCCACGACAGCGTGCCGGACGGACATTCCAAGTACGGCGCGGACATCAAGAGAACCGGGCTCGGGCAGAGGTCGCCCTGGCCGTCTGGGAGCAGCTTCCCCTCGTCAGTTCCCCTTGTTCGCCAAGAGGAGACCGATCCTGGTTCTGGTTCGATTCCTGGTGATCGTGCTGACTCGAAGAACTTCGTGGGAGGGGAAGCGTCTAGCGTAGGGGAACCACAGAAAAGTGGCACCTCGTATAAGTCCGCTGAATGTCGACGCTCAATCCTCGTCACGAGGTGCCATTCGAAGTGCCACGCATGGCACCAACTTGTGGCACCACTGGCACCTCCGGTTCACGCGGCCACCTTCAGCCGATAGAGGCCCGCGGGGTCCTTGTCCAGCAGCCCGGATGCAACGGCTGACGCGATCCAGCGCTTCGCGGTGCGATCCGGCTTTCCGAGCGCCTTCCACAAAGCGGTGTAGGGCAGCGCCTCGGCCTGTCGGTACGCCCTGCAGATCGCCTTCTCGGACGCCTGGAGCTTCTTCCGAGGTGCCTTCGACCGGCTCTCGTCCCTCACTGGTGAGAGCCCGACCTCACGCAGGCTCCAGCCGTCCCGCACGAGGTCGACGGCCTGCGCGGGCATCGACACGAAGCGTGTCTTCACGACGCGGAACTGGATCAGGTTCTCGTTGCCCTTCTCCGGCCGCCAGAGCGCGGCCCCGACGTGTGCCGCGTGCTCGATGGCGCTGCTGCCCTTGAAGATCTTCATCGTGGGGGCCGCGCCGTACGAGAGCCGAGCGGTCTGCGAGAGCAGCAGGACGAGATGCCCGCGCGTCGCCCAGTCGACAGCGGTGCTCATCACGCTCGCGATGTTCTGCAGCGAGTCGCTGCGTTCCGAGCGCTCTGCGTCTAGCTGGACGTGGTCGACCACGAGCAGCGATCGCGCGGACAGCGTCTCGACGTGCTGCCGGAACTCCGCGCTGTCCTGGAACACGTCCATGAACTCGTCGGCGTGCGTCAGGACGTCGGGACCGTAGCACCCGAGGATGCCGGCATTCGCGTCCTTGTTCAGGAAGTGGCCCTCGGTGTCGAGGTAGGCGACGCGAAGCTCGGGTCCTACGACGCTGTACGCGAGATGCCGCGCCCAGGTCGTCTTGCCGACGCCCGTATCACCGGCAACGACCCAGACGCCGCTGAGGCCGCCTGTGATCTCTTCGAGCAGGGGGAACTTCGGAAGCGAATGCGCTGCTGGTCTATTCTGCGCGAGCAAAAGCACCTCCTGATGATTCATGGGTTGATCTCGTCGACGTTCCCGACCGGCCTCGCGTGCCGCGCGAGCGCGTCGAGCCGAGTCTTCACGCTGGTGTAGGCGTCCATCACCGGATCGGCCGTCGCCGGGAACCGGAACACGACTCGGCCGTCGATCTGGACCGCGTCGACAGGTTCGACGCCGTGACCAATGATGAATGCAGCGACGGCGTAGCTTCGGATCTTGATGAGATACACGGGAACTTCCTTCTCTGGTTGACTGCGTGCGTGAGAGGCGAAGCTCGTTCGGGTTGTCGCGCCCAATGCGCGGCCGTTCGGAGACGTGGAAAGATGCGCTGCACAGACGCGCGCCGTTGTCCTGCGCGGGTCGGGTGAGGGACAGAGCTACGTGGTGGAGACGAACTGCCGTCCTCGAAGGGCTCGATCGTGGTCTACACGAGCGGTGTCTACAGGGCGGCAGGTTGCGCGGTCAGCATCTCCAGCCGGGCGCCGTGTCGGGCTGCGCTCTCACGCAGGCGCCGCTTCTCGCGGCTGAAGATCCCGAGCGCTGTGCTGTCGTATCGTGCCTGTCTCGCGCGTCCCTTCGTGCTCGCGCTGTAGCGCCGCCACTGTGCGCGCCGTCTGTCGTCGGTCATCGCCCGAGCCAATCGGCTAGCGCCTGCCCCGCTTCGCGAAGCCGCGTGGTGGCGTCAGAGTCAAGGGACTCGGGCCAGCGCACCAGGAGCGCCTGGACGAGTCCGAACGCGTATTCGGCCGCCTTCTCGGGGGTCTCGATACCCAACCGCTCGCACAACTGGCGCGAGAGATTCACCGTCAGCTGGCGATATGCTTCGGGATTCTTCACGAAGATCTCGGCCTCGTCGTCTATTCCCATAGCCCCCACCTACCCTCCGAGCGCTTTCTGAACATTGAGCGGTTCTGGCGAATGCCCCAGTTGAATGCTCTTCCAGAATTTCTTTTGTTCCACGGCGAGCACTTCGTTGATCTCGTTATCGGCGGCGATCGAGTGCTTCAGTCGAATCAGGGTACGCAGTGCCTTGGCTCGGTTGGCCCACTCCATTTCGAGGCGAACCCTCAGCACTGCGACGGGTGGCTGCGGCTTGACCAGGTGGGGCGTCTTCATGGCGTTCTCCGTTCTGGTTTTAGGGTTCGCTGCACACACCAACACCGTTGTCGGGCGGGTCGGGAATCAAGAGGCTACGTGGGGGCGGGCGCTACGCGCTCCTCTCGCCGTGCGGCCGGATCAGGGAATCGAGCAGCAGCCGCTCAATCAGGACGCGCCGGCCGAGTTTCTTGGCCGGAAGACGTCCTCGGGCGATCTGGTTCCGGATCGTGCCCTCGGTCAGCCCGACGTACCGCGCTGCATCGCAGACCGTGAGGTACTGGTTCTCTGGTGTAACCGTGGTCATGATGTATCACCTCCTCGAAAAGCGAAGACCGCCACTCGGTAGCGGCGGTCGGGTGTACTGCCCTTCCCCTCCTGTATCTTCCCGAAACCTACCAGCCCTCTCCGGCTGGAGGCGGGAGCGGGTGGTCCAGACCGACCAGCCCTACGGGATCTCGACCCGGTATTGTCTGGTGATCTCCCCGGCCAGGCTCTCGAAGTCCAGGCGGGAGCCCGCTTCCAGAAAAGCGATCTGAAGTAGCCGGAACCCTCGCGCCCTCTGCTCGGCATCGTAGGGGCCGGCGAAGTCCGGCCTGGTAGCGATCAGCGCATCCGCCAGCACGAACGTATTCTGCGTCGGTGCCTCCTGGGGAAACTCCTGTAGCTGTGGGACCTCTCCGCTACCGTCAGCGGCATCTGCCACCCGACTGAGCCACGCGATGAGATGGGACCCGATCAGGACGGTCTTGGCGCGGTAGGACTGGACCGCCTCGGGTACGACACTCGGCTCCAACCGTGGTGTCGGCCAGTTCTCGGGCTGCGGGCCGGGGCGGCGACGTCGGTACTCCGAGGGCACGTGCCCGGCGTTCAGGAACGATTCGTACCCGCGTACCAGCGAGCCCTCTCGCGCGAGCTCAGACCGCCAGATCGGGAGCCCATAATCGAGGCGCTGCCGGGCCGTCATGGGTTCCGGGACAGGCGATGCCGGGTGCCGACGCCGGTGGACCGGGCGCGCCGGTTGGGCACCGATCGAGTCCTCGTCGTCGACCTGCAGCACATACGCGGGCACGTACGCGCCGCGATCGAATTGCCTCGCCTTCGCGCCCTCCGCCTCGCGGGCGTCGTCGGCCTTGTTCAGGAGATCGTCGACCTCACGCCTCGCCTTGTTGGCCTTCCGGCGTAGCCGGGCTCCGGTCCGATAAGCGACCTGGAGCCCGGCGGTCCACGGGGCAGGGATCTCATGCGGGAGCATGGACTCGTGAGGATGGCTCTCCGCGAGATCCAATCGACCAGCCGCCGCGCCGCGACGGGTCTCCGTGAGCGCACGTACCCAGAGCCGCCCGCGGGCTTCACTCGGAAGCTGGATCGTCGCTCCGTGCGGGACCATGACGCCGCAGCCCGGGCACCGTCGAGTCGTGAGCGCGACCTCCGCGTGATGACACACCGGGCACGGGACCTTCTCGTAGGCGACGTACTTCGGGACGAACCGGACCACCGGCGCGCTGTTCTCGGCCGTCGTGGCGACCACGTTGGCCGTCTTCCCCTGTACGCCCGATCTGAGCGGGCTCGGCGCCAGTCGAGCGACCTTCTTCTCGACCCGCAGGTGGCGGTGCGCGTGCCCGTCAGCGACCTTGCGGAGCGTGTGCGCGAGGTGCTCGACGCTGTTGTAGCGGTGGCCGAGGATCGGATTCTTATTTTCTTTGGCGACGTAGACCAACTCGACCGCGCTGCTGAGGGCGTCGTGCTTCGTCTCGCGCCGGGTCGCGGACGGGTTCGAGGTCACGACGTCGTTCCAGCCACGATGGCCGATCCCGACGCCGCAGGCCGGTGTCAGCTTCGCGCGGAAGGCCCCTCGGAGCGCGATCGCGTAGACGTCGTCGAACCACGTCTCGAAGTCCTCGCGCGTGAGCGGCAGGCC
>QHSL01000129.1:0-264 GCA_003220435.1 Candidatus Rokuibacteriota bacterium | reverse complement strand
GTCATTGAATTCTTACTCTCACCTCCAAGATACGTTTCGGCTTCCCGGCGACCCCTGTTTCCTGGTCGCCTCGACCGAACTAGTCCGACCGAACTAGTCCGACCGATCTAGTGCGATCGCGGAGCCGGCCAGAGAGGTCTGGTGGGACGCTACTCGAAGGACCGGGCCAGAAGTCGCACGATTCTCGTGCGTGATCTTGTGTGATCGGTCTTCCTCGGATCGTCCCTCTGACGCGCACACATTCTCGGAAGTCAGTTGCTGTCA
>QHSL01000111.1 GCA_003220435.1 Candidatus Rokuibacteriota bacterium | reverse complement strand
GAAGTGCCACGACCCGCGTTCAGGAAATCAGCTAGTTACCGAAAAACACGCTGCGCTCCCCTGCCCATCGCTCTGGCAGCGCTAAGCGTTCTGCCCATCAAAACAGCACGGCCCCCGCGAAGATTTCGCCGGGGCCGTCGAACGATTGGGGCGTCTGGGGGGCCCTTCGAGGCCCCCCATGTCAATCAAATGTCAAAATACAGCGCGTACTCCCAGGGATGCGGGCGGAGTCGCACCGCGTCCACCTCGTTCTTCCGCTTGTACTCGATCCACGTCTCGATCACGTCCGGCGTGAACACGTCGCCCTTCAGCAGCCAGTCGTGCGACTTCTCGAGGTTGTCGAGCACGATGGACAGGTCGCCGGGGAGCTGCTTGATCTTCTTCGCCTCCGCCGGCGGCAACTCGTAGAGGTCCTTGTCGACCGGCTTGCCCGGGTCGATCTTGTTGGCGATGCCGTCGAGGCCGGCCATGAGGCACGCCGCGAACGAGAGGTAGGGGTTGCAGGTCGGATCCGGCGTGCGGAACTCGATGCGCTTGGCGCCCTCGGACTTCGAGTACATCGGGATGCGGATGCATGCCGAGCGGTTCCGCTGGCTGTAGACGAGGTTGATCGGCGCTTCGTAGCCCGGCACGAGGCGCTTGTAGGAGTTGGTCGACGGCGCGATCAGGGCCAGCAGCGCCGGCGCGTGCTTGAGGATGCCGCCGATGTAGTAGAGACAGTTCTTCGAGATGTCGGCGTAGCCGCCGCGCTCGTAGAAGAGATTCTTGCCGTTCTTCCAGAGGGACTGGTGGGTGTGCATGCCCGAGCCGTTGTCCTGGAAGAGCGGCTTCGGCATGAACGTCGCGGTCTTGCCCCACTTCCGCGCGGTGTTCTTCGCGCAGTACTTGTACCAGAGGACCTTGTCGGCCATCTTGGTCAGCGTGTCGTAACGCATGTCGATTTCGGTCTGACCGCCGGTCGCCACCTCGTGGTGGTGCACCTCGATGCGGACCCCGACGGACTCGAGCGCCAGCACCATGTCCGACCGGATGTCCTGGAACTTGTCCATCGGCGGCACCGGGAAGTAGCCCTGCTTGTAGCGCGGCTTGTAGCCGAGGTTCGGCTGCTCGGTGGTGCCTTCCTTGCCCGAGTTCCAGAAGCCCGCCTCGGAGTCGATGAAGTAGTAGCCCGAGTTGTAGTTCTGGTCGAAGCGGATCGAGTCGAAGAAGAAGAACTCGAGCTCGGGTCCGATGTACACGGTGTCGGCGAGGCCGGTCTTCTTGAGGTAGGCCTCGGCCTTCTGGGCGATGTAGCGCGGATCGCGCGAGTACCACTTGCCGGTGACCGGATCCTTGACGTTGCAGATCAGCACGAGCGTCGGGACCGCGGTGAACGGATCCATGACGGCGCTGGACGCGTCGGGGATCAGCAGCATGTCCGACTCGTCGATGGTCTGGAAGCCACGGATCGAGGAGCCGTCGAACCCGAGCCCGTCCTCGAAGATGTCCTCGTTCAGCTCGGAGACCGGGATCGAGAAGTGCTGCCAGAGCCCGGGGAGGTCGATGAACCGGAGATCGACGATCTTCGCGCCCTTCTCCTTGGCCAGCTTGAGCACATCCTTCGCCGTCATGCGGAACTCCTTCTTCTGGTGGTGTTGTACAGCCCGACTACCTTACGGTCATCCGCCGGGCGAATCAAGTCCGCCCCCGCGCTCATGGGTTCAGTGCGCTACCCGCGGCTTGCCCTCGGCGGCGCGCGCTCCCTCGCCGATCCCGCCGGACGCCGCCGCGAACTCACCGTACCCGCCGCCGGCGGAGTACGCGGTCTCGGAGTGCTGGGAGAGGTCGAGCCCGGCCACCTCGTCCTCGGCGCTCACGCGTAGCCCACAGAGGGCGTCGACGATCTTCAAGATGATGGTCGTGGCGACGATCGCCAGCACGTACGTCGCGACCACCGCGACGAACTGGATCCACAGCTGGCCGGGGTTGCCATAGAAGAGCCCATCGCCGCCGCCGTCGTTGACCGCCTTGGTCGCGAAGAGCCCGGTCGCCAGGGCGCCCCAGGTGCCGCCGACGCCGTGCACGCCGACGACGTCGAGCGAGTCGTCGTAGCCGAGCTTCGACTTGAGGTTGCACGCCATGTAGCAGAGCGCGCCGGCGACGGCGCCGATGATCAGCGAGGCCATCGGCGTGACATAACCGGACGCCGGAGTGATGGCGACCAGTCCGGCGACGGCGCCGGAGGCCGCGCCGAGCACGGTCGGCTTGCCGCGGCTCATCCATTCCGTGAACATCCAACCGAGCGCCGCCGCGGCCGCGCCGGTGTTGGTCGCGGTGAACGCGCTGGCCGCGAGGCCGCTGGCCTCGAGCGCGCTGCCCGCGTTGAACCCGAACCAGCCGACCCACAGCAGCGACGCGCCCATCACCGTCATCGGCAGGTTGTGCGGCTGCATCGGCTGGTGGCCGTAGCCGCGGCGCTTGCCGATCATGATCGCGCACACCAGCGCGGACACGCCGGAGGAGATGTGCACGACCGTGCCGCCGGCGAAGTCGAGCGCACCGTACTTCTTGAGCCAGCCGCCGTCGCCCCAGACCCAGTGGGCCAGCGGGTCGTAGACGAACGTCGCCCACAGCAGCGTGAAGAGCAGAAAGCCCGAGAACTTCTTGCGCTCGGCGAAGGTGCCGGTGATCAGCGCCGGCGTGATGATCGCGAACATCATCTGGAAGAGCATGAACACCTGGTGCGGGATCGTCTTCGAGTACGCGTCGAAGGGCTCGAGACCGACGCCGCGGAGGCCGACCCACTCGAGACTGCCGATGATCCCACCCCGGTCGGGGCCGAACGCGAGGCTATAGCCCCACAGCACCCACTGCACCGAGATGAGCGCGGCGATGATGAAGCTGTGCATCAGGGTCCCCAGCGCGTTTTTCTGGCGAACCATTCCGCCGTAGAAGAGCGCCAGGCCCGGCGCCGTCATCAACAGAACGAGGACGGACGAGGTCAGCATCCACGCCGTGTCGCCCTTGTCGATCTTGGACGCCGGCGCTGCGGCCGGCGCGGGCGCCGCCGGAGCGCCGGCGGCCGGCGCGGTCGGGGCCGGGGGAGCGGGCTGCTGCGCCTGCGCCACGAACGCCGTGGCACTCAGCACCAGCAACATTGCCAGCGCGAGAGTGAATCGCTTCACGGTGAGTCCTCCTGTTAAAGTGCGCTTTCGTCGCGCTCGCCGGTGCGGATCCGCACGGCCGTCTCGACCGGATGGATGAAGATCTTGCCGTCGCCGATGTTCCCGGTTTTCGCAGCGGCCGCCATCACCTCGGCGACCTTGTCCACGATGCGGTCGGGCACCACGACCTCGATCTTGATCTTGGGGAGGAAGTCCACGGTGTACTCGCCGCCGCGATAGAGCTCGGTGTGGCCCTTCTGCCGGCCGAACCCGCGCACCTCGGAGACGGTCATGCCGATGACTCCGATCGATGTGAGCGATTCCTTGACGTCGTCGAGCTTGAACGGCTTGATGATCGCCTCGACCTTTTTCATCTGGGATCCTCCCGGCGCGTCGGGAAAGCAACCCCCGTGCCCAGGGAGGCCCGCGCCCGAGGCAACGTGAAATCAGCCCCTTCGATCAGGGTGGAGGCCGGAGGCGTGACGGCGTGTTGCTTAACGAATAGGCAGCGGGGTCGGTGTTGCTCGGGATTCGGGCGGCGACTCTCGCGGCGGCTATGCCCGCCGCTGGGGGATGTCGTGCTTGCGCATCTTCGAATAGAGCGTCGGGCGGCGCAGCCCCAGCAGGGCGGCGGCGGCCTGCTTGTTCCATCGCGTGGTCTCGAGCGCCTTGAGAATCGAGGCGCGCTCGATCTCCTCGAGCGAGCCGGCCGGCACCTGCGACGGAGCGACCGCGAGCGGAGCGCTGCCGCCCTCGCGGGCTGAGTGCTGGAGCTGCTCGGGCAGATCCTCCAGCGTGAGCATCGGACCCCGCGTCACCAGGATGGCGCGCTCGATGGCGTGCTGGAGCTCGCGCACGTTGCCCGGCCACGACCACGACAGCAGGCGCCGATAGGCGTCCGGCGCCAGTCCTTCCACGGGGCGCGCATGCTTCGTCCGATAGCGCTCGAGGAAGGCGCGGACGAGGATCGGAATGTCCTCGCGCCGCTCGCGCAGCGGCGGCACCTCGATCGACACGGTGTTGATCCGGAAGTAGAGATCCTGGCGCAACCGTCCCTCGCGCAGCGCCACCTCCGGCGTCTGGTTGGTCGAGCTGATCAGGCGGAAGTCGACGGGCACGGCCTTGGCGGCGCCGAGCCGCCGGACCATGCGCTCCTCGAGCACGCGGAGGAGCTTCGCCTGGAGATCCGCCGGCATCTCGGTGATCTCGTCGAGCAGGAGCGATCCGCCGTCGGACTCTTCGAGCAGCCCGACTTTCTCGGTGGTCGCGCCGGTGAAGGCGCCCTTGGTGTGGCCGAAGAGCTCGGACTCGATCAGGTCCTTGGGGAGCGCTGCGCAGTTGATCTTGATCCACGGCCCGCCCCGCCGCCGGCTCCGATCGTGCAGCGCGTTGGCGAGCAGCTCCTTGCCCGTGCCACTCTCGCCCACGATGAGGACGTTGGCGTCGGCGTCGGCGACCGCCGCGATCGTCTCCAGCACCCGCTGGAACCCCGGCGCGCTGCCGAGGATCTCGGTGTCGGTGACCTGCTCGACGAGCCTCCGCTTGAGGTCGGCGTTCTCGCCGAGGAGCTTGCGGTGCTCCAGCGCGTTCTCGATCAGGCCGAGGAGCTCGTCGGGATCGAACGGCTTCTCGAGGACGTGGAAGGCCCCGGCGCCCTTCGTGGCCTCCATCGCCTTGCGTACCGAGCCGTAGGCGGTGATGACGATCACCTCGATCGCGGGGTCGCGGCGCTTCAGCTCACGCGTGAGCTGCAGGCCATCGCCGTCCGGAAGCATGAGGTCGACGATGGCCGCGTGCGGGTCGATCTGGGCGAGCGCGCCCAGCGCTTCGCGGACGCCGCCCGCCGTCCGGACACCGTAGCCCTCGCTCTCGAGCGTGAGCCGGAGCCCGTCGGCGATCGTCCTCTCGTCGTCCACCACGAGGATGCTGTGAACGCGTTTCATTGTCGCGAGTGCCTCGAGGCCGGCTTACACCGAGGGTGGCCTGAGAGAGATGCGCGCCGGCTCCGCGTCGCCCGTCTCATCCTAGCAGGGTCGGCAAGCTCGGCTCGCGGAGGTGAACCCGGCGTCGGCCGGCGCGCCCGGAAGTGGGCGGTTGAAGCTGATTCACTTCGTCACAGGCTCGAGGGGGAGTCGGGCCTGGACATGGGTGCCGTAGTTCTCGCGGCTCGACACGGTGAGCTCACCGCCGTGCAGGTTGATCACCGAGCGCGCGATCGACATTCCGAGGCCGGTCCCGGTGGCCTTGGTGGTGAAGAAGAGGTCGAAGGCGCGCGCCAGCGTCTCCTCCGTCATGCCCTGGCCGGTGTCCTCGATGCTGACCGTGACCGTCCTGTCCGCGGCCGAGTACTCGGTGGCGACGGTGAGCCGGCCCGAGCCGTCGAGCGCCTCCAGCGCGTTGAGGATCAGGTTCAAGAACGCCTTCCGGAGCTCCCGCGCGTCGAGCATCGCCTGCGGGCAGGACGGATCGTACGTGCGCACGATCTCGACTCTCTCGGAGGGGCGCCGGGCGCGGCCCAGCTCCAGGCACTCGTCGAGCACCGCGTGGAGCGCCGTCAGCGTACGGTGCAGCTCGGGCGGGCGGCCGAACGCGGTGATCTCGGCGACGACGCTCGCGAGGTCGTCGACCGTGCCCGCGATCTTCCCGGCCAGCTCCTTCGCCTCGGCGTCGCCGGCACGGGCCAGCCGCTGCTCGAGGTGGTGGACGTAGAGGCGCAGCCCCGCCAGCGGATTCTTCACTTCGTGGGCGACCTGGGTCGCCATGCGTCCGAGCGCGGCGACGGCGCCGCTCCGCAGGCGCTCGAGGTCGTGCGTGTTGCGGATCGCGATGGCGGCCTGCGACGAGAAGAGCGCGAGCAGCTCCAGGTCGTCGTCGCCCGGCTCCAGGCGCGCCGACGTCTCGATGACGAGCGCGCCGGCCGGCCCGTGCTGGACGACCAGCGGCGCGGCCACGATGGTGCCGCCGTCGGGCGCGTCCGAGACGGCGATGGGCACGCCCTTGTCCATGGCCGCGCTGGCCGCGGCCTCGAGCTTCTCCCAGGACGGCGGCGGCGACCCGGCGCTCGCCATCGGCACGAGGGAGCCGCGCTCGAGCTGGAACACCACGCAGCGGTCCGCGTCGGTGGCCTCCACGGTAGCCTGGGCCACGGAGTCGAGCACCCGCGCCATGACGCCGGACGAGGCGAGCGCCTGGCCGACCGTCAGCAGGCGCTCGCGGTCCCGCGCCCACCGGCGCGTCGCGAGCGTTCGAGCGATCTTGCCGCGGAGCTCGTCGTTCACGAAGGGCTTGGTGAGGTAGTCGAACGCCCCGCGCCGGACCGCTTCCACCGCGGTTTGGATCGTCCCGTGCGCCGTCATGATCACGACCGGCAGCCGGGGCTGGTGCTGGTGCAACGCCTCCATGACCCGCATGCCATCGGTCGGCACCATCCGGAGGTCCAGCAGCGCCAGGTCGAAGCGCGCCGCCTCGACCGCCTCGAGCGCCTTGCGCGGGTCGCTGGTGGCGGTCACGTCGAAGCCCATCGCGCTCAGGCGCATCTCGAGCACTTCGAGGATCGCCGCGTCGTCGTCGACGACGAGGATCTTCTGCTTCACTTGCGTCGCTCCAGCTGCAGGTCGATCTGCTTCAAGCGTTCGAGGTCCGCGCGGAGCCGCTCCGCCTCCTGGCGCACGCGCGCCAGGTCCCCTTCGCGCTTCGATAGCTCCTCGCGAACGCGCAGGAGCTCGAGCTGAAGACGCGTGATCTCGTCGCGGGTGGTGATGACGGACGCGACGGCATCGCGGCTCATCCGGGCTCGCGGCGCACGCGAGTCGTCCGCATACTGCGCGAGAAAGGCGTCGTAGGCCTCCATCGCGCTCCGGTAGTCGCCCTGGGCGGCCAGCCGGTCTGCCTTCGCGAGCATCGAGGGCCCACCGAAGGGACCGGCCACGCAGCCGGCGAGGACCGCCGCGAGCGCGACCAGCCAGACGCGCTTCATGTGCGCGGCAGGAGCACGGTGAAGCGGCTCCCCTTTCCCTCTTGCGACTCGACGGTGACGCGGCCGCCGTGCGCCTGGGTCACGCCCCGCACGATGGCGAGACCGAGGCCAGTCCCGCCTCGATCGGCGTGCGCCTGCCGATAGGGCTCGAAGATATGGGCCACCTCTCCCGCCGGGATTCCGACGCCGGTGTCCTCGACCTGGATCTCGAGTTCGGCGGCGGTGGCGATGACCCGGGCGACCACGCGCCCGCCCCGCGGGGTGAAGCGAATGGCGTTGGCGACCAGGTTGACGACGACTTGAAGCAGCCGGTCCTCGTCGCCCGTGCACGTGAACTCCTCGCCGGACTGCTCGCGCTCGAGGACGATGCCCGCCTGGTCGGCCCGCGGCCGGAGCTCGTCCACCGCGCGTGCGACGACCTTGTCGAGCTCGAGCCGCGTCCGCTGGATCGGCAGGACCCCCGCGCGCAGACGCGTAACCTCCAGGATCTGGTTCACGAGCCCCAGCAAGCGGTCGGAGCCGGCGGCGATGATCTCGACGAGTCGCCGCTGCTTGTCGGTGAGCGGGCCGGAGACCCGGTCGCGCAGTAAGTGCGCGCCCTCGCGGATGGAGGTGAGCGGCGACCGCAGCTCGTGGGAGACCGACGCGAAGAACTCCTCCTTGGTCTCGTCGAGGCGCCGGAGCTCGAGGGCCATCGCGTTGAACGAGCGTGCGAGCTCGCCGATCTCGTCCCGACTCTCCACCGTGATCGGCCGATCGAAGGAGCCCGCGGCGACCTCGGCGGTGGCGGCCGAGAGCGTCTCGAGCGACTGGGTCAGGCGATGCGCGATGAGCCCGCTGCCGAGCAGCGCGAGGCTCACCGCGGCGGTCAGCGCCAGCAGCACGCCCGACCAGGTGCGCGCCTCGAGGCGCGCGATCTCGGCCTGCGAGCGCAGGACGTCGGCGTGCATCGCCTCCGTCAGCGCCTCCAGGTTCGCCTCGACGCGATCGGCCAGCGCCCGCGCGGCGCCCTCGGACAGCGCCGTCGCGCGCGCGCGCTCGCCGCGCGCGAGCAGTGCTCGGATCTGGCCGACCGTCCCGTCGTAGCGCTCGAACGCGGCCTTCGCCTCGTCGAGCAGGCGCGCCTCGGTGCCGCTCGTCGCATAAAAGCGCAACCGATCGAGGTTGGCGCGCATCACGTCGGCCCGATCGTTCCAGGCCGTCATGAACCGCGGGTCCTGGAGCACCAGGAACCGCGCCTCGAGCCGGACCATCGTCGGCATCGCGTCGCGCGTCGACGTGGCCAGGCGCAGTGCCGGTACGGTGCGGGTGGTGATCTCGCGGTTGACCGACGCGAGGCGGCCGACGGCGCGCAGGCTGAGGACGCCGACGATGGCGAGCACGACGACCACCACCGCGGACGTCAGGAAGATCTTCGAGGCGAGCCGCATTCTCGGGCTTTTCACCTCTCGTGAGAGCTTGCCCCTGCCGGCGAAGCCGCCGGAGCCAGCCGTGGTGCTGTACGCCTGGCAATGCACCGCCGACTGACGACGGCCAGCACGTCGACGACGGTCGTGGTATGTCCACGATGGACGATCAGGGTCTCGCCTGTCAAGGTCCGTCGACTGGTATTTTGGCTAAGGTTCGCCCATAGTTGCGCTGGGGTCAACGGGGGCAAGCGCCGCGGCGCGGTGGCACCAAACGGTGAGGATCGAGATCGCGGCCGGGGTCACGCCGGGAATGCGCGAGGCCTGCCCGAGCGAGCGCGGCCGCACCTGCGCGAGCCGCTCGCGGATTTCGGTCGACAGGCCGGGCACCGCGCCGTAGTCGAGACCATCTGGGATCCCGCGCGCCTCGAGGCGCTTGAAGCGCGCCACGTCGTCGAGCATCCGGCGGATGTAGCCCTCGTATTTCGCGGCGACCTCGACCTGGCGGGCCACCACGGGATCGGTCAGGGCGTCCTCGTCGAGCCGGCGGAGATCCGCGTAGCTCACCTCCGGCCGCCGGAGCAGCTGGAGCAGAGGCGTGCCGCCGAGGCGCGTGACCTCGAGACGACGCATCTCGGCCGCGACCTGCGCGCGTCGCCGCTCGACCGCGTCGTGGCGCTCGCGCGAGACGAGCCCCAGCCGGTGCCCGGCCGGGGTCAGGCGGAGGTCCGCGTTGTCCTCGCGCAGCAGCAGACGGTATTCCGCGCGCGAGGTGAACATGCGGTAGGGCTCGAGCGTGCCCTTGGTCACCAGATCGTCCACCAGCACCGCCATGTAGCACTCGGAGCGATCCGGCAGAAACGGCTCGCGGCCGAGCACGGCGGCAGCGGCGTTGACGCCCGCCCAGAGCCCGAGCGCCGCGGCTTCCTCGTAGCCGGTCGTGCCGTTGATCTGGCCGGCGAGGGAGAGCCCGGGCGCCGCCCGACACTCGAGCGTCGGGAACAGCTGGGTCGGGTGGACGAAGTCGTACTCGATCGCGTATCCGGGGCGCATGATCTCCGCGCGCTCGAGGCCGGGGATCGAGTGGACGAGCTCTTCCTGCGCATCGGGCGGCAGGCTCGTCGAGATCCCGTTCGCGTACACCTCCTCGGTCTCGAGGCCGTCGGGCTCGAGGATCACCTGGTGGCGCGCGCGGTCGGCGAAGCGCTTGACCTTGTCCTCGATGGACGGGCAGTACCGTACACCGGTAGCGTCGATGACCCCGGAGTAGAGCGGCGAGCGGTCGAGGTTCGCGCGAACGATCTCGTGCGTGCGCTCCGTCGTGTACGTGAGGTGGCACGCGACCTGGGGCAGCTGCGGGCGCTCGGTGGCCCAGTGGAACGGCCACGGCTCGGCGTCGCCCCACTGCGCCTCCAGCTGCCCGTACTCGATCGTCGAGCGTCGCAGGCGGGGCGAGGTGCCGGTCTTGAGCCGCCCGAGCGTCAGCCCGAGGTCGCGCAGCGCCTCCGAGAGGTCGTTCGCCGCGAACTCGCCGGCGCGCCCCCCGCTGTGGCGCGCGAGGCCGACGTGGATCAGCCCGCGCAGGAACGTCCCGGCGGTGACGACGACGGCGCGCGCGCGGTACACGACGCCGAGCTGATCCACGACGCCGGCGACGCGCCCGCCGTCGAGGACGAAGCGTACGGCCTGGCCCTGCCGCGTCTCCAGGCGGCCCTGGCTCTCCACCGTGTGCTTCATCGCGCCGCGATAGCGGGCGCGGTCGCACTGCGCGCGTGACGACCGCACCGCGGGTCCGCGGGAGGCGTTGAGCGTCTTGAACTGGATCGCGGCGCGATCGGTGTTGCGCCCCATCTCGCCGCCGAGCGCGTCGATCTCGCGCACCAGATGTCCCTTCGCGGTGCCACCGACCGCAGGGTTGCAGGACATCTGGCCGATCGCGTCGAGGCTCATCGTGAGCAGCAGCGTGCGGCAGCCCATGCGCGCGGCGGCGAGCGCGGCCTCGGACCCGGCGTGACCAGCGCCGATGACGACGACGTCGAAGAATTGCATTCCGCTTAGTGATACCATATGCGCCGTCGCGTTCGACGGATCCCCTTTGCTCGGAGGACACCCGTGGAGTTCGGATTTTCGCTTCCCGGTCGCGGCCCCCTCGCCGGCCTCGACACGGTGCTGAAGATCGCCGAGAAAGCGGACGGGCTCCGCTACAGCTCGCTGTTCGTCACCGACCACGTCGTGATGCCGGTGTCGTCGGCGAAGTCGGTCTATCCGTACAGCACGAGCGGTCAGTTCCCCGGTGGCTTCGCCCAGGACTATCTCGAGCCCCTGGCGATGCTGAGCCATCTCGCCCACGCGACCACGCGCACGCGGCTCGGCGTCAGCGTCCTGGTGGTGCCGTATCGCAACCCGCTGGTGGCGGCCAAGATGCTGGCGACGATCGACGTGCTGTCGCGCGGGCGCGTGATCCTCGGCACCGGCGTCGGCTGGTTGCGCGAGGAATTCGAGGCGCTCGGCGCGCCACCGTTCGAGGAACGCGGCGCGGTGACGGACGAGTACCTCAAGCTCATGCGCGCGGTGTGGACGACCGACCCCGTCACGTTCCAGGGCAAATACTGCTCGGTGCGCGACGTCCACGTCCTGCCCAAGCCGGCGCAGCGACGCGGGATCCCCCTGTGGATCGGCGGTCACAGCGACGCGGCGGCCCGGCGCGCCGGCACTCTCGGCGACGGCTGGCATCCGATCGCGATGCGCCCGCCGGCCATGCTGGCCCCCGACGAGTACGCGGCCAAGGTCAAGCTGATCCACGCGGCGGCGCAGCGCGCCGGGCGTGATCCGAAGTCGATCGCGTTGACCATCCGCGCGCCGATGGAGGTGCGGGCCAAGGGCGCCAAGGGAGGCGCCGGCGACCGGCCGATGTTCCAGGGCACCGCCCTCGAGGTGATCGGCGACATCCGCCGTTACCAGGCCCTCGGCGTCTCGCACTTCGTGTTCGACCCGACCGTACCGGAGCTGCGCGCCGTCCTCAAGAACATGGAGCGCTTCGCGAGCGACGTGCGGCCCACGCTGGCTCGACGGAAGTGACGACCGTGTCGATCTCGCATCAGGAGGCGTGCGCGCTGATCGAGGATCGTCCGGAGGCCCTCGACGATCTGCTCGCCCGCGCCGGCGAAGTCCGCGATCGCGGTCGCGGCCGCACCGTGACCTTCTCCGCGAAGGTCTTCGTACCGCTCACCACGCTCTGCCGCGACTACTGCGGGTATTGCACGTTCCGTCGCGACCCGGGCGAGCCCGGTGCCCACACGATGACCCCCGACGAGGTGGTGGCGCTGGCGCAGGCGGGCGCACGGCTGGGCGCGAAGGAGGCGCTGTTCTCGCTGGGCGACCGTCCCGAGGCGATCTTCCCCACGCATCGTGAGTTCCTCCGGCGCCACGGCCACCGCACAACCTTGTCGTATCTGCGCGCCGTGTGCGAGGCCGTGCTGAAGGAGTCGCCGCTGCTGCCCCACGCCAATCCGGGCGTCATGGGCGAGCGCGATCTGGCGGCGCTGCGCGAGGTCAACGTGAGCATGGGTCTGATGCTCGAGACGGTCTCCGAGCGACTCCTGGCCGCGGGTGGTGCCCATCACCGGGCGCCCGACAAGGTTCCGGCGCGCCGTCTCCGGACGATCGCGCTGGCCGGCAAGCTCTCCATTCCGTTCACGACGGGGCTGCTGATCGGCATCGGCGAGACCCCGCGCGAGCGCGCGGACACGCTGGTCGCGATCCGCGACGCGCACGAGCGCTCCGGGCACATCCAGGAGGTCATCGTCCAGAACTTCCGCGCCAAGGAACGGATCCCGATGCGCGACGCGCCCGAGCCGTCGCTCGACGATCTCCTGCGCACGCTGGCGGTGGCGCGGCTCGTGCTGGGCCCGGACGTGAACATCCAGGCGCCGCCCAACCTGTCGCCGCGCGTCTACCCGCGCCTGCTGGCGGCAGGGCTCAACGACTGGGGCGGCATCTCGCCGCTCACGCTCGACCACATCAACCCCGAGAAGCCGTGGCCGCTGATCCCCGAGCTCCGGCGCGCGACCGACAGTCAAGGCTTCGTCCTCCGCGAGCGTCTGGCGATCTATCCGGAGTTCGCCACTCGCCCGGAGTTCCTCGACGAACGCCTGCGCGCGCGCGTCGGTGAGCTGATCGACGAGCACGGTCTGGTCAAGGAATCCCATGAACACTGGCGCCGCTGGTAGCCTGCTCGCCTCGCTCGACTGGGTCTCGCGCGACGTCCGTCCGATCCTCGCCCGGGCGCTCGACGGCCACGAGGTGTCGGTCGACGACGGTGTCACGCTGACGCGCGTCGCGGGGCGCGACCTCCACGCCCTCACGCTGGTCGCCGACGAGATGCGGCGCCGGCAGGCCGGCGACGTGGTGACCTACGTCGTGAACCGCAACATCAACTTCACGAACGTCTGCATCAAGCACTGCACCTTCTGCGCGTTCAGCCGCGACCACCGCGAGGAGGAAGGGTACCTCCTGCCGCTGGCCGAGATCGTGCGCCGCGCCGAGGAAGCGGCGAGCCTCGGCGCCACCGAGGTGTGCATCCAGGCGGGCCTGCCGCCGAAGCTCGACGGACGCTACTACATCGACCTGACCCGGGCCATTACCGCCGCGTTGCCGAACATGCACATCCACGCGTTCTCGCCCGAGGAAGTCCTGTACGGCACCGTGCGCTCGGGGCTGTCGATTCGGGAGTACCTGACCGAATTGAAGGCGGCCGGGCTCGGTACGCTCCCCGGCACGTCGGCCGAAATACTCGATCAGGAAATTCGCGATGTCATCGCGCGCGGTCGCATTACCGTTCCGCAGTGGGTCGATGTCATTACGACCGCGCACGCGCTCGGCATCCGGACGACCTCCACGATCATGTACGGCCACATCGAGACGCCGGCCCACTGGATCCGCCACATGGCGCTGCTCCGCTCGATCCAGAAGGACACCGGCGGCTTCACCGAGTTCGTGCCGCTCTCGCTGATCCACTCCGAGGCGCCGATGTACTCCAAGGGGCTCGTGCCCGGCGTCCGTCCCGGCGCGACCGGGATCGAGGTCGTGAAGATGCACGCGCTGGCGCGCCTGATGCTTGGCCCGAGCTTCCGCAACATCCAGTCCTCCTGGGTCAAGGAAGGCCCCAAGCTGGCGCAGCTGCTCCTGGCAGCGGGCGCCAACGACCTGGGTGGCACGCTGATCAACGAATCGATCTCCACGTCGGCGGGCGCGCAGTACGGTCAGCTCGTGGGCCCCGCCGAGCTGCACCGTCTCATTCGCGACGCCGGCCGCGTGCCGGCGCAGCGCGACACGCTGTATGGGATCGTCCACACCTATAGCGATGGTGAGGACCCGGAATCCCCCCTGGACAAGATCGACGACGCGGAGGCGCGCTTCGGCTCGTATCGCCGACTGATCGCTTCGGGAGCATTCCGCTTCACGCGCTAGCCGCGCGGAGCGGCCTGTGGTAATAATGCACTTCGCGTTCTACCCACCACCCCGATCGACTGGAGGTCACCAGTGGCGAAGACGATGACGAAGTCCGCGACGGTCGCGTACCTTGCGGAGAAGACCAGCCTCTCCCGGAAGCAGATCGAAGGCATCCTCGACGAGACGCTCAATCTCGCGTCCAAGGAAGCGAAGAAGAGCGGCGTGTTCCTGCTGCCGGGGTTCGGGAAGCTGGTCCTCGCGAACCGCAAGGCGCGGATGGGACGGAATCCGCAGACCGGCGAGCCCATCAAGATTCCGGCGAAGCGCGTGTGCAAGTTCCGTCTCGCCAAGAGCCTGAAGGACGCAGTGCTTGGCGGCAAGAAGTAGGACTGGAAGTCGCGCGGGGGGCCAGCGGCCCGCCGCCGTTCCCGTTCCGTCTCTCGCCTCCGCGACCGTTCCACGCGTCTGGCAGGGAATCGGCTACCGACCCCTGCCGGACGCCGCGTTGGCCCGGCCGCTCTTCGACTTCGCCGCGGCCCCCTGGCCCGCCTCCGCCGACCTCGCGCTCTCGTGGGGCGCGAGCACGGCGGCCGGCGGTGCCGAGCGCCTCGTCGGCGCCGTGGTCGTCGAGCGGAGCGGCCCGGCGATGATGCTGCACGGGCCCGTCGTGGTGGCCGAGACCGATCCCCTCGAGGTCGCCTCGCAGCTCGTCGCCGCCGTGCTCGATCACGCCACCGCCGCCGGCGCCGTCACCCTCTTCGCGCGCCCGCAGAGCCTCGATCGAGTGTGGGTGCGCTTCGGCTTCATCCCGGTGCCGGAGAGCACGCTGCCCCCCGACCTGGCGGGCCGGGAGGGCGCCGGCCTCTACGCCTGGCGCGGCGGTAGCGCGCTGTGGACCCTACGCGAAGCCCCGCGCGACTGATATGTCCGTCGTCGCGCTCGCCGGCGGCACCGGCGCCGCCAAGCTGCTGAGAGGCCTCGCGACGTTGATTCCCCCGCGCGATCTCACCGTCATCGGCAACACCGGCGACGACGCGGAGATCTGGGGCCTCCACGTCTCGCCTGATCTCGACACGGTGACCTACGCGCTCGCCGGGACGCTCGACGTCGCGCGCGGCTGGGGGCTCGCCGACGAGACGTTCCAGTGCCTCCGCGCGATGGCGACGTACGGTGCCGAGACGTGGTTCAACCTCGGCGACCGCGACCTGGCGACGCATCTGGTGCGCACGCGCGCGCTGCGCGACGCTCCGTTGTCGGCGGTGACGGCGCGCCTCGCCGCCAGCCTCGGAGTCGCGGCGCGCATCCTGCCGATGAGCGACGAGCCGGTCCGCACGATGATCCGGACGCCGGGCGGGCGGCTCACGTTCCAGGAATACTTCGTGCGTGAGAAATCGCTGGTCGAGGTGACCGGCGTGGACTACGACGGCGCGGCGGCGGCGCGGCCGGCTCCGGGCGTCGTCGACGCGATCCGGAGCGCCGACCTCGTCGTGGTGTGCCCATCGAACCCGGTCACATCGATCGGCCCAATCCTCTCCGTGCCCGGGATCCCGGACGCGCTCCGCGCGACCGCTGCGCCCGTGGTCGGCGTGAGCCCGATCGTCGGCGGCGCCGCCGTGAGCGGGCCGGCGGCGGCCCTCATGCGCATGCGCGGGCTCGAGGTCTCCCCGCTCGGTGTCGCCGCCGCTTACGCGCCGTGGCTGCGTCGACTATTGATCGACTCGCGCGATGGGACACACGCGGGCGAGCTCGCGCAGCGGGGCGTCGAAGCGGACGTGACCGACATCATGATGACCGGGCGAGAGCGCGAGAGCGCGCTGGCCCGCCGCGTGCTCGAACGCCGATGATCATCGCGGCCGTGCCCGTGAAGGATCTGGAGAATGCCAAGCAACGGCTGGTCTCCGTGCTCACGCCGGCCGAGCGCAGCGAGCTGGCGCGCGCGATGCTAAGCGACGTGCTGAGGGCGCTGGCGTCGGCCGCGCCAGACCTGGTCTGGGTCGTGACGCGCGAGCCGGCGGTGGCAGCCATCGCGCGCGCCCTCGGCGCCGAGCCGCTCACCGAGGCGGAGAACCGCGGCCATACCGCGGCGGTGGCGTTCGCGCAGGCCGAGGCCAGCTCCCGCGGTGCCCGCGTGTTCCTGACCGTACCCGGCGACGTGCCGCGCGTGACCGCCGGCGAGCTGAAGCAGCTGGCCGCCGCCGCGATCCCTGGCAAGCCGGTGTTCGTACCGTCGCGCTCGGGGCTCGGCACCAACGGGGTCGCGCTGGCGCCCCCCGACGCGATGACGTTGAGATTCGGCGAGCCCTCGTTCGAGAACCACCTCGCATCGGCGCGGCGGCTCGGCCTGACACCGCGCGTTCTCGATCTGCCCGGCCTCGGCCTGGACGTCGACGCGCCGGACGACTTGGCCACGCTCCTCGACGAGGACACCACCACCGAGACCGGCCGGCTCCTGCGCCGGTGGCTCACCTCCGGCGGAGAAGCGGGCATACGGAGCCGGCTCGCGTCTGTTCCGGCACCGCGGCCTGAA
>QHSL01000089.1 GCA_003220435.1 Candidatus Rokuibacteriota bacterium | reverse complement strand
GCTCGACCACCGCCGCGCTCGTGGCCTGGCCGGGCACCACCTCGACGAGCGGAATGATGTGAGCCGGGTTGAGCCAGTGGACGACCAGGAAGCGCTCGGCGCCGCTGATGGCGTCGCCCAGATGCTTCGGCGAGATCGTCGAGCTCGTCGAGGCGATGATCGCCTCGGGCGCCACCAGCCTCGACACGCGCCCGAGAACGTCGCGCTTGAGATCGACCAGCTCGGGCAGCGCCTCCTGCACGAAGGCGCACTCGCCGAGCCCCTCGAGGCCGACCTGATCGACGACCCGCTCGAGCGCCGGCGCGATCTCACCCCTCGCGATCACGCTCTCGTCGGCCATCAGCTGGAGGTCGCGTGCGATCTCGCGCCGGGCGTCCGCGAAGACGACGTCGGCGCCGCCCGCGGGCCGGCTCTTGACGTCGATCAGCGCCACCCGGTGGCCGCCCAGCGCGAACGCGAGGGCGATCTGGCGGCCGATCCGTCCGGGCCCGAGGACCGCGACGCGATTCATCAACCCCTACCCGGCGTCGCGCCCGTAGATCATGACGACGTGCTCGCCCATGCCGCTGTTGTTGTGCGTGAGCCCGATCGCCGCACCCGGCGCCTGGCGCGCGCCGGCCTCGCCGCGAAGCTGGGCGTACACCTCGGCGGCCTGGGCGACACCGGTGGCCCCGAGCGGGTGGCCGCAGCCGATCAGCCCACCCCGCGGGTTCACCACCACGTCGCCGCCGTAGTCGCTCCGGCCCTGCGCGGCGAACGGCCCGCCTTCGCCCTTGCCACAGAACCCCAGCTCCTCGTACGCGATCAGCTCGGCGATCGCGAAGCAGTCGTGAACCTCGGCCACGTTCACGTCGCGGGCGGTGACGCCGGCCATGCGATAGGCCGACTGCGCGGCGCGCGCGAGCGCCGGCCAGTGGGCGTAGTCCTCGTGCAGCGACGTGAGCTGAAAGCCGTCCAGCGCCTGGGCCGTGCCGCGGATCCAGACGGGCTTGTCGGTGATGAAGCGCGCGCGGTCCTCGGAGGCGATCAGCACGGCGGCGGCGCCGTCGGTGATCGGCGAGCACATGAAGAGGCGCAGCGGCGAGGAGATCATCCGCGAGCCGAGGACCTGGGCGAGCGTCGCGCCCTTCTGGAAGTGCGCGTTGGGGTTCTTCGAGGCGTGCGTGTGATTCTTCACGCCGATCCGCGCGAGCTGCTCCTCGGTGGTCCCGTATTGGGCCATGTGGCGCTGAGCGGCCAGCGCGAAGCACGGCGGCGCGGTGAGCCCGAACGACGCCTCCCACTCGCGGTCGACCCCGGTGCCCATATTGAGGATCGCTTCCTCACCGGCCGGCTGGTTCAGCTTCTCGACGCCGAGGACCATGACGAGGTCGGCGAGGCCGGCGGCGATGAACGCGTACGCGTAGCGGATGCCGACGGTGCCCGACGCGCACATGTGCTCGGTGCGGGCGCTCAAGGCACTTGGCCGGATCCCCAGCGCCTCGGCGGCGAGCGACGAGATGTGCGACTGGAACGCCGTTCGCTCCGGCATGACGGAGCCGACCACGAGCCCCTCGACGTCCTTCGGCTTCACGGCCGGTACTGAGTCGAAGCACGCCTTGCCCGCCTCCCAGATGAGGTCGCGATAGCTCGCCTTGCGCACGCCGAACCGCGAGACTCCGGCCCCGACCAGCGCGACCTTCCTCATGACGGTCTTCCTCTTTCTGCCGCCGCGTCGCGGTGCCGCGACGCCAGCATGGCCGCGACGCCTTCGTGGCCGTTCGCGCGGGCGAGCTCGGCCGGCGTCCGGCCCTCGTCGGTGCGCGACTCCACGGATGCTCCGGCCTCCAGAAGTACGGCGACGAGGTCGGCGCGCCCGATCGACGCCGCCTCGTGCAGGCCGGTGTAGCCGCCCCCTTGTTTCGCGTCGACCTGCACACTGGCCTCCACCAGCCGCTGCACGAGCGCGCGGGCGGCGCCACCGGCCGCCGCCGCGTGCAGCGCGGTGTTGGCGTGACTGTTCTCCGACCGCGCGTTCACGTCGGCGCCGCGGTGCAGCAGGAAGTCGACGACCGGAAGCTGACGGAAGTGGGCGGCGAGGTGCAGCGCCGTCCACCCATCCGGCGCGCGCGCGGCGACCAGATCCGGGCGCGCGGCCAGGAGCTCGCGCACTCGCTCCAGGCGCCCGGCCGCCGCCGCCTCGAAGACGTCGAGCTGGGCGCCGCGCGCCAGGAGCAGCTCGAGGCTCTCGGCGGAGCGCCAGTAGATGGCCACGATCGCCGGCGTCTCACCCGACGCGGCGCGCGCTCCCGCCAACGCGGGCTCGCGATCCAGCAGGAGCTTCAGGGCGCCGACGTCGCGCCGCTTGATCGCCGCGATCAGCTCGCCGACGCCGGCCATTCAGATCCCCACCGACATGCCGCCGTCGACGAAGAGGACCTGCCCGGTGATGAACGCGGCCTCGTCGGAGACGAGGAACGCGTGCACACCGGCGATCTCGTCCGGCGACGCGATCCGACCCACCGGCACCTGGGCGATGATCCGCTCCTTGATGTGGTCGGGCACGCCGGCCAGCATCGCGGTCATGACCGGGCCGGGCGCCACCGCGTTGACCGTCACCCCGTACTTGGCGTATTCGAGCGCGAGGGTCTTGGTGAGGCCGATGACGCCGGCCTTCGACGCCGCGTAGTTCGCCTGCCCGATGTTGCCGAGCGAGCCGATGGACGAGGTGTTGACGACGCGTCCCCAGCCGCGCTCGCGCATGCCGGGGAGCGCCGCCTGCGCGCAGAGGAACGTGCCCTTGAGGTTCACCGCCAGGACGGCGTCCCACTGGTCTTCGGTCATCTTGGCGGCCATCGCGTCGCGATTGATGCCGGCGTTGTTGATCAGGATGTCGAGCCGGCCCAGCTCCCGCGTGACCTCGCCGACCATCCGTTCACAGTCGGCCTTCTTCGTGACGTCGCCGGGGAGCACGAGCGCCTTGGCGCCGGCCGCGCGCACGTCGGCCGCGACGCCCTCGAGCCCGTCGGCGCGGAGGTCGTTGAGGGCGACGGCGGCGCCCTCGCGCGCCAGCCGTCGCGCCGTCGCGGAGCCGATCCCGGCGGCGGCGCCGGTGACCAGCGCGACGCGGTTCTGGAGCCTCACGCGCGCCTCCGCATGAGCACGCTCGTCGCATAGGTGCAGACCACCTCGCCGCGCTGGTTCTTCACCGCCACGTCGAAGGCGACGACCCCGCGGTCGGGCTTGGACGACGCGCGCGCCTGCGTCACGGTCATCTCGGTGTGAATCGTGTCGCCGAACTTCACCGGCGCGGTGAACTTCACCCGGTCGAGCCCGAGCAGCGCGAACGCCGTGCCCTCGAACCAACCCGAGAGGTTCTGCTGGCCGTTCGAGACCGCCAGCGTGAGGATGCCGTGCGCGACGCGCGCGCCGAACGGCGTTTCCCGGGCGAACACCTCGTCGGTGTGGAGCGGGTTGAAGTCGCCGGTCAGCCCGGCGAAGCGGGAGACGTCGCCGCCCTCCACGGTCCGGCGGCCCGTCGTGAGCACCTCGCCCACCTTGAAGTCCTCGAAATAGCGTCCGCGTGATTGCATGTTCCTCTCCCTCGGGTGGGGATGGTCCGTTCGGCCCTCAGGCGAACGCCTGGCCCCGGTCCCAGTCGAGATCGCGACCGATGATCACGCGCAGGATCTCGGAGGTGCCTCCCCCGGGCAGGAGGAACCGCGCATCCCGGAAGTAGCGCTGCACCGGGTATTCCATCGCGAGGCCGTAGGACGCGAAGATCCGGGCCGCCTCGTCCGTGATCCTCACCGCCGTCTCCGATGCGAAGAGCTTCGTCATCGCGGCCTCGCGCGCGATGACGTTGCCGGCGTCGAGCTGCGCCGCGGCCTGGTAGGTCATGAGGATCGCGGCGTGCAGCGACGTGAGCATGTCGGCGAGCTTGAAGCCGATCGCCTGGTGCTCGGCGATCGGCTTGCCGAAGGCGACGCGCTCGCGGGCGTACGCGAGCGCCGCTCCGTACGCGGCGCGCGCGAGACCCACCGAGATCGCGGCGGTCATCACACGGATCTCGGAGAGGATCCCGCCGATCTTCTCGACGCCGCCGGTCTCGCCGCCCAGCAGGTGCTCGGCCGGAACCTCGACGTCCTCCAGGAGGATCTCACCGGTCACCGAGCCGCGGACCGACATCTTGTCGATCGCTTTCCCGAGAGTGATCCCGCGCATCGTCGCGCGGTCGAGAAGAAAGAGCGCGATGCTCCTCATGCCGCGCTCCTCCGACGTCTTCGCGGCGACCGTCAGCACGTCGGCGACCGGAGCGCTGGTGACCCACGTCTTGGTGCCGCGCAACACGTACCGATCCCCGCGGCGCTGCGCCCGCGTCGCGATGCTCGCAACGTCCGAGCCGGCGTTGGGCTCGGTCAGCGCGAAGGTCGCGACCAGATCGCCGCGGAGCGCCGGCACCAGGTAGCGCCGGCGTAGCTCCTCGGAGCCGTACTTGTAGACGAAGTAGGTTCCCATCAGCGACTGCATCGCCGCGGCGGCGGCCACCGACAGCGACCCCCGCGCGAGCTCCTCGGCGAACAGGCAATAGGTCACCATGTCGGCGTCGGCGCCGCCGTACGCTTCCGGGTAGCGCAGCCCGAGGTAGCCGAGCTCGCCGAGGCGCCGGAAGAGCCTGGTCGGGAACTCCGCGCGCTCGTCGATCGCCTCCGCGGCGGGAACGACCTCGGCGTCGACGAACTTCGCGACGGCCCGGCGAAAGCTCTCCTGCTCGGCAGTGAGTCTGATCATTGGAGCGGGGGCCTCGAGATCGGCTCAGACCGAGGGTGGCCTGAGATAGGTGCGGCGTGGCTCCGGTCCGCGGACACCCCGCCCTCCTGATCTGCCGTTGAGGTCTGGCTCCGGTCCGCGGACAACCCGCGGCGCAGCTCGGTGGTGGCGCTTTCGTCGACGGTGAGGTCGGGGGCGGTGCCGGTGATCATGACGCCGTACTCGCGGCGGGCCGATTCGATCGACACGTAATCGTCCAGCACGTCCTCGAGGACTCGCCGCGGATCCCGCGCGAGCGGATCA
This sequence comes from Candidatus Rokuibacteriota bacterium, assembly GCA_003220435.1. Taxonomy (GTDB): domain Bacteria; phylum Methylomirabilota; class Methylomirabilia; order Rokubacteriales; family CSP1-6; genus AR31. The sequence goes on along the minus strand of QHSL01000089.1, from coordinate 61,649 downwards.
CCGTATCCGCCGGCGCCCGACTGCTGGAACGAGATGACGTCGCCATAGACGAACTCACGCGATTGCTTGCCGTGCACGATCTGCTCGCCCGGCCCGGGGTTGATCACGGTACGGCCGAGCCTCCCGGGCTTGCCGCCGCCGAGCCCGTACGGCGCGAACTTCTGCCGGTCGGACAGGTTCGTCAGCTTGCCCTCGTCGGCGAGGAAGCGCAAGTCGCGGCGAACGCCGCAGCCCCCCCGGAATCGGCCGGCGCCCGCAGAATCGCCGATCAGCTCGAAGCGCTCGACGATCAGGGGCTGGTTGGCCTCCTGGGCCTCCACCGGAATATTGGACGCGTTGAACGCCCACGCCATCGCCTCGCAGCCGTCCTTGGTCGCGCGGGCGCCGGTGCCGGAGAGCACGAGCTCGTAGGCGACGAATGGTCGCTTCCGCGCCCGGTCCCGTCCCCCGAAGGTCGGGTTCGCCATGTGCGAGGCGGCGGCCGCCACGCGGTCGGGAAGCGCCGGGGCGAGCGCGCCCAGCACGGACTCGAACGTCCGGTAGCAGATGATCGCGCGCGGCCCGCCGCCGGCGGGCGGACGCGGGTTGAGGAACGAGCCCTCGGGCGCCGTCACCGTGACCGGCCGGAGCGCGCCCTCGTTCATCGGCCCCAGCGGGTCGGTGAGGCACTTCACCGCTGCGTACGAATAGGAGCGCGTGTAGTTGATATAGGAGTTCATCCCGGACGTGGTCTGCGGGCTCGAGCCGGCGTAGTCGACGATCATCGAGTCGCCGGCCACCGTCACTGCCACCGCGACCCGCAGCGGATCGGTCCCCGGACCGAAGTCGTCGAGGAAGTCCTCGAAGCGGTAGACGCCGTCGGGGATCTCGCGAATCGCCCTCCGCATGCTCGCCTCGGTACGCGCCATGATCTCGTCCATCGCCGCCAGCAGAACGTCGCGCCCGTAGCGCGCCGCCAGCTCCTGGAGTCTCAGCTCACCCACTCGGAGCGCGCTGCGCTGCGCCCGCAGATCGCCGAGGACCTTGTCGGGGGTGCGGGTATTCGCGGCGATGATCCCGACGATCCCGTCCTGCTCCTGGTACGCCTTCCAGACTTTGGTTGGCGGGACGCGGAGCCCTTCCTGGAAATAATCGAAAATCCCCTCGACGCCCTGGCTGCCGGGCCGCTGACCGCCGACGTCGGTGTGGTGGAGGATGTTCACCGCGAAGCCCACCAGCGCGCCCTCGTGGAATGCCGGCTGCGTGACGAAGAAGTCGGGAAGGTGGCCGGAGCCGAGGAACGGGTCGTTCAATAGAATGGCGTCGCCGGGTCGCAGAGACTCGACCGGATGGGCCGCGAGCGCGTTGTTGACCGCGAACGACATCGCGCCCATGTGGCCGGGTGAATAGGGCCCCTGCGCCACCATGCGTCCCCGCGGGTCGAAGACGGCGACCGAGAAGTCCTGGCCCTCGCGCGCCTGCTCGGAGTACGCGGTCCGGTGCACGGTCGTTCCGATCTCGACCGCGATCGACTGCAGCGCCCCCCAGACCACGCCGAGAGTGATCGGATCGAGCGACCGTCCGCCCGTCACTGAACGACCTCGTCGGCGCGCGCCAGAAGCGAAGGCGGAAATGTCACGCCGAGGGTCTTCCCGCGCCTCTGGCCGGTCATCGGAGCGCCGTCTCGGCGATCAGGTTGGCGTACCCGTCGACCGTCGCGGTGACGCCTGGCGGGAGCACAGTCGTCGACTCGCGCTCCTCCACGATCGCGGGACCGCTGAGCAACGTCCCCGCCGCGAGGGCATAGCGGTCGTACACGGGTGTGTCGACGTAGCCGCGGGCCTCCGGAAAGTACGCGCGACGCGTTCCCTTGCGGCCCTCGCCCACCGAGCGTGTCGCCGCCTTGGCCAGGGCGATCCGCGGCGAGCCGCCCACGGCCGACAGCTTCCAGGTGACGATCTCCACCGGCTCGGTCGGGCTGGCGTAACCGTACCGCGCGGCGTAGACCTCGTCGAAGCTCGCCCGCACGCGGACAAGCGCGTCCGCGTCGAGGCGCCCGCTCGGCACCGGCACGGCGAGCTCATAGCCCTGGCCGACGTAGCGCGCGTCGGCCGAGCGCACGAGCGCCACCTGGCCGGCGACGGCCGACTCGCGGACAACCGCGGTCGCCTGCGCCGCCATCTCTCCGTACATCGTGTCGACGGCCGCCGGGTCGGCGCCGTCGAGGCGCTGCACGTAGGTCCGCGCCACGTCGAACTTGACCTCGGCGGCGAGCAGACCGATCGCCGCTGTGACACCGGCGGCGGCCGGAAGAATCACGCGCGGGATGCCCAGGGCCTGCGCCAACCGGCAACCGTGGACGGGACCCGAGCCGCCGAACGCGACGAGCGTGAGATCGCGGGGATCGCGGCCCCGCTCGATCGACACCACGCGCGTGGCCAGCTCCATGTTGGTGTTGACGATCGTATGGATGCCCCACGCCGCGTCTTCGAGCGAGAGACCGAGCGGGCGCCCGATCCGCTCGTCGATCGCGCGCGCTGCGGCACCCGGACGGAGTGTGATCGAGCCATCGGCGAAGTAGTCGGGGTTGATGTAGCCGAGGACGACGTCGGCGTCGGTCACGGTGGGCTCGAGGCCGCCGCGGCCATAGCAGACCGGACCCGGCGCCGACGAGGCGCTCTCGGGCCCGACGGCGACGACACCGAGCCGGGCCCGGGCGATCGAGCCCCCACCCGCTCCGATCTCGACGAGGTCGATCGCCTGGATGTTCATCGGGAGCCCGCTGCCGGGCGCGTTGTTCACACGGTGCAGCTCGAAGGCCGTGGTCGTCGCGGGCCGTCCGGCTTCGATCAACGCGAGCTTCGCGGTGGTGCCGCCCATGTCGAATGCGATGAGGTCGCGGTGCCCGGTCAGCTCGCCATAGGCGGCGGCCATCAGGGCGCCGGCGGCCGGGCCCGACTCGATCATCCGGACCGGATGGCGTTGCATCGCCTCCGCGGTCGCGATGCCGCCCGACGATTGCATGACGAACAGCCGGCCGCGGTAGCCGCGCCCCGTCATGGCCCCCGCCATCGCGCGCAGATAGTCGCGGATCGCGGTCATCACGTACGCGTTCACGACCGTCGTCGAGGTGCGCTCGTACTCACGAAACGTCGGCGAGACCTCGTGGGAGAGGGTGACCGTGACGTCCGGCGCCTCCTCGGCCACGATCGCGGCGAGGCGCCGCTCGTGGGCGGGGTTCAGGTAGGCGTGCAGTAGGCAGATCGCGAGTGTGGTCACGCCGCGAGCGACCAGCGCCCGGATCGCGCGACGCGCGTCGGCCTCGTCGAGCTCCGTCCGTACGGTGCCGTCGGCCAGGATCCGCTCGGTCACCTCACCGATGAGCCGGCGCGGGATGAGCGGCGCCGGCTTCTCGATCTGGAGGTCGTAGACCTGGTAGCGCTTCTCGCGGCCAATGATCAGGACGTCGCGAAACCCTCGCGTGGTCAAAAGGCCGACGCCCCGCGCCTTGCGCTCGATGACGATGTTGGAGCCAAGCGTGGTGCCGTGGGTCGCCTGGGTCACGTCGCTCCAGGCGACCCCGCCCTGGGTGAGCAGGGCGTCGAGGCCGGCCAGGCACGCCTCGGACGGGTCGGGATAGGTCGTGAGCCGCTTGGCCGTGAGCAGGTCGCCCGACGGCGACTGGAGAACGAAGTCGGTGAAGGTTCCGCCGACGTCGAACCCGACCCGGTAGGGCATCTAGTGTCGCGGGGGCTCTGACGCCGGCGCGGTCGACGCCAGCCGGATACCGGTGCGCACTGACATTGTCATGTCCGGCGCTCGGCCCGCGACAGGATCATCCTGTAAGGATAGCGGCGTCCGGTCTGCCAGGACACGGCGTGCTCGACGGGTTCCCCGCTCGCCGCGTAGTAGGTGCGCTCGAAGCAGAGCAGCGGGGAGCGGCCCCGGATCTGGAGGAGCTCGGCGACCTGGCGCGGGGCCAGCGCCGCGTCCACGACCTGCTCCATGAGCTTGATCGGCACGCCGAGCACGCGCTCGATGGCGCCGATCATCGAGGTCTTCGAGAGGTCCTCGTCGGAGAGCGCGGTCCCGATCGTCAACGGCATATACGCGGTCACGTGCTGGAAGGGGCCGGTCTCGGCGTAGCGGACGCCGACGATGCAGTAGGCCGAGGAGCGCGGCGGCAGGCGCAGCGATTGGGCGATGTTCGCCGGCAGCAGCACGACGTCGCGCGACACGAGCTTGAACCACGTCTCGTCGCCGAGGGCCATCAGATCACCAACCGAGCCGATCACGCGCAGCTTCCGATCGCCCCCCGGCACCGGCGTCGCGAAGGTGCCGCGGCCCGCGTGGCGGTAGAGCCGCCCCTCCTGCACGAGAACGTCGAGCGCCTGCCGGATGGTCGGGCGGCTCACCTTGAAGCGCGCGCACAGCGCGTGCTCCGACGAGATGCGCTCGCCCTCGTCGCGGAGCTCGTGGCGGATGTTTTCGGCGATCTGGAGATAGCGGGGAATTCCTGGACGATAGTTCACTCCGCGCCCCCTGCTGTCAGGATGTCTAGACACGTAACACCCAAAGTGGGTCGCCGTCAACGTTTCGCGCCGCGGTCGAGGGAGGATTCCCGTCCGGGCGACTACGGAGTCGAGAACCGCTGGGCGTTGCCCATGTGGGGCCAGGCGAAGGCCTGGAGGTTCGCCAGCATCTGACGAAGGTGGTTCCGGTCGTGATGCACCCATTCGTGGAGCAAGTCGGCGACACGGAGCGGACCGACCTTCGGATGCCGCCCGGCGCGCCTGAGGTCGTCGGTGCGCAAGCTGGCGACCAGCGCCGCGCTGTCCCGGCGCATCGCCGTGAACTCCTCGACCAGCGTCGCGGCGACACGCTCACAGTCACGGCGCGCTCTGGCGACTTCGGCCTGATCCCAGCCCTCGAGGGCCGGGTCGTCCCCCGCGAGGATGATGCGGATCCGTCCCGTGAAGCCGCGGCGCTCGGTTTCGATGAGATGCCCGAGGACCTCTTTGGCGCACCATTCACCGGGCGCCGGATGCCAGACGAGCGCCCCCTCCGTCAGGGCCGCGAATTCGGCGCGGATCATCGCACCCGCGCTCTCCAGCAGCCGGGCGACCTCGCTCGGGGCGAGCGCCCTCGGTTCGGTGCTCATCGGGTGGTCAGCTCGCGCGCGATGACGACGCGCTGGATCTGGTTCGTTCCCTCGTAGATCTGGGTGATCTTGGCGTCGCGCATGAATCGCTCCACCGGATACTCCCGCGTGTAGCCGTACCCGCCGAAGACCTGCACCGCGTCCGTCGTGACCTTCATCGCTGCGTCGGCGGCGAAGCACTTCGCCAGGGACGCTTCGAGGGCCGTCGACGCCGCCCCGCGATCAACGAGCGCGGCCGCGTGATGGACGAGGAGGCGCGCCCCGTGGACCTGCATCGCCATGTCGGCCAGCATGAATTGCAGTCCCTGGAAGGAGGCGATCGGCTGGCCGAACTGCTGGCGCTCCTTCGCATAGGCCACCGCGGCGTCGAGCGCGGCCTGCGCGATGCCGACCGCCTCGGCGCCCACCGCCGGGCGCGAGCCGTCGAGGACCTGGAGCGCGATCTTGTAGCCCTCGCCCTCCTCGCCCAGGCGGTTCTCGACCGGCACCTCGCAGTCGGTCAGGTGGAGAGCCACCGTCGGCGAGCCGCGGATTCCCATCTTCCGCTCGAGCTTGCCCAGCGCGAATCCCGGAAACGTGGGCTCGACCAGGAAGGCGGTCACGCCCTTCTTCCGGCGGCCGCGGTCGACCGTGGCGAAGAGCGTGATGACCGACGCCCGGCTGCCGTTGGACACCCAGAGCTTGACGCCGTTCAGGATGTAGCGGTCGCCACGCCGCACGGCCCTGGTCGAGATCGAGGCCGCATCGGAGCCGGCGCCGGGCTCCGAGAGGGAAAATGCGGCAGTGATCTCCCCCGACGCAAGGCGCGGGAGATACCGGCGCTTTTGCTCCTCGCTCCCGGCCGCCACGATGGGCCATCCGCCCGCGTACTGGACGAGATAGATGACGGCGGTGGAGGCGCACGCCCAGGCGATCTCCTCGACGGCGAGGCAGAAGGCGAGCGTCCCCATGCCAGTGCCGCCGTACGCCTCGGGGATGTAGAGCCCCATCAGCCCCTGCTGGCCGAGCAACCCGAGCTGCTCGGCGGGGTAGCTCTCCGTCTCGTCGACGTGTGCGGCGAGCGGCGCGATGCGCTCGCGCGCGATCGACCGCGCGAGGTCGCGCGTCGCGCGCTGCTCGTCACTTAGATAGAAATCGTTTCGCATCTTCGTCGTCGTCACACCGCGAATGCATTATCGGCTACCTACGCAGCGGTGACAATTCTCGTCAGGGGCGCAGACGATTTTTTGTCGCGAAAAATCCGGATTTCGAGTGTGGCGCGCCCAAGTACGCGAGATTTCGGCGGCTCACGAGATGGCATCGACGCTGCACTCTCGGGCCACCATGCAGACGTCACCGAAGATCGTCGTCGTCATGCCCGCCTACAACGCGGGGCGGACGCTCCGCCTGACCTATGAGGAGCTGCCGAAGGACACGGTCAACCTCGTGATCCTGGTGGACGACGGCTCCACCGACGCCACGCTCGAGGTCGCCCGGCAGCTCGGCCTCGAGATCTTCGTGCACAACCGGAACTACGGCTACGGCGCGAATCAGAAGACCTGCTACGCGGAGGCGCTGCGGGCCGGGGCGGACGTCGTGGTCATGGTCCACCCGGACTACCAGTACGATCCGCGGCTGGTTCCGCAAATCATCGAACCGATCGTCCGTGGGGAGGCCGACGTAGTGCTCGGCTCGCGGCTGAAGAGCGGCTCGGCGCTGGCCCAGGGGATGCCCTGGTGGAAGTACATCTCGAACCGCTTCCTCACGGGCGCAGAAAATCGCGCGTTCGGTCTGTCGCTCTCCGAGTTCCACACCGGCTACCGCGCGTTTCGCCGGGAGGTGCTGGAGAGCGTCAACTTCGCGCTGAACTCGGACGGCTTCGTGTTCGACCAGCAGATCATCGCGCAGGTCGTCGCCGGCGGCTTCCGCATCGCGGAAATCGCGGTGCCGACGCGTTACTTCCCGGAGGCGTCGTCGGCGAGCTTCTCGGCGTCGACCGCCTACGGGCTGCGCATCCTCATGCTCCTCGCCCGCTACGGCCTGCACCGTCATGGACTCTGGCGGCCGCGTGCCTTCGACAGCCTGCGGGGGCGGTACACGCGCCTGCTGCCCGGCGCCACCGCGCTGCGGGTGACGATCGACCGGCGCGCGCCAACTCTGGCGCTGGGACGCTGAGCCATGTGGCTCGCCGATCGCCGGGTCGAGGATCTGAACGTGATCGACGTCGACCGGGTCCTGGCCGACGTCCTGGCGCACGATCCAGATGCGCGCGAGGCGCCGACCACGTGCCCGGAGTGCCTGGGCGACTTGCTTCGGACGACGCTTCCCCGCGGTGAGCTCTTCGTCAGCGCGTGTCCGAATCAGCACGGTATCTGGTTGAGCCGCGCCGAGGGCGAGCGCCTGCACGCGCTCGTCAGCGCGCAGGACGCGGCCCTCGCGAGAAAGCGCGACCGGCTCCGCGTCGTGAGGCGTACGCTGGTCGCGGCCCTCGCGGCGGCGCGCGGTGCGGTCGTCGCCGGGTCGGTCGTCGTCGGCCGTGACGGGGTGCGGGGTAACCAGGCGAGCCCGGCCGAGAACCCCGACAGCCGCCGCATCACGCCGGCGAACTGGCCGCAGCGCGACTGGAGCGCATGGTACCCCCTGCCGCCGACGAGCCCCATCGTCGACCGCGACGAGCTCCGGTACATTCAGGAGATGCTGCTGGTCTTGCAGAAGGGCGCCGACAACCGCCTCAACATCCACGAGGTCCTACGGACGACGCGGACCGCGGACGAGTACGGCAACTTGCTGGACGTCTATCAGCGACGGCAGGCGGCGGTGCTGGCGAAGCTGAACGTGCTCGCCGTCCCTGCCCGGCTGCGGAGCATCCACCGTCATCTGCTCATCGCGACGGATCGGCAGATTGTGTTCTTCGGGGTATTCGCGGCCGAGAAGATCAAGGATGCGACGGTTGACCTCTGCCGCATGATTCGCCACCCGGCGCTGGCCGCCTCCAGCCGAGCGCTTCACGCGGCGTGGGAAAAGGTCCTCGCACTCTACCCGAATCTCGATCAAGCAACCAACGACGCGATCGAGAGCCGGCTCTGCCGCTTCGATCTGGTGTGATTCGATACCCCCCACCGACTCCCTGGGCGTTGAAGGAGCGATCGACTAGCGGTTGTAGGCGTAGAAGCCGCGACCGGTTTTGCGCCCGAGCTGGCCGGCCATCACCATGCGCTTGAGCAGCGGCGGCGGCGCGTAGCGGGGCTCGCGGAATTCCTCGAACATCACCTCGGCGACGTACATGGCGGTGTCGAGACCCACCAGATCGAGCAGCGTGAACGGTCCCATCGGATAGCCGCAGCCGAGCTTCATCGCCGCGTCGATGTCTTCGAGCGACGCGAGCCCGCCCTCGTAGACGCGGATCGCGTCGAGCAGGTAGGGCACGAGGAGACGGTTGACGATGAACGCGGTCGCGTCCTTGGTCTGCACCGGCGTCTTGCCCACCGCGCGGACCCACTCGGTGGCGGCCTGCACGGCGGCCTCACCGCTGAGGATCGTGCGCACGACCTCGACGAGCTTCATGAGCGGGACCGGGTTGAAGAAGTGCAGACCGAGAACCTGGGCCGGGCGGCCCGTGGCCGCCGCCATCGCGGTGACGTTGCACGAGGACGTGTTGGACGCCAGGATCGTGTGCGGTGGGCAGATCTGGTCCAGCTTCGCGAAGGTCTCGTTCTTGAGGGCTTGATTCTCGGTCATCGCTTCCACGACGAGATCCGATGATTTCAGGTCTTCGAGGTGGGGCGTGCCGGCGATGCGCGCGAGCGTCGCGTCCTTGGTCTTGACGTCGAGCTTTCCCTTCGCCACGAGCCCCTCGAGAGTCTCGCCCAACCGCGCGAGCGCGCGCCGGACCAGCTCGTCGTTGGCCTCGACGAACAGGACCTGGAAGCCGGCCTGGGCCGCGACCTGGACGATGCCCGAGCCCATGAGACCACAGCCGATGACGCCGACGTTCGTGATGGCCATGCGATGCCCCGTTTCGCGAGAGACCGCCGGGATGGCGGATGTCGAGCGGTTACTTCCGAGCGCGGCCCGGCAGCGGAGGGGGCTCGTAGTGCCCAGAGCCGGGCGGGCACGGATTCCTCACGGTCATCGTCAGCGCGCCGTAGCGGACCGTGCCGTCGGCCTGGACTTCGCCCTCCGGACGGCGCGGCGCGGGAGCCGGCTCCTTCATGGCGCGGTCGAAGGCCGCGTCGCGGGACTCGGCGGCAGGCGCCAGGATGTGCAAGAGCATGGCGCCGCTGATCGGCGTCTTCGCCTCTTCGGCGCCGACGCAAGCGCTCCACGCGCCGACGACCGCGAGCACTCCCAGGAACGCGGCGAGTCTAGTCATAGACGATGAGCGAGTGCAGCGACTCTTCCTTCAGCTTATCGCGTCCGTGCAGAAACGCCAGCTCGATCATGAACGCGACCCCGACGACGTAGCCGCCGAGCTGACGGATCAATCGCAGGGTCGCGGCCATCGTGCCGCCGGTCGCCAGCAGGTCGTCGACCGCGAGCACGCGCTGCCCGGCCTTGATCGCGTCCTCGTGAACGGCGAGCGCGTCGCGACCGTACTCGAGCTCGTACTCGACCTCGATAGTCTTGCCCGGAAGCTTGCCGATCTTGCGCACGGGAACGAAGCCGGCCTGCAGCTGATGGGCGAGCGCTCCGCCGAAGATGAAGCCTCGAGATTCGATGCCGACCACCAGTTCCACGCGCTCCTTCTGGTACCGGCTTGCGATTGCATCGATCACATAGCGGAACGCCGGCCCGTCCTTGAGGAGCGTCGTGATGTCCTTAAAGAGGATCCCCGCTGTAGGGAAATCCCTGATGTCACGTATCTTCGCCTTCAGCTCGGCGATTTCCATCGGCGGCTATCTTACCGGCCGCATGCCGCGGCGCGCAAGGGCGCCAAAGTGTCCTAAAGGTGGCACCAGCCTGACACGCGGAGCCATACGTGTCCGAATGTCGACGGCGCGCCCTTCACTGCTCCACGATTCAACTTGCGGATTTACCTCGGGGGATGGGCCATCAAGGTCAGGGTGGCATTCTACTTGCTCGCAGCCAAGGGCAAGGTCCTTGGGAGGGGCTTAGGATGTTACTCCCGGAACAGGTGCAGCGGCTGTTGGAGCACGCGCTAGCCGAATTCGCCCCCGAGTGGCAGGTCGCCAGCGGGTGCACCGAGTTGAGCCTGAACAACCCGGATCACTGGGTCTCCGGCCTCGGGACCTTTGGTCTGGTCCTCCGCAACCGACAAACCCGGACCTCGAAGATCCTCGGCTGGCGGAACGGGGACTTCACGAACGCGACCTATCACCGCGGTATTTCCTATCGGGTGCTCGAGGCGTATGCCGACCGGATCACGGATCCGATCCGTCGCTACTTCGAAGAGGTCGGGCTGGTGCTGCCCGGGGGTATGCGGCGACCGCAACAGAAGCCAGTCGGCGCGCGGTCGGGAATCACTTACGCCGGGTAACCGCTCCGCGTAGCTCTCGCCGCCTTGTAGCTCTCGCCGTCCCCCAGTTCCCGCATCCAGACGCCGGCTCACCCCGCTCCTCGACCGCCGCGCGGCGGCGACCGTCACTCGAGCCGATCGATGGCGTCGGGCAGGTCCGCGAGGCGTCGAATGGCGAGGTCCGGGCGCTGAGCGCCGCGTGCTCGGATCGGCGACGAGGTGACCTGGATGACGCGCATCCCGGCGGCCCGCGCGCCCTGCACGTCGAGAATCGCGTCGTCGCCGACGTGGACCGCAGTCTCGGGCTCGCCGCCGACCGCGCGCAACGTCAAGGCGAAGATCTCAGGAGCGGGCTTGCGGATCCCCACCTCGTCGGAGAAGGTCGTGCGTTTGAAGAAGCCGAGCAGTCGAAAGCGCTCGAGCACCTGACGGAGTGTGGCGCCCGGCGTGCGCATGATGTTCGACACGATCGCGAGTGTGTATCCGGCCCCGTCGAGCGCCTCCAGCGCGGCGAGGGCGCCGTCGTCCACCGCTGGCGGCACCTGCAGAATGGGTCGCGAGTAGGCGTCGACCAGCGCCGTCATGAGCGCCGACGGAACGCGTCGCGCCAGGGCGGCGTCGACCGCCGCGAGAATCGCGCGGACGTGGTCGTGGACCGGGACGTCCCGGGACGTCGCCCAGATCCGGCTGAGGTAGACGCCCGACTCCTCGTACGCGCGATCGAGCGCAGCCGCCGACACCGGCATACCGGCGGATCCGAGCAGCGTCTCGAATTCCACGAGGCGACGCTTCTTGTATCGATTGTCGCTGGCTGGGCCGTCGAAGAGCAGCGTGCCCCAGAAATCGAACGTGATGGTCTTGATCGGCACGCGTCATCCCCCGAAGTTCGCGCGGCGCTTTTCGAGGTACGCGCTCATGCCCTCACGCGGCTCGCCGGTCGCACACGCGGTCGCGAAGGCATTGATCCCGTAGCGCACGGCGGTCGGGAGATCGGTCTCGCGCCACCGGATGATCAGCTCCTTCTGGAGCCGGATCGCCTCCGGCCCGCTCGCGAGGATCGGCGCCGCCAGCTCGTCGACCGTCGCGCTCAATTCGTCGTCCGGCGCGACGCGATTGACGAGGCCCCACTGGAGCGCCTGCGCGGCGCTCACCGGCGCGCCGGTCAGCAGCATCTCGGCAGCCCGGCCCGGACCGATCATCGGCGGCAGGAGCGCCGCCTGGATGACCGAGGGCACGCCGACGCGCACCTCGGGCAGGCCAAACGTCGCGCTCGCCGCCGCCACGCGCAGATCGCAGGCCAGCGCCAGCTCGAAGCCGGCGCCGAGGCATGGTCCATTCACGGCGGCGATCACCGGGAACGGCGCCCGGTGCACGGCGGCGAGCGCGTCGTGGAGCGCGGTGATCAGCTCGCGCCCGCGGCTCGCGTCGAGCTCGCGGAGGATCCGAACGTCCACGCCGGCGGTGAAGGCGCGGCCGCGGCCGACGACGACCGCCAGGCGCACCGTGCGGTCGGCGGCCAGCCTGGCGAACGACTCGCGCAGTGCGCGGATGAGGCTGGGCTCCAGCAGGTTGAGCGGCGGGCGGTCGAGCGTGCACCAGACCGTCGCGCCCTCGCGACGGATCGTGAGCGGCGTCGGCACTAGTACCGGCGCATCGCGGGATCGACCGTCCGGGCCCAGTGATCCAGACCACCGGCGAGGTTCTTGACGTTCTTGAAGCCGAGCTGGCGCAGGTAGTCGGCGACGGCGGCGCTGCGGACACCCTGATGGCAGTAGACAACGATCTCGTCGTCGGCGTTCAGCTCGTCGGTCCTCAGCTCGATCTCCTCGATCGGGATGTGCACGGCGTTGGCGAGCCGGCAGAGGCGCGTCTCCCAATCCTGCCGCACATCCAGCAGGAGGGGCCGGTCGTTCCCGTCCAATCGCTTCTTCAGCTCCTGGGGGGTGATCTCGTTCATGGGGGCTCCGCTACCGGGGCGCCGGGCGCCCGACCAGAAAGTCCACCAGCCAGCCGTTCACGGCCTCGACGTGCTCGAGCTGCGGAAAATGCCCGCACTCGTCGACCCAGCGGACCCTCGCGTGCGCCAGGGTCTCGGCGACCTGGGCGCAGTGCTCCGGCGAAACAACCCGGTCCTGGCGGCCGTGGATCAGCAGCACCGGCAGCTCGAGCGTGCCGAGCGCGCGACGATAGTCCTGCGCGTGCGCCTCGAAGTCGATGCGCACGTCTCGAAGCGTCGCCAGATACGCCGCGCGGGCCGACGGCCCCGTGCGGGCCGCATAGCGATGGTCGACGAAGAAGTCGATCTCTCCGCGGACCGGTATGTGAAAGCAGCGCGCGAGGGCGGCCTTGTAGAGCCTGGCGCACGCGACGAGCGACAGCGTCTCGCCGACGCCCCGGAGCGCCACGAGGCGGTAGATCCACGACGGCCGGTAGCCGCATCCGGGAACCACGGCGCCCACGAGCGCCAGGCGCTCGACGCGCGAGGGGTGCGTGAGCGCGTAGGTGACGCTGACGGCGCCGCCGAGCGAGTGGCCGACCAGCGACGCTTGCGCGACCCCGACGACGTCCATGAAGCCGCGCAGCACCTCGGCAAAGTATCCGAGCCGGTAGCGCGCCGGCGGCTTGGCCGAGTCGCCGAAGCCAGGCAGGTCGAGAGCGAAGACGGTCGCGCGGCTCGCCAACGCGCCCACGTTGTGCCGCCAGGTCTCCGCGAATCCGCCGAGCCCGTGGACGAGAATGACAGCGGGGCCGCGACCTTCGACGACATAGTGGAGGCGAAGCCCGTCGACCGCGCCCCCGCGAAGCTGGATCTCCGGCATGGGGCTCGATTCTACCAGACCGGCCCCGGCCGAGAATCCGGGCGGCGGGTCGCGGTTTCAGGCGAACAGGTCGCGGGTCAGGGGCCGGACGGGAGTCGGCTGTCCCAGGAGTCGCTTCATCATGAGCGCGTTCTGGACCGGATAATCGCGGTTGTTGTTGTTGAAGGAGATGAAGATCTCCTCGGCCTCCAGACCCACGCCCTCGACTTCGGGCAGAAGCTCTCGCAGCTCCGCCTCGGTGTAAAGGTAGTCGTACTTCTCGCGCACCGAGGGCTCCGCGCCCTGAAGCTGGCGGAGCCAGCCCTGGGCGTTGCGTCCGTGGAGCCGGAAGACCGCCGTGGAGGCGGTCGTCGTCGTGATCCGGGGCACCGCATGACCTGAAGGCCCGTCCACGATCACGTGGGCGAGCCGCGCGGCGGACAGGGCGCGCAAGGTCTCGTCGGCGTGCTCCGGCAGCCAGGATCGGTGACGGAACTCCACGGCGATTGTGCAGCCCGGGAGCCGCCTGGGGATCGAGGCGAGATAGTCGAGCCGGTCGGTGTCGAAGTGAACCCACGGCGCCAGCTGGAACAGGACGTAGCCGAGCTTGCCGGCCTCGGCGATCGGCCGGATCGAGTCTCGAAAGAGGCCAAACGCCCGATCGAGGGCCTCCGGCGGAAAGCTGGTCGCGTCGATCTCGCCGCGGCGCGTGCGCGCGGGGTTCCGCGGCAGCAACGCGGCGAGATCGGCCGGGACGGTCTCCGTTCGCGGATGGTGGCCGGTCAGCAGCGAGTACGCCTTGACGTGAAAGACGAACCCCGGTGGCGTGCGCTCGACCCACCGAACCGTGTTCCGCACGTCGGGGATCGCGTAGTACGAGCTGTTCACCTCCACGACGTCGAACACGCTCGCGTAGTGGCGGAGCCGGGCCTCCGCGCTCATCGACTTCTTCGGATAGAACGTCCCGCCCTCGATGAGCGCCGGATCGGCCCACGCGCAAATCCCGACCCGGACCGGCTTGGTCAAATCTAGACGATCTTCTCGTAGATGCCCGGCGGGATCACCCGATAGACGCGGATTGGCTGTGAGACGTTCTTGAACGTCTTCTCGCCGAGGGACTCTAGAACAAAGTGGGCGCGGATGCGCTCGGAGGTCGCCGGCCCGACGACGATCTCGCCGCCCTGGGCGGAGCCCGCGAAGCGGGCGGCGACGTTGGTGGTGGGGCCGGTCGCCGTGAAGGTCCACCGCTGGCCCGCCCCGGTACCGAGCTTGGTCGCGCCGACCAGGGCCTCGCCGGTGTTGATCCCCATATGGAGCTGGATCGGCGGAAAGATCCCGCCGTACTCCTCGTTGAGGGTGCCCGTCCGCTGCTGGATGGCGAAGGCCGCGCGGGTGGCGTTCAGCGCGTGGTCGGTCGCGCTCCGGTCGGACTGGAAGATGACCATCAGGCCGTCACCGGCGGTCTCGTTCACATCGCCGTGGTGACTCTGGATGATCTCGAGAAAGCTCGAGAAATACGTCTGCACGAGCTGGTTCAGCTTCCTCGCCTCTAGCTGCTCGGAGAGCTTCGTGTAGCCGGCGATGTCGAGGAACACGACCGAGACCTCGACGGTCTTCTTCTCGAGCTCGGTTGCGTTCGGGTTCTGCTCGAGAAGCTTTTTGACCGCGTCGGGGACGAACTTCGAGAGCTCGCCCTTGAGCTGCTCGAGGAGCTCGAGCCGCTGCCGCGATTCCTGCAGGCTCTGGAGGGCTGTCTGCAGCTCACGGTTCTTGGTGGCCAGCTCCGAGTAGGCCTGATTGAGCCGTGAGGTCATGTCGTTGAAGGCGCCCCCCAGCTCGCCGATCTCGTCCCTGGACCCGGCTGGCGCCCGCGCCTCGAAGTCTCCGCCACCCACGCGCTGCGCGACCGCCGAGAGCGCGACGATCGGCCGGACGATGACCGAGCGCATCGCGATCGTCAGGACGCCGGCGGCGCACAGGATCGTCAGCGCCGCGATCAGCATCTGGCGGTTACGGTGGCGTCTGACCTCGGCGAAGACTGGCTCCATCGAGGTCGCGACGCGCACCACCGCCCGCACCTTGTGGTCGCTCCCATGGCAGCCCTGGCACTTCTCCTGGTTGAGGATCGGATGGTGGACGGTGAAGAGCGAGACGCCGTTCTCGACCTCGAGAGACTCCTGGGTCTTGAGCGTTTCCAGGGCCCGCGCGAACAGCGGCCCGGACATCGGCGCCCCGGGCGCCCGCTGCATCTTGGCGATGTTCTTCAGAACTTCGTCGGAGAGGCCAGCGGTACGGGCGACCTCTTTGGCTGTCGCGAGGTCGGTGAACGCCTCGATCCCGTTGCGCCGGTAGATCGTCAGGTCCTCGAGCGTCGAGCTCTCAGAGGCCCTGGCCGTACGCAGCTCGCGCAGCTCCTGGATCAAGCTGCGGGTGACGTCGGGCCGCTCCTGGAGCATCGCCGCCTCGACACTCGCCACGACGGCCTGGGTGAGCCGCCTCAGTCCCTGCTTGTTCTGCTCGACCAGCGCCGCCGACTCGCGCTGGATCGTGACAATCGTCGACGCCCCGAAGCCGACGATCATGACCGCCACGATCAGCAGGGTGATCTTGATCGCGAGCCGCGACCGGAACATCGCCTAGCGGCTGACCGCCGCGTACGCGTCCAGCAGCGGCAGCACCTTCTCGCGAGTGTCCGAGGGCGCCATGAACACCAGCCGGTCGACGCCGGCGCCCTCGAGGCGATCGACGGTGGCCCGGTCGGGCTTGACCCCGAAGAGGCTCACCGAGATCGACTTCGGGTCGCGCCCCGCCTTCGCAGCGGCGGCCTTGAGCGTGGGGATCTTGTCGACGACCCCCGGCGCGCGGAAGCCGATCGGCATCCAGCCATCGCAGAACTCGACGACCCGGTCGAAAGTTGTAGGTCCGTCGCCGCCCATGAGGATCGGCGGGTGGGGCTTCTGCAGGGGCTTGGGATGGGCCCAGATCCGGTCGAAGCTCACGTACTCGCCGTGGTACTCGGCCTCTTCCTTGGTCCAGATCTCCTTCATCGCGAGCACCCGTTCGCGGAGCACGCGCCAGCGCTTCTTGAACGGCGTCCCGTGGTTCTCCATCTCCTCGGCGTTCCAGCCCCCGCCGATTCCGAAAATGAACCGGCCATTGGACAGGCGATCGAGCGTGGCGACCTCCTTCGCGGTCGTGATGGGATCGCGCTCGACGATTAGACAGATGCCGGTGGCGATCCGCAGCCGGGTCGTGGCCGCGGCCGCGGCGGTCAGCGCCACGAAGGGGTCGTAGGTGTGCCAGTACTCCTTGGGCAGGTTCGGGCCCCCTGGCCAGGGGCTCCGCCGGCTGGCCGGGATGTGGGTGTGCTCTGGGACCCACAGAGACTCAAACCCGCGCTCCTCCAGAGCCCGGGCGAGCTCGTCGGGGCGGATCGCGTAGTCGGTCGGAAACATTGAAACGCCGAAGTGCATGGGCTCCCCCTCGCGCTGCGTGCCGGCATTATAGGCGCGGTGTAGAATCCGGACGATGTCTCGTCCTCAGGACAGCTATGGCGAGTTCGAGGCTTCGAGCCTCTTCTGCCCGCGGTGCCGGCGCGCGACGCCCACGCGCAAGAAGCTCCTGCTCGTGCTCCCATCCGGCAGCAAGTACGACTACGTCTGCGCCGAGTGCGGCACCGCCGTGGGCGCGAAGATGGACAACGACCCAACCGAATTCCACCGGACGATCCCGCCGCGGTCGCCCAGGCGGCCACCCCCGGGCCAGCGGTAACCTCGCACCACATCAGGACGTTCGCTCGACCGTGGGACCATCGACACCGCCGGTTGTGGATATCCGGAACGAGCCAACATCCTGTTGCGTAGCCGATCGGGTTATGCAATACTGCTATTACTTCAAAGCATCCTTCCCTCGTGTAGTAGTAGCAGCAGGACAAGTCAGACCTAGCAGTGAAACAGTTCGGTAGTGACACAGCTAAGGAGGGCTCATGCGCAGGCTTAATCGAGTGCTCGCAAGCTTGACGTTGGTAGGCGCGATCGCCCTGGGCGGTGTCGTCCTGACGCGCCAGGTCCTAGCGGTTGCCGGTGAAGCGAATGCGGAGCGGTTGAATCGGGCAATCCTCGGGTACATCGCCGAGAAGAACCCTCAGGCACCCATCAAAGCATTCCAAGGCTTCCCGGATGTCCTGTTCGCCGAGTCCGACCGCACCAAGATCGACCATTGCCTGGCGCTCGCACAGGCGGAGGTCGAGTCCGAGTTCAAGCACGACGCGGTCGGCAGCGCAGGGGAGGTAGGGCTGTTCCAGACCTTGCCCTCGACGGCCGCACTCTTCGAGTCGCGCGTGGGTCCGTTCAAGCGTCCGGTGCTCAAGGGCCAGCGGGACCTCGGCGACCTCGCCAACCCGGCCGTGAGCACGCACTTCGCTATGGCCTATCTTCGCGACATCATGACCAGAAGGCCGAACATCAAGGACGCCCTCACCGAGTACAACGGCGGCCCTGCCGGGCGCCATCCCCACTACTACCGGATGGTGATGGGCACCTACGTGGAGATTCTCGAGCGGACCGAGCTGAAGTGCCGGTATCAGCCGGCCCCGAAGCGGCCCCCTGTCCTCGCGCTCCTCGCCCGGGTCTGATCAGATTGGGGCTTGAAGAGCCCTCTAAGCCCCACGCTTGACGGCGCCCCGGCTCGGCCGGGGCGCCGCTCGCACCCCCCCAAGCCCCCGCGGCGACGTCATCACCGCTCGCAGATGTAGCACCGGAGTGAACGGCGAATTGGGCAGCCCCGTCCAAGCGGACACAACGTCCAGCACCGAGGAGGAGGCATGCGACCTGTCCGACTGACGGCTCTCGCGGTGGTCGCGGGCTTGGCGCTCGGGGCGTGCGCCCGCACGCAGAGCCCGGTGCTCTACCCAAACGCCAAACTCCAGGAGATGGGTAAGGAGCAGGCCGATCAGGACATCGAAGCCTGCCGCAAGCTCGCGGACGACTGGGTCCAGAGTACCGCCGGCAAGGACATCGCCAAGGGCGCAGCCGTGGGCGGCGCTGGCGGGGCGGCTGTCGGCGCGGTCGCGGGCGCGGTGAGCGGTCGGGGCGCGGGGACGGGAGCGGCGGTCGGCGCCGCGACCGGGGCGACGGCGGGCGCGGTGCACGGCGCCGCCAAGCAGACGGAGCCGAGCCCGGTCTACAAGCAGTACGTGAACCGATGCCTCAAGGAGCGCGGCTACGAGGTGCTCGGCTGGCAGTAAGCGACAGGGACGACGTCAGGGGCGGTCGATCGAGCGGGCGAGCGAGAAGTCCTTCTGGGTCACTCCGCCCTCGGAGTGGGTCCACACAGAGAGCGTGACCTCGTTGTAGTGGATCGTCACGTCCGGATGGTGACCCGCGCGCTCGGCGAGCCAGGCCACCCGGTTCACGAAGATCATCGCTTCCTTGAAGTCCTCGAAGCGGTATGTCCGCTCGATCGCCTGGCCGGACCGCTTCCAGCCCGGGGTCCGCGCGAGCTCGGCCGCCACATCGCCGTCGGCCAGCGGGCTCATCGGTCGAACCAGCTACGGATCAGCGGGGACCACTCCTCGAGCGACCGTGTCTGCTTGCGCACCACCTTTGCCTCGTCGTCCCACCGCCGCAGCGCCACCGCGTCACGAACCCAGGGGTGCTCCGCGAACTTTGCGACGTCGTCCGGCGACATGACGCCGCCCTGGCGCCGGAGCGTGTCGCGGGAGACGGCGGAGAGGCGGTCGAAATATTCGGGCTCGATTGCGCAGAGATAGCGCTTCGCGTCGGCGTGCACTCGAACCGACCAGGACACGCGCTCGGGCACCCACGGTGCAATCAACTCGGCGCCGACCTCCTGATGCCCTCGAGCGCCCGGGCCGACCCGCGTCGTCTCGGTGGTGTCGGACACGAGGGCCTGGTCGACCGCGTAGCGGCCCACGTCGTGGAGGAGACAGGCAAGCTGCAACTCCTCGTCGGCTCCGCCCTGGCGCGCCAGGTCGGCGCATTGCAGCGCGTGCTCGAGCTCGGAGACGGCCTCCCCGCTGTAGCGCCGCGCCGCTGAGCGCGCCATCGCGTCCAGCAACCGGTCAGCCATCGTCGTCATTCGCGCACGAACTTCTGGAGCGACCGCAGCTCGCGCGGCGGGTTCATGTCTTTGCCGAGCGCTGTCCACGAGACCTCCGCCACGTACAGATCGCCGCGCGAGTCCACGACGCATCCGTGCGGCGCCAGGAACTCGCCCGGCTTGTCGCCGGCGAAGCGACCGCCGACCCGCCCCACCCGCTCGCCATTGAGCTTGACGATCGACACCCGAGCGCCGAGGTTCGCGACCTCCGCGTTCACCGCGAGTTGGGTGGGGAGCTCACCGACGTAGAGGATACCACCGTGACGCCGGTCGGCGAAGAGCCCGCAGGGACGGTGCAGATTGTTGATCTGGGTGAGGTACTTCCCCTGGCCGTCGAAGACCTGCACGCGGTGATTCTCGCGATCCGCGACGTACACCTGCCCCTCGGCGTCGGTCGCGATGTTGTGCGGCAGATTGAAGCATCCCGGATCGGTGCCGGGCTCGCCCCACGACAGGAGATGGCGTCCCCTGGGATCGTACTTGTGGACGCGCGAGTTGCCGTAGCCGTCGGAGATGTAGACGTCGCCGTTCTTCGGGCACAGGGCGACGTGCGTCGGCCGGTTGAAGGGCTTGCCGCCCTGGAGCGTCGACGGCTTGTCCGGGTCGCCGATCGTCAGCAGCAGCTTCCCCTCGGGCGTGAACTGCCGGATCGTGTGATGGAGATCGTCGGTGAGCCAGAGCGTTCCGTCGGGCGCGACGGTGATCCCATGGGCCCGTCGGAAGACGCCCTCGCCCCACGACCGGAGAAATTTCCCTTGGCGGTCGAACACGATGACTGGATGCTCGCCGCGATTGAACACGTAGACATTGTCCTTCGCGTCCACGCCGACGCTCGTCGCCTCGACGTACGACCAACGCTCGGGGAGCTTTCCCCAACCTTCGACCGCACGGTAGTTCATGGATGGAGCCTCCCCCTCCGCGCCTATACTGCCACAACGCAATGACCTCGCCCATCGGCCGCTCCGTCAAGCGCAAGGAAGACGGACGGCTGCTCACGGGCCGCGGCCGTTACGTGGACGATATACAGCTGCCGGGCCTTCTGTATGCCGCGATCGTGCGCAGTCCGCACGCCCACGCGCGCGTCGAGCGCGTCGACGCGCGCCGCGCGCTCGTGCAACCCGGCGTGGTTGCGCTTCTCACGATCGCCGATCTGCCCGAGTGTACGGCGGCGGTGCCGCCGCTGGTGGCGTCGTCGCGCTTCCGCTCCTACGCCCAGCCCGCGCTCGCCGGCCCCGAAGTCCGCCACGCGGGCGAGGCGGTGGCCGTGGTGGTCGCGGACGACGCCTATCGTGCCGCGGATGCCAGCGAGGCGGTCGACGTTCATTACACCGCGCTGCGCGCCGCCGTGGGCGTCCTGGACGCGCAGGCCCCGGGCGCGCCGCGCGTCTTCGACGAGTGGCCCGATAACGTGGCCGGCCTGGCCGAGGGCAGTGTCGGCGACGTCGCCCGCGGCTTCGCTCAGGCGCACGTGATCGTCGAGGCGCGGCTGACGGTGCCGCGCCTCGCCGCGATGCCGATCGAGCCCCGCGGCGTGGTGGCGCAACCCGACGCGCCCGACGGCCGGTTCACGGTGTGGGCGTCGACCCAGGTGCCTTTCGCGGTTCGCGCGGCGGTCGCCACCGCGCTCGGTCTCGCCGAGGAGCTGGTGCGCGTCATCGCTCCGGACGTCGGGGGCGGCTTCGGTGCCAAGGGCCACGTCTATCCCGAGGACGTACTGATTCCCGCCGTGGCGCGTCGCCTGAACCGACCCGTGAAGTGGATCGAGACGCGCCGCGAGCACTTCGTGGCCACGGCGCCCGACCGCGATCAGCACCACCAGGCGCGGCTCGGCGTGGCCCGGGACGGCGCGGTCACCGCCGTCGAGACCACCTTCACGCGCGACGGCGGCGCCTATCCCGTGCTCGGCGACGTGATCACGCTCAACTCGATCAACCACTTCCCGGGGCCGTATCGGATCCCGAACGTGAAGGGGCTCGCGACCAACGTGGTGACCCACAAGACCTTCACGGCCGCCTACCGCGGCGCGGGGCGGCCGGAGATCGCGTGCGTGCTCGACCGGCTCCTCGACCGCGCGGCGCGCCGGCTGGCCCTGGACCCGGCGGAGCTGCGGCGCCGGAACCTCATCCGCCTCGACGAGATGCCGTACGCGACCGGACTTCGCTATCGCGACGGCGTGCCGATCGTCTACGACCCCGCGGACTACCGGGCGGCGTTCGATCGGATGCTCTCCGTGTTCGGCTACGACAGGTGGCGGGCCGAGCAGACGGCGCGCCGCGCCTCGCCGCGGCCGGTCGGCGTCGGGCTCTCGGCGTACGTCGAGGGCACCGGCATCGGCCCGTTCGAGGGCGCCGACGTCAGGATCGACCCGAGCGGCGCGATCTATGTGCAGATCGGCGTGTCGTCCCAGGGGCAGGCGCACGAGACCACGCTGGCCCAGGTGTGCGCCGCCGAGCTCGGCGTCGACTACGAGCGCGTCGTCGTCGTGGGCGGGGACACGAGCG
The DNA here is from genome assembly GCA_003220435.1 of Candidatus Rokuibacteriota bacterium. GTDB lineage: Bacteria > Methylomirabilota > Methylomirabilia > Rokubacteriales > CSP1-6 > AR31. The sequence goes on along the minus strand of QHSL01000089.1, from coordinate 39,635 downwards.
TCGTGGGCTACGGCAACGGAACCATCGCGAGCCGTGTCGCGGCGGTGGCGGGCCCGGCGGTCGCGCGATCCGCGCGCGAGGTGGCGCGGAAGGCGAAGCTGGTCGCCGGCGAGCTGCTCGAGTGCGCGCCGGCGGACGTCGTGCTCGCCGGCGGTCGCGCGGGCGTGGCCGGAATGGCCGAGCGCTCCGTCGAGCTGGGGGCGCTGGCGCGCGCCTCGCTCCGGAGCCGCGCCCTCGTGCGCGAGACCGCCGAGCCGGGTCTTCACGCCTGCGCGTTCTTCCGGCCCGAGACGGTGACGTGGGCGTTCGGCGCGCACGCCTGCGCCGTCGAGGTGGACGTCGAGACCGGCGCGGTCCGGCTCCTGCGCTACGCGGCCGTCCACGACTGCGGCCGGCCGCTGAACCCGATGATCGTGGAGGGGCAGCTCCACGGCGGGATCGTCCAGGGCATCGGTGCCGCGCTGGCGGAGGAACTGATCTACGACGACGCCGGGCAGCTACTGACGGGGAGTCTGATGGAGTACGGCGTGCCGAAGGCCGATCAGGTGCCGTTCTTCGACGTCGTGCCGCTCGACTTCCCGTCAATGCGTAACGAGCTGGGCGTCAAGGGTGTGGGCGAGAGCGGGATCATCTCACCGGTGCCGGCGATCGCGAACGCGGTCGAGGACGCGCTCGCCGATCGCGGCGTGGAGATCGCGCGCGTCCCGCTCACCGCGGCCAGCGTGTGGGAGGCGCTCCGGAGCGCGTAAGCGTCCTTCCACCCTTCGGCGCTTGTCGCGCGTATAACTCTCCGAGATGGACGAACGCACGTTCGCTCGCGCCGCCGACGAATACGCGGTCCGCCTCTACGCCGTGGCGTACCGGCTCCTCGGCAACCGCGCCGACGCCGAGGACGCGGTCCAGCGGGCCCTGTTGAAGGCGTTCGAGGCGCGGGAGTCGTATGCGCCCAGATGGGCGCTGTCGACATGGCTCTACCGCGTGCTCACGAACGTCTGCATCGACGAGCTCCGCCGCCGGCGCAACGTTCCGCCCGAGCCGCTTCCCCGTGGACGGCCGGGAACGTCGGTGGAGCGGCTCGACCTCACACGGGCGCTCGAGACGGTGCCGCGCGAGGCGCGCGTGCTGCTCGCGCTCCACTACGTGAACGGCCTCGGGTACCGCGAGCTCGCGGCGATTCGAGGGATCAGCGTCAACACGGTCAAGAGTCAGCTCGCCCGGGGCAAGGCGATCCTCAGGCGAGCGCTGGAGGACTAGAAAATGGATCGGCTCGACACGATGCTCGAAGAGTTCTTCGCGCCCGAAGCTCCGCCCCGCTTGTCGGCGCGACTGCTCGGCAACCTCCACGCGAAGCGGGCCGACCTGGAAGCGCTCGCCGGGAGGTTTCGGATCGAGGCGACCGAGCGCGGCGTGGCCCGGCTGCAGCTCGGGCGCGGCACTCACGGCGTGTCCGCGCGGGCCCGGGCGCACGGCGAGCGCGCGCGGGAGGAGCTGCGCGAGTATTTCGCGGGCCGCCGGACGTTTTTCACGGTGGCGGTCGACCTCGCCGGCGTGGCCGAGTTCCAGGCCCGGGTGCTCGCCGAGGCCAGGCGTATCCCGTTCGGCGCGGTCGACTCGTATGCGGCTCTTGCGCGTCGCGTCGGCCATCCGCGCGCCGCGCGGGCCGTCGGCAACGCGCTGGGCGCCAACCCGGTGCCGGTGATCGTTCCGTGTCACCGGATCATTCGCGGCGACGGGACGTGGGGTCACTATGCCTTCGGCGGCGAGATGAAGACCCAGCTCCTCCAACTCGAGCGCACGACGCCAGTGCTCACCGGCTGCACGACCACGCGGATCGTCTGCCGTCGCGGCTGCGCTCACGAGCAGCGCGTTGCCGAAGCGAACCGGATCGTGTTCGCGTCGGTCCGCGACGCCGAGAGCGTCGGCTACCGCCCGTGCCGCGTGTGTCGGCCGCCTCGGGTGGCGTGAAGCGGCTCCGTGGGCGGCGGCGAGCGGCCCCCGCGGGCGGCATGAGGCCTGCGCGCGTGATAGGATCCCGCCGATGCGAAGATCCTGGCTGTTGGGCGTCCTGCTGTTCGCGCTAGGCGGCGCCGGGCCGGCGGCCGCCCAGTTCCCGATCTTCGACGCCCACATTCACTACAGTCGTCCCGACTGGGACGCGTATACGCCGGAGCGTGTGCTCTCGATCCTCGCCGCCGCGGGCGTGCGCCGCGCGATCGTGTCGAGCACGCCGGACGACGGCACCCTGAAGCTCTACGAGAAAGCCCCGAAGGGGATTGTTCCCTTTCTCCGCCCGTATCGTTCGCGCGGCGACATGGGCGCCTGGCACAGCGACACCGGCGTGCTCGCTTACGTCGAGGAGCGGCTCAAGCGCGGGATCTACCGGGGCATCGGCGAGTTCCATCTGAGCGCGGCCGACGTGGGCGCGCCGGTCGTCCAGCGCATCGCCGAGTTGGCGGTGGAGCGCGATCTGTTTCTCCAGGCCCACGTGGACGACGCGGCCATCGAGAAGCTGCTGACGCTCTACCCGAAAGCGCGGTTCCTGTGGGCGCACGCCGGCATGTCGTCCTCGGCGTCCACCGTGGGGCGACTCCTCGATCGGTTTCCGAAGCTCTGGGTCGAGCTGGCGCTGCGGACCGACGTGGCGCCCGGCGGCACTCTCGACCCCGAGTGGCAGGCGGTCTTCGTGAAATATCCCGACCGTTTCCTGGTGGGTACCGACACCTGGATCACGTCGCGGTGGGAGATCGTCCGTGATTATCACGGCGACGTGCAGCGCTGGCTCGGCCAGCTCCCGCGCGAGGTGGCCGAAGCGATCGCCTGGAAAAACGGCGAGCGGCTCTTTCCGCAGCCCTAACTCGTCCCGGCGCTCATGCGGAACTGCATCTCCACCCATCGGAGGAGCTGCGTCATCTCCTCCTCGAACCGGGTAACCGCCGGCTGGAGGCCGTCGAGCCGCGACGCTCGGCCGGCGAGCTCGAGCTTTTCGGCCAGCAGGGCTATCCCCCCGGCGCCGAGCAGCCGAAGCGAGCCCTTGAAGGCGTGCGCGGCGTCCATCAGGTCACCCGCCCGTCCCTCGACGAAGGCGGTCCTCAGCGCGGCGAGCTGGCCCTGCGATTCGTCGAGGAAGACCTGGAACATCTCGGACAAGAGCGCCTCGTCGCCGCCGGCGTACTCGAGGGCGGCCTGGAGATCAACCGGGCACGGACCGTCGGCGTCAGCTCTCCGCATTCGTCATCCCCCACTCCGGGCGTGCATCGCCGAGCTCGTTCACGACCGGTTTCCGGTTTTAGACCCGCGCCTAGGCATCGACGGCTTCGATACTCAGCAACCACAATGCCATCGGCGAAGCCCGTCGATTCCGTCGCCACGATGAGAAGTTGCCAATCGCCATCGCCCGCAGTCGAGACTGGACCGAGGACCGATTGTCAGATTTGACTGGAACACTGACCAGCACTTACCGGCTTTGCGTTTCGGTAAGAAGGCGACGGTCGGAGTCGTAGCGCAGCCGGGCCAGGGCGTCGCTTCGGTCCGTCCACATCACCTCGTCGACCTCGTGGTCGTGCTCGCCGACCTTCTCCAGCGGTCGCATGAGGTACCAGTGGACCGTCTTCTTGATTTGCCGCCCGTCGCGGCGGAACCAGTAGGTCACCGGCACGAGCTCACGCACCACCTCGCAGCGGTAGCCCGTCTCCTCGCGCACTTCGCGGAGCGCGGCGTCGGCGTTGGTCTCGCCGGGCGCTAGGGCGCCCTTCGGCAGCGTCCACACCGGCTGGCCGCGCAGATCGCGAGCGCGGATCAGCAGAACGCGGCCCTCATCGTCGAGGACGAGACCACCGGCGGAGAACTCGAAGCGCACGCGAGAGGTGTCGCCGGGCACGCCTTGATCATACCCATGTCGGACCGCGTGATACCATTCCGAGCGGCTGCCCATTTGACCGGCTCCGAGGGCCATGCTCGCGTGACGGATCGCGTCGACCTGCTCGCGCACTTCCCGCCCGGCTTTGCGCCGCGTCCCCAGCAGGCCCGGCTGCTCGCGGCTCTCGCCGACGCGATCGCCGAGGCCCTCGACGATCCGGACGCGCCCCGGGTCTTCTTCGTCGAGGCGCCGCCGGGCGTCGGCAAGAGCCACGTCGCGATGGCCCTCGCGCGCTGGAGCGGCGACGCCTACCTCCTCACGTCGCAGAAGCTCCTCCAGGACCAGTACGAGCGAGAGTTCGGCAACGACCTGCAGCTCGTGAAGGGGCGCGACAATTACGTGTGCGAGCGCTACGGCGAGGCGCGTGTGCCGACATCGCGCGGCATGTGCCGCCGGCCGCGCGGGCCGCAGTGCCAGTGCCCGTACGCGCGGGCGAAGGCCGCCGCGCTGGCCGGCCCAATCTTCTGCACGAACACCGCGTACTTCGCGACGCTCCGTCACTGGCGCGCCGAGCAGCTCCGCAAGCGCCGGGTGCTGATCATCGACGAGGCGCACAATCTGGAATCCCAGCTGGTCTCCGTTTTCACGGCCGCCTTCCCGCTCGAGCAGACGCGGACGTGGTTCGGCGGTCCGCTGCCGCGCCTGAGCGACGCCGAGGAGTACCGTGCTCTCATGCGCGATCACCTGGAGAGGCTGGAAGGCCGGCTCGAGACGCTCGATCGCGATCTCGAGGCCCTGCGTCCTCCCGGCGTCGCGGCCGAGAGTTTCTTGCAGACGCCGCCCTCACGCGAGGAGCAGACGCTGATGGTGGAACGCGAGGTCCTCGAGGCCGCGCTCGCCCGCATCCGCTTCTTCGTCGACGCGGAGGACCGCGAGTGGATCGTACGCTATCCGCCCGACAGCGGCGCGACGCTCGAGCTGGTACCGCTCACCGTGACGTCGATGGCCCGCGAGCTGCTCAGCGAGTCGGCAGACCTGGTCGTGCTTTCCTCGGCATACCTCGGCCACCGGAGCACGCTCGCCGAGTGCTTCGGCCTCCAGGAGGCCACCGTGCGATCGCTGAGGGCCGACTCGCCGTTCGCCCTGGCTCAGCGGCGGATCGACTATCGTCCCGTCGGGCTGCTGTCGATGACCAGCCTCCCGCGCCTGGAGCCGGCGCTCTTCGCGGCGGTCGCCGCGATCCTCGCGGAGCACCCAGGTGAGAAGGGGCTGATTCACGCGCCGTCGTACGCCGCCGGGCGGCGGCTCGTCGCCGACCTCGCCGGCCGCGGCTCGGCGCTCTCGCGCCGGCTCATCTGGGTGGAGTCCGCCGAGGCCAAGACCCGGGCGCTGGACCAGCACCGCGCCTCGCCGACGCCGACCGTGCTGGTCTCGCCGTCCTTGCGCGAAGGGGTGGATCTCCCGGACGACTTCCTGCGATTCCAGATCGTGACGAAGATGCCGTACCCGGACCTCGGCGATCCGTGGACCTCGGCGCGGCAGTCGCGGGACCCCCGATGGTATGCGCTCGAGACGGCGAAGGCGCTGGTCCAAGCGTACGGGCGATCGTGCCGCCACGCGGACGACCACGGCGTCACCTATGTGCTCGACGGCCAGTTCGAGCGCTTTCTCGGCCACTATCGCCCGCTGCTGCCGCCCTGGTTCCTCGACGCAGCCCATTCCGCGCTGCGCGCGCGGCATGGGGACGCGGTAGTCGAAACCTTCGACGGCGGCTAGCCGCCCGACGTGGCGCCGGCTCGACTCGCGGCGGCCGATCGGCCGGCGATCCGCCCGAAGACGGCGCCGGCCATCAAACCAGCGCCGCCCGGGTAGTTGTGATAGAAGAGGCCGCCTACGAGCTCGCCCGCTGCGAACAGGCCGGGGATCGGGCGCTGCTCGCAATCGACGACCTGCCCGGTCGGGGTGATCCGGAGCCCGCCGAACGTGAACGTGATGCCGGTCGTGACGGCGAAGCCCACGTACGGGGGTGTGTCGATCGGCTGCGCCCAGTTGGACTTCGGCGGCGAAATCCCGCGGGTCGCCTTGCCGTCCTTGATCGCCGGGTTGTAGGGAGTGGGCTGCACCGCCGCGTTGTACGCGCGGATCGTCGCCACGAACCCGTCGACGTCGATCTCGAGCTTCCGCGCGAGCCCCTCCAGCGTCATGTCCTCCGCCTTCGTCACCTCGCGGATCCGGTATTCCTCGCGCAAGAGGTTGATCACCTTCTGGTCGAAGATCTGGAACGCGGTGCGGCGCGGCTGGCCGATGACCGCGCGCCCGTACTTGACGTACGTGTAGTTGCGGAAGTCGGCGCCCTCGTCGACGAAGCGCTCGCCCTTCAGGTTCACGATGAGGCCGAGCGGGTACGAGTGCTTCTGGAAATTGTCGCCGACCTTGCGGTCGCCGTGCCACGGCGCGTTCAGATCCCACTGGACGGAGTGGCAGCCGCTCCAGTGGCCCCAGGGCAGCGCGCCGATATCCAGCGCCATGCGGATCCCGTCGCCGGTGTTGTACGGGGTGCCGCGGACCCGCGCGAGCTCCCAGTTGGGGCCGAGGTACCGCGTGCGCATCTCCGAGTTCGCCTCGAAGCCGCCGGAGGCGAGCACGACGGCGCGGGCGGGGATCGTCTCGGAGCCGGCGGCCGTCCGCACGACGACGCCGGTGACAGCGCCGCGGTCGTCGGTCACGAGCCGCGTCGCCTTGGTGTCGAAGCGCACGTCGATCCCGAGCTTGGCGGCGGATTGATATTCCATATCGATGAGACCAGGCCCGCCGCCGACGGCTTCCAGCACGAGCCCGCCCCAGAAACGGAATTTCCCGCCGACCTTGTAGGCCTGCCGGCCGAACATCGGGATCCAGCGGACGCCGCGATCGCGCATCCAGCGCACCGTCGGCAGCGACTCGCGCACCAGCTGCATCGCCATGTCGGGATCGGAGCACTCCTCGGTGACCCGCATGAGGTCGTCGTAGAACTGCTCCTCGGTGTACGGATCGACCTCCATCGAGCCCTTTTCCTCGTCGGAGAGGTCGCCGACCAGGTCGCACAGCTCTTCGAAGCTCTTGAACGCGAACCGGAAGCCGCCGGCGGTGAAGAAGCCGTTGCCGCCGCGCCACGCCTCGGGCGCCTTCTCGACGACCAGCACGCGCGCGCCGTGCTCGCGGGCCGAGAGCGCCGCGCACATGGCCGCGTTGCCACCACCGATCACGATCACGTCGTAGTTCGCGTTTGGCACGTTCGTCTATCCTATGATTTCGCTGATCTGGATCTGAGGCTGGATGTTCGTGTAGTTGGGCACGTCGCCCATGATCTCCTTGCCGTGCTGGCCCATCCCCTTCTGAAAGCCGTCGAGGGAATTGAAGTACACGTGACCAATCGCGACGTACGGCGCCGGGGCGCCCGGCGCGCCGCCCGCCATGCCCTTGTCGACCTCGGTGCGGACCAGGCCGAAGCTGCCGAGGCGCTCGCGCACCAGCTTCATGTGCCGGTTCACGTAGTAGTCGTGGTCGAACTTCTTGCCCTCGCTCGTCGCGTACAACACGGAGATGCGGACCATGGTGACCTCCTGACTGGCATGCTGTGCGCGCTGCAGGCCGTCGCGGGGCTGGGGCCCCCCGGCCGAGGCGCGGTTAGAACAGGTGTCCGCCGGCGGGGCTCAACGTATGCAAGCGCGGGGCGTCTGTCAAGGAGGCGGCCGCGGCGTGCGGCCGGCGTCAGGCCGTCGCGCCGCGCGCTTGCTGCAACATCTCGATCAGCACGGTGCGGCTCTCGGCCGCGGTCGCGAGGGGACGCGGGAACGCGATGCGCACGGCGTGCAGCCGCTCGCCCTGTCGCAGGCGCAAGCGAAAGCCGAGACGGTCCACGGCCACCATCGTCGCGGCGTCGGCGGGCTCGCCGGCGAAGTGACGCGCGTACGCGACGAGGGCATCGGCGTGGTCGCGGTTCATGTGCTCCATGATGCCCGTCGCGGCGTCGGCCAGGGGATCAGGCCCCGCGGATCGATAGGCGTCGATCGTCACCCAGTCCATCGCGGCAAAGCCGCCGACGAAGTAGACATCCGTCACGTCGATCCGCCAGAAGCTGAAGTCGTCGAAATCCACCCAGTAGGAGGCGCGCTGGTGCCGCGCGAGATACGCCTGCCGTGCCGGCGCGACGTCGCCGCCGTCCAGGCGGCGCGCCTCGCCCATCAGGGTGAGCCGGCTGGCGGCGAGTGGATCGCCCGATTCCCCGGTCGGGTTCGGCTGCGTGATGAGCAGGCTCGTGCGCGGATCGGCCTGGAGATTCTGCGTGTGCATCGCCATCGCGCTGATCAAGAGAAGCGGTCGGCCGGTCTCGTCGAGCGCATACGGCATCACGGACGCGAACGGATGGCCGGGATGGCGGCGCGAGAGCGTCGCCAGCGCGCCGGTGCGCCCGAGATGAGCGAGCGTCCGCGCCCGCTCGGCGTAGGTCGGCTCGGGAACCGAAGGTGTGTCGCTCGCGCGCGGCGGACCGGCGTGGCGGTTCAGAGGAGCTTCCTCAGCTCGGCGACAGCATCTGCCACTTCGCGACCCTTGGCCTCGATGATGTCGAGCAGCTCCTCGGGCGTGCGGGTGTCCTCATCCCGGCTGGCGTGGGGGTTGACGGCTTTGAGGTCGTATCCTCGCGCATCGATTTCCTTCCGCTCGACCGTCCAGGAGTGCTCGCCGTCGCCCCGCGTCGGCAGAAGCCGGAAGAACTCCTCGAACTTCTCGAGCGTTAGCGGCGACTTCTTGCCGACCTTCACGTCGGAAAGGTCGTAGTACCAGATGCGCTCGGTCGGCTGGCCCTTGGTGAAGAAGAGCAGGTTCGTCTTCACGCCGGCGCCGGCGTTCACGAACGCGCCGGCGGGCAGGCTAAGGATGCACCAGAGATCGCACTCGTCGAGGAGCTTCCGCTTGGTCTGGACGAACGCGGTCTCGTTGGTCCTGAAGAGCACGCCCTCGTCCAGCACGATGCCGCAGCGCCCGCCGCGCTTGAGCGTGTCGATCACGTGCTGGAGGAACAGCACCTGAGTCGCGCCGGTCTTGTACGGGAACCTGGTCTGCGCCTCCTTGCCCTCCTTGCCCCCGAACGGCGGATTCATCAGGATGACGTCGAACAGCGCCGGCGCGTCCTGGAAGAGCCCGCCGTACGTCTCCTGGCCCGTCAGCGTGTTGCCGTGCCAGACGTGGGGCTCGTCGATGTCGTGCAGGACCAGGTTGGCGAGCGCGATCGGGTAGATCGTGTTGTCCTTCTCCCGCCCGTAGAAGGTCCGGCGCTTCAGCGCCTCGAGCTGGTCAGGCGAAGCGATCTTCGAGTGATTCGGCCCGGCCATGTGCTCGTAGGCCTGAGCGAGGAAGCCCCCGGTGCCGCAGCCAGGGTCGTAGACCGTCTCGCCGGTCTTCGGGTCGATCGCCCGCACCACCACGCGGATCACCTCGCGCGGGGTGAAGAACTGCCCTCCATCGTTGCCCTTCTCCCCCATCTTGAGCAGCAACCCTTCGTACACCTGCGAGAGCGTGAAGACGTGGGTGGAGTCGACCGCCTCCGCGCTGATCGCGTGCACGCGGTCGAGGACGTCGAGGAAGTTCCGGTCGGTATCGATGCGCGTTCGCTCGACGCCCGACATGATCTCGCTGATCACCTTCTGCCGCGGCGTGGCGCCCGGCTTCTCTCGAAGGCCGCGCAGGTACGGCAACAGCTCTGCGTTCACGAAGCTCTACACCGCGCCGAGCGTGCCGTCCTGCAGCTCGCGTCGCTTGCGTCCGCCGGGCGCCGCCCAGCCTTCCCAGCGGTACGGTGACTCGAGCGACGACGTGAATTCGGAGCCCACCGCGCGGGCTCGCTCGGCCTCCTGGGCCTCGCGTTCGTCCAGGATGCGGAGGAAGAGGATCCAGGTCAGCTCCGGGACGTATTGGAGCGCACCCGCGCAGTTCGAGCGCCGCATGATGTCGCAGATGCTCTTGACCGCGGCGTCGACGGATTGCGGGGTGGCGAGGCGCTTGCCGTTGGAGCCGGCTCGCGGACGAGCCATCACACGGCGCCTACCGGCACGAGGCGAGCGGGCTCTTCCAGGATCTTCAGCACGGGCACGGCGCAGTAGACGCGGTCACGCCTGGCCTGGTTGACTTGCTTGAGGATGCCCGCATCCTGAAGCTTCTCCATCGCCCGCTGGGCGGTCGTGAACGCGACCTTGAGCCGCTTTTCGACTCGGCGGACAGTGCAGTAGGGATTCTCGGCCAGCACGTCCACGAGTTTCAGCACTGCCTGGGACGTGCCAGCCAACTCGGTCTTCCATCTCGCGATGAGCGTATTCATGCGCTCCGCTCGGCTCAAGGCATCTTCGGACTGCCGTGCCACGCCGGTCAGAAAGTACTCCAGCCACTCCTCCCATTCGCCGCGCTCGTGCACGCCCTGGAGCCTCGCATAGTAGTCGGCGCGAGTCGCCTCGAAGAAGGCGCTGAGATAGAGAAGCGGCGCCGGCAGGACTTGCCGCTCGACGAGGAAGAGCGTGATGAGCAGGCGCCCGACCCGCCCGTTGCCGTCCAGGAACGGATGAATGGCTTCAAAATGGACGTGCATCAGCCCAGCCTGCACCAGGACTGGCAGCGAACGGTCATGAAGAAACTTCTCCCACGACCCCAGGCAGTCCATCAGCGCGTCCGGCGGCGGTGGAACATACGTCGCGTTCGCCAGCGGCGCGCCAGGCGGTCCGATCCAGTTCTGCGTCTTCCTGAACTCGCCGGGGGTCGCATGGTCGCCGCGAACACCCATCATGAGCTTCGCGTGAAGCTCTCGCGTCAACCGAAGCGACAGCGGCAGAGTCTTGAGCCGCTTCACCCCGTACTCGAGGGCGACAACGTAGTTGGCCACCTCGCGGAGATCCGCCGGACTTCTGTCTACCGCCGCGCCCGCCTCAGCGGCGAGCAACTCCCCGAGGGTCGCCTGGGTGCCTTCGATCCGACTCGACAGCACTGCCTCGCGCCTGACGAAGGGCCGGATCAGGAGGTGGGGGTTCGCCAGCCGTCCGCCTTCCCCCGCCAGGCGGCCGGTGAGACGATCGGCGTCCGATAGCGCGCGAACGAGCTGGGGCGTCCATTCGAGCTCTGGCGGGAGAGGGTCCGGCACGAAGGCCATGTAGCCCCCGGCACAGCGGACCTTTTGGCCCGGCGGGCTATTCGGCAGCGCGGCGGAGGCCTTGCTCATTTGCGCGGGTGATAACAAGCATGAATATTATTTTCGATAGGTACATATATCGATAATAGCATGCGCCTTCTGTGTGAGAGCCCTTTCAAAGCTCGCCGGCGAACGCGCGACGCAACAGGGCTTCGGGAAGCGACTCGATTGTCACGAGCTCCTGTTCCAACCTCTGAAGAAGTTGGCCAGCTTCGGCGAGTTCCTCGTTCAACTTCCGCGTCATGTGGACCTGTTCGACGACAGGTGGTAGCGGAATTTCCACTTCGCGGATGATCGAAAGGGTCACTCGCGGACGCGTCGCACCTCGCATCGCTCCCGCCATGCGCCCCAGTGAATCAGGAGAGTTCAGGTAGGCAGCAAGGTAGCCGGGAGCTAGCACGTGCCCAGGGAGGCGGATGCGAAAGCAGTCCGCTTTGACGAGGGCCGGTCCAAGATCCGGAGGCACGAGACAGGCACGACCGGCGGGTCGTTCCCCATCACCCAATGCTGCTACAACTACATCGTCTTGCCGCGCGCTGTGTCGTTCAAGCGTCCAATAGTGCTCAATCGGTATGTATACTTTGTCCTCTCCCAGAAACGTCCCTCTCCCGATGTTCTGAAGCCTGATCACCCTCGCACCCCGTTCACTGTAGTGGGCGGTCTTCAGATGCGACCCGAAGGGGCCGTCGGCAAACGCGTCGTCATTCGATGCCAAGTCTCCAAGGCGCTTACGCGGCCATCTGGTCACTTCTGAGGTGTGGAACACTTCGCTGCTTCTGGCAGAAGACAGCGCCCTGACGGCGTCGAGCTGGAATTCGGCGGCGGAGCGCGCCCGCGCCACCTCCGCCATCTGTGCCCGGATCGCACTAACGAGGAGTCTCTGCTGGTCAAGATCCGGAAGGTCCACCTCGATCGCGGCGACCTCTTCCAGTCTGATGCGAGGGAGCTGCCCGGGCCCGGTCTGGACAGGGGCGCGCGCAAGATAGTGCGGGCTGCGGATGAACCAGGCAACGAACTCGGCGTCCGCTAGCGAACCGTCAACTTCGTACACGTACTGGTCCACCGAGCACAGGCCGTCAAACTCGGCGATCCACACCTTGTTCAAGTACGGCCGAAGGTATCCGTAGACCATGTCACCCTTGTAGAACTTCGGCTTACGCCCGGTTAGGTGCTCTAGATCGACGTCCAGCGCGCCGGTCCTGAGCCCCGACCCTGATTCGAGGTGTTCGAGTCCGACGAATACCGCTCGGCCTCGGGGCTTGTCGTGCGGGTGAACGACCTCCTTCCTCAGACGGAGTACTTCCCCGAGCCGAAGTCGCCTCATCTCAGCAAACGAAGCTTTCGGTTTACAGCCGTGACGACAAAGAACTCAGGCTCGAAACCTGCGCCGACCCAGCGAACCACGTCGTCATGCTCGGGATGGTCGGGATCGCGGATCGCTGCCAGTAGCGCTTCGTATCCACCAGGCCCGCCGCAGTCCTCGGGTGGGCAGCGGCGTTCGCCTGCAATGCAGACGGGATGTCCGAGAGGTTTGTCGGGATTCTCGATCCGCTCCGCGAGAATCTCGTGAGTCCAACCATCGCCGAGGTCGTACACGTACCGGAATGATGTACCTTCGGCGGGGGCCGCCTCGCGCAGCGTGATCTTCCAGACGGGCTCGACTTCGTACTCGGGCTCTTCAGGCTCCGGCACGCCGTAACGGCGGCCCCGCACCTCGAACTCGTAGAGGTGGGCGTTCTGCCAGCCCAAGACTTTTTGAATGACCGTGTGGAGCCGCTCGAGCGTCAGGCTGCTGGTAACCTGGAGGCGACGCCAGACAGCGGGTTCGACGCCTAGCAACGTGATCTTGAGTTGGTGGACGAAACCGGTGTCGTGCCTTGGCAGCCTCATCACCTCACGCTGCGAAGAGCCGTTCTTTAGTATCGTGGAGCACCTCGGCCGGCTCACCCAGCGTCTTGAGCGCCGGCAGGCCGCCGGCGCGGACGACGTCAGGCATCTCGAACACTTGCGGATTCTCGAGGCTCTCCGTCCCGGCGCCGGCGAATTGGCTGGCCAGCGCTTTGAGCGTGGCCGCCGCGCGCGCGGGCAGCTCGGACAACCAGCGCGAATGCTTGTAGGTGAACGCCTCCGCGCGGTCGGGCCGCGTGCGCGGCGCAAGGCCGTAGCCTAGCTCGCCGAGCACGTCGTAGAGGTCATAGTCCGTCATGTGCTCGAGCGCGCGGATGAGAAGGGCCGAGCGACCGCCCTCGGGAAGCTGGGCCAGCAGCGCACGCCGCGCCGCCTGGACGATCCACTGCCGCCGGAACTCGTCGAGCGTCGGCGCCGCCTCGACGAGCCGTGCCGCCAGGCGCTGCTTGTACTCTTCCATCGTTATGGCCACGGCGCGCCCGTCCTCCGAGGTCACGATGTAGTGGCCGGCGTCGGTCACTCGCACCGCGAAGCCTTCCACCTGGAGAGTCCGCTCCGGAGGCTCGGGCGGTTCCGGCGCGTCGATGCCCCCTTGACCTCGCGGCGGGCGGAACTTGGTCCTGAACTCCTCGCCGAAGAGCCGGGTAGCGTCGGTGTAGTCGTACACGCGGAACATCAGCTTCTCGCTCGCCGGGTCGAGGCGCGTTCCACGGCCGATCATCTGATAGAACGCGATCGGCGAGCGTACGTACTTGAAGAAGACAATGTTCCGGACGCACGGCACGTCGACACCTGTCGTCAAGAGGTCTACCGTGGTCGCGACGAAGTGGTGACGCGCCGCCCCGCGAAGATCCGCCAGATAGTCGCCGCCGCCGCTCGCCGCGGTGCACTTGAAGGCGTAGGGCTCGAGGCGCGGCCTCCCCTGCTGCGTGCACCACATAGCATAGAGATTGTTCAGAGCGATGGCGACGTCTTCCGCGTGACGGTCTCGCGCGCAGAAAACTATGGTCTTCTGCTCGGGCCCGCCCGAGGCGAGGAGATGTTGGAAGAGATCGCGGCACATCGCCTGGACGCGGTCGGGCAGAAGCAGGCGCTCCTCAAAATCCGTTGCTTCATAGCGAGCGCGAGCCTCTGCAACCGTCAGCAGCTCACCCGTTTGGGCGTCCGTCACCCGTTTGCTGGCGAAATCCTCGACTTCCACCCCTGTCTCTCGCTCGGGCCGCAGCTTGTCGTCCAGGAAGATGTCGCGGCGGACGATCTCGCACGCGGCGAGATAACCGTCCTCGATGCCTTGCGCGATGTCGTACTCGTAGACGGGCTCACCGAAGTGACGGATGTTGTCCGCCGTGATCTGGGCGTCGGCCTGGACCTCCGGGCTACGCTCCGTTAGCTCGATCTGCCGCGGCGTGGCGGTGAGGCCCACCTGCACCGCATCAGCGTTCCGTGTGAGCACTTGAGACCACTTGCCCCAGGCCGAGCGGTGGCATTCGTCGATCACGATGTGACTGAAATAGTTCTCGGGGTAGTTGGCGACGAGGAAGTTCGCGTCGGCATCATCGGTGGCGACGTCGAGCGTCTGGTAGGTGGCGATCAGGATTCGCGCGTTCTTCTGCGGGTTGCCGCTCGACACGGACGCCGCGTCGGCCCCGAAGACGTTCTGGAAGGCGCCCAGGCCCTGGCTACGCAGCTCGTCGCGGTCGCACACGAACAGCGCGCGACGGAGCTGGCCGGCGTCGGCGATCTTCTTGAGCAGGTGGACGGCGATGAAGGTCTTGCCCGACCCGGTTGCCAGCGCCAGGAGTGCGCGCCTGTCGCCCCGCGCCAGCTTCTCGAGCACGGCGCGGATCGCGGCATCTTGGTAGTAACGGCGCGTCGCTTCGCCCCCCGGGTATCGCGCGAGCAACGGCCGCGCGGCCGGCGACTCGAGGCTGAAGCCCATCACCCTCTCGTAGCGGGAACGCAGGTCGGCCGGCGTCGGAAAATCACTGAGCGGCCGAGGAGCGGTGGTGAGTCCGGTTGTCTTGTCGTATTCGACGAACTGGTGGCCGTTGGATGAGAAGGCGAACAGGACGTTGAGGCGGCGACAGGCCGCGTAGCTCTTGGCCTGCTCGAGTCCATGGCTCTCCGAGTTCACCTTCACACGGAGCGTGTAGTCGACGCGGCCGCGGGAACGGCGCCGTGGACGACTCCCGACTATCTCCACAGCCCCGGCCGTTTCTTCGCGACGGATCAGGTCTTCGGTCCAGCCACGCGCGTGCAGGCCAGGGTCGATCAGCTTGGCGCGGGTGTCGGCTTCACCCAGCCCCTGCATCAATCACGCGTCGCGGTGAACGGGCAGATCTGGTTGTAGGCGCAGCTGCGGCAGGCACCCCACGAGGGCGTTGCGTCGAAGCGCCGGGCGCGGATGCCGACCGCCGCCGCCTTGACGGCGTCGATCGCCTTCTCGACGTCGTCGGCGGTCGGCGTGTGGCGGCCGACCACGTTCGAGTCGATGAAGCGCAGCTCCAGCCGCTGGGGCAGGCTGCCCGTCATCTCCCGCCACGCCAGCGCGTACATCTTGAGCTGGAGGCTCGCCGACACGCGGCGATCGGCATCCTTCTGGCGCGTGATCTCGGTCGTCTTGTAGTCGACGATCACCGCACCCAACAGGTCTTCGTCCACCCGGTCGTAGCGGCCGCGCACGCGATCGGGTCCGAGCGCGAAGCCGAATTCCTTTTCCACCCAGGTCGGCTTGGTGCCCTCGGCCTCTTCGTGGTTCCAGAAGCGCCGGAGCGCCTCGCGGCCGGCCGCCTTGCGCGCCTCCTCGTGCTCGCGCGTCAGGAAGCCCTCGGCCGGCTCGCTGCCGGCCCGATCGTGGACGATGTCTTCGCCCGCCCAGGCGCGCTCGTACACGGCCAGCAGGTCCTCCAGCGGGGTGTAGTTCCCCACGACCCGGCGGCGCAGGTAGTACTCGACGACCTTGTGCATGACCGCGCCGTAGGCAACCGCGTGATGGCGGCGGATCGGGATGCGCCGGACGTGCACGTTGAAGTACTTGAGCGGACACGTCTGGTAGTCGTCGATCTGCTTGTGGCTGAGATTCAGCTCGGCGTCGTGCGCCAGCGGCTGCAGCGTTGGATCCTCGACCTCCGCCGGCGGCGCATGGTGCTCGATCTCCTCGACCGGGCGGACCCTGAACGGCCGGCTCGCCTCGCGCGGCAGGTCGAGGGCCTCGAGCACGAACAGGCTCGTCTTGCGCTGGCGGCTGCCGCCGTAGTCGCCGGCGCTGGTGAGATAGAGCGCCCGGCGCGCCCGCGTCATGCCGACATAGAAGAGCCGGCGCTCTTCCTGCAAATGGAAGTCGCCGGTCGGCACCGCGTCCTTCATCAGGGCCACCGGCAGCTCCAGCGGATCGCGGCGGCGGCGCAGCGGGAACTTCTCCTGCACCAGGTTCACCAGGAACACGACGGGAAACTCGAGCCCCTTGGCCTTGTGGATGGTGAGGACGCGCACCGCCGGGGTCTCGATCTCCGCCTCGGCGACCGCCGGGTCTTCACCAGCCTCGATCAGCTCGTCCAGGTGCTTCACGAACTCCCGCACGTTGTCGTAGCGGAGCGCGCGCGACGCCGACTTCACCCGGTCGAAGAACTTCGCGATGTTCTTGCTCTCGGCGACGTCGCGAGCCGTCTCCTCGCGGTACATCCGGCCGAGCCAGCCGGAGTCCCTGAGGAACAGATACAGCAGCTCGCCGGTCGGCATCTCGCGGCCGAGCTCCATGTAGCGCTCGAGATCGCGGACGAGGTGCTGGATCGCGGCGTGGCCTTCCTCGCCGATCTCGTCGCGGAGCTCGCGGATCGTCTCGGTCTTTCGGCAGACGTCGAACAGATAGACGTGGCGGCGATCGGCGTAGGTCGAGCACCGTGTCAGGTCGACGACCGGCACCTGGTAGAGCTCCGAGGAGGCCAGATAGTGGAGGCTGACCGACTCGTCGGTGTGGACGAGCGACCTCAAGAAGGCGATCAGCAGTCGGATCTCGGGCCGGCCGTAGAGCCCGGAGTTGCCCGAGAAGGTCCACGGGATGCCCTTGAGGTTGAGCGAGCGCAGGAACTGCTCGGCGTCGTCGTTGGAGCGGACCAGAATGGCCACGTCATCGTATCGCCACTGGCCGGCGTCGACCTTCGCGCGGATCGCGTGAGCGACGGCGTCGGACTCCTGCGTGCCGGTCTCGTAGTGCAGGTGCGCGGGGGCCGGGCCGTCCGCTTCGTGGACGGCCACGAGGTGCTTGCTGATACCGCTGCGTACCTCGAGTCGGTCCGGGTTGTTGTTGACGATGAGCCGGTAGGCGGCGTCGAGGATCTTCTGGTGCGACCGGTAGTTCTCGGTGAGCACCACCTGACGCGCCTCGGGATAGCGATCGAGAAAGGCCAGCACGTTGGAGATGGCCGCCCCGCGCCAGCGGTAGATCGCCTGATCGTCGTCGCAGACACACGCGACGTTGCCGTGGCGGGCGCCCAGCAGCTTCACCAGCTCGAACTGGGCGTGGTTCGTGTCCTGGAACTCGTCCACCATGACGTACTTGTAGCGGCGTTGAAGGTTGGTGCGCACGTTGGCCCGCGCCCGCAAGAGCTTCAGGACAAGCACGATCTGATCACCGAAGTCGACGCGGCCCTCGCGCGCCATCAGCTCCTGGTATTTGGCGTAGGTGGCGGCTAGCTCGCGCTGCTGGGCGACGCGCTCGCGCGCCTCCTCGTAGTCGTCGGTGGCGGGCACCTCGCCGGCCACCTGCTCGACGTACGCCTGATGCTCCTCGGGTGAGATGTCCTCGTCCTTGCAGCGGCTGATCAGGGTCATGATCGCGCGGATGTGCCGGGCCGGGTCGCCGAGCGGACGGTAGTGCACCAGCGGGAACTCGAACAGGCGATCGCGGAAGAAGATCACCTGCTCGGCGCGGTTGAGGACGCGGAAATCGGGTTGGAGCCCGATCTCGAGCGCGTGCTCGCGCAGGAGCCGATCGCCGAACGCATGGAACGTGGAGATCTCGACGTCCGCGTAGCCGTACTGCACCAGCGTGTCGACGCGCTCCTCCATCTCGGCCGCCGCCTTGTCGGTGAAGGTGAGCGCGAGAATCTCCTCGGGGCGCGCCCGGCGCTGGGCGATGAGCCAGGCGATCCGCCGAGTGATGACCGTCGTCTTGCCGGTGCCGGCGCCGGCGACGATCAGGAGGGGGCCGGCATCGTGGGTGACGGCCCGCCGCTGCTCGTCGTTCAGGCCGTCGAGGATCCGCTCACCCGCCATGCCGCCTCGACTATAGCAGGCGGGTCGAGAACAGGGTGAACGTCACCGACGGACGTCGGGTCCGCCAGCCAGCACGTCGGCAACGTCCGCTTCACTGACGAGCGCGATGTCGCCCCAGGTCGAGCACTTGAGCGCTCCGACCGCCGTGCCCGCGTCGACCGCGTCTTGAAGATCGCGTCCGCGCAGCATCGCCCAGAGAAAGCCGGCCGCGTACGCGTCGCCCGCCCCGATCGGGTCGACGACCTGGACGGTCGGGCGCCGGCGCGGCCGATAGAGCCGTCCGCCGTCGAGCACCGTGGAGCCCTCCCCGCCCTGCTGGAGGCTGATCGTCGCCTTCGGCGCGAGGCGCGCCAGCGCGTCGAGCGTCGGCTCGGGCGCGCCGGAAAGCCCAAAGAGCGTGTCGGCCTCCGCCTGGCCGATGAAGAGGTACCGAACGTGCGGGAGCACGGTCTCGAGGAACGCGCGCGCGTCCACCGGCGACCACAGGGTCGTGCGATAGTTCACGTCGAACGACACGGTGGAGGCCTCACGCAGAGCGCGCTCGACGAGGGCGCGGGCCGAGTCGCCGAGCGCGGGGGTGACGCCGGTGAGGTGCACGAGCCGTGCGCTCCGTACCGGTTCCCAGTCGACTTCCGCTGGCGTCAGCCGGGCGAACGCGGAGTCGCGGCGATCGTAGAGCACCCGCACGGGACGCGGCGGCACGCCGTACTCGAGGAAGTAGGTCCCGACCCGAGTGTTCGGGGTCATCCGCACCAGTCCGCAGTCCACGCCGTGGGCGGTCAGCTCGCGCCGGATCCGTTCGCCCCACGGGTTGGCCGGGAGCGCGGAGATCCATGCGGTTCTCAGGCCGAGCCGCGCGCACGCGGCGGCTACGTTGGCTTCGGCGCCGCCGATCTGGAGGTCGAGCTGGTGGGCCGTCTCGAAGCGGGCAGGTGATGGGATCGCGAGTCGCAGCAGCACCTCGCCCAGCGAGACGAGATCGTGCATTTAGCCGGTCGCGATCCGGATCTGGACCGAGGTCCCCAGCATCATGGGAAGACTCAGGTTCTCGATCCGCCGGCCGGCGCCGAACGTGATGCGCCCGGGCTGATCCTGCTTGGCCCAGGACGAAAAGCGCGTCAGGTCGATGTGCGCCGTCGACTTACCGGTGGCCGCGTCGACGGCGACCTTGAGCATGAAGGGGATCAGCTCCGCCTGGTAGTGCTGCTGAACATCGTCGGCGCCCTCGTTCTCGGCCTTCTTGCGGCGCACCACGCGGGTCAGGTAGCTCCCGTCGGATTGCGGCACCCAGAGCTGATCAGTGTAATTGAGCGCCGCGCTGATCGTGTCGTCGACGTACAGCCCCTCCGGCATCACCAGAACGTCGTCCGCGACGCGCAGCCGTCGGAGGAAGAACGTCTCACCCTTGAAATGGTACGCGATGCTCCGCTGGGTGTAGTCGTAGGTGATGTCCGAGCGCGATTCACGCCCCTTCACCGAGAAGAAGGCACGCGTCTGGAGCGGCGCCCAACGCCCCTGCCAGAGGGTGCCGCGAGACTCGATCCGGTTGGCGATGCCATCCCCTTCCCCGGCGATCGTCACGTCGTATTGGCCCGCCGCCCGGTCGACCGTCTCGGTCATCGTCCCCTCGAGCCGGTAAGTCAGCACGCCGTAAAGGATGCTGACGTCCGCACCATATTTGGCCTTGCGAGCATCCGTCGCCGCGCAAGCTGCGCGACCGAGGAGGGGTGCGAGGAGCAAAGCCAGCGGAAGCGTCAGGAACTCGCGGCGACTCGTGGCGTTCCTGGACATGTCTCAGCAGTTCACATATTCTAGCAGTCTCCAGCCCGGTGGAACTTGGTCGTTTGGCCGTTGACCTGCTAACGTAAGCAACGGGTTTCTTGGAAGAAACGCTGCCGAGCGCCCAGCGGGAGAGGACCAACTGGATGAAGCGACAGCCGGTCATCACCGGACTCGGCATTGTCTCTCCCATCGGGGTCGGCGTAGACAAGTTCTGGGCCTCCGCACTAGCTGGTCGGTCTGGCATCGGCCACCCAACGTTGTTCGACTGTTCCAAACTCCCTTCGGACTGCCGGCTCGTCGGCGAGGTTCGGGACTTCAACGCTCGACAATGGATGCCAGGACCCACGGCTAAGGTCGCCGGTCGCTTCAGCCAATTCGCAGTCGCTGCCGCGAAGATGGCGCTTGGGGACAGTCAACTCAGTTTCGCAGGCGGGTCCAGTGGTGAAGTTCTGGTGTCTGTCGGCTCATCAATGAGCGGCCTCGTCGACGTCGAGCATTCAAACTTCCTCGCATTCCTTCACGGCGAGGACATGCGCCCGTGGACGGTTCTCGAATACCCGGGGCACGCGGCAACAAGTCACGTCGCAATTAGCGTGGGGGCTCGCGGCCAGACAGCGAGTCCGGCGACAGCATGTGTCGCTGGTCTCGACGCTATCTCGTGGGGAGCGGAAAAGGTCGCCAATGCTAAGGCCAGTGCGGTGCTTGCCGGAGCGACAGAAACGCCGTTGTCTGCGGCCTCCATGGAGGCCTTCCGAGCATTAGGTGCATTGGCAACCTGGCAGGGGCCACCTGCCGAGGCGAGTCGGCCTTTCGACAAGCTGCGGTGCGGCTTGGTTTTGGCAGAAGGAGCGGCGATTCTCACCATCGAGGACGAAGAGGTTGCGCGCGCTCGCGGTGCTCCTATTTACGCTCGCGTTCTCGGGTACGGTAGCGCCACGGAGGGCACGCATATGCGAAACGTGGATGCCACCGGAGAGTCTGCCGCGCGCGCGATCCTAATGGCACTGAATGCTGCAGGTCTCACAACGCGTGATATTGACTACATCTGCGCTCACGGCAACTCCCTCGTCGACTACGACGCATCTGAGACGGCAGGCATCAAGCTCGCTTTCGGAGATCGCGCGTGGTCCCTGGCGATTTCGTCGATCAAGTCGATGTGCGGGCAGGCGCTAGCCGCCAGCGGCGCAATGCAAGTCGTAGCTTCGTGCCTCGCGATTCGGGATAGTATCGTGCCGCCGACAATCAACTACAGTGTTCGCGACCCGGTTTGCGACCTCGACTACGTGCCGAATATTGCCCGACCCGCGCGCGTGCGTACCGTCCTCATACATGCCCAGAGTATCGGCGGATCACACGCCGCCTTAATCTTGGGCGCTCCCTGTTGAGCGAGTGCGCGCACCTTCACTCCTAGCGCTAGCTCTTCTGTTGGTAGGACTTGCGACCTATGTCTGGCGGGCTCGACCAGACAGCAAGATAAATTGCCGCTTCGCGATACTGACTATTTCGATTGCCGGCTGGGTGCTCGGAATCGGAGGCGTAGAGAGCGGCATTCACACCGAGGCATGGGGACGAGTTACTTTCGTAGCAGCATGCATGATGCCTGCGGCCTTCTTGGCGTTCTCACGTGTCTTTCCTGCGACGAGTGCGTGGCCATCTACGTCAGTTCTGTGGACAGCGCTCGGCGTCGGCGCGGTGCTGGCGGTGTTGTCAGTGGCAACTCGACTGATCGCCTACGACATATCACTAACGACCACCGGAATTCAGCGTAGATCTGGTCCTCTTTTCTCCCTGTTTACGTTTTATTTTCTGGCCTGTCTGATCACTGCTCTGAGCGTCTTCATCTTGAAGTGGCGTCGGGAACGAGGGTTAGCGCGAGCCCAGTTGCAATACCTCGGAATCGGCTTGTTGGTCCTCAGTGCGGGCGGAATTACGACCAACCTGATGATTCCGATTGTCACAGGACGATCAACACTCAGCTGGCTTGGCCCATACTTCACCCTGCCTCTGGTTGCTCTCGTAGGTCACGCCATCATTCGTCATCGGCTAATGGACCTCCGCATATTCATCAGTCGGGGATTGGCGTACGCCTTCTCAATGGCCGCAGCATCAGCTCTCTTGATAACTGGGACACGATTACTATTTCCTGCCTGGGAGGTTGAGGCCCCGTTCATTCACCCCGATCTCGTCATCGTCGCGATCGTCGCCCTCGCGATGCTGTCGAGCCCGGCTCAACACTTCTTCAACCGAGTGATAGATCCTTACTTGTTTCGCGGTGGCATTGAGTACTCCTCAGCACTCCGCGGTGCCACAAGACGCCTGAGCCGTCTTATGCAACCGACGGAAGTAGCTGCCGAGCTTCGGCAGATTCTTGGCGAAGTGTTAGTGCCAGAATCCTTTACGATGCTTGTCAAATCCTTTGAAAGCGACACATTCGAAGATCTCACTGCAAGTAGTGCGACTCAAGCAGTCGATGTTTCCGCCTTGTCCTCATTGCATGTGGGTCGTTCTGATACGACGCTGATAGTCGTAGATCCCGCGCAAGAAACAGGTCCCGCAAAGCCCGCGCATGAGGCCCTGCGAACAGCCGGTGTCGAAGTCGTAGTGACCCTAGGAAGACGCGGCCAACTCCTGGCACTTGTGCTCTTGGGGTCTCGGCGCAGCGGAGATGCCTACTTCAAGAACGACCTGCTCTTCATCGAATCGCTCACAGATCTCGCATCGATCGCACTCGAGAACGCAACGCTGTACCGACAGCGGATTCAGATGCTGGAGTACTCGGATCGCCTTCTAGAGTCACTGGACTCTGCCGTTGTCGCCATCGACATTGCGGGGAGAATGACGAGCTTCAATCGTGCGGCAAAAAACCTGCTCGGTCTAAGAGATGATCACCGCGGCGCCTTGATGAGCGTGTTGCCGTCCGAGATCGGATGGGCCCTAGTCCTCGCAATCAGTGGGGGCTGGCATCCGAGGGAGGTAGAGGTAACCATCGACCATACGAGCCGGGACGTCTTGCATGTGATCCTTTCCACTGCGGTCCTGCACGACGACAAGGGCCGGGTTTCCGGGGCCCTCGTTGTGGTCACTGACCTCTCCACCGTCAAAGCACTCGAGAGGAATCAACGAAGGATCGAACATCTCGCGATCATGGCGCGCTTCTACGCGGGTATCGCCCATGAGATTCGCAATCCGCTCGCCGCTATTTCAAACTTCGTAGCGATGCTCCCCGACCGATTTGATGATCCTGAGTATCGAGACACAGCCGTCCGAATTCTCCCGATGGAGGTGTCGCGGATAGTACGGCTCGCTGACCGACTCCGACTAATGGCGCCGAGCGAGGGGGGAAAGCTTAGCGTCGTGTCGATAGCGCCGCTGCTTCACGACATTGTTGCGATTCACTCTCCGGCAGCCCACGAGCAGCAGGTAAAGATTGACCTTCACTGCCCTGATGACTTGCCCAAGATCCAAGGCGATCCCAGCCAGCTCGTCCAGCTCTTTGTGAATCTCCTCAGAAATGCAATTGAGGCAATGCCAGGTGGTGGTACTGTCACCATCGATGCAGATCAGCTGGCTGGTCGGTCTGCGGCAGCCTCAATTCTCGTCCGGGTTATAGATGAGGGTTTGGGCGTCGATCCAACTGTTCGCACCAAGATATTCGAGCCCTTCTTCACAACAAAACCGTCTGGTACTGGCCTCGGCCTGTCGATTTGTCGCGAGATCGCGGATTTTCATCGCGCACGCTTGACGCTTCTCCCTCGCTCGATTCTCGGTGGAACGATAGCCGAGATCGAGTTCCCCTGCATGGCGGAAGAGTCTCAGCCGACATGATTCAAGTCTCGCTCTACCTTGTATCGTGTCTTGTTCTTGGACTTGGGCTACTTGTTTGGCGCGCTCGACCTGACAGCCAGACGAACCGCTCATTCGGGGCGCTCACGCTCCTAGGCGCCATCTGGGCATTCGGAGTCGCCCTCTTTCACTCGGGAACGAATTTCAGTCTATGGGCACCGCTAGCCTTCGGCGCGGCGAGCCTAATCCCGGCGACGTTTCTGACCTTCGTGACCTCTTACCCTACTCCGTCGGGCTGGCCGAGCAGGTGGATACTGCGCCTTAATTTCTTCCTTGCACTAGTTTTCGCCGTCGCTTCGATAGCGACCCGCCTGATCGTGAACGACACAATAGTGACGCCTACAGGCCCAGCCCGCAAAACCGGTCCCCTCTACTTGTTCTTTGCTGCCTACTTCGTCCTAGCTTGGTGCGCAGCCCTGGCGATGCTCGTCTCGAAGTGGCGGCGCGTGAAGGGATTGGCCCGTGCCCAAATCCACTATCTAGCTCTGGGATTCGTGCTCAGCAGCGCTGGCGGCATTGGCGCGAATCTCATCCTACCCCTGGCGACCGGTCACTCAGCATACAGTTGGATCGGGCCCCACTTCGCACTGGTGTTCGTCGCGATGGTTGCGCACGCGATCATTCGCCATCGCCTGATGGACGTCCGCCTCGTGATCCATGGCGGCCTCACGTTCGCGCTCGCGCTGGTGGTATCGCTCGTGCCGGTGGCGGCGCTGTTGGCGATGGCGTGGCCCAAGCTTTCGGATCACCTGAACCCCGAGGAGCTCGTCGCCCTGATCGCCGCGGTCGTCGTGGTCAGTCTGCTGATTCCGTTGACGCGCGACGCGGCAGGGCGGCTGCTGGATCGATACGTCTACCGCACGCACGTGAACTACCAGCGGACGCTTCGGGAAGCGAGTCGAGCCCTCACGGGTGTCCTCGATCTCAAGATCCTGCTGCAGTTCGTGAACCACACGGTGGCGGCCTCGACGAACTCCGAAGGGGCCGCCGTGTACCTCGATCGGAGCGTGGTCGAGTCCGGCGGGACGTTTCGCCAGGCGATCACGGAGAAGCGTCTGGCGCAGAGCGGCTTCGACACGCCGGACGAAGCGCCGGCGGTGATCACCACGGCGCTCATACGCTCGAAGGATCTTCTGCTCACCGACGAGATCGCGCGCGAACGGCTGACGGATGACCGCCAGCGCCTGCACGACGCGCTGGCGCATCTCAACTGGGCGCTCGTCCTGCCGCTCATCTCCGAGAATCGAGTGATCGGCGCCATCGTGGTGGGGCCGAAGCTCTCCGGCGATCCGTTCTATCCCCAGGACCTCGACCTGCTGATGACGCTCGCCAACCAGGCCGGAATCGCGGTGAAGAACGCGCAGCTCTACGCCCAGGTCCTGCTGGCCAACGAGCACCTCAACAACATCGTCTCCACGATCGAGAGCGGGGTCGTCGCAGTCGACGCCACCGGCCAGATCACGCTCTTCAACCGCGCTGCCGAGCAGCTCACCGGGCTGCCGCTGGAGCGCGTCCGCCACCAGTCCGTCGGCGTGTTGCCGGCGGCTGTGCGGGAGATGCTCACGGAGACCGTGATCGATGGCAGCCCCCGGACGCAGCCGGAGATCAGCCTGTCGGACGGCACGACGACCCGGCCGATCATCTGCGCGACCTCGCCACTGCACGATCCGGCGGGCATGGTGCTGGGAGCGGTCGCCGTCTTCAGCGATCTGACGCCGCTCAAGGAGCTCGAGGTGGAGCGGCGACGCGCCGAGCGCCTCGCGTACTTCGAGATGCTCGCGTCGGGGATCGCTCACGAGATCAAGAACCCGCTCGTCTCGGTCAAGACGTTCGCCCAGCTCCTGCCGCGCCGCCGTGGCGACGATCGGTTCATCGACGACTTCGGCCGGATCGTGACGCGCGAGATCGGACGGATGGAGCGGCTTCTCGACCGCCTGCGCACGCTCTCGAGTCCCGGCGAGCGTCCGCGTCATCTGCTCGATCTCCGGGCACCGATCGGCGAAGCGATCGAAGCTATGGGGCCGGCCTTCAAGGAGAAGAACGTCGTCGTCTCGGCGGCGCCGGGCCAGTCGCCCTGCATGATCCTGGGCGATCATTCAGAGCTCGAGCAGCTCTTCCTGAATCTGCTCATGAACGCGCACGAGGCTACGCCGCCGGGCGGCATGGTGCGGATAGAGTTAGCGGTCAGGGCCGATCATGCTACTGTCGCCGTGGTGGACACTGGCGGCGGTATCCCGGCCGAGATTCTGGAACGCGTGTTCGATCCGTTCTTTACCACCAAGGAACGCGGCTCTGGTCTCGGACTGGCGATCTGCTCCTCCATCGCCCAGACCCACGGCGCTCGGCTCCGGGCCGCCAACCGCGAGGTGGGCGGGGCCGCCTTCACCGTCGACTTCCCGCTCGCCGTAGCCGCGCCGGTGTCGGCGTGAACACCGTCCTCATCGTCACACCCGACGACGCCCTGCGCACGCGGCTGGTCTCGGCCCTCGGTGACCATTCGGTCTTTGTCGCCCAGACTGACCCGGAGGCGTTGAAGACGCTGCGGCTCATCGACATCGACGTTATCTTGCGCGGCGGGAGCCTTCCGAGGACCCTCGAGACCTTTGTCGCGAGCGTGAAACAGGTCGCGCCCTCGACGCTCACGATCGCGATCGGCGTAACCGGGGACGAGGAGGCGGAAGCGGCCGATCTCGTCCTCGCCACCACCTTTACGCAGCGAGAGCTCGAGGGGGCCCTCCGCCACGTGACCGATCAGCTGCGGCTGACGCGGGAAATCACGGCGCTTCGTTCCAGCCTGGCACCAGACAGCCCGGGCAGCGCCGCACCGGACCAGCCGTGGGAAGGCGCCGCGTTCGCCCGAGTGCTCAGGGAGTTCACGCGGGCCTTCGCGGCGGGCTTCGACCAGCCGCGGGCGCTCGAGATGTTCCTCGACGCGATCGGCGAGCTGGTCCGGCCAACGCGCATGGCCTTGCTCTTGCCCGCTGGCGACCCGCCGGAGTACCGCGTGGCGACTCACCGGGGCCTCGTGCCTCAGATCGCGGGTGGGGTGCACCTCCCCGCCGGCCAGGGCCTCGCCCGCTGGCTGGCTGCGCAAGGCCGTCCGGCCCGGCTGCAGGACCTGACGGATCCGGAGGTCGCGCGCGAGCTCAGGCTGCTCCAGAGTGTCCTCGCGGTGCCGCTGCTGGCGCACGGCGAGCTCGTCGCCATCCTCACCGTCGGCCAGCCGGTCGTCGGCTGGACCTACGGCCGGAGCGAGACCGAGACGCTCTTCGATCTCGGATCGCACCTGGCCACCGCGATCCGCGACATCGCCCTGCACAACCAGCTCGAGCGCGAGCAGCAGTTCAGCGAGCGCATCCTGGCGCACATGTCGAGCGGGGTGATCACGATCGGACGCGACCACCGGATCGCCACGATGAACCGCCGAGCCGAGGAGATCTTGGAGCTGTCCGCCGGCGAGGTCATGAAGCAGGACCTGCGCGCGCTCCCGTCGCCGCTCGGCGACATGCTCTACGACACGTTGAGGACCGGACGGGCAGCGGCTCGGCACGAGATCCAGCTCGCCTTGCGCGGGCTCTGGCTCGAAGTCTCCACCTATCCGGTTCGCGGCGAGGACGGGACGCCGCTCGGGGCCGTGCTCGTCTTCGAAGACCGAACGGCGCAGACGGAGCTCCTGACGCAGCGGCGGCAGGTCGAGCAAACCCAGCTCCTCACCCGCGTGGTCGCCCGCATCGCCGACGAGATCAAGAACCCGCTCGTGTCGATCAACACCTTCATCGAGCTGATCGGCGAGCGATACGACGACCCCGACTTCCGCCGTCACTTCTCCTCGGTCGTGCGCCGGGACGTCCGGCGGCTCGTGGAGGTTTTCGAGAAACTTGCGGGGCTGGTGACGGAAGGTGAGCTAAACTTTACGACCGTGGATGTGCACAGTGTCGTCGATGACGTGGTGACGGCGATCGAGCTCGTCGACGATCTGCCGGCCAAGCCGCTGCAGCTCGACGTCACCCGGGAGACTACGCCGCAAGTCGTGAAGGTCGACCCGGCGCACCTTCGCAAGGCGCTCTCGTACCTCATCTGGTACCTCGCCCACAATTCGCCGGACGACCAGGCGCGAGTCTCGGTCTCGGTGGCGCGGCACTCTGAGCGCGAGAGCGGCGAGATGGTGCGCATCGTGATCGGCTCGCGCACGGCGTCCGTCTCGCCCGACAAGCTCCATCGCATCTTCGATCCGGTGCAGATGGTCCAGGAGGGTCTGCTCGACGTCGGACCCGCCGTCAGTCAGCGTCTCGTCGAAGCCGTGGGCGGACAGCTGACGGTGCGACAGGGCCGGCACGAGCTCCACTTCCTGGTCTCGCTCCCGCTCGCGACCGCATGAGCACGGCGGCCCCCGCGGTCACGCCGCTCGCGCGCGTCCTCGTCGTCGACGACGAGCTCGGTCCGCGCGAGTCGCTGCGCATGCTGCTCAAGCCCCACTATCAGATCCAGACGGCCGAGAACGGACGCGTGGCCCTCGAGCAGCTCCCGCGATTCCAGCCGGACATCGTCATCATGGACATCAAGATGCCCGAGATGGACGGGCTCGAGCTCCTCCGCCACGTCAAGCGCACCGACCCGTCGATCGAAGTCGTCATGATCACCGCCTACGCGTCGCTCGAGACGGTCAAGCACGCGCTGACGCATGGCGCCTTCGAGTACCTCATCAAGCCGTTCTCGCGCCAGGACCTGGAAGACGTCGTCCATCGCGCGCTGCTGCGGCGCCGGGCCGACGTCGGGGCGCGCGGCCAGATCGCCAAGCTCGTGGAGGAGATGCGGCAGCTCTCGGCCAATTCCGGGAAGCTCGAGGAGGCGGCCCGACGCGAAGCTGCCGAGCAGTCCCTTCGCGTCACCCAGCTCTCGATCGTTCGCGAGATCTCGCGGACGATCGTCGATCAGCTCGATCCGCAGCGGTTGACGGCCGCCGTCACCGAGCAGCTCCGGACGGCGCTCGGCTACGACAAGGTCGAGATCGTCTCGGAGCCGCCCAAGAGCCTCGACAAGGGCGCGCCCGCGGTCATGACGTGCGCGATCCAGGATGGAGGGGGCCCGCTCGGCCACCTCGTGATCGACAACCGGCCGTCACAGCGGCCCATCGATCCCCGCGAGCGCGAGCTGCTCGAGATGCTCTCGGAGTATCTGGCCATCGCGCTGCGGAACTCCCGGCTCTACGGCGAGATCACCGACACGAAGCGATCGCTCGAGCAGCTCATCGCCTCCGCCGGCGACGCGATCATCGCGGTTTCGCCGGAGGATCGCGTCGAGGGCAGCATTTGGAACCCGGCCGCCGAGCGCATCTTCGGTCTCACCCCCGAGCAGGCGAATGGGCGGCCCATCACCGAGCTGCTCCCCCGCGGCGACTACGGCGATGCCAAGCGCCGGCTCGCCGGCGGGACGGCGCGGCACGCCTTCGAGACCAGCGTCACGGTGGGCCACACCCGCCCGGTGGAGCTCGCGGTGACGCTCTCGGCCCGCCACGGCCGCCACGGCAGCCTCGAGGGGCTGATCGCGATCGTCCGCGACATCACGGCGCAGCGGGAGGTCGAGACCCAGCACCGACGGTCCGAGAAGCTCACCGCGCTCGGGCAGCTCGCCGGCGGCATCGCGCACGACTTCAACAACCTCCTGCAGGCGATCCTCGGCTACGCCCAGCTCATGAAGCAGAACCCGCGCGACGCCGAGTTCGTCAGTCGCTCGCTCAACGTCGTCGAGGCGGCGGCGGTCGACGGCTCCGAGACCGTGCGCCGCATCCAGCAATTCGCGCGCCTGCGGCCCGACGAACCACCGGTCGGCGTGGATCTGAACCAGATCGTGCACGACGCCGTCGCGCTCATCCGCCCGCGCTGGGAGGAGAAGATCGCACGCGACAACCGGCCGCTCGACCTTCGGTTGAACCTCGGGACGATCGAGACAATCAACGGTCGGCCGCCGGCGCTGACCGAAGTGATGACGAACCTCATCCTGAACGCGCTCGACGCGATGCCCGACGGTGGCACGCTGACGATCGACACCCGCAGCGACTTCGGTCGCCACATCGTGCTGACGGTGACCGACACCGGCATCGGCATGCCGGAGCCGGTCCGGCGGCGGATCTTCGAGCCGTTCTTCTCGACCAAGGGCGACGCGGGGTCCGGCCTGGGCCTGTCGATGGTCTACTCGATCGTGCGGCGGCACGGGGGCGAGATCCGCGTCGAGAGCGAGCCTGGGCGCGGCGCCACCTTCACCCTCACCTTCCCGGTCGCCAGCGAGCCGGTCGGCACCGAGCCCGACGCACAGCTGCGACGGGCGCGGCGGCCCGCGCGTGTTCTTCTCGTGGACGACGATCAGAAGGTGCTGGGCACCCTGACCGAGCAGCTGCGAAGCGTGGGCCACACGGTGACCGCGGCGGCGAGCGGTGGGGCCGGGCTCGCCGCCTACGCGCCGGGACGCTTCGACGTGGTGCTGAGCAATCTCGGCATGGCCGGCATCAACGGCTGGGAGCTCGCCGAGCGGGTCCGCCGGGTCGATTCGCACACCGCCATCCTGCTCATCACCGGCTGGGGGCTACGCGAGGAAGACCACGGACGGCTCAAGACGCTCCGGATCCGCAAGTGCCTGTTCAAGCCCGTCCGCATCGGCGAGCTCGACACGGCGATCCAGGACGCGCTCGCCAGCGTCTGACCAGCAGACGCTCGACGCGCCGCTTCAGGCGCGCTTCATGGGACGGCCGCAACAGATCTTCTGCGCCATCGCGACCTTCCCGCACTTCGCGCAGCGAAACCCAGCCATCGGTCCCTCCGGAGCGCTCGGCTACAGACGCTCGATGATTGTGGCGATGCCCTGGCCGAAGCCGATGCACATGGTCTGCAGACCGTAGCGCTTGCCGGTGCGCTCGAGCTCGTGCAGCAGGGTCGTCATGAGCTTGCCACCCGAGCAGCCGAGCGGATGGCCGAGGGCGATCGCGCCGCCGTTGACGTTGACCCGGCTCATGTCCGGGTGAAGGTCGCGCTCCCAGGCGAGCACCACCGAGGCGAACGCCTCGTTGATCTCGATCAGATCCATCTGGTCGAGGGTCATGCCGGCTTTCTTCAGGACGCGCTGCGTGGCCGGAATGGGCCCGGTGAGCATGATGACCGGATCCACGCCGGCGAGCGCCGTGGCGACCACGCGCGCGCGCGGCTTGAGGCCCAGGGCCTTCGCGCGGGGCTCGGACATGAACATCAGCGCCGAGGCGCCGTCTGAGATCTGCGACGAGTTGGCCGCGGTGACGACGCCGTCCGGCTTGAACGAGGGCACGAGGCTGGCCATCTTGTCGCGATTTACCGGGACGCGCACGCCCTCGTCGGTGTCGAACACGGAGCCGTCGGGCAGCGTCACCGGCACGATCTCGCGCCTGAACCGACCTTCGGCAATGGCCCGACCGGCCTTCTCGTGGCTCTGCGCGGCGAACTCGTCCAGCTCTTCGCGCTTGAGGCCCCATCGCTCGGCGATCATCTCGGCGGAGATCCCCTGCGGAACGATGTTGAAGCGCTCCTGGAGCTTGGGCGAGAGCGGGCCGTCACCGGGGCCCATCGCGTTGGAGCCCATCGGCACCCGCGTCATGTGCTCGACTCCGCCGGCGATCACCACCTGGTATTGACCGGCCATCACCCCCATCGCCGCGAAGTTGGCGGCTTGCTGGCCCGAGCCGCACATCCGGTCGAGCGTCGTGCCGCACACATCCACCGGCAGGCCGGCGATCAGCGCCGCGTTGCGCGCGATGTTGAACCCCTGTTCGCCGAGCTGATCCACGCAGCCGAGGATGACGTCCTCGACCTCCGCCGGGTCGACCTTCACCCGGTCGATCAGCTGCGTGAGCACGAGGGCCGCGAGATCGTCGGGGCGAATGGACGACAGCTTGCCCCCCTTGCGGCCCACGGCGGTGCGCACGGCACCAACGATGACGGCATCACTCATGACAGCCTCCTCGCGAAACTAGAAACAATTCATCTTACCGGGTCATCCGGGGACGGCGCAAACCGGGCCGGAAAGACTGATCCGCGCAGTTTGACGGTCAGCGTACCTAGGTAGGATTGTTGACGGCAGGGGGGAAGGGCCGTGAGAGCTAGGAAACCCGCCGCTTGACCTGATCGGACATCTTGCAGAAGGCGCAGATCGTCCCGGTCGTCACCTGGCCGCAGCGCGCGCACTCGTTGAGCGTCACCGCCTCCGCGCGCTCGAACGCCGGGCGCGCGCGGTCGAGGAAGCCGAACAGGAAGTTGTGCTTGGCGCCGGGCGAGGCCGCTTCCAGGCGGCTCAGGATCTCCTTGTGGGTGATCGACGTCGCGCCGGCGGCGAAGGGGCACTCCTCCACGATGTAGTCGATCTTCCTCAAGAAGGCGAATGCGGCCGTCTCCAGCTCGGAGAGCCGGTAGAGCGGCTTCACCCGCCGGACCAGCTTCGGGTGCGTCGACGGCAGCGCGGGGGACTGCCGGGGCAGCGCATCGGTTTGCCAGTGCATGACCGAGCCGAAGAGCGTGGCGGCCTCGTCGTCGAGGTTGTGGCCGGTCGCGACGACGGGAATATCGTGCTCGAGCGCCACGCGGTTCATCAGGTAGCGCTTCGAGAGGCCGCAGCCCGAGCACGGCGGGCGGCGCGTCACGGATTGGATGACCGGGACCGGCGCGCCCACCTCCTCGGCGACTGCCGAGACGATGAGCGGGACGGACCGCGCCGCGGCGAACTTCTCGCACCGGGCCTTCGACTCGACCGAATAGTCGAAGATGCCGAGATCGAGATAGAGCCCCGTCGTCCGATAGCCCTCGTCGATCAGGACATCCCAGAGCGCGAGCGAGTCCTTGCCGCCCGACACCGCGACCAGCACGTGCTCGTCCTTCGTGAACATCCGGTGCTTGCGGATGGCCTCCCGCACCTGATTCCGGAAGAACTCCATGAAGTCGGGCGCGCAGAACGCGGCGTTGTGACGCCGCAGCTCGAGGGTGGCCGGCGCCCCGCACTTGCGACACTTCACCGCGTGGGCTCCCCGCCGCCGGACATCACGGGCCGGAGCTCGATCGTTTCGTCGTCGCGCACCACGTGGTCGGCGGTGACGAGGTCGTCGCCGCAGATGACCAGCACCGTCTCGGGGACGATCGCGAGCTCGCGCAAGATCTCCTTCACCCGACGATTGCCGGCCAGGTCGACCTCGCGCCGCGGATTTCTCAAAATGACCTTCACCGGCCGCCCAGCGAGCTCTGCGGGAAGCCCGGCGTGCGCTTGACGTCCCGGATCTGGGCGAGATGAATTCCGTCGTGCTGGGCCTGGAGCCTCCACCACTGCGCGAGGTCGAGCTCGCCCAGGTGGAGGTGCTTGAACGTGAGCCTCTGCGGATCGAGCGTCGCGAGCCGCTCGATCGACTGGCGGCTCCGCTCGCGCGTGGCCTTCATCGTGGCGATCAGCTCGCCGATCGGCTTGCCGTGCTCCGGCCAGACGACCGGCGGCGCCTCGGCGGGTCCGATCGGCATCGGAGGCATCGGCTTGAACTGGACCAGACCCGCCGGGAACGGCGCCAGCGTGCCGGCCGCCTCCGCCTCGCGCGCGAGCTTCGTGGTCAGCTTGCCCGTCGCGATCTCGGAGATGGTCAGATGGTGCACGATCTCGCCGACCGACCAGTCCTTCTCGCCGGGCTTCCAGTCGGCCTGCCGCTGCGAGAGGCGCTCGGCTTCCGCGAGCACGTCCGCACGCACCGCTTGCAGGTCGCTCCACAGTGCTTCGACGGGGTTCGGAAGGCTCATAGGGAACGAAGTATACTCCATCGCGATGCGCGACCCGAAAACCACCCTCGCCCGAACGCAGTGGCGGACGCTCGCGAGCCGTCCCGTCTACGAGAACCGTTGGATCCGCGTGCGCGAGGATCAGGTCGAGCTTCCGGACGGCCGGACGACGGTCTACGGGGTCGTGCAATGCGGCCACTGCGTGGGCATCCTTCCGTTCCTGGACCCCGACACGGTCGTCCTCGTCGGCCAGTACCGTTATGTGGCGCGCGACTTCTACTGGGAGATGCCGACCGGCGGGATCAAGCCCGGCGAGAGCGAGACCGAGGCCGTCCAGCGCGAGCTCGCGGAGGAAGCGGGCTACGTCGCCGACCGGGTCGTGAAGGTCTGCGCCTACCACACCTCCAAGAGCGTCGTCGACGAGACGGCGAACATCTACCTCGCCGAGGGGCTCCGTCCGGCCGCGCGCTCAGCCGATCCGACGGAGTTCATCGAGGTACGTGCGTTTCCCTTCACCGAGGTCGTACGCATGGTCGAGCGCGACGAGATCAAGGACTCGATGACGATCGTCGCAGTCCTTCACGCCGCGCGCCGGCGCGTGTGATCGGAAGCCGGCTACTTGACCGACGCCATCACCATCGGGCCCGTCGGCGCCGGCACCCCGCCTTCGGGCTCGAGCGTCACCGCGAAAACCTTGACCGGCTGACCGCCCGCCACGGGGCCGATGCGATACGTTCCGCGCCCCGACCCGTCGACCTGGAAGACGCCGGCCGGCTGCGGCGCCGCGTCGCCGATCGTCCACAGCTCGTAGGCCTTGCCCGGCGGCGGCGCCGGCAGGTTCGCGACGAACAGGTGCCCCCCGGCGACCGGATGCCAGATCACGCGACCGTTGGCCCGGGGACTCGGCCCGAGGCCGCGCAGCAGGACGATCTGAGTGGCCGGATCGCGCAAGAGATCGACGGCGCCCTGGTACACCGCGATTTGCTCGCGTAGCGCAGCCTCGTCGCGCTGGACGCTCGCGCGCAGGGCCGCCGCCTCGCGCGCCACCTGCCCCAGGCGGGCCTCGTAGCGCGTCGCCACGAAGGTGGCGGTGAAGCCGGCGCCCGCGAGGACCGCGACCAGCGATCCCACCGCCCAGACCAGCCGCCGGGGGGGCAGCGTCTCGCGTCGCGCCGATCCGGTCGCGGTGATCCGCCGCAGGAGCGCCTCCTTCACCTGGGACGGCGGGATCATCGGCGGCACCGAGCGCGCAGCCGCCGCCAGCGCCTCGGCGGACGAGCGCAGCTCCGCCTCGCAGACGTCGCACCCATCGGCCAGGTGGCGCTCGAACACCGCGCGCTCCTCGCCGTCGAGAGCGCCGACGGCCCACGCCGCCGCGAGCGTATCGAAGGGCTCGTGACTCATGGGCTCGCCTGCACTACCTCGCGGAGCCGCTCGAGGCCGAGCCGGATCCGCGTCTTCACCGTGCCGAGCGGCTGCTTGAGTCGCTCGGCGATCTCCGTCTGCGTGAGCCCCGCGTAGTACGCGAGCTCGATGACCTCGCGCTGCGGCCCGGGCAGCCGCTCGAGCGCGCTTCGGACCATCCCGCGATCCTCGGCGAGCTCCGCAGCATCGCGCGCCCGCTCGCTGCCGGGCACCGCGGCCGCGGCATCGTCCAGCGGGGCCACGAACGTGCTGCTTCGCCGGCGCGTCGACCGCACGCGATCGATCGCGCGCGAGCGCGCCCGCATCACCATCCAGGCCTCGGGGCTTCCGCGCGCCGGGTCGTACCGGCCGGCGCTCTGCCACGCCTCCCAGAACAGCTCCTGAAGCACGTCGCTGGCGTCGGCGCGCTCGCGGACGATTCGCAGGATCAGCGGAAACACCACGGGAGCATACCAATCGTAGAACACGGCGAACGCCTCCCGGTCACCGGCGGCGATCCGCCTGAGGAGATCCGCGCCCGACGTCGCCATGCCCGTCTTTCCCTACCACGACTACGGCCGACATCCAATCGCGGATCGCCGTCCGTAGAGACGAGCGGGGAGGTTACGGTCTCTCGCCGGAATGCTATTCTCAGCCCCATGAAATGGGTGCCCGAGGCGCGCGCATTCGACGAAGCCTTCGACAAGACCGGGACGCCGCGCCCGCACTACCGGCCGCTCGTCTCGATCCTCGAGTCCTTCACCCAGGACGAGATCGAGCGTCGCGAGCGGCTGCAGAAGCTCTCGCTCATCGACCAGGGCATCACCTTCACCATCTACGGTGAGAAGGAGGGCACCGAACGCATCTTCCCGTTCGACTTCGTGCCCCGGGTCATTCCGGCGCGCGAGTGGGAGCGCCTCCAGGCGGGGCTGGTCCAGCGGGTCACCGCTCTCAACCTCTTCATCCTGGACGTGTACCAGGGCCAGAAGTGCCTCAAGGACCGGGTCATCCCGCCCGAGCTCCTTCTCTCGCGCAAGGAGTACAAGCGCGAGCTCCTGAACGTTATCCCCCCACGGCAGATCTTCACCCATGTGGTGGGGACCGACGTCATCCGCAACGACAAGGGCGAGTACCTCGTGCTCGAGGACAATTGCCGCTGTCCCTCGGGCGTGTCGTACGTCCTCGAGAATCGCAATACCCTCAACCGCGTCTTCCCCGAGTTCTTCAAGTACTACGGCGTCCGGCCGATCAAGGACTACCCGAACCTCCTGCTCGACACGCTCCTTCGCTCGGCGCCGCGCGCGAGCGAGAAGCCGGTCGTCGTGATCCTCACCCCGGGCATGGCGAACTCGGCGTACTTCGAGCACTCGTTCCTGGCCCGCGAGATGGGAGTCACCCTCGTCGAGGGGCGCGACCTGATCGTCGAGGACAACTACGTCTTCATGCGCACCACCAGCGGCAAGCAGAAGGTCGACGTGATCTATCGGCGGATCGACGACGACTTCCTGGATCCGCTCACGTTCCGCCGCGACAGCATGCTCGGCGTGCCGGGGCTCGTGAACGTCTATCGCGAAGGGAACGTGGCCCTCGCCAACGCGCCCGGCGCCGGCGTGGCCGACGACAAGTCGGTTTACGCCTTCATGCCGGCGCTGATCCGCTATTACCTCGGCGAGGACGCGCTCCTTCCTCAAGTCTCGACGTATCTCGGCTTGCGACCCCAGGACTTCGCGTACATCCGCGACCACGCGCACGAGCTCGTCATCAAGACCGCCGGCGACTCGGGCGGGTACGGCATGCTCATGGGGCCCTTCGCGAGCAAGCGCGAGATCGCGGTCTACGTCGGGCAGATGAAGAAGAATCCCGGCAACTACATCGCCCAGCCCCTGATCGAGCTGTCCGCGCACCCCACCTACACCGACGGCAAGTTCGAGCCGCGCCGCGTCGATCTGCGGCCGTTCATCCTCTACGGCGAGTCGGTCCGCGTGCTCCCGGGCGGGCTCACGCGCGTCGCGCTTCGGCCGGGCTCGTACGTCGTCAACTCCTCCCAGGGCGGAGGCAGCAAGGACACCTGGGTCCTGGCCTCGAAGGGGGCCGCCTGATGCTCTCGCGCGTCGCCGACTCGCTCTACTGGATGGGCCGGTATCTGGAGCGCGCCGAGAACATCACGCGCCTCCTGCTCGTGACCGAGGATTTCTCGTCCGAGACCCAGGGACTCGCCGAGGACCTCGCGCAGACCGCCTGGAAGGACATGCTGACAATCTTTCCTTCGGCGCAGCTCTCGCGCGAGGTCACGCCGTTCGCGCCGCTCTCGATGCCGTACCTCCACGCCTTCTTCATCGACCAGGGGAATCCGTATTCGATTCACCTCTCGCTGCGGAAGGCGCGCGAGAACGCCCGCTCGGTCCGGGAGGCGTTGACGCTCGAGGTCTTCCTCGCGCTGAACGAGGCGTTCCGGGCGCTCGAGGCATACGGGCGGAAGGGGATGCCCGATCCGCCGGCCTACCGTGACGCGCTCGTCGCGACCCACAAGGGCATCTTCACGGTGGTGGGCGCGATCGAGCACACGTCCACCCGGGACGAGGGCTGGCGCTTCCTCAAGCTGGGCGAATCGCTCGAGCGTAGCTACCGCTCCGCGCTCGTCCTGCGCGCCAAGCTCCCGGCGCTGCTCGCTGCCGAGGCCCGCGGCGATGCGCCGCTCTACTACACCCAGTGGCGCAGCCTGCTCCGCGGCCTCTCGTCCCTCGAGAACTACCGGCGCGTCTATGGCGCGCGGCTCGAGCCCAACCTGGTCATCGGCTTCCTGCTCTTCGATCCCGATTCGCCGCGCTCCCTCCGCTACGGGGCCTCGATCGTCCGGGACTATCTGGCGGCGATCTCGGGGCCGGCGGCGCTCACTACGCCGGCGCGCATCGTCGGCAAGCTCCACGCCGACCTTCGCTACGACGACGAGGCGCTGATGCGTCGGGGCGACTTCGCGGAGCTGCTCGACCGCGTGGTCGGCGAGCTGGCGAAGGCCCACGACGCGATCGCGACCCAATACTTCGTGACCTGATGCACCTCCAGATCGAGCACCGCTTCGCGTTCGAGTACGACGGGTTCATCAGCGAGTCGTTCGTCGAGCTGCGGGTGCAGCCCAAGACGACGCCCCAGCAGACCGTCTCGTCCTTCGAGCTGGCGGTGGGTCCGCCGACCGGAGTGCACCGCTACCGGGACTGGAACGACAACATCGCCCACCACTTCACGATCACGAAGTTCCACGACCGGATCGAGGTGTCCACGCGGTCGCTCGTGCAGACGCACCGCACGGCCGTCCCGATCGCCTCGCTCGACGCGTGCCCCGCGGGCGAAGGGCTGCCGTACTCGCTGCGTGACTTCCTGGAGTTCGGCGGCCCGGTGAAGCTGACCCCCGCCCTGCGCGCCGCGCTCAAGGCGGTCGGGCTCTCTCCTCGCGCGCCCCTCGGCGAGCAGGTGGCGGCGCTCGGGACCTCCATCCACGAGCGGTTCGAGTACCGGACGAACGTCACCGCCTACGACTCGACGACCGAGGACTTTCTGGACATCGGCGCTGGCGTGTGTCAGGACTTCGCTCACCTGATGCTCGGCCTGCTCCGGCTGCGCCAGGTGCCCTGCCGCTACGTCAGTGGCTATCTGCACGTCGAGCGCAAGAAGCGGGAGCCCTCGCAGAGCCACGCGTGGGTCGAGGTCTACTCGTCGACGGCTGGCTGGGTGCCCTTCGACCCGACGCACAACCGCGCGGTGGACGAGCGCTATGTGGTCGTGGGCCACGGCCGTCACTACGACGACGTGCCGCCCAACAAGGGGATCTATCGCGGCGTCGCGCGGGAGACTCTGAAGGCCCAGGTCATCACGGAGATCGTGCTCGGCAAGACGGTCTCGACCCTTCGCGAGGACATCCGTCACATCGACTTGCCGGTGTTTCGCGAAATCCCCGCGCGGCCACCCGACCGGGTTGTCAGCGACGCCGACGACATGAGCGCCCAGCAGCAGCAATAGCCGACCGTCAGGCCGGCACGCCGACGGCCCAGAGATAGCCGTCGGGATCCTCCACCATCACCTCGCGCCAGCCGTGCGCCTTGGTCGACGCCGGCTGGATCACGCTGACGCCGTGCTCGCGGGCGCGTCGCTCGAGGGCGTCCGGATCCACACCGAAGACGCGCAGCTCGGCGCCCACGCCGCGTCGATCTCCCCGCACCAGCGGCGCATGCCACGGGTGCTTGTCGTACGTGTGATCGGCGTGGAGCATGAGCTCGACGCCGCCCACGTTGACAGCCGCGAAGTCCCCGTCGGAGTAGTGGACCGTCGCGGCCAGGACTCGCGTGTGGAATTCGACCGAACGGGAAACGTCGCGCACGAGCAGGTTGACGGTGAAGGCCGGGAGCGCACGCCCGTATTGGGCGGCGGGTATCCAGGGATCGCCGGTTCGGGTCTTCAGCGAGGCCGCCCGCCCGGCGGCGGCTGCGGCGGCGGCGTGAAGGGCGACCGCTTGGTCGCCGCGGCTCGCGGCTGCTTCGCGCTGAGGATCAGCTCGTAGGTCACCACCTCGTCAGGGTCGGGGTTGAAGATCGCG
>QHSL01000088.1 GCA_003220435.1 Candidatus Rokuibacteriota bacterium | reverse complement strand
CTCCGGGCCTTCCCGTCATGTCCAGACGACCGCTCATTGGACAAGGCTTGGACGCCGATAGTGCATGCGTTGCAGACGCAATACGACCTATGCTGCTAACAGACGCACCGATCGGCTTCGGCCATCGAGGGGGTCGATCTTGGCCAAAGACTGTCCCACTTGCGGGCTCATCAATCCCTCGGAGGCTCAGCGGTGCGACTGCGGCTACGACTTTGAAAGTCGTCGAATGCAACGGTCATATCTGCGACCGAAACAGGCGGCACGTACTGTGGCCATCGGCGCCGTCGGCATAGGGACGGTCTTCGTAGCGCTGGCGCTAATGCGCAAGATCATCTGGGTAGTGGCAGAGTTCACCAAATAGGTTTGTCAAGAAATTCGCCTCTCGCCGCGACAGGCGATTGAATGCGCCGATTGATTGTGTCCCGAAACGTGTGGAAATCCAGACAGCATTTCTCCGGTAGCCGAGATCGGCGGGGCCAACAGATAAGATCATGCCTCCCTTGTGCACCCAACGCCCGCGCTCAGCGGCCGCGGTTTTCCCTGAACTGGGTGTGTCTGCTCATTGGCCCGCCGTGGCTCTCAAAGTTCGACCTTCGCTTGTCACGGGGAGC
Organism: Candidatus Rokuibacteriota bacterium; assembly: GCA_003220435.1. Lineage (GTDB taxonomy): Bacteria > Methylomirabilota > Methylomirabilia > Rokubacteriales > CSP1-6 > AR31. Next base: position 46,374 of record QHSL01000088.1, on the reverse strand, counting down.
CAGGCTCCATGCCCTTCGCCTTGATGACCGCCGTCGCCTCAGGTGTGCGCAGGAAATCGACCAGCATCTTCGCGACGGCGGCGTCCTTGGCGCCGGCCATGATTGCCGCCGCAAAGACGATCGTGTTCTGGAGGTCGCCCGGCAGTGGGCCGACGATATCAATACCGGCGACAGGCATCAATTCCTGGATTATGTGCACGCCCATCTCGGCCTCGCCGTTTGCAACCAAGGCTCCAACGTCTGCAGGGGTTTTGGGGTTGGGGAAGACGGTCTTCGATTTCATCTCGCTGGAGACCCCCAAGCGATCGAGCACTTTGGCGAAATGGATACCGCTCGCGCCGCCGCTCGCTGGATCGACATAGGAAATCGACTTGGCAGCGAGCAGCGCAAGTTTCAACGCGTCGGGCGACGAGATGTCGGGTCTAGGCGCGCCCTTGCGAACGGCCACGGCGATACCTGACTTGGCAAGCACTGTTACGTTGCCCGCAGACGCCCTGCCATCCTTCACCAAAGTGTCGATCCCCGAGCGGAGAGTAATGACGACATCGGCCGCTTCACCGTCCTGGATGCGTTTCACAGTCGCACCGCCAGTGGCGAATGAGGTCGCGAGCTTGTTTCCGGTCGCGCGTTCGAACTTCGGCCCGAGGTCTTCCATGACCGACTGCATACCGAAAGCGCTCAGCACTTTGAGTTCGGCGGCCTCCGACTTGGTGCCGAGCAAAAGCAGGAACATAAACCCGATGTTTGCAGCTGCGACAAGTGAACGTATCTTCATTGCGCACCTCTGCAAATGGTCAGCCTTCGGCCTAACTCAATTCTCTTCAACCACGTAACACGGTGAACGTTGCGTGCCACGCAGTATAGCGGCGTGGGGCGTGTCCGAGCGGCTGGCGCGAAAGACCTGTAGGGGCGCGGAACTCACCGCTGACCGTCGGCCGGAACGAGTTTGATATCTTGCGTGCCGGTACGGTGTGAGCGCCGCGATCTTCCGCAAGCGGCTCAAGTCCGGAACATCCGGTCCGCCGGGCTTCGGACAGCGGCGGGGGCGACGCGAAAGGTCATCATGCTGCGACTGGATTGTGCTGGCTGAGCACGGTCGCGATCTTCTGCCAGCCGTCGATCTTGCGCAACTTGATCTGCCCGCTCGCCAGGAGGCTGAAGAGCAGCACAACGGCGGCGTCCTCGCTCGGCAGAGAGCCTTGCGTTTTTACCCGCCTTCGAAACTCCTCATGAAGCCGCCCGATCGTGTTCGTGGTCCGAAGCGTTTTCCACTGGGCCTTGGGGAACGTAAAGAACGTGAGCAACTCCTCGCCCTCTTCACGCAGGCTCGCCACCACGCCCGGGCAGCGCTTGCCCCACGTGCGCTCGAAGCTCGCGAACGCAGCCCGGGCCGCGTCGGCATTGGCCGCGTAGACGATCCGGTGGAAGTCGTCGAGGATCTCCGCGAGCGCATGCTTCGGACTCTTCCGCTCAAGGTTACGGAGCTTGTGGACGCAACAGCGCTGGACTGCCGCGCGTGGCCACACCGCACTGACAGCGCGGCGCAAGCCAGGATTGCCGTCGATGATCACCAGTACCGGCGCCCGCAGCCCGCGCGCGACGAGGTCGTCGAGACAGCCTTTCCATGCGACGAACGATTCGCCGCCGCACAGCTCCAAGGCGAGCAGGTACTTGCGGCCATCGTTGAGAACACCGGCAACGCCCAGCACCGGCGCGCTCACGACCTTTCCGAGTCCACCGCCAACTGGAACGACTTCATCGATGTCGATTTCAGTTCCGCCGACCTATCGCGTGCAGACTTGCGGGCCTCCATCTTTGAGCGTGTCAGTTTTCGGAGAACTGTTCTACGGGGCGCGGACCTGCGGCGCGCGAAGTTCCGTGGTTGCATATTCACGGACGGACGCCGACATGACAAACGCGAAGCTCACCCGCGCATTCACTTGGCTTTTCCGGTTGTCACGCGGACAGAGAGCCGTTGTTGATTGGCAGTCATCCGGCCCAGAGCCAGACGGCGGCTGACTTGCGCATAACCGAGATGCTTAACAACACGTTCGCAGGCCGCGTGAGACCCCTGCCTCGATTTCACGCTAGTGGCGCCGCGCTCAACGCACGCGCCATAGATCGGCGGGTCTTCGACGGTCTTGACGCGTGGTGCCTGGCGAATGCCGGAGTCGAAGCGCAGCGCGTCGTTTCAGTGCGTCGCGGGACGTGGACCGTGTGCTACAAAGTTCACGTGATTCCATCGCGCAGAATCGAGTACAAGGTCAGTATCACACTATGGCCGAGGGCAAGACGCCACGGGGCTCCAACTCTCTGGCAAGAGAAGTGCGCGTGCTGGACATCGGCGAAGTGAGCTGTTCTTCGGAACGGGGCCGTCGAACACCGAGTTTCAGAGCGATCCTTGGTCGAGGCGGGCTGAATACCGGTCGCTGGGGGGAGGGCCACGATGAAAGCAAAGCGTTTCGTCTGGGGCGTTGCCGTTGTGATCACGGTCGGAGTGATGGGGTTCGTAACTGGCATGTCGGTGGGCCTGGAGAAGAAGACCAGAGTCTACGAGCTGCGGACGTACACCGTGCTGCCAGGCCGGCTGCCGGCTCTTCACAAGCGATTCTCCGAGCACACGATGAAGCTCTTCGAGAAGTATGGCATGAGGAACGAGATGTATTGGGTGCCAACTGACGACACGCGCAAGGACAACACGCTGATCTACTTCCTGTCGCATGAGAGCCAGGAAGCGGCGGACCGAAGCTGGAAGGCGTTCGCCGCCGATCCTAACTGGATTAAGGTGCGCGACGCCAGCGAGGCCGACGGGAAGATCCTTGCGAAGCCGCCCGAACGTGTGTACATGCGCCTCACGGAGTATTCTGCGTCACGCTAATGGGATGAGAGCTGTTGAAGCGACGGCCAGGCCATGAGCGGGGACGGCGATGTCAGACCGCGCTTAGAACAATGACCGAGATTGGCCAATGGGTTGAACCCTGGCGCGAGTTAGGAGTGGGCGATTCGCCGGAGCTCAGGCGCCTCTATGGCGATGTTCTAGGTCGGTACTCCGAGCCACATCGCCACTACCACACGTATCAGCACCTTGCTGAGTGCTTCGAGAAGGTCCAAGACATCATCTCTCTGGCGGAACATCCAGCCGAGGTAAACGTTGGCCTCTGGTTTCACGATGTGATCTACGACACTCAACGCCACGATAATGAGGAGCACTACGAGAGCATGGTCGCGGATCCCGAAGGGAACCGGATTGTTATCGCCGAATGAGTCCGCTGCTGACCAGGCCGTTTGACGAACAGACGTGACCACTGAGCGACCACGAGGCCACGCGCCAGCTACCATGCTGCCCGGGGTCTCCTGGCGGGACGCTTCTGAGCACGAAGGCGAGTATCCCGAGCGACCCTCCACCATCTCGTGATCTCCTTCGACTGTGACGCGATCACCGTCCACGTCGGACCGTATCAGTCAAAACTGGAGACCTACTACGCGGAAGTCTGAAGCGGCGTCGGTTCGCCGGATAATCTCCGGCTGGAGTGGACCAGCAGAGGTCACATCGAGAACAGTCGCTCGCGCGGCGGCCGTCGGCGCCTCGGGCGAGCGCTAGACAGACCCGAGGACTCTTGGCGACGATGATCAAACTTGGCCGGCTCCTTCTCGGGATTCGCGCCCGCCTGGTTGGTGGGCCTTCACCTGGAAAGTTCGACCAAATTCGACAGGCAGTTGACCGCGATGGTCGATGGGAAGAGCACGTCGAGTGGCGCATCTCGACCGTGACATCGACCCTCATTGAGCGCACAGGCGAGAGTGGCTACCGCACATATCACGTCAGGGTAGAGTGCGACGACGTCTTCGAAGTGCACTGTCCGACTCTCGCTCGCGCATGCGAGATTGCACACATCTACGAATACCTACTTCCACGCCTGTGGCAGGAGTTCGGCTGGCCCAGCTGGGCCAGCCGAAGCAAAATCGACGCCGCCAGTGATGCAGTCTAACTACTTCGACTTCCCCGTATTCAATGAATAGCATACAGCTCCGATGCCTGATCTTGTGATCCGTCCCGCTGTCCAGGATGACCTCGAGGGACTGTGGGATTTTCTCGCGATGGCGGCCTATGAACCCGATGCAGAGGCGGCGAAGGCGGTTCCGCGCGTAGCCAAATATCTCGTCGGCTGGCAGCGACCGGGGGATTTCGGGTTCATCGCCGAACAGAACGGCGAAGACATCGGTGCGGCCTGGGCACGGCGCTTTTCCGCCGAAGAGCTCAAGTTCCACTACGGGGACGAAGAGGCTCCGAAGGTGTCGATCGGCGTGAAACCGAATGCGCGCGGCCAAGGCGTTGGCGAGAAGCTCATGCGCGCGTTGATCGGCGAGGCCGCTCGCCGCGGGCTTGGCCTTTGTCTCAGCGTGCGGTCCGAAAATCCCGCCCGTCGCCTCTACGAGCGCCTCGGCTTTTGCGACATCCCCGGTTCCGCTACCACGAACCGCGCTGGCGGCATGTCGATCGGCATGGCACTGAGGCGCTCCAGTTCCTAGTCAGGGAGGAGTTGCGTCCCAAATCCAGATTGAAGAGGTGTCTCGCACGCTCAAACGTGGAAGTGGATTTGACTGGACCCATCGAGCTCCGGATACGTGTGGTCTTTCTCGAGCCTCCAGCGAGCGACGCGGCCGCTCAATGCGCTCATGAACTTGAACCAAAGTGGCGTCGCGGCAATCCTTTCGGAGCAGTGCCGGCATCAGGTCCGGCTCGCCCGCAAGCGGATGACTTGGTCCATGCGAAGGACGACATGCAGGCGGTGTGTACCCGTGAAGTCCGGCAGGGCAGCTTTTGGTCGACCTCGTCAGCAAGGACATCCGACATTCAGGCGCGCGCCGAGAACACCAAAGGCATTCTGGGCTAGCGGACGATCCACGATCTGGAGGAGGATGTCGTGATGCTCGGTCGCGTAGCTCTCTGCGTTCTTGCCATTTCGCTAAGCATCCCGCCGGGCTTGGCCGCCGGTGATCCGAACGAAGCCTGGGCCGCGCTCGTCACGGGAGGCCATGTAGCACTCATTCGCCATGGCAACGCGCCGCCTGGCTACGGTGGTGATCCACCCGGCTTCAAGATCGACGACTGCAAGACGCAACGGAACTTAGACGAACAAGGGCTGAGAGAAGCCCGAGCACTTGGCGAGGCCTTCCGCACCCACGGCGTCCGCGTGGACCGGATTCTGTCCTCGCCTTGGTGCCGCTGCCTGGACACGGCCCGGCTGATGGCGGTCGGTCCTGTTGAGACTTCGTGGGCCCTCGTCCCGGACATGGACCCAAGTGTCTCGGTGCGACTCCGCGAGTTGAGGGAGATAGTGGCCGCTTGGCGCGGACCGGGCACGCTCGTGCTCGTGACTCACGCCTTAACCGTTCGGGCACTGCTCGGGTTTCTGCCGATCCAGGGCGAGACTGTGGTGCTCAAGCCGGGGTCCGGAAGCGCGGCGGGCGCCGATCTCGTGGGCCTGATCGCGGCACCCGAATAGGAACGGGTAATCGCGACGTCGTGAGAGCCTTGCTCAAGGTCGGCGGCGTGATGTATGGCTTCGGCGACGACCTCATGAGCAATGCCATCACTCGCCGGACGTTTCTGGGGGCTGGCGTCGCGAGCGCCGTCCTCGCGGCCGGCGGCTCTGCGTTGGCCCAGCAACCCGCGCCCGCGCAGCAAGCGCCGCGGGCCAAGGGCCCAGCCGTGTGGCTCGACATGGACCAAGCCGAGCTGGACGCCGCCTATGATCAGATCAAATACGCGCCGAATTTGCCCCAGATCGTCAAGCGCTACGCGACCAACAGCGAGGCCGTGCGTGCCCGCCTGGGTGCACCGCGGCGCTACGCCTACGGCCTTACCCCTATCGAAGCGCTGGATGTCTACGCGACCAAGCGCGCGAACGCGCCAATCAATATCTTCATTCATGGCGGGGCGTGGCGCGGGGGTCTCGCCAGGGATTTCGGGTACCCGGCTGAGTTGTTCGTCCAGGCCGGCGCACATTACGTCGTGCCCGACTTCATCAACGTGACGGAGGCCAACGGCAGCCTCATGCCGATGGCCGAGCAGGTGCGCCGAGCGGTCGCGTGGGTCTATCGCAACGCGCACAGCTTTGGGGGCGACCCGGACCGCATCTACGTCTCCGGCCACTCCTCAGGTGGCCATCTGGCGGGCGTTGTCCTGGTCACTGACTGGCGCAAAGACTTCAACCTTCCGGTCGACACGGTGAAAGGCGGGTTGTGCTGCAGTGGCATGTTCGACCTGAAGCCGGTGCGTCTCTCGGCCCGCAGCTCTTATGTCAAGTTTACTGACGAGATGGAGCAGGCGCTGAGCCCGCAGCGTCACCTCGACAAGCTCAACGCTCCCGTCATCGTCGCCTACGGCACACTCGAGACGCCGGAGTTCCAGCGCCAGTCACGCGACTTCGCTGCGGCGATGAAGGCCGCCGGCAAGCCCGTCCAGCTCCTCGTCGCCGAAGGCTACAACCACTTCGAGATCCCCGAGACGCTGGCGAATCCCTTCGGTCTCCTGGGTCGCGCGGTGTTGGCGCAGATGAGCTTGTCCCAAGGATGATCCCAGCGCCGCAATTGACACGGGGACTTCAATTCCGGTATCGGCGAGTGGCAACGGGTGATTGGGTGATTGGGTGAACGTTGTTCAAACAGGAGGATACGCAATGACGACGAAACTACTTGTGTCACTGCTGGCCCTCGCGATCGGCTGTCTCGGCGCATCCACGGGCTGGGCCCAGGCGGGCGCTCACATCATGGTCAGCCCAGCTGACTTGAAGTGGGCGGATGTGCCGTCCCTGCCCCCAGGGGCGAAGATCGCTGTCATCGAAGGACCGCCGACCGAGGCGGTTCCCTTTACGTTTCGGCTGAAGTTCCCTGCGAACTACAAGATCCCTGCCCATTGGCACCCGGCGATCGAGCACGTCACGGTCATCTCCGGCACGTTGAATCTCGGCACTGGCGACAAGCTCGAAGAGGCGAAGGCCAAACCGTTGTCGGCCGGAAGTATCGCCATCATGCAGCCCAAGACGAATCATTTCGGCTGGACGAAAGAGGAGACGGTGGTTCAGGTGCACGGGATCGGGCCCTGGGGTGTCACCTACGTCAATCCCTCCGACGATCCCCGAAAGAAATAGGCGTCGTCCAGCATCGGTGCGTGGGAAGGCAGTTTGACATGAAGCCTGGCCGTATCATGCGCGTCGTCAGACCGACGGAGAACCTCGCGGCGATCGTCGAGATGTACGTGGGAGGGCTCGGATTCACCGTGATCGCCCAGTTCACCGATCACGAGGGCTTCGACGGCGCAATTCTTGGGCATCCTCAGCAGCCCTATCACTTCGCATTCACCTCCCAGCGTGGACACCATGCGGGATCGGCTCCGACCACCCATCATCTCCTGGTTTTCTATGTTCCAGCGGAGAACGAGTGGGAGGAGAGCTGCAAGCACATGTTGACGGCGGGATTTCGGGCTGTTCCTTCCGCCAATCCCTACTGGGATCGTAGGGGGCGGACGTTCGAGGACGTTGACGGCTATCGCGTGGTCCTACAGAACGGCGCGTGGTCTGGTTGATGGCCGACGCTACTCGGCGCGCGAGACTTGGCGGATGATCCGGCCGTTTGATGTCGCTCACGTCAATCTGAACGTGACCGACTTGGATCGGGCGATCCGCTTCTACACGGAGATCCTTCGGTTCAAGATCACCTTCCAGTATGAGGATGCCGTCGTCTGGCTCAGCTTCGGGCAGTATCGGGACGACGTCGCGGGCCTCGGCCATGGCTTTCACGATGTGGCCCTCTACAAGGTGTCCCTCCCCGGTCCTGAGGACCGAAGGACGCGTGCCGGGATGAATCACATGGCGTTGCGGCTCCGCACTCCAGAAGAGGTAGACCGGGCAGCTGACTATCTTCGGTCCAAAGGCGTCAAGGTTCTCAAGGGCCCCCTGACTCACAAGGAAGATCGGGACCGATATCTGTACTTCGAGGATCCAGACGGTAACATGATCGAGCTGGTGGCCTCGACGCTGGACGGGTGGCCGGCGAAATATCTCCGATGACAATAGCCCGGTTCCCCATCAGCTTTGATCGATGGTATGGCGTGGTCTCGAGCCTTCTCGGGCTCCCGCCTTCGACTGCCTATGTGGAGCTTGATGGTGCTCAGGTCGAGGTTCGGATGGGGTGGGCGTTCCGATCGCGCTTTCCACGGGCGGCTGTCGTCTCAACCTCAACGCTCGACATCCGACCACTCAGCCGAGGCGTGCACGGCCTCGGTGGTCGCTGGCTGGTGAACGGATCCGGGCGAGGAATCCTGGGCATCCACTTGCATCCCGCTCAGCGTGCGTACCTCCTTGGCGTGCCGGTCCGATTGCGGGAACTGCGAGTCAGCGTCACCGAGTCGTCCGAGCTGGCGACCGCCCTTACTGACTCGACCTAGCAGGGCTTGATTGCCCGCCGGACTCGACCGAGACGCTTGCCTACATCCGCTACACGTACGAAGCGATTTCCACGCCCGACAGGGAGTGCTAGATGGCCCAGGCGATAGGAGGCACGGAGTTCTTCACCTTTGCGCGATTTCACGCGCGCTCCGGTAACGAGGGCGCCGTGGCAGCAGCGTTGCTCGAGGTCCTCGCCCCTTCGCGCGACGAGCCGGGCTGCCTCAGCAGCCACGCGTTTCGCTCGATTCGCGACCCACAGCTCTTCTACATTCATTCGTGCTGGAAGGACGAAGCGGCATTCGACAACCACGCGCGCTTGCCGCATACGGTGCGCTTCGTCGAACGCCTGGAGCCGCTGATCGACCACCCCTTCGACGCGACCCGTGCGGAGCGAATCGGCTAGATGTCTTCTCACGGCGCAGAGACCCGTCCACTCGTGGCCGTCCCAGACGACGCTCCGGAGCAGACGGTGACGGTCGCCAAAGGCCGACCGCCCGCGCTCCGAGCCGGTTCAGGATTCGCGATCTATGAGCGCCGTCGCGATGCCAGTGGCAACGAGATCGAGGAATTCGTCACCGTCGTTCCCGCGCCCGAGCCAACGCTCTACGCCGTGAGCGACGAACAGTTCAATGCGTGGAGAGGCAAACGGCTGATCGCCAAGCGAGTGCGGCTCGAGCCAAGCCGTGGATAGCACGTGGCCGAGGAGTGCGGAGGACGAGCGTAGTCGTCGCTTGTGTCGGGTTGGCGACTCTGATAATTCTTTCCCTCGCTTGGCTCTGCCGGCACATCGGCATCACGAGCTGGAAAGCACCTGACTGGGGGAGCGATGAAGAGAAGCACGGAGCGGATCCTGACGACACACGTCGGCAGCCTGGCCCGGCCCGACGCTCTCATCCCCTTTCTTCGATCGAAGGACCGGGGGCAGCCGTACGACCAGGAGACTTACGCCAAGCTGGTCCGGGATGCGGTGGCGGACGTCGTCCGCAGGCAGTCCGAGGCGGGCATCGATATCGTCACCGACGGCGAGCAGGGCAAGGCGAGCTTCTACGGCTACATCGTCGAGCGCTTCAACGGCTTCGCGCGCACGCCGCCGGCAGCGGGTCAGGAGGGCAACCCCCGCACCGCGGGCCGGGAGTACCGGGCGTTCCCCGACTACTACGCGTGGTCCGAGCGCATCGCGGAATGGGCGGGCGGTCGCGGTGGCGATCGCCGGCACGGCATCGATGTCTGCACGGGGCCGGTCAGCTACAAGGGCCACGCGGCGGTTCAGAAGGACATCGAGAACATCAAGAGCGCGCTGAAGGGCCTGCGCCACGAAGAAGTCTTCATGCCGGCGATCGCCGCCTCCTACATCTTCGCCACGCTCTCGAACCAGTTCTATCGAACCGAGGAGGAGTACGAGGAGGCGCTCGCCGACGCGCTTCGCGAGGAGTACCGCGCCATCGTCGACGCGGGCTTCGTGCTCCAGATCGACGATCCACGTCTGGTCACCCACTACATGATGAATCCCGATCTCAGCGTGGCCCAGTGCCGGAAGTGGGCGGCGAAGCGGGTCGAGGCGATCAACTACTCGCTCCGCGGCATCCCGCCCGAGAAAGTCCGCTTTCACACGTGCTACAGCATCGACGTCGGTCCGCGTGTCTACGACATGGAGTTGAAGGACATCGTCGACATCATCCTCAAGATCGATGCCGGCGCGTACTCCTTCGAGGCGGCGAACCCGCGACACGAGCACGAGTATCACGTCTTCGAGCAGTTCCGGCCGCCCGAAGGCAAGATCCTCATTCCCGGGGTCATCAGCCACACGACCAACCTGGTCGAGCACCCGGATCTGATCGCCGAGCGGATCGTCCGCTTCGCCAAGATCGTCGGGCGAGAGAACGTCATTGCCGGCGCCGACTGCGGCTTCGCCGCCTCGGCGGTGCGGTTCAACGACACGCATTCGAGCATCGCGTGGCTGAAGTTCGCGGCGATGGCGGAGGGCGCGCGGCTCGCCACCCGGCAGCTCTGGCGTTAGGCGATGCGCGTCGACCAGCCGGACAGCGCCAACCTCAACCTCATCATCGGCAACCGGGCCATCGACCCGACCAGCGGGTCGGTTCCCCACCGCGCTTACCTCTGTCAGGTTCACAAGGAGGACCGCAAATGACTTCGTCGCTCGTTCGCCTCGTCTCGGTGGCGCTGGCCTGCGCCCTCGCCGCGCCTGCGAGCGCCGAGCTGCTCGCCCGCAAGGACCTGTCGCTCGCCACGGCGCTGACCATCGCGACGACCGCCGCCGAGACCTGCAAGGCGCAAGGCCAGCGCGTGTCGGTGACGGTGGTCGGTCGCACCGGTGAAGTGATCGTTCAGCTCCGCGGCGACAATGCCTCGCCGCATACGATGGAGAACAGCTTTCGCAAGGCGTACACCTCGCGCACCTTCCGCATTCCCTCGGGTGAGATGGTCAAGCGGCTGAAGGACAATCCCCAGCTCGGCGCGATCCACCTGACCAATGTCATCGCCGCCCAGGGCGCGCTGCCGATCATGGTCGGAACGGACGTGATCGGTGCGGCCGGCGTCTCCGGCGGCGTGACGACCCCCGAGTCGCCGGGCGGCGTGAAGGACGAAGGCTGCGTGAAGGCCGGCATCGACAAGGTGGCCGACCAGCTCAAGTAGGCGATGTCCGGAGCGGTCCGCCGTCAGACCCTACCCGATCGCGTCCACATCGTCGGCGCCTCGGGGAGTGGCACCACGTCGCTCGCCGCGGCGATGTCGGCGACGCACGGTCATCGCCATCTGGACACCGACGACTATTTCTGGCTTCGGACCTCCCCTCCCTACCGCGAGAAACGTCCGCGTGAGGCGCGCCTTGCGCTCCTGCGAGCCGCGCTATCGGAATCTCCCCGCTGGGTGCTGTCGGGATCGCTCTGCGGGTGGGGAGACGCGCTGATTCCGGAGTTCGAGCTGGTGGTGTTCCTGGTCGTTCCGACGCCCACTCGTCTGCGGCGACTCCAGGAACGCGAGGTCGAGCGCCATGGTCGGCAGGCACTCGCTCCCGGTGGAGCGCTGCGCGAGTCGCACGTCGAGTTTCTCGGCTGGGCTGGCCGGTACGATTCGGGTGGTCTCGAGATGAGAAGTCGTGCTCTGCACGAAGCGTGGCTGGCTGCGCTCTCCTGCGCCGTCGTGAGGCTGGAGGGCGATCGATCCGCCACCGAACAGCTGGCGCTGATCGAGGCGGAGCTCACCAGCCGCGCTCGCCCGACTGCCTCCCGGTGACGTCGTCGAGTCTGGCGAGATGAAGGCGTCCCAGTGAGGGTGCTCGTCAACGGCGTGCGGCTCTTCTTCGATATCGACGGGCCCGGGCTCGTGCCCGACGGCTCCGGCATGCGGGAGAAGCCGACGGTGCTGCTCCTTCACGGTGGCCCGGGCTTCGATCATTCGATCTACAAGCCGTCGTTCTCGTCGCTCGCCGATATCGCGCAGATCGTCTTCCTGGACCACCGCGGGAACGGCCGGAGCGAATCAGGGCCACCGGAGGCCTGGACGTTGGCGCAGTGGGGCGACGACGTGCGCGCGTTCTGCGACGCCCTCGGGATCGCGCACCCGATCGTCTACGGTGCATCGTTCGGCGGCACGGTCGCGCTGGCGTACGCCACGCGCCATGCGGATCACCCGACCAAGCTGATCCTGGTCAGCACCGAGGCGGCCGGCGATACCTATCGAGAGCGGCGAGTGGCGCTGTTCGAGCGCTTCGGCGGGCCCGAGGTCGGCGCTCTGGCGCGTCGCCGATTTCTCGACGGCCACACGGACGCCGCGACCCTCGAGGCCTGGGTCCGTCTCGCCTTTCCCCTGTACACGCGCACGCCGCGCGATCCCGACGTGCTCCGACGGGTCGTCCGCCGTCCCGAGGTCACGCGTTGGTTCACGCGCCCCGGCGGAGAAGGCCACACCTTCAACTTGTTTCCCGACCTTTCCAGGGTGCAGTGTCCGACCCTCGTGCTGGGCGGAGAGGACGATCCGATGACGCCGATCGAGTGCCAGGCGGATATCGCCGCCGCGCTGCCCGCCCATCTGGTGCGCTTCGAGCGGTTTCGCGGATGCGGGCACGCGGTGCTCCCTGACGCGCCGGATCGCGCGATGGCGTTGATTCGCGAATTCATCGCCAGCGACAGCACCCAGGGTCACGCGAAAATGCCGCACGAGCGACACGGGTGGCCGAGCTAGACCTGCGAATTCGACGAGGGGTCCCCGCCGACGCGCAGCGCCTGACAGAAATTGCGCGCGTCGCCAAGGCCCATTGGGGCTACCCTGAAGCGTGGCTTTCCGTTTGGGAGCCGCTTCTCACGATCACGCCAGAGTACCTGCGGCAGCAGCTCGTCTACGTTGGAGCAATCGATCGAGCGATGGTCGGCTTCTACGCGCTGGAGCCACGGGAAGACACGTGGTCGCTCGAGCATTTCTGGGTCGAGCCTGGCTGGCATGGACGCGGAGTGGGACGACAGCTCTACGGTCACGCGCTTGACCGCGTCCGAGCCATACGTCCGGGCGTCCTGGTCATCCACGCCGACCCGTACGCCGCGGGCTTCTATGCGCGCATGGGCGCACGACGGCGGGGGACGGTCCCCGCTCCGGTCGAGGGCGATCCCGATCGTACGCTGCCAATATTCGAAGTCGACGTGACCTCCCCCGCATGATCGCGATGGAAGTGCTCGAGGTGCTCAGCTCGTGGGCAAAGGAGCGTGTCGATGAAGCTCACAATTGTTCTCGCGAGCGTTGCCCTCGCTCTGGCCGCGCTGTCGTCGGGGCCAGCCGTCGCCGGTCCCTACTCCGACGAGCTCGCCAAGTGCCTCGTCAGATCGACGACCGACGCCGACAAGAACTATCTGGTGAAATGGCTCTTCGCTTCCGCGGCCTTGCATCCTGAGGTCAGGTCGATCGCCTCTGTTTCGGATGCGGAGCGTACCGATTTGAACCGGAATGCCGCGAAGCTGTTCGAGAGGCTCATCACCGAATCCTGTAGTACGCAGACGCAGGAAGCACTGAAATACGAGGGTCCCAACACGCTCCAGTCCAGCTTCGAGGTCCTCGGGCAGGTCGCCGGGCGCCGGCTATTCTCCGATCCCGCCGTGGCCAAAAGCATGGCTGAATTCGCGAATTATCTCGACAAGCAGAAGTTCGACAGGATCTTCGGCCCCGCACGATAGGAGCCGATGTCGTCGATGTGGTCGACCGCTGAAGGCATTGCTGACAGCCGGGGTGTATTGAACATTGGACATTTTCAGCCACGCGGCGGCGGGGCACGATCGCTGGTATGGCCGATCCTCGCCATGTCCTCGGGCGCGCGGCCGAAGAGGCTGCGGCGAAGCTGCTCGAGCGCGCCGGGCTGCGCATCGTCGCGCGCAACGTCAAGCTGCGCCACGGCGAGATCGATCTCGTGTGCCGCGACCGCGAGGTGTGGGTCTTCGTCGAGGTGAAGTGCCGCCAGGAGCGCTGGGGCGACGGGCCCGGCGCCGCGGTGTCGTGGTGGAAGCGCCGCCGGCTCATCCGGCTGGCCCAGCACTACCTCAAGTGGATGCACCTCACGGACGCGAGGTGCCGGTTCGACGTGGTCGCGGTCACCCCGCGCCACGACGGGCGCTTCGAGATCCGCCACATCCCCGCCGCTTTCGACGCGAGCGGGCTCGGCTGACGCCGGGTCGGCGTCGATTTCATAGGCACGCCTCGGCCGGCGGGGCCCCAGCCCCGCGACGGCCTGCGGCGTGCCCTGCCATTTCGGGTACAATCACGCTCCCGTGACGATTCTCTGGGATACGTACCGTAGCGCGCTCGGGTCGATCGCCGAGGCCGTGGGACGCACGCCGCTCGTGAGGCTCAACCGCGTCACCGCGGGCGTCACGTCGCCGATCTTCGTGAAGCTCGAGTGGTACGGGGCGTCCGGCAGCCTCAAGGACCGCATCTACCTGCACATGTTCGAGCGTGCCGAGGCGCGCGGCGATCTCCGCGCGGGGATGCGCGTGCTCGAGTGCTCGACCGGCAACGCCGGGATCGCCTGCGCGTTCGTCGCGGCGGTGAAGGGCTATCGCTGCACGATCGTGATGCCCGAGGGAATGAGCGAGGAGCGCAAGAAGATCACGCGCGCCTACGGCGCCGACCTGGTATTCACGCCCGGCGGTGAGAGCGACGTCGATCTCTCGTTGCGGCGCCTTCAAGAGATCCGCACGGGCGACCCGACGGGCTACTGGGTGCCCGGCCAGTTCGACAACACCGACAACATCGAGGCGCACTACAAGACCACCGGCCCCGAGATCTGGGAGCAGTGCGGGGGCGTCGTCGGCGCGTTCGTCGCCTCGCAAGGCAGCGGCGGCACGCTCACCGGCGTGGGGCGCTACCTGCGCGAGCGCGACGCGCGCGTGCGCCTCTACGCGGTCGAGCCCGACGAGTGCGCGCTGCTGGCGCGGCGCGAGTGGGGGCCGCACGGCATCGAGGGCATCGGCGACGGGTTCATCCCCGAGAACCTCGACGTCGCGATCCTTTCGGGCGTCATCACCACCACGACCGCCGAGAGCCTGGCGATGGCGCGCCGGCTCGCCGCCGAGGAAGGCATCTTCTGCGGCATCTCCACCGGCTGCAACGTGGCCGCTGCGCTCAAGCTCGCGCGCCGCCAGCCCGCGCTGTCGTCGATCGTGACGATGGCGAACGACACCGGGCAGCGGTATTTCACCACGGCGCTCTTCGGCGAGGACAAGCGCGTCGCGGTCCCGGAGCGCGAGCACCCGATGGACCCGCGGACGCGCCGCGAGCTCGATCGCTACCAGCCGCAATGGGAGATCCTCACCTGAACGCCGCCGAGTACGACTTCATCGCGGCCCGCCGCCGTATCGAGGCCAAGCCGCGGTCGGCGGGCGAGAAGCTGACGAGCCTCGAGGAGGCCGTCGGCCGCGTGAAGGACGGCGACCATCTGAGCGCCGGCGGCTGCCTCTTCTCGCGCACGCCGCTGGCCCTCGTGCGCGAGGTGCTCCGTCAGCGGCGCCGCGCCCTCACGCTCTCGCGCAACCTCACCTGCACCGAAGGCGAGTTGCTGATGGCGGCCGGTGCGGTGTCGCGCGTGGTGACCGCGTGGATGTCGATCGGCCTGCCGTGGGGCGTCTCGAAGATCCTCCGCCACTACGTCGAAACGGGGGCGGTCGCGCTCGAAGAGTGGAGCCACCTGGCGCTCGGGCTAAGGTTCAGGGCCGGCGCGATGGGTGTGCCGTTCCTGCCGGCGCTGACCATGCTCGGCTCGGACCTCGTCGGCATCGGCGGTCTCAGGACGATCCAGGATCCCTACACCGGCGAGACGCTGGCGGCGGTACCGGCCCTGTTCCCCGACGTCGCGCTGATCCACGTCCACCGCGCCGACGTGTTTGGCAACTGCCAGATCGACGGCTACCCGCACATGGACGCCGACATCGCGCGCGCCGCGACGACCGTGCTGGTCACGACGGAGGAAATCGTTCCGGAGGAAGAGACCCGCCGCTATCCCGATCGCACGGTGATCCCCGGGTTCGCCGTCGACGCCCTCGTCCACGTCCCGTTCGGCTCGTTCCCCCACGAGTGCTACGGCCTCTACGAGGCGGACTACGATCACTTCGCCGAGTACACGGCGGCCATCGACGCGCGTGGGCCCGGCGCGGTCGGCGAGTACCTCGAGCGCTACGTCTACGGACCGCCGGCGTGGACGGACTACCTCGACCTTTTCGGCGGCAAGCGCCTCGCCCTCCAGGCCAAGCGCGCCCGCGAGCTGACGCGATGACGAGCCCCAAGCCCACCCTCTCTCTCAGGCCACCCGCGGTTGGAACCGGCCTCGCGCGATCGATACAATGACCGAGCCCAGCGTCTCTCTCAAGCCACCCGCGGTTGGAACCGGCCTCTTGCGGCCGATACAATGACTAAGCCCACCCTCTCTCTCAGGCCATCCGCGGTTGGAACCGGCCTCTTGCGGCCGATACAATGACCGAGCCCAGCGCCCCTCTCAGGCCATCCGCGGCCGGAACCGGCCTCGCGCCATCGATACAATGACCAAGCCCACCCTCTCTCTCAGGCCACCCGCGGTTGGAACCGGCCTCGCACGATCGATACAATGACCGAGCCCACTCTCTCTCAGGCCACCCGCGGTTGGAACCGGCCTCGCACGATCGATACAATGACCGAGCCCACCCTCTCTCTCAAGCCACCCGCGGTTGGAACCGGCCTCGCGCGGCCGATACAATGACCGAGCGGTTCAACGCCGCCGAGCTCCTGGCGGTGATCGCCGCGCGCCAGCTCCGTGACGACACCGCGGTCTTCGCGGGCGTCGGCGTGCCGCTGCTGGCCGCGGCGCTCGCCAAGCGGCGCCACGCGCCGCGCCTCACCATGGTGATCGAGGGCGGCATCATCGGGCCCCAGATCGCGCCGGGCCGGCTGCCGGTGTCGACCAACGAGATGCGCGCAGGCCATCGGGCGACGATGCTGCCGGGGATCACCGACGCCTTCCTGTTCGCCCAGCGCGGTTTCGTGGACGTGGGCTTCATGGGCGGCGCCCAGATCGATCAGTACGGCAACATCAACACGAGCGTGCTCGGCGCCGACTACTGGCACCCGAAAGTACGGCTGCCGGGGACGGGCGGCGCCAACGACATCGCCTCGCTCTGCCGCGAGGTCATCATCGTCACCCCGCACGAGAAGCGCCGCTTCGTCGAGCGCGTGGACTTCGTCACGAGCCCGGCGTGGCTCCGCGGCAACGGCTCGCGGCGCGCCGCCGGCCTGCTCTTCGGCGGCGTTTCACGCGTCGTCACGACGCTCGGCATCCTCGGGTTCGACCCCGAGTCGAAGCGCATGCGGATCGAGGCGACGCATCCGGGCGTCGCCGCCGACACGATCAGGCAGAACACGGGCTTTCCCCTGCTCCAAGCGCCGCAGGTCGAAGTGACCGAGCCGCCGTCGGACGACGAGCTCGAGACGCTCCGGTCGCTCGACCCCGAGCGCCGGTTCCTCGGCTAGGCCGTGACGATGTTCGGGCTCGCCATCAAGAACTTCGTCGGTCCGGCCGAGACGCCCGACGTCGACGCGCTCTATGCATACGCCGAGCGCGCCGAGGCGCTGGGCTTCGAGTCGCTGTGGGCGTGGGACCACGTGCTGCTCGGCGTCGAGCCGGCGTTCCCGATCCTCGACGCCGTTGGCATCCTTACCGCGATCGCGGCTCGGACCAGCCGGATCAAGCTCGGGACCGGGATCCTGGTCCTCCCGCTGCGAAATCCTACCGTGGCCGCGAAGGCCCTCGGCACGCTCGACGTGATCTCGAAGGGGCGCCTGATCGTCGGCGCCGCCGCCGGCTGGTATGCCCGCGAGTTCGACGCCGTCGGCGTGGCGTTCAAGCAGCGCGGCCGGCTCTTCGAGCGCAATCTCGAAATCCTGACGCGCCTGTGGACCGAGGCGCGCGTCACGCTGCAGACCGACGAGTTCAACCTGCGCGAGGCGGTCATGGTGCCGCGGACCTTCCAGCGGCCGCGCCCGCCGATCCTCATCGGCGGCTATGTCGACGCCGTGCTCCGGCGCGTCGCCACGAAGGGCGACGGCTGGCTGACCTACTTCTACACGCCCGAGAGCTACCGGAAGTCGTGGATGAAAATCGTCGGGTTCGCGCGCGAGGCCGGGCGCGATCCGGCGACGCTCACCGGCACCAACCAGCTCGCGATCTACGTCGGGCGCTCGCGCGAGGCGACCGAGGCGCCGATGCGCCGCTGGCTCGAGACCGAGTGGGACGTGGCCGCCTGGAGCGAGTCGACGATCGAGCACGCCGTCCGCGGCAGCGCCGACGAGTGCGTCGAGCAGCTGCGCGCCCACGTCCGGACGGGCGTCGATCGAATCGTTCTCATCCCCTATCGGTACGAGCCGGAGCAGGTCGAGCTCATCGCCCGCGAGATCCTCCCGAAGCTGCGCTGACGGAGCCGCGAGATGAGCGATCGCCGCGAGATGTTCGAGCCCGTGCTGGCCCCCGAGCCCGGGCGCACCGCGCTGCTGGTCGTCGACATGCAGCGCGGGTTCCTCGATCCGGGCGAGGCGATGCAGGTGCCGCCGGCGGTCCACATCGTGCCGACCGTCCGCGCCCTTCTCGATCTCTTCCGCGAGAAACACCTGCCGGTGATGTTCACCGAGTTCGTCTATTCTCCGAACGCGCCCGTTCTCATCGGAAGCCTCCACCCCGAGCACCTGCCGGCGCCACCGGGAGCGCCCCGAGGCTTCGGCTTGCCCTCGTCCTCGTGCCTCGAGGGCACCCCGAGCGTCGAGACGGTGCCGGCGCTCGCGCCCGGGCCGGACGAGCCGGTTTTCCGGAAGCGCGGGTACGACGGGTTCGCCGGGACGTCGCTCGACAGCGCGCTCCGCGCCCGGGGCGTGACATCGCTCGTCGTGACCGGTACGATGACCGATATTTGTGTGCTGGCGACGGTGATCGGCGCCCTTCATCGGGAGTACCGGGTCAGCGTCGTCGAGGACGGCGTGGCGACGCTCTGGCCCGAGATCCAGCGCGCCGCCCTCGACATCATCGGGCGGGCGTACGGCCGCGTCGTCACGAGCAAGGACATCGCCGCGCAGATCTCACGGTGGTGAGGAGATTGCGATGAGTCAGCCGCTGCGCTTCTCGGGCATCATGCCCGCCAACCTGCTTCCGTTCACCGCGGACCTCGCGATCGACGAGGTCGCCTACCGCCGCCACCTGCGCTGGCTCGTCGACACGCGGGGGGTCACCGGGATCGTCGCCAACGGCCACGCCTCCGAGGTGTCCTCGCTCGACCGCGAGGAACGAAAGCGGGCGCTGGCGATCGCCCTCGACGAAGTGGCGGGCGCGTGCCCGGTCGTCGCCGGCGTCTATTCCGACGGCACGCGGGAGGCAGTCGACCTCGCCCGCGACGCGCGGGCGGCCGGCGCGGCGGGCGTGCTGGTCTTTCCGCCGACGCTCTTCATGTGGGGCGCGCAGCTCAAGCCCGAGATGGTGGTGCGCCACTTCTCCGAGATCGCAGCCGGGGCCGACCTACCGATCGTGGTGTTCGAGTACCCGCCCGCGTCGGGGATAGGCTACGCGCCAGAAACGCTCGCCCGGCTCGCCGAGATCCCACAGATCGCCGCGGTGAAGGACTGGTCCAACGACATCGTCGCCTTCGAGGCCAATCTGAAAATGCTGCGCGCCACCGGCCGCCCGGTCGCGGTGCTCTCGTCGTTCACGATGTCGCTGATGGCCAGCTTCCTGCTGGGCGCCGACGGCGCCATCTCCGGGATGGGCAGCGTCACCGCCGATCTGCAGGCCGAGCTCTTCGAGGCGTGCGCGAAGGGCGACCTCGACGGCGCGCGGCGGGTCAATGACCGGTTGGCGCCGCTGGTCTCCGTCTTCTACGCGCCGCCGTTCGTCGACATGCACAACCGGATGAAGGAGGCGCTCGTCCTTCTCGGCCGGATCCCGAACGCCCACGTTCGGCCGCCGCTGACACCCGTGAGCGGCGCCGAGCGGGAGGCGATCCGTCGGGCGCTCGCCGCGGCGGGCCTCGCGGCGGAGCGCCGCTAGACTTTCCACCCTCTGACAGGAGCGAGGCGACCATGGATCTGGGGATCAAGGGCAAGAATGCGATCGTGTGTGCCGCCAGCAAGGGGCTCGGCAAGGGCTGCGCCATGTCGCTCGCGCGCGAGGGTGCGAACATCACCATGAACGCGCGCACCAAGGACGCGCTCGAGGCCGCCGCGAAGGAGATCCGCGACGCGACCGGCGTCCGGGTCACCACCGTGGCCGGCGACATCACGACCGACGCGGTTCGGGCGGCGCTGCTCCAGGCGTGCCCGGCGCCCGATATCCTCGTGAACAACGCGGGCGGCCCGCCGCCCGGCGACTTTCGCGAATGGGACCGCGAGGTGTGGCTGCGCGCCCTCGACGCGAACATGCTCACGCCGATCTTCCTGATCAAGGCGACCGTCGACGGCATGATCGCCCGGCGCTTCGGCCGCATCGTCAACATCACGTCGGTGTCGGTGAAGTCGCCGATCGAGAGCCTGGGCCTCTCCAACGGCGCGCGCGCCGGGCTCACGGGCTTCATCGCCGGGCTTTCGCGCAAGACCGTCGCGCACAACGTCACGATCAACAACATCCTGCCCGGCCCGTTCGACACCGACCGGCTGCGATCCAACATCGAGGCCCAGGCCCGGGCCAGCGGCAAGCCGTTCGAGCAGGTGGCGAAGGAGCGCCGGGCGCAGAACCCCGCGGGACGCTTCGGCACCGCGGCGGAGTTCGGAGAGGTGTGCGCCTTCGTCTGCAGCGCCCAGGCCGGCTACATCACCGGCCAGAACTTCGTCCTCGACGGCGGCGCCTATCCGGGCACGCTGTAGGCGGCTCGCCTGTTATAGGTGAACCCTTGCACGGTCCAGTCGGTTAGTGTAAGTAGGGACAATTCCTTTCGTTACCCCGCTGCTCACGCCGTGGGCTCGTGCCGGCGGCGCGCGCCGCAAGGAGGAACATCTGATGGTTGAACGCTGGCACGACGAAGCCTGGGCAACGCACATGTGGTGGAGCGGCAAGACGACGCGTCGGAAATTCCTGGCGCTTTCGTCGGCGGCGGCCGGTGCCGTCGGCGCGACCATGCTGGTTCCGGCGCCATGGCGCGAGGCCTTCGGCCAATCCAAGCCGTACAAGGTCGGCGTGCTTCAGCCGCTCTCCGGAACGGGCGCGGCCGGCGGGAAGACTGCCCTGGTCGGCACCCAGATGGCCGTCGAGCGGATCAACAAATCGGGCGGCATCAACGGTCGGCCCATCGAGCTGATCGTCGCCGACTACGAGTCCAAGCCCGACGTGGGCCGACGCAAGGCGGAGAAGATGGTGCTCGAGGACAAGGTCGACGTCGCCGAGGGCGGCTACCTCTCGAACGTGTGCCTGGCCTGCATGCCGGTCTTCGAGGAGAACAAGACCGTCTGGATGATCGGTGTCTGCCTGGACACCACGATCACCACGACCAAGTGCAGCCGCTACGTCTTCCGGCCCTTCGACTACGCGCCGGCCCAGGCGGTCGCGATCTCGCCGTACCTGGTCAACAAGATGGGCAAGAAGTGGCACATCGCCTATCTCGACTACGCGTGGGGTCAGTCCACCCGGGATGCCTATCTCCAGCAGATCAAGAAAAACGGCGGCGAGGTCGTGGAGACGACCGGCATTCCGCTCGGGACGGCCGACATGGCGCCGTTCGTCTCGAAGATCACCGGATCCTTCGACGGCCTGTTCGGGATATTCTTCGGCGCCAACGCCGTCAACTTCACCAACGCGATCTACGACCTCGGGCTCACCAAGAAGTACAAATACGCGGGCGACGGAGCCATCGCGGAGTCCACGCACCTCCCCGCGCTGGGCCAGAAGATCGAGGGATTTGTCGGCATCAACCGGTACATCCCGGTGATGGAGCCTCCGCTGAACACGCCGTACCACAAGAAGTTCTTCGACCAGGCCGTCGCGGCCCTCAAGCAGATCGATCCGTCCGGCCCGCTGCCGGACCGCTACGTCCAGTCCAACTTCGAGGCGATGAATTTCCTCAAGCTCGGCATGCAGAAGTCCAGGTTCCGGGGCCGGGAAGACACGATGAATCTGATCGAGGCGCTGGAGGGCCTGGACGTCAAGGAGAGCGACGACTTCCCCCAGGGCGACAAGACGATCCGGAAGGAAGATCACCAGGCGTTCCTGCGCGAGTTCATCTTCACCGTCAAGAACAACAAGCACAAGCTGCTGGAAACGATTCCGAAGGAAAAGACGATCGTGCCGCCGTCGTGCACATTCGCGTAGCCCTCGAGCCTCGGAGCGCCCCGGCCAGACCGGGGCGCTCCTCCATTCTTCTCCACGCGTGTCCACGCTGACCACGTCGTCGACGATCCTCAAAACGGAAGCGCTGACGGTTCGCTTCGGCGGGCTGGCGGCGCTCAGCAACGTGTCGCTCTCCGTGCCGACGGGCGAGATCCGCGGGGTCATCGGCCCCAACGGCGCCGGCAAGTCCACCTTTTTCAATTGCGTGACCGGAGTGCTGCAGCCGACGAGCGGCCGAATCGTGTTCAACGGCGAGGACATCGCCGGGTTACCGCCCTACACGATCTCGCGCAAGGCGATCGCGCGCTCCTACCAGATCACGAATCTCTTACCGGGCGCCACCGTGCTGGAGAACGTACGGATCGCCAGCCAGTCCCGTCACCACAGCTGGAGCATGCTGCGTCACCACCGGTCGTACCGCGACGTCATCGACCGCGCGCGGGCCGTCCTGGCCGACGTCGCGCTCGCCGATAAGGAAGACGAGCTCGCGTCGAACCTCTCGCACGGCGAGCAGCGCAACCTCGAGATCGGCATCGCGCTCGCGACCGAGCCCAAGCTGCTCTGCCTCGACGAGCCGACCGCCGGCATGAGCGTGGCCGAGACGCACGCCACGGTCGACCTGATCCGCCGCATCGCCCGCGACCTCACGATCCTCATCGTGGAGCACGACATGGAGGTCGTGATGGGCCTCGCCCACACGATCACGGTGCTGAACTACGGCGAGGTGCTGGCCGAGGGGAGTCCGGCCGAGATCCAGGCCAACCCGCGGGTCCAAGAGATCTACCTCAAAACCTGATGCTCGTCCTCGAACGCGTCGACGCTCACTACGGCAAGTCGCACGTCCTGCACGGCGTGTCGATCGAGGTGCGTTCCGGCGAAGTGGTCGGCCTGCTCGGTCGCAACGGCGTCGGCAAGACCACGACCCTCAAGGCCATCATGGGGATGGCGCGCCGGACGGGCGGGCGCATCACGTTCGAGGGACGGGATCTGCACGGCGTGCCGCCCCACGGGTTGGCCGGGCTCGGCATCGCGTGGGTGCCGGAGGAGCGTCGGATCTTCCGCCTGCTCACGGTGCTCGAGAACCTTCGCACCGGGCTCGACCGGGCCGGGATGACGCCGGAGCGCCGCGAGGGGCTTCTCGAGAAGGTCTACGCCTACTTCCCCATCCTGAAAGAGCGGCGCAACCAGGCCGGCGGGACGCTGTCGGGCGGCGAGCAGCAGATGCTGGCGATCGCGCGCGCGATGATGCTGGAGCCAAAAATCATCCTGCTCGACGAGCCGACCGAGGGGCTCATGCCGCGTATGGTCGCCCAGATCCAGGCGATCGTCCACGCGCTCCACCGCGACGGGGTGGCCATCCTGCTGGTCGAGCAGAACGTCCCGCTGACACTCGACGCCGCCGGGCGCGTCTACATCATGGAAAAGGGCGCGGTGCGCCACCACGCCTCCTCGGCCGAGCTGCGCGCCGACCAGCGCGTCATTCACGAATACCTGGGAGTCTGATCATGGACCAGATCCTCGTCCAGACGCTCCACGGCCTGGTCAACGGGATGGTGCTGGCCATGGTCGCCTCGGGCCTCACGCTCATCTTCGGGATCATGGATATCGTCAACTTCGCCCACGGCGACCTGCTCATGCTCGGGGCGTTCGTCGGCGCCAGCGTGCTGGGCGTGACCGGGAACTACTGGCTGGCCCTGCTCGCCGCGGCCGTCGTCATCGCGCTGCTGGGCGCCCTCCTTCAGGTCACGACGCTGCGGCCGCTGATCGGGCGCGACCCGCTCACGACGATCCTCGCCACGTTCGGCGTCTCGCTCGTGATCCAGAAGTACGCGCTCTGGCAGTGGGGCCCGTCCGTGCGCCGGATCAGCGAGCCGGTGCGGGGGGACTTCACGATGTTCCACGTCCAGTACCCCTGGTACCGCATCGCCACGGCGATCCTCGCCGGCCTGATCCTCGCCGGCCTGTGGCTGTTCCTGAAGTACGGCAAGTACGGCATCTGGATCCGCGCCACGACCCAGGATCGCGTCATGGCCCAGGCCATGGGCATTCCGGTGCCGCTCGTCTACACGGCCGTGTTCGCGATCGGCTCGGCGATGGCGGCGGCCAGCGGCGTGCTGTTCGGCCCGTTCGCCGGCGTCACCCAGACGATGGGGTTCGACTTCACGCTCCGCGCGTTCATCGTGGTCGTCGTCGGCGGCATGGGGAACCTCGGCGGCTCGATCCTGGCCTCGATCTTCGTCAGCCTCCTCGAAGCCTACGCCGCGATCGTCGTGAGCCCGGCGCAGGCGGTGATCGTATCGTTCGTCGTGCTGGTCCTCACGATGCTCTTCCGGCCCACCGGGCTCTTCGTCCCCACGCCGAAATGACCGCGACGCCGGCCGCGCGGCCGCGGCCACCCGCCGTCGGGTACTGGATCGGGTTCGCCGTCGTCGGCGCGCTCCTGGTCGTTGCTCCGCTCGTGCTTCCTCCATTCTGGCAGCGCTTCGCCACCGAGATCCTGATCTGGGGGCTCCTGGCGATGTCGTCCGACATCCTGATCGGCTATACCGGGATGGTCTCGTTCGGGCATTCGGCGTTCTTCGGCCTCGGCATGTACGGCGCCGCGGCCGCGCTGCTCACGGTGAAGCCGCCGAGCCTCGGCCTGGCCCTGTTCTACGGCCTGGTCGCCGCCGGTGTCGCCGCAGTCTTCGTCGCCTACTTCGCGACGCGGCTGCGTGACATCTACTTCGCGATCTCGACCCTCGTCTTCTCGCAGATCTTCTACGTCATCATCTTCACGTGGACCGAGGTCACGGGCGGCGAGAACGGCCTCACCTTCCGCCAGCCGTCGCTGTCGATCCTCGGTTTCTGGAGCGACCGCTTCACGCCGACGACCTTGCACTGGTTCGTGCTGGCGGTGGTGCTCGTCTCCTACCTGCTGGTCCGGCGGATCACCCAATCCCCGTTCGGCATGGTTTTACAATCGATCCGCGAGAACGAGCCGCGCACGCGCGCGATCGGCTATCACGTCGAGCGTTACAAGATCGTGGCGGTGATGCTGTCCGGGCTCTTCGCGGGCCTGGCCGGCGTGCTCTACGCCATCCAGAACAAGTTCGCGGCGCCCGACTTCGTCTTCTTCGTCGTGTCGGGCGAGGTCGTGATCTTCAACGTGATGGGCGGGATGGGGACGCTGGTGGGGCCGTTCGCGGGCGCCGCGTTCTTCCTGCTTCTGCGCGAGGGACTCTCGCGCTTCCTGACGGAGTACTACCTGATTCCTCTCGGCATCATCTTCGTGATCATGATCATCTTCCTGCCGCAGGGATTGCTGGGCTTCCTGCGCCGCCGCCTGAACGACTAGCAGGCTGCCGAAAAAGGCCCATCTGTTTCGTTGGCGCTCTCGGCTGCACGCTCGACGTACTCGAAGTACGCCTCGCGCGCAGCCTTCGGGCGCCGCCTCGCATCTGGATCCTTTTTGGGCAGCCTGCGACTAGGCCACGGAGAGGTGTGAGCGGACGCGCGTGCGGGCGGCCACCGCCGCCGCGTACGCCACCAGCAACGGGTGAGGGCTCGCGGCGGTCGAGCGCGCCTGGGGCAGGAACAGCGTGGCCACGAAGAAGGGATGGTCGGGCAGCTCGACGATCCTGATTTCTCCCTCACCGCCCACGCCGCTCACCCGGAGACCGCCCGCCTCGAGCCGCAGACGATACTCGGGGTTCACGCCGTAGTTGCAGTAGTAGTCCTCGGTCACCTCGGTCGATCCGTAGATCGCGGCGGCCCGAGTTCGGGGCAGGATCACGACGCGCTGCTGCTGGCCGACCAGCGAGCAGGAGAGCGCGGTGATGACCAGCCGCGGGGCCCCGGGGCTCGTCTCGGCGTGGTCGGCGTCTCGGAACCCGAGAACGGTGCGCGCGAACTCGACGATCGCGTGCTGGAAGCCGCCTCAGGTGCCGACGAGCGGAACCCCGCGCTCCCGCGCGTGGCGGACGGCCGCCAGAGCCCCGTCCATGCGGCGGTACGGGCTCGCCGGCGCAATCCAGATGCCGTCGTACGCCGCCAGGCGCTCGCCCCAGTCGCCCTCGGCGTCCGTGGCCATCCACTCGAAGGGGAGGCCGACGTGCCCTAGGGCCTCGTTCGTGAACTGGTGGGTACGGTTCTTCGGGTCGAGGTCGCCTACGACGGCGATCACGGGATTTCCTCTGGTCATCGTGCCGGCATGCCCGGCCGAGAGCCTATCACGAGATCGTCGTCTTGATCACCGACCTAAAGCGCTCCATCCGCTCGACGCTCTCGGCAAGGGTCTCGCTGCGGAAGTCGAACACGATCTCGCTCACGCCGAGCCGGGCGTAGGCCGCGATGTCGTCGGTGATCTGATCGACGCTGCCAGAGAAGGGGCGCCGCTCCCCACCCGGGAGCCGCTGCAGCTGCGGATCGTAGACCGGCGCCTTGTAGCAGATCGTGAGCGATTTCGGGTCTCGGCCGGCTTCCTCGGTGAGCCGATACAGCTCGTCGAGCAGTGCCTTCAGCTCCGCCGGGGGCAGCGGGACCGCGGCATTGGCGCCCACCGGGTGCCAGCCGTCGCCGAGGCGCGCGACCCGGCGCAGCGCGGCCTTGCTGTGGCCGCCCACCCAGATCGGCGGATGGGGCTTCTGGATCGGCTGGGGGAGAGAGCGGATGCTGTCGAAGCGGTAGAACTGGCCCGAGAACGACGCGGGGCTCTGCGTCCACAGCGTCTTGAAGATCCGGAGGTATTCGTCGGTCGCGGCGCCGCGACGGTCGAACGCCGGCGAGCCCAGCGCCTCGAACTCTTCGCGAAGCCAGCCGACGCCGACCCCGACGGTGACGCGCCCTCGCGAGAGCACGTCGATCGTCGCCAGCGCCTTCGCCGTCACCACCGGATTGCGATACGGCACGATCATCACGCTCGTGACCAGGCGCAGCGTCGACGTCTTCGCGGCGATGAACGCCATCAGCGAGAGCTGATCGAGGGCGTCGCCGTGCCCCGGAAAGACGCCCGAAACCGTGTACGGGTACTTGGACTTGATCGTGACGGGGAACACCAGGTGGTCGGCGATCATCACGGAGGCGAAGCCCAGCGCCTCTCCACGCTTCACGAGAGCCTCGAGCGACTCCGGCGTTGCCGTCTGACCGCGCGTGGGCAGATAGAACCCGTATCGCATGCGCGGGAGTATACTCCGCCGCTGAGATGGAGTTCGCCTTCACCGAGCCCGAGCGCCTGTTCGCGGACGAGGTTCGCCGCTTCCTGCGGGCGCATCCGCCCGAGACGTTCCCGCTCGACGGCATGGACGCCGGCTACGGCTCCGGCCCCTACTCGCGCGCGTTCCTGAAAGCGCTCGCCGAGCAGGGCTGGATCAGCATGTGCTGGCCCAAGACCTGCGGCGGGCGCGAGCAGCCGATCTTCATGAAGCTCGTGCTGATGGAAGAGCTGGCGCTCGCCGGCGCGCCCTTCGGGCCGCTCGCCGGCGTGTGGCAGACCGCCGACGCGATCATCGGCTTCGGCAGCGAGCGGCTGCGCCGTGAGGTGCTGCCGGCGATCGCCCGCGGCGAGGCGACCTTTTGGCAGGGCTACAGCGAGCCGGACGCGGGCTCGGATCTCCTGGCGCTCAAGACCGAGGCGCGGCGCGACGGCGACCACTACGTGATCCGGGGCCACAAGATCTGGTCGAGCCATGCCGGGATCTCGTCGTACGGGCTCGTCTTCGCCCGGACGAGTCGCGAGGCGCGGCGCAGCCGCGGCTTCAGCATGTTCGTCGTGCGCAACGGGACGCCGGGCATGGACATCCGCCCGATCCGGAGCCTGACCGGCGAGGTCTACCACCACGAGGTGTTCCTGGACGACGTGCGCGTGCCGGCGGACCTCATGCTCGGGCCCGAGGGCGAGGGCTTCCAAGCGCTCCTGAACGGCCTCGACGCCGACCGGTTCTGGGGCCGCTTCTACAAGGCCCCGGCGCTCGAGCGCGTGCTCCGTCAGCTCGTCGCGCACGTGAACACGACGCGCGTCGGCGGCGTGCTGCTGGCGCACGACCCGGGCGTGCGGCGCCGGCTCGCGGCGATGGCCGCCGAGCTCGCAGCGCTGCGTCTCCTCTTCTATCGCGCCGGGTGCCTCATCCGCGACGGCGCGCCCCTCACTTACGAGACCGCGATGGCGAAGGTCTACGCCGACGAGACCGGCCAGAAGCTCGCGCGGCTCGGCATGGACCTGCTGGGGCTCTGGGGGCCGCTGCGGGACTCCTCGCCGGGCGCGAAGCTCGGCGGGCGGATCTCGCACGCCTATCTGACGAGCCTCGGTCACACCATCGCCGGCGGCACCGCGGAGGTCCTCCGCACCACGATCGCCGTTCGGGGCCTCGGCCTGCCCGCCGAGCCCAGGGCGCGTTGAGATGGACTTCCGCCCCTCCGCCTCCCAGCACATCCTGATCTCGACGGCCCGCGCGTTCCTTCGCCAGCAGTGCCCGCCGGAGCTGGCGCAGCGTCTCGCGCTCGACGCACGCGGCTTCGACGAGCCGCTCTGGCGACGCCTGGCCGAGCTCGGCTGGCCGGGGCTCCTGATCCCGCCCGATCTCGGCGGCAGCGGCGGCTCGCTCCTCGACGTCATCCTGCTCGTAGAGGAAATGGGGCGCGCCGGTCTGCCCGGCCCCTTCGTGACGAGCGCCGTCGTGGCCACGTCGCTGCTGCTCGCCGCCGGAAGCCCGGCCCAGCAGAAGCGTCTGCTCCCGGCGCTGGCCGCCGGCGAGCGACTCGCGACCCTGGCGCTCGTCGAGGAAACCGGCTCGTTCGATCCCGGCGCGGTCGCGGTCGATTGCCAGGTCCCCGGTCGGCTGAACGGGCGCAAGCTCTTCGTCAAGGACGCCCACATCGCCGACGACCTGATCGTCGCGATCCGCGAGGGCGGAGGGCTCAGCCTGCTCATTCTGCCGACAGATCGCGCGGGGATCACGCGCCTGCCGCTCGACACGCTGAGCGGAGAGAAGCTGTTCGAGGTGGGCTTCGGCGGCGTGGAGGTGAGCGCCGACGATCGGCTGGGTTCGGCTGGCCGGGCCCGCGAGGTTCTGGCTTCGGCGCTCCAGGCGGGCGCGCTCGCGCGGACGGCCGAGATGGTCGGCGCCGCGCAGCACGTGCTCGAGCTCGCCGTCGAGCACGCGAAGACGCGCGTTCAGGGTGGGCGGCCGATCGGCGGCTACCAGGCCATCCAGCACTCCTGCGCGG
Source organism: Candidatus Rokuibacteriota bacterium (assembly GCA_003220435.1). Lineage (GTDB taxonomy): Bacteria > Methylomirabilota > Methylomirabilia > Rokubacteriales > CSP1-6 > AR31. The sequence continues at coordinate 16,899 of QHSL01000088.1, read as the reverse complement.
ACCTGGTGCGCGACGTGGACGCCTCGCGCGCGCTCCTCTATACGGCGGCCTGGAAGGCGTCCGAGGAATTGCCGGCTGCGGTCGACGTGGCGATGGCCAAGGCGTACGCGGGGGAGGCGTGCCTGGCGGTGGCCCGCCGCGGCCATCAGATCTTCGGCGCCATCAGCTACTGCGAGGAGCATCCGCTCCACCTGATCCACAAGCGGATCCAGGCGGCCAGCCTCGACTTCGGTGAGGCTCAGCTCCACCTGGAGGTTGTCGCGGGCGCGATCGGCCTGGAGAGTGTCAGCGGAAGAACACCTCTGTAAAAGTTGCCCTGACGTGATCACGGCGCAAGGTGCTGCGATCACTCGGCACGCGTCCGAACTCACCAGAAGCATTGCGCTGACTCGACGCGCCGAGGACCACTACGCGGGCCACCCGACGTTGGGACGGCTCTTGCACTGAGCGGGCGGCATGAATCCTTGGAAGCTGACCGTCATCGTGATGGCTCTCGTGGCGAGCACCGCGATCGTGACCGGGCTGGTCGTGGCTCGTTGGTCGGGGAACGAGACGAGCCTCGAAACCAACGAGGCCGTCACGCCGCCAGCCACGCCTCCCCGCCAGGTTGCCGCGACACCACAGCCGACTCCGAGGCCCGCGGCGGTCGTGAAGCCCAAGCCGGCGCCGGTTCAGCAGGCCGCAGCGACCGCACCGCCCCCGCCGCCACCGGCAACGCCAGCGCCCCCGACGGTCAGTCCCCCGCCGAGTCCTCCTCCGGCCGCGGCAGTCCCCACGCAGGAGGCGATCGACGCGTGCAACCGCTATGCGGCGGAGCAGGTCGGTGAGCGCAGCAATACCAAGGAGACCGTGACGGATGCGCTGATCGGCGCCGTGGCGGGCGCGGCCATCGGGGCCGCCGGCGGCGGGATCGCTGGCGGCGGCAAGGGCGCCGGCAAAGGGGCGGCGATCGGAGGCGTGGTCGGCGCCGCCGGCGGCACGCTCTACGGCCTCAACGAGAACAAGAAGCACGACGAAGCGTATCGCAACGCGTATTCGTCGTGCATGCGCAACCGAGGCTACCCGGGTTGAGGGAGGCGGAGCGATGAGACGTCGGAGGACTTCCTTCAAGCTCACGGCGCTGGCCATGGCCGTCGTGGTGACATGGGTCACGGTGCCGGTCAGCGTCGCGCAGGCGGGCCTGATCGAGACGGAGCGCGTGATCGCGGAGAGCGCGGCCGCCGCGAGCCGCGATCGCGTGACGAGCTTCCAGCTCAGAGAGGACGTGCAGGCGCAGATGATCCGGCTCGGCGTCCGTCCAGAAGAGGCCGTCGCCCGCGTCGCCGCGCTCTCCGACGCCGAGGTTCAGCGGCTCGCCGGCTCGCTCGACGCGCAGCCCGCCGGGCAGATCGGACCACCCGAGATCCTCCTCATCGCCGCGGCGCTGACCTTCCTGACGCTTCTGATCCTCGACCTCACCGGGGTGACCAACATCTTCCCCTTTATCAAGAAGAGCAAGACCCAGTAACCCGGTGACGCCCACGCTCGGCAGGGGCCGCGTCGCGCTCGGCCTCCTGGCGCTCGTGCTGGCCGGATGCTCCATCGCGTTTCGGTTGCCGCCGCTCTCCGGCACGGAAGCCCTACCGCGGCGGGTCGAAGTCGGCGGTGTTCCGTTCGTCGAGCAGGATCGCAACTACTGCGGGCCGGCGGCGCTCGCGATGGTCCTCGGCTGGTCGGGCGCCCCAACGAGACCGGATGATCTGGTCGATCAGGTCTACACGCCCGGTCGCGAAGGCACGCTTCGCACGGACATCGTCGCGGCCGCACGCCGCCACGGGCAGCTCGTGCTCCCGGTGACGACGCTGTCGAACGTGGTCGCGGAGCTCGCCGCCGGCCATCCCGTCCTGGTGTTTCAGAACCTCGGGCTCGCCTGGATCCCGCGCTGGCACTTCGCCGTCGCGATCGGCTACGACCTCGAGGCGAGCACGATCCTCTTGCGCTCGGGGACGCGAGCGCGCCACACCGAGTCGCTGCGGACCTTCGAAGCGACGTGGGAGCGCGGCGAGCGATGGGCCGCCGTGATCCTTCCGCCGAGTGCGCTGCCGGCGAGCGCGACCGAGCCCGCGATGCTCCAGGCGGCGAGCGGCCTCGAGCGCGCCGGACGTCACGCCGATGCCGCCGCAGCGTACGCGACGCTGCTGCGGCGCTGGCCGGCCAGCTATGCGGGGCTGCTCGGTCTCGGCAACGCTCGATACCGGCTCGGCGACGATGCCGGCGCCGAAGAGGCGTTCCGCCGTGCCATCGACGGGCGCCCCGACGAGCCCGCCGCGTGGAACAACCTGGCGCACGTCCTGGCCCGCCAGAAGCGGCGCGAGGACGCGATCGCCGCCGCCGAGACGGCGCTGCGCCTCGCGCGGGGCGACCTGGACACCTACCGCGCGACGCTCGGCGAGGTTTCCCGGTAGCGAGCGCCGAACGATATTGACACGTCCACCGCAACCTCCTAGACTCGCGGGTGGTCATGCGGCTGAACCATCCGCCGGCATTTCGGCTCGCTGGTCGCGGCGTCTTCTGAAGACTGCCCTCCCCTCCCCCTCTTTCATTCGTTCCCGGTAGCTGTTCCCGGACGCGCGGGTCCCTCGGGATCCCGGTCCAATCGTCGATCGATCGACTGATTCGCTGCGACCGCTTTCGGCGGCCGCCGCGATCATCCGACGGTCACCAGGGGAGAACGAAATGCGGCTGGCCTCGAAGATCTTTCTGACGTCGGCGCTCGTGATCGTCGTGCTCGCGGGCGTCGGAGCCTTGAGCCTGCGCGCGGTGGCGAGCCTCGTCTCGGTCAATCGCGAGATTGCGATCCGTGCGGTGCCCGCGCTCCGCCTCACCGCGAGCGCTCGCGAAGGGATGGCGCCGCTCCTCCGACTCGAGGCGCGGGCCGTCGTGCTGGGCGACCCACGCTACGCGAGCGCATGGAGCGACCGGGCGGCGAAAGTCGCCGCGGATCTCGAGCGCCTCGCCGGATACGCGCAGGGCCGATGGGAGGGGCTGCACCTCAGCGAGGCGAGCGCCGCCTTCGCGGGGTACCGCCGCGTCGTCGCCGAGGAGCACGCGCTGCTGAAGCTCGGCGACCGCGCGGGCGCCCTGCGCCTGAGCGATGCCGACGCGCGTCAGCTGGCCGAGCAGGTGCAGAAGAGCCTCGATGGGCTGATGGCGGCGACGCACACCGCGATCCTCGCGGCGCAGGCCGAGGCCGCGCGCCTCGAGGCGCTCACGTGGACCGGGGTGCTGATCGCGCTGGGCGCCGCCGTCGCGCTCGCGCTGCTCAGCACGGCCTTCGTCGCGCGGCGCATGACGCGCTCGCTCGACCTGCTGTCGGGGGCGACGGCCGAGGTCGCCTCGGGCGCCTTCCACGGACTCGTCGGGATCCGGAGTCGCGACGAGATCGGCGCGCTGGCGCGGTCGTTCAACTCGATGGCCGAGCAGCTGCGACGGCTGGAGGAGACCCGTCAGGAGTTCTTCGCGGCGGTCGCGCACGAGCTCCGGTCGCCCCTCACCTCGATTCGCGGTGCGGCCGAGCTGCTGCACGACAATGTCGCCGGACCGCTCACCAACAAGCAGCGGCGCCTCGCGGACATCATCACGCAGAGCTCCGGGCGCCTGCTCGGGCTCGTCAACCAGATCCTCGAGATGTCGCGGCTGCAAGCCGGGCTCATCGAGGTTCAGCGAAAACCACTCGATCTGGCGGAGCTCGTGGACCGCGCCTTCGAGGAGCTTCACCCTCGCGCCGCCGAGGCGGGCGTGACCCTCGAGTGCGAGCGCCTCGGCACGGACTTCAGCTACCGCGGCGACGAGGAGCGGCTGCACCAGCTGGTCGTCAATCTGGGAGCCAACGCGATCCGATTCACGCCGCGCGGCGGGCGCGTCGTCGCCCGGTTGATCGACGCCGGCACGGAGTTCGAGCTCCAGGTCGAAGACACCGGGGTGGGCATCCCGGCCGAGGCGCTGCCCCACATCTTCGACGCCTACCGCCAGGCGCACCGCGAACGGGGTGGAACAGGCTTGGGACTGGCGATCGTGAGGGGCATCGCGGAGGCCCACGGCGGTCGCGTGACTGCCGAGTCGCATGAGGGCAAGGGAAGCCGATTCACTGTTTTGTTACCACACCTGATCAATTCCTGATCAGATGGCCGTTATCTACGCCGGTTGACACCAAATAAATCAGGTAGTTGCAATATGTAATTTCTGGCATTCGCATTGCGTGCCCCCTCGGGCGTGAGAGAGCGTGGTCCGATTCTCAACGGTAGTCCAGGGATGCGGGCCATCCAGTCGATCATCGAGAGCGTCGCCGACACGGACGCGACGGTCCTGATCCGGGGAGAGAGCGGGGTCGGCAAGGACCTCGTCGCCCGGGCTATCCATGCCCACTCGACCCGCCGGCAAGGCCCGTTCATCAAGGTCAACTGCGCGGCGATTCCTCAAGGGCTGCTCGAGTCCGAGCTCTTCGGCCACGAAAAGGGCGCCTTCACCGGGGCCCACCGGCGCAAGGCGGGCCAATTCGAGTATGCGAAAGCGGGCACGATCTACCTGGACGAGATCGCGGAGCTGCCGCTCGGCCTCCAGGCCAAGCTGCTCCACGTGCTCCAGGATTTCCGGTTCGCTCGTGTCGGAGGCCACGACCTCATCGCCGTCGAGGCGCGCGTGATCGCCGCCACCAACCGGGACCTCGAGCAGGCCCTGGTCCGGGGCGAGTTCCGCGAGGACCTCTACTACCGCCTCAATGTGGTCGAGCTCCTGGTTCCTCCGCTCCGGGAGCGCCGGGAGGAGATCCCGCTTCTGGCGGCCTGGTTCCTGGACCGCTTCAACGAGCAGTACGGGCGGCAGAAGCAGCTCTCGCCCGATACGCTGGCGCGTCTCACGGCACACACCTGGTCGGGGAACGTGCGGGAGCTGGAGAACACGATCCGGCGCATGGTGGTGCTCGCCGACGGTGAGCAGGCGTTCGAGAGTCTCGCCGAGCGTGGTCGGAACGGGAACGGGCATCGTGCGGCGCCGGCATCTCCCGTACCCGCCTCCGAGGGGCTGCGCGAGATCGCCCGCCGCGGCGCCCGGGAGGCCGAGCGCAAGGCCCTCCTCGAGGTCCTCGAGCGCGTGCGGTGGAATCGCGCCGAGGCCTCCCGGATCCTCAAGGTCAGTTACAAGACGCTGCTCAACAAGATCGCCGAGTGCCAGCTGGCGTCACCGTCCCGCCGCGCCTAGCGTTCGTCGTCCGCCGTTCGCCGATCTGCTTGACAACCTCCCGACGTGCACCTAAGGTCGCAGCGTCATGAACGAGCTCGCGACGATGGCGGCGACGCTCGGGGCGTTGCTGAAGGAGCGCAAGGAGACGATCGGCGTCGCGGAGTCGTCCGCCGGCGGATTGATCTCGGCTGCGCTGCTCGCCGTGCCCGGCGCCTCCGCCTACTTCCTGGGCGGCGGCGTCATCTACACCCAGGCGGCGCGGCGCGCGCTGCTGCGGGTGCCGGACGATTCGGTCACGGGTATCCGGTCGAGCACCGAGGCGTACGCGCTCGTCAAGGCGCGGATGATCCGCGAGTTGCTGGGCGCCACGTGGGGGCTAGCCGAGACGGGCGCCACCGGCCCCACCGGCAACCGCTATGGCGACGCGGCCGGCCATGCGTGCATCGCGGTGGCGGGACCCGTCGAACGCGCGGTCACGCTGGAGACCGGGCAGGGCGATCGCGAGAAGAACATGTGGGCGTTCGCAAAGGCCGCGCTGGACCTGCTGGAGACGTCGTTACGTAAGTCCCGCTGACCACAGCGATGCGCATCGTTGCCTGGAACATTCGCGCGGGCGGCGGCGTGCGTGTCCCACGGATCTCCCGTCACCTCGCGCGATGGGCCCCCGATGCCGTGGTCCTGTCCGAATTCCGTGCGACACCGCCCAGCCTCGAGCTCGCACGCGCACTCGCCGCGTTCGGGCTCGTTCATCAATGCACGAGCGCCAGCTCCCGAAATCCGACCGCCAATGCCCTGCTCGTCGCGGCGCGGTGGCCCCTGAGGCGTCTCCGGCTTTCGACGCAGCCGCGCGAGCCGGGCCGGTGGCTGCTCGCTTCCGTGAACGCGCCTCGCCCGCTGCTGCTGGGGGCCATGCACGTGCCGAACCGGGTGACGGGGCGCAAGTACCGGTTCCTCGACGCGGTGCTGGCGTGCGCCCGCCGGTGGCGCCTGGGGCCGGCCCTCTTCGTCGGCGACACGAACTCCGGCCGGCGCGGGCTCGACGAGGAAGTGCCCGTGTTCAGCGCGCGCGAAGAGGGCTGGATAGACTCCCTCGCCGTCTGCGGGTGGCTCGATGCCTTTCGCCACCTCCGTGCCGAAGCACGCGCCTATACCTGGTACTCGCCGAACGGCCGGAACGGCTTCCGGATCGACCAGGCCTTCGTCAACGGCGCGCTGCTCGCGCGGCTGCAAGACGCCGCGTACGTGTGGGCCGGCTCGCGCGGCGGGCGGAAAGGAGCACCGAGCGATCACGCCGCGCTGCTCGTCGATTTTGATGAGTAGCCAGCGGGGAGGCCACAGCCCCCGTCCGGCGTTGGGGCCCCGCGCGGCCGTCGGCGCCTATTGAGCCCCGCTGAGCACGAGACGGACCAGCTTCGTGAACGCGCCGACCGTGAACGGCTTCTGGACCAGCGGACCGAGCTTCGGCGCGTCCATCGACCCTTCGTCGCTGAGATACCCGGACACGTATAGCACCTTGACGTCCGGCCGGGTGACCCGCACACGCTTGACCCACTCGTCAGCCAGCATCGGCGGGACTCCGACGTCGACCACCATCAGATCGATGACCCCGGCGTGGCGCCCGGCGAGCGCGAGCCCACTTTCCCGATCGCCGGCCTCGAGGACGACATAGTCCTGGAGCTCGAGGATCTCGCGGATCAGATCGCGAACCTCGGGCTCGTCATCGACCACGAGAACGGTCTGGATTCCGGCCGCGTGCCGGGGCGCGGCCGAGGACGCTGCGTCGTCGACCCGGGGCAGGTAGATCTTGAAGGTCGCGCCGCTGCCGGCGTTGCTCATCACGCTGATCTGGCCGCCGAACCGTGTGACGATGTCGTGGACCGTCGCCAGGCCGAGCCCGGAGCCGCGGCCCGGCTCCTTGGTCGTGAAGTACGGCTCGAACAAGTGCGCTCGGGTTTCCTCGTCCATGCCGGATCCGGTGTCGCTCACGGCAAGCATGACGACCTGGCCCACGTTGGCGGTCTCGATCACGAGCTGGCCGCCGGCCGGCATCGCGTCGCGCGCGTTCACGACCAGGTTCATGATCACCTGACCCATCTGGTGCGCGTTGACGCTGACTCGCGCCGGGTCGGGCGCGAGGCGGGTCGTCAGCTCGATATTCTCGCCGAGAACCGGCTGGAGCACGCGCGTCACGTTCGTGACGAGCTGGTTGAGGTCCATGGGCGCCGGCGGCGGTGGCGGCTGCCGGCTGCCGGCCAGGACTTGCTGGGCGAGTGCCAGACCCCACTCAGTGGCCCGCTTGATGGCCTCGGCGTTTCGGCGCATCGGATCGTCCGGGCGCAGACGTCGCAGCATCAGGTCGGTGTAGCCGCTGATGACGGCGAGCAGGTTGTTGAAGTCGTGGGCGACCGTGCTGGCGTGACGGCGCAGGCTCGCGTTGTCGGCCAGCGCCTGCTCGAGGCTGGGGCCGCCGGCCGCAGAGACTGCGCCGCTCTCGGCGGTCATCGGGCCGCCGCCTCGTCGGCGGAGGCCGGCGGCTCGGCGACGAGCGACAGGACGATCGTGAACGTGGTGCCGACACCGCGTGTGCTCTTGAAGCTGATCACGCCTCCGTGGTCCTGGATGACCTTGTGCGCCAGCGCCAGGCCGAGTCCCGTGCCGCTGTCGCGCGTCGTGTAGAATGGATTGAAGATGCGCTCCGTCTCCGACGGCGCGATCCCGACGCCGGTGTCCTCGATCTCCACTTTCACGCGGCTCGTCGATCGCCGGCGCGTCGGCGTCGGCAGCGGGTCGCCAGTCGCCGCCCAGCCGGCGCGCACCGTGAGCCGGCCGCCGCCCGGCATCGCGTCGATAGCGTTGGCGACGAGGTTGACGAAGACGCGATAGAGGGCGTCCTTGTCGGCCTGGATCTGCGGCACGTCGCGCGCGTACTCGCGAACCACGTCGATCCCCCGGTCGTCGAGCAGGTCGCCGTACAGCTCGAGGGCGCGCTCGAGGAGCTCTGGCAGCCGCAGCAGCGTGAAGCTCACCCGGGCCGGACGCGCCAGCTCGAGGAGTCGCTCGACGATCCCGTTGATCCGCTCCAGCTCGCGCGGCACGACGCTGCCGAACCGGGCGCGGAAGTTCTCGTCGTCGAACTTGCGCTCGAGGTGCTTGCTGAACGTGAGCAGCGAGGTCAGCGGGTTCTTGATCTCGTGGGCGAGCCCGGCGGCGAGCGTCCCGAGGGCGGCCAACCGGTCCGATCGTCGCAGGTCGTTCTCCAGCTGGCGGACGAGCGTCACGTCGCGCAAGACGGCGATCACGCCGAGGTCCTTTCCCTCGGCGCCCTTGAGCGGGACGGTGCTGAGCTCGATGGGCAGCGAGGTGCCGTTGCGGCGCCGCAGCGTGAGCGGCACGCTCGTGAGCGGGGCATGGCTCGCCAGCGTGTCCGTCAGGAGATCGCTGACTTCGGGCGTGTGGGCGAAGAGCTCGGTGCAGTAGCGCCCGGCGGCCTCGCCGCGGAAGAAGCCCGTGAGCTGCTCCGCCGCCGGGTTCAGCGTGACGACGCGCCCGTCGAGATCGATCGTCACGATGCCGTTGGTGAGCGAGCCGAGGATGTTGTCGGTGTAGCTCTTGAGGTCGGTCAGCTCCTCGAACTTCTGCCGGAGGCTAGCGTGCGCTTCCTCCAGCGCCCTCCGCTGCTGAAGGAGCTGGGCCGCCATGTGGTTGAACGCCGCGGCGAGCCGGCCGATCTCGTCGGCGGCCGACGGCTCGATGCGCTGGTAGAGCTCGCCGCGCGAGATGGCGGCGGCCCCCTCGGCGAGCTGCTGCACCGGGCGCGCGATGCGCCGGGCCACCAGCGCCGCCGCCGCGCCGCCGACCAGCAGCGTCGCGAGGGTCAGGGCGCCCAGCTCGAGCCGCGTTCTCGATATCTCGGCCTCCATCCGGCGCTTGGAGAGGCCGAGCCGGACGGTGCCCCACTTGCGGTCGTCCACCAAAACCGGCACCGCGAAGTCGAAGACGGCCTCGCCCGCGCTGGTGACGGTCTCCTGCGTCAACGGCTCGACCGCGCTGGCGGCCCGCTCATGAACGACACCCTTGAGCGAGAGCCCGACCCGCTCGGGATACCGGCTGTAGGCCGCGACCTTCCCGTCGGCGTCGAGGACGAACGCGTAGACGACATCGGGCTCGGCGGCGACGCGCGAGACGTTCTGCTCGAGCGCGGTGAAGTTGTAGAGCAGGATCGGACCGTGAGAGATCGCCGCCAGGTTCCGCGCCAGCACCTCGCCGCGGCGCTGGACCTCGTCGATGATCGCTGCGCTCTGGCGATGCTCCACCACCACGAACACCGCGGTCATCACCGAGGCGATCACCAGGAAGGTGCCCAGGAGAAGCTTCGCCCGCAGCGAGCGGGGTCTCATCGCACGCGCTCCAGCCAGATCTTTCGGAACGGGATGTAGGGGTCGCCCAAGCCGTTCACCTCGACGCTCCGCACGTAGGGCTGGAACAGGCGCTCGTACGTGTGGTGGAAGAACGGGACGAGCGGTGCGTCCTGGAGGATCGTCTGCTCCGCCTTCCGGTACAGCTCGATCCGTTGCTTGAGATCGGTCGCGCTCCGGGCGCCCGCGAGGAGCTCGTCGACGACAGGGTTGGCGTACCCGAAGAAGTTCCGCGGCCCTCGCGAGTGGAAGAGCTTCGCCAGGAAGTCATCGGGGTCCGGGACGTCGGCGTACCAGGCATAGAGGAACATCGGCAGCTTGCCCTCGTCGAGCAGCTTGACGTACGCCCGCCAATCCGTCTGGTAGCGCACGTCCGCCGTGATCCCCACCGCCGCCAGCGATTTCTTGATCTGGTCATGCTCGCGCACGATGTCGCCCCGCTGCGCGCCCGACCAGATCACGATCGGCGGCAAGCCACGACCGCCGGCGTATCCGGCCGCGGCAAGCAGCTCGCGGGCTCGCTGCCGATCGTAGGGGTACCCGACGAGCTGCGGATTGAAGCCGAGCATCCCGCGCGGCAGGATGCCGCGCGCGAACGTGTACTGGCCGAAGTACACGGTGTCGATGATCGCCTCGCGGTCGAGGGCATAGATGATGGCCTGGCGCACCCGCTTGTCGTCGAAGGGCTTCGTCCGCGTGTGGAATCCGTAGAAACGCACGCTGATCATGGGCCGCTTCACGTAGATGTGGCTGGGGTCCGCCGCCAGCGCGCGGCGGTCGGCCCGCGGCGGCACCGGAGCGTCCTCGAGGCTCCCCTTCTGGAACTCGTCGTTCATCGCGTCGTGCTGCTCGCCGGAGAAGATGCGATAGACGAGCTGACCGAGCCGGGGCGGGCCGTCGAAGTAGTCCGCGTTCGCGCCGAGCACGATCTCCTTGCCTCGTTCCCACCGGACGAACTTGAACGGCCCGGTGCCGACCGGCCGGACCCCGAAGGATTCACCCTGCGCCTCGACCACGTCGCGCGGCACGATCTTGGCGTGCCCGACCGCGACGACGGAGACGAACGGTACCTGCGCCTCGTTGAGCGTGACCTGCACCGTGTGGCGATCGACGGCGACGAGACCGGCCACGTTCCGAGCGCGACCTTCCCTGAACTCGCGCGCGCCCTTGATGTTCTGAAAGAGCTCGTTGGCGGTCGAGCGCGTCTGCGGGTCGAGAATGCGGGTGAAGGAGAACACGACGTCGTCCGCGGTGACGTCGCGCCCGTGGTGGAACTTGACGCCTTGCCGCAGCTCGAACGTCCACGTGAGACCGTCCCGCGAGGCTTTCCAGAACTGAGCCAGCCCGGGCTTGATCGCCAGGGTCTGGTCCAGCTGTACCAACCCGTCGAAGATCTGCTGAGAGACCGATCGACCATAGGTGTCGCTGATCCGTGCCGGATCGAGAGTCTCAGGGTCGTTTCCCAAGGGCCGTCGGTACGTCCCGGTGGAGGCGGCGACGCCGTCCCGGTCTCGGGCCGTGGTCTCAGTCCCCGATCGAAGTGCAAAGGGACCGATGACGAGGAGCGGCGCCAGCGCACCGACGGAGAGGAGCCCGCCCCACAAGAGGGCGAGCTTGAAGGGGGGCAGTCCGCCCCCCTTCACTCTCGTGGTGAGATTAGTCCGCTCCACCGTCAGCGGTGCCCACCGCCTGGAAGAACTGCGTCGACCCCGAGGTGGCCGATTCGAGGACCGGCGCCACGAGCAGGAACGATCCGATGATTGCCGCCACCACGACGATACTGGTCCACACCTTCGTCATTGCCCTCTCCTCCATGGTTGAAGAGCCCTCCCCATGAGGGCTTCAGTCGCGCAACCGGGCCGAGGATAGAGCAATTCGACCGCCACCTACGGAGAAGGTCGGAACGTTTCATCCAAGTACTTGTTTCTCGAATGCGAACCGCGGGTGCAGCCCCATCGCCTCGCGCCGCGAGCGCACAGCGACCGTACGGACCGCCCAACTACGGGGCGCCCAGTGGCTGGGCACTCACCGGGCCGCGCCCGGCGCGCGCACTCCCCAGCGCGCGAGCTTCACCCGGAGCGAGTTGCGGTGCACGTTGAGGATCCGCCCGGCCTCGGTGAGGTTCCAACCGACGCGCTCCAGGACGCGCAGCACCATCTGGCGCTCGAACTGGTCGGTGGCTTCGTTGAGCGGGAGCGCCTCGGCGGCCCGCACCTTCGTCACCTGCTGGGGCAGCAGCACGTCCAGCGGCAGATCGTTGAGCTGGATGATCGGCCCGTCGGCCAGGACCAGGCACCGCTCGATGACGTTCTTGAGCTCGCGCACGTTCCCCGGCCACCCGTACGCCTGGAGGGCGGCGAGCGCTTCCGGGGACAGCCCGTCGACGCGCTTGTTGAACTCTCGCTCGCCGCAGCGGATGAAGTGCTCGACGAGCAGCGGGATGTCCGAGCCGCGCTCGCGCAGGGGGGGCACGACCAGGTGGATGACGTTGAGGCGGTAGTAGAGATCCTCGCGGAAGGCCTCGCGCTGCACCGCCTGCCGCAAATTGCTGTTCGTCGCCGCGATGACCCGGACGTCGATCCTGACGGCGCGCGTGCCGCCGACCCGCTCCATCTCGCGCTCCTGGAGCACGCGGAGAAGCTTGGCCTGGAGCTCGGGCCGCAGCGAGCCGATCTCGTCGAGGAACAGCGTGCCCCCCTGCGCCAGCTCGAACCGCCCGAGCTTGCGGCGATGGGCGCCGGTGAACGCGCCGCGCTCGTGCCCGAAGAGCTCGGACTCGATGAGCGACTCGGCGATGGCGGCGGGGTTGACCGCGACGAAGGGTCTCTCGCGGCGGGCGCCCTGCCGGTGGATCGCTCGCGCGACGAGCTCCTTGCCGGTGCCGCTCTCGCCGGTGATCAGCACCGTCGTGGCGGTGCGCGCGACCTGGGCGACGAGCGCGTGGAGCTTTCCCATGACGGGGTGGAGGCCGACGATCTCGTCGCGGTCGTGCGCGCGCTCGAGCTCGGAGCGCAGGAACGCCACCTCGCGCTCGAGCGCCCGCCGCTCCAGCGCGCGGCGAGAGAGCGACAGCAGCTCTTCCTCCTCGAACGGCTTGGTCAGGTAGTCGAACGCTCCGAGCTTCATCGCGGCCACCGCGGTCCGCACCGTCTTCACGGCCGTGACCAGGATGACCTCGATCCCTTCGTCGATCGCCTTGATGCGTTCGAGCACTTCGATCCCGTCCATGCCGGGCAGTCGGATGTCGAGCAACACGAGATCGATCTGGGAAGCGCCGACGACGTCGAGCGCCCGCGGTCCGTCCGGGACGTCGAACACATCGTAGTGGTCTTCGAGAATCAGCCGGAACGACTCCCGGACGCCAGGGTCATCGTCAACGACCAGGATGACCGGGCGCGCCATCCCTGGACTCTAGCACCGATCGATCTGGTCGTCGTGCGCCGGCCGGGGTGTCTGGCCGCTGCGCCGCCTCCGCCGCCGTCGTCTCGCCGTATCCGAACCGCGACATTGACCGTCCCCCGGATCGACCGAACAATCGGCTCGTGCTCGCGCGCGTTCTGTCCGCGGCCCTCGTCGGCGTCCAGGCCGCGCTCGTGCGCGTCGAGGTCGACGTTGCCGCAGGCCTACCGGCGTTCAACACCGTCGGGCTTCCCGACTCGGCCGTGCGCGAGAGCCGCGAGCGCGTGCGGTCGGCGATCCGCAACACCGGCTTCTCCTTTCCCAACGACCGGATCACCGTGAACCTGGCGCCGGCCGACTTGCGGAAGGAAGGCGCGTCGTTCGACCTGCCAATCGCGCTCGGCATCCTCGCGGCTACCGGCGCGGTCCAGGACGGCCTCCTTGCTCCGTTCGCGGTCGTGGGGGAGCTGGCGCTCGACGGTCAGATCCAGGCGGTCCGCGGCGTGCTCGCCGTCGCGCTCACGTGCCGGCGACAGAAGATCGACACGCTGCTCGTCCCTGTCGAGAATCACGCGGAGGCGCGAGCGGTCGACGGTCTCCGGGTACTCGCCGCGTCCACCTTGCGCGACGCGGTCGGCCTGCTCAACGGCGAGGGGAGCGCCTCGCCTCCGCCCCCGTCCGCGCCGGTACCGCCGAGCGCGACCGACGACCTGGACTTTGCCGACATCCGTGGCCAGGCCTACGCCAAGCGCGCGCTCGAGATCGGCGCCGCAGGGGCGCACAACGTCCTGCTCGTCGGGCCGCCGGGTGCGGGCAAGACGATGCTGGCGCGACGCCTCGCGGCGATCTTGCCACCGCTGACGCGCGACGAGGTCATCGAGGCGTCCACGATCTGGTCGGTCGCAGGGCTTCTGCCCCGCTCCGGCGCGCTGATGTGCCGGCGTCCGTTCCGCGCGCCCCATCACACGATCTCGGTCTCGGGGCTGATCGGCGGCGGGGGTCCTCCGCATCCCGGCGAAGTGACGCTCGCTCACCTGGGAGTGCTGTTCCTGGACGAGCTCCCAGAGTTCCAGCAGCACGTCCTCGAATCGCTGCGTCAGCCGCTCGAAGACGGCCGTGTCACCATCGCCCGCGCCAGCGGGGTCAGCGATTTCCCCGCCCGCTTCCAGCTCGTGGCCGCGGCCAATCCGTGCCGGCGCGGGTGCCCTTCACTCGACCGCTGCGTCTGCACGCCGGCCGAGCGCGCCCGCTACCTTGGTCGTCTCTCGCGCCCGCTCCTGGACCGCATCGACCTGCACGTCGAGCTGCCGGCACTGGCGCCCGACGACGTCCGAGGTCCGGCGACGGGTGACGCGACGGAGACGATCCGCGTCCGCGTGGCCGCGGCCCGTGAGCGGCAACGCGAGCGTCTTCGCACACCAGGGCTGCGCGTCAACTCCGCGATGAGCGCGCGCCAGGTCCGACGCTTTTGCGTCGTTCCCGCGGACGCCGAGCGGCTGCTCGCCGCCGCGATCACTCGTCTCGGGCTCTCGGCCCGCGGCCACGACCGGGTGCTGAAGGTCGCGCGGACGATCGCCGATCTGGACGGTGTCGAGACCCTGCGGGCCGAGCACTGCGCCGAGGCGATCCAGTACCGCGGGCTCGATCGGCAGTGGCGCGGCTAGCCCATCACCAGGAGTTCCAGGGTTTCACGGCGCGCCGACGTGCCGGCGCCGGCCGACGCGCGAGAACCTAGCGCTTACCGCGCGGCGGGATGTTCGTGTAGATGAGCGTGCCGTCCTCGCCGATAGTCCGATAGACGGCAGTGGCCGGGGCGGTCGTCGAGCCGTTGCTTCCGTCGTAGAGATACAGGACGCGCGAAACATAGTCGCGCGTCTCCGGGAACGGCGGAATCCCGCGGTAGTTGAGCACGGCCTTCTCGCCCGCATTGTATGCGGCGAGAGCCAGGGGCAGGTCATTGCCGAAGCGGTCGATCAGCCCCCGGAGGTGGCGAACTCCGCCGTCGATGTTCTGCCGCGGGTCGAAGCTGTTGTTAACGCCGAGCTGGGAAGCCGTCTCTGGCATCAGCTGCATCAAGCCCCGCGCGCCCTTCACGGAGACCGCGCGGGGGTTGAACTGGGACTCGACCCGAATGACCGACTGCACCAGCCGCTCGGGCACACCCCATCGCGCGGCGGCGTCCTGGATCTCAGCGGCGTATTGGAGGGTGTCCTTTTGCGGTAGCCGCAGCCAACCCGCCGAGGTGCCCGTGACCCCGATGCCCATGCGCTGATAGCGAGGATCGGTGGGCGCGTTGGTGAAATGCACGGTCCCGTCATTGGTGGACAGACGATACATCTCGCCGCCAGCCGGAGACGTGGCCAGCACAGCCGCTGAAAATGCGCCTAGAAGGATCGTGAAGCGGGTCACGTCGCTATGTTAGCGAACCCGCTTCACGTCCTTCAACACAGAACGTCGAGCTTCCGGAAAGCCCGAAGCGTCAATAAATCAAGATGATAGCGTCAACGGCTCGGCGTCGGCCCACGCTGGCGCCTCTTCGAGCGCCAGGGTGATGACGTCCGGCGCCGAGTCCACGAGATGGAAGATCATCTCGTCGCGCACACGGGCGGGAACGTCCTCGATGAGATTCTTTTCGTTCCGCCGCGGTAGCAGCACGGTCCTGATACCCGCGCGATGGGCCGCCAGCACCTTCTCTTTGATTCCGCCCACCGGCAGCACCCGCCCGGAGAGGCTGACCTCACCGGTCATGGCGAGGCCGGGCCGCACCCGGCGGCCGGTCAAGAGCGACACCAGCGCCGTCGTCATGGTGACGCCGGCCGACGGCCCGTCCTTGGGGATCGCGCCGGCGGGGACGTGGACGTGGATGTCCGCCGTCTCCCAGAAGTCGGAAGCGATGCCGAGCTGGTCGGCGTGCGAGCGGACCCACGAGAGCGCCGCCTGCACCGACTCCTTCATGACCTCGCCGAGCTGGCCGGTCAGCGTGAGCGTGCGGGCTCCCTTCATCCGAGTGGCCTCGACGAACAGGATGTCGCCTCCAGCCGGGGTCCAGGCGAGACCGATCGCGACACCGGGCTCCCGCGTCCGCTCCTCGGCCTCTTCGAGCTCGAAGCGCGGCACACCGAGGAACGACGTGACCAGATCGGGCGTGACGCGCACCGCCTCGTGGTGTCCTTCGGCTCGGCGCCGCGCGACCTTCCGGCACACGCTGGCGATCTCGCGCTCAAGGCTCCGCACGCCGGCCTCGCGCGTGTAGCCGCGGGCCAGCAAGCGCAGCGCCTCGGGCGTGAACTCGACGTCCACCACCGGGTCGAGGCCGTGCTCGCGCGCCTGCTTGGGCACGAGGTGCCGCTGCGCGATGGCGACCTTCTCTTCCTCGGTGTACCCCGCGAGCGGAATGACCTCCATGCGGTCGCGCAGCGCCGGCGGCACGGTGTCCATCACGTTCGCGGTCGTGATGAAGAGCACGCGCGACAGATCGAATGCCACGTCCAGATAGTGGTCGCGGAACGTTCCGTTCTGCTCCGGATCGAGCACCTCGAGCAGAGCCGCGGCCGGGTCACCCCGGAAATCCATTCCGAGCTTGTCGATCTCGTCCAGCATGAACACGGGATTCTTCGTTCCGGCGCGGCGCAGGCCCTGGATGATCTGCCCCGGCAGCGCGCCGATGTAGGTCCGGCGGTGACCGCGGATCTCCGCTTCGTCACGCATGCCGCCGAGCGAGATCCGATGGAACTTGCGGCCGAGCGCCCGCGCGATGGACTTGCCTAGCGACGTCTTGCCGACGCCGGGAGGGCCGACGAAGCACAGGATCGGATCCTTCCCGGACGGCCGGATCTTCTTCACCGCGAGATATTCCAGGATGCGGTCC
>QHSL01000103.1 GCA_003220435.1 Candidatus Rokuibacteriota bacterium | reverse complement strand
TCGGCGACTTCCTCGATGAACGTGTCGGGGACGTTGGTGACCGGGATCCCGCGCGCGGTGGCGGCGGCGACGTCGACGGAATCGACCCCGACGCTGCCGAGCGCGATCACCTTGCACCGCTCGAGGCCGTCGATGATGCGCTTGGTGATGCGACGGCCCTTCGCGTAGAGCGCGTCGGCGTCGCGGGCTTCCTTGACGAAGTCGTCGTCGCTCTTGGCCGCAATCTCGACGATCTCGGCATCCAGCGGGGCCAAGGCCTCCATCTCGAGCTTGTAGCCGCCGCCCGGCACGGTGAAGCTCGCACCACTCGGAGTCACCACCTTGAACTTCGCCACGATCGTCCTCCTGACGTTAGAGTCGCGGGGTCCGCCGCCCGCGCGCATTGTCGCACACTCCACGTCGGTTTGACCCGGCGCCGATGGGAGGCTACGCTTCGCGCACCGCGTACGAAGCCGTGCGCCGCGACGAGGCGCGCTTCATCGACCACGCGACGATGAAGCTCGTCATCACCGAGGAGCATGTCATCAAGGACGCGCCGACGGGACGGGCGCCTTTCATCATCACCCCGCGAGCACGTGATCGTCCCCTGAACTTGCGCCGTTTCGGGCTTTTGCCATAGTATTCGCCCCATTCGAACCCCTCCGGGGAGGAACGTTCATGACGAGATGGATGATCGCCGCGGCCGCCGCCGCGCTCGCTCTCACGACCTCCTGGGCGCAGGCGCAGGAGGTCAAGGTCGGCGTCGCCCTGCCGTATACCGGCATCGGCGCCGAGTTCGCGCAGCTGGTGGACCGCGGGATGGAGCTCTACCTCAAGCTCAACGCGGACAAGGTGAAGCCCTACAAGATCACCCTGATCAAGCGCGACGTGAAGGACCCGGGCGGCGCCAACGCCAAGATCGCGGTGCAGGAGCTCCTGACCCAGGACAACGTGGACATCCTCGCCGGCTGGATCTATTCCCCGAACGCGATCGCGTCCGCCCCGATCGTGAGCGCGGGCAAGAAGCTGGCGGTGATCATGAACGCCGGCACCGCGCACATCACCAACATGTCGCCCTACTACGTGCGGACCTCGTTCAGCATGTGGCACGCCGGCTACGCGATGGGCGAAGCGGCGGCCAAGCTCCTGAACGCGAAGACCGCGGTGGTCGGCTATACCGACTTCCCGCCCGGCAAGGACAGCCTCGCCGCGTTCAAGAAGAGCTTCGAGGCCGTCGGCGGCAAGGTGATCGACGAGATCCCGATGGGCGGCGCCGGCGCGGTGCCGGACTTCACCCCGTTCTTCCAGCGCGCCAAGGACAAGAAGCCGGATGTCTTCTTCGTCTTCGTCCCGGCCGGTGACCACGCGGCCGCGGTGGTGAAGACCTATGCCGCGCTCGGCATGCGGGACGCGGGCATCAAGCTGATCGGCCCCGGCGACATCACCCAGGACACCAAGCTGCAGGCGATGGGCGCGGCGGCGGTCGGGCTCATCACGATGCATCACTACCACGCCGATCTCGACATTCCCGAGAACAAGCGGTTCGTCGAGGCGTGGAAGAAGGAGTATGGTGCCGCCACCACGCCCGATTTCATGGCCGTCGGCGGCTACGACGGTATGGCGGCGATCGTCCACGTGGTCCAGACGCTCAGAGGGAAGATCGACGCCGACAAGGCGCTCGAGGCGCTCAAAGGGTGGAAGTTCGCGAGCCCGCGTGGGCCCATCTCGATCGACCCGGTCACCCGCGATATCGTGATGAACGAGTACCTCTCCGAGGCGGTCATGAAGGACGGGCGCGTCTTCCAGAAGGTGATCGGCAAGATCGACGGGGTCAAGGACGCCTGCAAGGAGCAGAAGATCGGGCCCTGCGCGGGTAAGTGATCGCCGGCGTCGATATCGCCAGCATGCTCCTGGGCGGCGTGGCCGCCGGCATGGTGCTGTTCATCGTGTCGGTGGGCCTCTCGGTCACGATGGGGCTCATGGGTTTCGTCAACCTCGCCCACGGCGGCTTCGCCATGCTGGGCGGTTACGCGATCGCGCTGGCGATGAAGCACTGGGGCTTCGGGTTCGTGTCGGCCCTGGTCTTCGGATTCGTGGTGACCGCGGCGGCGAGCGCGGTGCTGGAGCGGCTGCTCTACGCGCGACTCTACGGCGCGGACGAGCTCGACCAGGTGCTGTTCACCATCGGCCTGGTCTTCATGATCATCGCCTCGGTGACGCTGCTGATCGGGCCCGAGAACCAGCCGCTGGCGCTTCCGTCGTTCCTTCGCGGACAGATCAATCTCGGGATCATCCAGTACCGCGCCTACAGCGTCGTGCTCATCGCGATCGGGATCGTGATCGTGGGCGCCCTCTGGCTCGGCTTCGAGCGCACCCGGCTGGGCGCGCAGATCCGCGCCGCGGTCGACAACCGGCGCATGGCCGAGTCGCTCGGCATCAACATCGCACGCCTGTTCACGATCACCTTCGCGTTCGGGAGCGGCATGGCCGCGCTGGGCGGCGGGCTCGGCGCCGAATTCCTCGGCCTCGATCCGCAGTACGCGCTGAAATACCTCGTGTATTTCTTGATCGTGGTCGCGGTGGGCGGCCTCGGGCGCGTGACCGGCGTCTTCTACGCCGCGCTCCTGATCGGCGTCCTCGACTTCGCGCTCAAGAAATACGTGCCCCAGGGCGGCACCGCGTTCATCTACGCGCTGACGATCCTCCTGTTGCTGTGGCGGCCGCAGGGGTTGTTCGGCGCCAAGGCCACATGACGGAGCCCCTGGATCACCCGGCGGCGCGGGCGCTCGCCGAGCGCCACCGGCTGCGTCCCTGGGAGGCGATCCCCTGGCTGCTCGCGCTCGGGTTCTATTTCGCCTTCCCGAAACATCTGGGCTTCGGCACCGAGCTCCTGGTCACCGTCCTCTTCGCGCTCTCGCTCGATCTCGTGCTCGGCTACGCCGGCATCGTGACGCTCGGCCAGGCCGCGTTCTTCGGCGCCGGCGCCTACACGGTCGGCATCCTGGCCAAGCAGGGGATCTGGACCGAGCCGATCACGGGACTGATCCTCGCGGCGCTGGTGGCGGCGGCCGTTGGCCTCGGCTCCGGCCTGGTGCTCCTCCGCACCCAGGGGTTGACGCTGCTCATGCTCACGCTGTGCACGATGGCGCTGCTCGAGGAGGCTGCGAACCTCGCTCACGACTACACCGGTGGCTTCGACGGCCTCGACAGCCTGCCGATCGCCCCACTGCTCGGCCGGTTCGAATTCAACCCCCTCTACCCCACGACCCAGTACCTCTACGTCCTCGTGGTGCTGTTCGTCTGCTTCGTCTTCGTGCGCACGCTGGTCTATTCGCCCTTCGGTCAGAGCCTGCGGGGCATCCGCGAGAACATGTTGCGGATGCACGCGGTCGGCGCGCCGGTGCGCGGACGACTCGTCCTCTGCTACACGCTCTCGGCGGCGATCGCCGGGATCGCCGGCGGCATCTGGGCGCAGGCGAACGCCTACGTGAACCTGGGCACGCTCGGCCTCGACCGCGCGGCGACCGTGCTCATTATCCTCGTGCTCGGTGGCCACGGCCGTCTCTACGGCGCCTTCATCGGCGCCGTGGCCTACATGGTGCTCTCGCACTTCCTGGCGAAGATCTACCCTACGGCATGGCAGCTGGGGCTCGGGCTCCTGCTGGTCGTCATCGCCCTCTTCGCTCGCAACGGCATCCTGGGCATCGTCGCGGCGCTCGGGCGCCGGCCGGCGCCGCGCGCGACCTCATGAGCGCGCCGCTGCTCGAGACCCGCGCGCTCTGCCGCAACTTCGGCGCGCTGGCCGCCGCGCGGGACATCGACTTCCGGCTCGAGGCCGGTGCGCGCCACGCGCTGATCGGCCCGAACGGCGCCGGCAAGACGACGTTCGTCAATCTGCTGACCGGCGTCGTTCAACCGACGACGGGCGCGATCTTGATGAAGGGTCGCGACATCACCGGCGTCGCGCAGGCGGAGCGCGTCAAGCTCGGCATCGCGCGAACGTTCCAGATCAACCGGCTGTTCCGCCGCCTCTCGGTCCTGGAGAACGTCTACATCGCGGTCGCCGAGCGGGTCGGCGCGGCCCCGTCCATGTTCCGGCCGGCCGGCGTGCGCCGCGACGTGGTCGACGAATCGATGCAGCTGCTCGAGACCTTGAAGCTGTCGGGCGACGCCGCCCGGCGCATCTCCGAGCTGCCCTACGGCCGCCAGCGCCTGGTCGAGCTCGCCATCGCGCTCGCCTTGAGGCCGGAGGTCCTGCTGCTCGACGAGCCCGCGGCCGGCGTCCCCAGCGCCGAGAGCCACATCATTCTCGACGCGATCGACGGTCTGCCACGGGACATCGGGGTGCTCATCATCGATCACGACATGGACCTGGTGTTCCGCTTCGCGGAGCGGATCACCGTGATGGTGAGCGGCGCGGTCTTCGCCACCGGGAGCCCCCGGGAGATCGCCGCCGACGCCGAGGTTCGCGCCGTCTACCTCGGTCGCACCGGTCATGGCTGAGGCGCTGGCCCTGCGCCACGTCTCGGCGGGCTACGGCGAGACGGTCGTGCTCGAGGACGTCAACCTGTCGCTGGCCGTGGGCGAGAGCGTCAGCGTGATCGGCCGCAACGGCGTGGGCAAGACCACGCTGCTGGCCACCGTGATGGGCCACACCACCCTGCATCGGGGCGAGGTGACGGCGAGCGGGACGACCCTCGATCGCGTCCCGGTCTTCCGCCGTGCGCGCCGGGGCATCGGCTGGGTGCCTCAGGAGCGCGAGATCTTCCCGTCGCTCAGTGTCCGCGAGAATCTCGAGGTCGGGGCGCGACCGGGGCCGTGGACCCAGGAGCGTGTGTTCGAGCTGTTCCCGAATCTGAGGTCGCGGCTCTCCAACATGGGCAACCAGCTCTCCGGTGGCGAGCAGCAGATGCTCTCGATCGCGCGGGCGCTCCTGACGAATCCCTCGGTGCTGCTCATGGACGAGCCCACCGAAGGGCTGGCGCCGGTGATCGTCGAGGCGCTCGCGTCGGTGCTGCGGCGCCTGCGCGGCGAGGGCGCGCTCTCGATCGTACTGGTCGAGCAGAACAGCCGCGTCGCACTCGCGTTCTCGGCCCGCACCGTGGTCATGGACAAGGGGCGCATCGTCTACGACGGCGCATCAGCCTCGCTCAGCGCCGATCCCGAGCGGCTCGCCAAGCTGATCGGCGTGGAGTAGTCTCTCGGCAGCACGCACACTATCTCGGAGGCGAGAGCCATGGGTCTTCTGGATGGCAAGGTCGCGGTCGTGACGGGGGCGGGTAGCGGGATCGGACGCGGCGTGGCGCTGGGCCTGGCGGCGGGTGGCGCGAGCGTCGTCGTCAACGACTACGGCGTGACGGTCGACGGGCGCGATCCGTCGAGCGAGCGCGCGCTGGCCGTCGTCAAGGAGATCGAGTCGCGCGGCGGCCGGGCGGTCGCCAACGCCGACAGTGTCGCGACGATGGCCGGCGGCCAGGCAATGGTCGACACCGCGCTGAAGAGCTTCGGCGACCTGCACATCGTCGTCTGCTGCGCCGGCATCCTCAAGGAGCGCATGATCTTCAACATGAGCGAGGAGGAGTGGGACTCCGTGGTGGCCGTCCACCTCAAGGGGCACTTCACGGTCATGCGCCCGGCGACCAAGCACATGCGCGAGAAGAAATACGGGCGGATCGTGACGTTCACGTCCACCGCGGGGCTCGAGGGCAGCGCGGGCCAGCCGAACTACTCGGCGGCCAAAGAAGGCATCGTGGGCCTCACGCGCTCGACCGCGCTCGCGATGGCCAAGTACGGCGTCACCGTGAACTGCATCTCGCCCACCGCCGAGACGCGGATGACCGAGCGGCTCCCGGATGGCCGCCGCGCGCAGGCGGCGGCCCCGCCCGAAGCGATCGCGCCGGTCGTGGCGTTTCTCGCGAGCGACCGCGCCGCTCACATCACCGGTCAGATCCTCCACGTCCGCGGTAACCAGATCTCGCTCTTTTCGCACCCGGCGCCGATCCGCGCGATCACCAGCCAGGAGGGTTGGACGCCGGAGGCGCTGGCCGACGTCTACGACGGAGCACTCGGTCAGGACCGGCTGCGGCGAATCGACGCGCTCGGCATCACCTGGCCGCCGAAGACCTCGTAAGCGTCAATCGACGGCGTCCTCAGTTCTCCCAGGCCTGGAGACATGCCTTCGCGTCGGCGCGTCCCATCTCGAGGACGCGCGCGACGGAGTCGGGATCGAACTCCAGGGGCCGGAGCCGGAGCGCCGCGGACGGTGTGAGGAGCTGCACGTCGACGGCCGGGTGCTTGAATCGAGCCAGCTCCACGTCGCGGCGGATCTGGTGGAGCAGCGCGGTTTCGAGCGCCTCCTCCAGGGTTCGTCGGACGGTCGTGGGCGGGGCGCCCCGCTCGTCCGGTGCATAGCTCATCACGACCACCGCCCGCCTGACCGTCGCCGTCTCGAGCGCCTCGAGAATGGGCGCGCGGGCGATGAGGCCCCCATCGACGAGGAGCGTTCCGTCGACCGCGACGGCCGGAAACGCCCCCGGGATCGCCGCCGCGGCCAGGAGGGCGTCCGCCGTCACCGTGCGGTTGTCGAACGCGCGTAGCTCGCGTCGGGCGAGGTCCGTCGCGGTCACCAGGAGACGCACGCGCGAGTCGCGGATCTGCTCGAAATCGAGCGAGGTCGTGATCAGCTCGCGGAGCGGCTGCGGATCCAAGAGCGCGGTGGCCCCGTCCAGCGCCAGGAGCGTGAGCCACCCCGGGAGAAGGCCGGCGAAGAGGACGGACGCGCGATGCGAGTAGACGTGCTCTCGTCTGAGCCCGCGCCACATCGATTCGAGGTGATCGGCGCGCCCGGCCGCGATCATGGCGGCGTTCAGGGCGCCCGCCGACGAGCCCGCCACGAGCTGGATCGAGAGCCCGCGCTCGGCGAATAACGCGACCGCCCCGGCCTCGTACGCGCCCTTGGCGCCGCCTCCGGTGAGGATCAGCGCCGTCGGTGCGTCTCGGCCGAGGGGCGACGGAGTGCATACCGCTCGCGCGGCCAGCGGCGACCCGAAGATCGCCAGGAACAGCGGGACGCCGACCCACGCCTTCACCGGCGTGACCCGTTCACGCGACGGCGCCGGCCAGCGGCGGCGTGGGGCCGCGGCGCGGCAGGTAGCGGCCGTAGCCCGGCTTCTGCTCGAGCTCGCCCGACGGGTTGAGCATCACCTGGCCGCGCACGAGCGTCATCCACGGCTTGCCGCGCACCTTCCAGCCCTCGTACGGCGTGAAGCCGGCGATGCCGAGATGCTGCGACTGCTGGATCGTCCACTCCGGCGCCGGATCCCAGATCGTCAGGTCGGCGTCGGCGCCGGGACGGATCACGCCCTTGCGGGGCCAGAGCCCGAAGACGCGCGCCGGGTTCTCGGCCATCACGCGCGCCATCCACGTGGGCGGTAGGCCGCGCTTGGCCACGCCCTCGCTCCAGGCCAGCGGCGCCAGCGTCTCGAGCGACGGGGCGCCGAACGGGATCGGCTTGCCGTCCGGATAGACGAAGATGTTCATCCGCCCCGGCTCCTTCGCCGCGGGAACCCGCGGCGAATGATCGCTCGCGACGTTGGCGATGAACCCCTTGGCCGAGCCCTCCCAGAGCGCCTCGCGGTCGGGGCCACCGGCGGGGCGGAGCGGCGGACCGATCTTCGCGAACGGCCCCAGACGCTCCATCTCCTTGTCGGTGAGCAGGAGATACTGCGGGCAGGTCTCGCACCACACGCGCTGCCCCTCGGCCTGGGCGCGCTTGATGCGCTCGAGGCCGAGCTTCGTCGAGAGGTGGACGACGTAGACGGGACATCCGGTGAGCCGGCCGATGAGGATCGCGCGGTTGATCGCCTCTTCCTCGGTCCAGTCGGGACACGTCGGCGGAAAGTCGGTCGGCGCGGTGCGTCCCTCGGCGATCGCCTTGTCCTCGAGGTAGCAGAGGACGTCGCCGTTCTCGCAGTGGAGCTGGCAGAGGCCGCCGAGCGCGGCGAGCCGCTCCATCGTCTTCGCGATGAACTCGTCGGACACCATCCGCTTGCCGCGCTTCTTGTACGTCATGAAGAGCTTGATCGACGACACGCCCATCCGAAACGCCTCGGGGATGCCCTCGAGGATGTACGGCTCGTGGTTCAGGATGAAATGGAAGCCGAAGTCGAGCACCGAGAGGGCTTCGGCCTCCTCGCGCAAGCGCGTGATCGCGCGCGGCAGCGTCTCGCCCTCGTCGTAGACGACGAACGGCAGGAGCGTGGTGAGCCCGGTGCGCGCGGCGGCCAGCGGCGCCGTTCGCCAGTCGTCGTACTCGGGGCCAATATGAAGATGGCAGTCGATGAGACCCGGGAGTACGAGTTTCCCCGTGGCGTCAATCACGCGGCCGGCCGGCGGTAGCAGCGCCTCCGGTCCGATCGCGACGATCGTGTCGCCCCGGATCGCCACCGCCGCCTCGACGACGTCGGTGGCCGTCACGACCTGACCGCCGCGGACGACGACGTCGACCGAGGCGCTCATCGGTTCGGCTCCTTCTCGGTCACGGGCTGCAGCAAGAGCCCGTAGTGCTGGGGCTGGCGCCGCCCGAGGAAGTTCCAGCGCTTCCGGAGGGGCGCCATCTGGTCGAGGTCGATCCGCGCCACCACCAGCTCGTCGCCGCGGGTCGCCGCCCGCGCGAGCACCTGGCCCTGCGGGTCGATGATGCAGGAGCCGGCGATCAGCTCGACGCCGTCCTCCACGCCGGCCTTGGCGACGCCGACGACGAAGCACAGGTTCGCGTAAGCGCCGGCGCGCATGCAGAGCTCGTTCAGATCGAGCGCCAGCGCCGAGATCGGCGTGTTGTAGCCGATCAGGATGATCTCGGCGCCCTGGAGCGCGAGCGAGCGATAGCTCTCCGGGTAGCGCCGATCCTGGCAGATCGCGACGCCGACCCGAGCGCCGGCGGCGTCGAAGACCCTGTAGCCGGTGTCGCCGTGGGCGAAGTAGTAGGGCTCGTGCACCTGGGCGTAGCCGTCCGGAACCTTCGTGCCCGGCAGGTGGACCTTGCGGAACGTCCCGCAGAGCCGGCCGTCACGGTCGGTGAGCAGCGCGGTGTTGAAGTACCGGCCCTCGGCCTTCTCGCAGAACCCCACGTGCACGCCCACGCCCGCCTCGGCCGCGCGGCGGAGCAGCGGCTCGAGGGCCTTCGGCGGCACCTCGGTCTCGAAGAACTGGTCGAAGTCCTGGCGGATGCGCTTGGGGAAATACGTCGTCAGCGCCATCTCGGGATAGACGATCAGCTCGCATCCGTCGCGGATCGCTCCCTCGAGCAGCACGAGCATGCGCTCGACGATCACCCCGCGTGGGGTGCCGTCCTGGTTGGGACCCATCTGGGCGGCGGCGACCTTCAGCTGACGTGACATCGTCCTTCTCCTCTCTTCTGGCCGCACTTCTCACTCACCGTTGCCGGGATAGCGCGCGAGCAGGTCCGCGATCTCGGCCGCGGGCGTGCGGTGGCCGGGGGTGATCGGCCCGCCGCGCTCGACGACCCGCTGCGCGCTGCGGAGATGCGCGACCACCGTGTCCACCGCGTCCTTCTCGCTCATGCCCTTGACGCGGATCAGGATCTCGACCGCCTTGGCATTGGCGTCGAGCTCGCGCAGCTCCTGCGCCCGCTGGAACTCCGCCATCGAGGCGCCGGCGACGGGCCTGTCGTGGCCGAGGACGTAGTGCGCCAGCTCGTGGGCCACCAGCGAGTTCTCGCGATCGCTGCGCTTCCGCTTGTCGCCCGGCGTGAGATAGGCCTGGATCGTCGCGCTGTGGGGGCCGGTGTTGCTCGTGAAGACCGCCGCCTGGCCCTGAGGGATCCCGATGTCGGACACGATCGAGATCAGCTCGTCGGACCCGAGCGTCGCCGTGATGACCGCCTCCATGCCGCGGACGGTCTGCTCGGTCTCCTCGACGCGGGTGCCGATCGGCGCCTTCAGATCGACGCGGAACTGCGCTTCGTCGGACGGCGGAAAGAACTCGGTGCCGATCAACGGCCGCAGGCCGAACAGCGCGGCGGCCACCAGGAACAGGCTCGCCACGAAGGTCACCGCGATCGAGCCGACGACGAGCGCGCGGCGGGCGAGCGCCCACTCGATCAGCCGCTGATAGACCTCCTCGGTCCACTCGAAGAAGCGGTGGGACAGGCCGAAGACGCGGTCCCGGAGCCGGCGCGAGCGCGGATCGGTCGAGGTCTCGGGGCGGAGCAGCCGGAGGGCCAGCAGCGGCGTGACGGTCCGCGAGACCAGGAACGACGCGAACAGCGAGACCGAGATCGTGAAGGTCAGCGGGATGAACAGGAGCTTGATCTGTCCCTCGAGGAAGATCGTCGGCAGGAAGACGATGATGGTGGTGATCGTCGCCGAGAAGATCGGCATCGCCACCTCGCGCGCGGCGTCCAGCACGGCGCGGTGCCGGGAGGTGCCCGGGATGTTCAGGTGCCGGTTGATGTTCTCGAGCTCGACGATCGAGTCGTCCACCAGGCGCCCCACCGCGAGCGCCAGGCCGCCGAGAGTGAACACGTTGAGGGTCTGCTCGAGGAAGTAGAGACAGATGAACGACAACAGGATCGAGAGCGGAATCGCGATCGAGATGATCAGCGTGGAGGTCAGGGAGCGCAGGAAGATCAGGATCACCAGGAACGCGAGGACCGAGCCCTGGAGCGCCTCGTGCCACAGGCTCTGGATCGCCTGGCGGATGTAGATCGACTGGTCCAGGGTGATGCCGAGCTTCACGCCCGCCGGGATCCCGATCATCTTGGGGATCAGCTCCCTGACCCGGTCGACGACCGCGATCGTGTTGGCGCCCGGCTGCTTGTTGACGTTGAGGAAGACGCCGCGCTCGCCGTCGATCCGGACGATCGACGTCTGCGTCTCGTGGGAGTCGACGACCCGGCCGACGTCCTTGATGTGGATCGCGGCGTCGTTGGCGCCGAGCCGCCTGATGACGATGTCCTCCATCGGCTGGATGATCTGGAACTGGTTGTTGGTGTAGAGGTTGTAGTCCGGCCGCCCGACGTTGAGGTCGCCGCTCGGCAAGAGGAAGTTCGCGTTGTTGACCGCGCGCACCACGTCCAGGATGGACAGCCCCTTGGCGTAGAGCTGGTCGCGGTTCAGGTTCACGCTGATCTGGCGAACCTTGCCGCCGTCGACCGACGCCGACGCGACCCCGCCGAGCCGCTCGATCTGGGGCTCGATGATGTTGTAGGCCAGATCGTAGAGCTGGCGCTCGTCGAGCCGGCCGCCGGCGACGGTGACGAGCGCGACCGGGATGTTGGACAGGTCGTAGCGCACGATGAACGGCTGCTTGATCCCGGTGGGGAGCGAATTCAGGATCTGCTGGATCCGCTGGATGACCTCCGTCTGGCCGTTGTTGACGTCGGCGCCCCAGTTCATCCACACGCGGACCGTCGACAGCCCCTGGCGAGACTTGGACTCGACGAACTTCACGTCGCTGATCGCGCTGACCGCCCTTTCGATCGGGTAGGTGACTGTCTTCTCGACATCGAGGACGCCCGCGCCGGTGTAGACGGTGCCGACGTTGATGATCGGCAGGTTGATGTTCGGAAACAGGTCGACCGGGAGCCGGTCGAGCGCCACCAGGCCGAGCACCACGACCGCCAGCGACGCCATCAGGATGGCGATGGCATTCCGGAGGGCCAGCATCGTCATCCACATGGCGCAAGCAGGGTACTGGCTGGTCGGGGGGTGTCAAGGGCCCGAACGCTTGACAAGCAGGCGCCGAAATGGCACATCCGTAGGAGGGGGATCAGCAGATGCGGAGAATTGCGGCCGTCGTCCTCTCCGTCGTTCTGGTGGTTGGGCTGGTGGCGCCGGCCGCGGAAGCCGGCTCCCGCACCGCGACCAACGTAGCGCTCGGGCTCGCCTCGTTCGCCGTGTTCAATCAGCTCGTCGGCGGCTTCTACTACCCGAGATACGCCTACGCGTACCCGAGGTACGTCTACGCGGCGCCGGTCTACTACTACCCGGCCTACTACCCCTATCCGGCCTACTACGAGCAGGTCGTCTACGTTCAGAGCCAGCCGGCAGTCGAGTACCAGTCGCAGCCGCAGTATCAGGCGCAGGCCCAGCCGCAGCAGCAACACGCGACCGTCGTCGAGTACCCCCACGGGCGCTATGAGCTCCGTGGAGACGGGATCAAGACGCCCTACCAGTGGGTCTGGATCCCGAAGCCGCCGCCTCCGCCGCCGGCCGCGGCGCCGCAGCAGCCGCCCTCGACCACGCCTTAGCGGGCCGGGTCTACTCCGCCGTCAGCCGGTAGCCGACACCCGCCTCGGTCAGGAGATAGCGAGGCCGCGCGGGCTCCCCCTCGAGCTTGTGGCGCAGGTGCGCCATGTACACCCGGACGTAGTGAGCCTGCTCGGTGTGCGCCGGCCCCCACACCTCGCGGAGCAGCTGCTGATGCGTGACGACCTTTCCGGCGTGGTGGACGAGCGTCGTCAAGAGCTTGTACTCGATCGGCGTCAGATGGATCTCTTTCTCGCCCACCTGCACCCGGCGGTGGAGCTGGTCGACCCTCAGGTCCCCGACCTTGAACGTGGTCTCGTCCGACTCGTGGGAGGCGCCGGCGGTGTGCCGGAGCGCCACGCGAATGCGCGCGAGCAGCTCGCTGGCGCTGAAGGGCTTGCTGACGTAGTCGTCGGCGCCGGCGTCGAGCGCAGTGACCTTGTCGCGCTCCTGGCCGCGCGCCGACAGCACGATGACCGGGACGGCGCTCCACTCGCGGATTCGGCGGATGACGTCGAGGCCGTCCATGTCGGGCAATCCGAGATCGACGATGACGACGTCGGGCTGGCGCGAGCCCACCTCCACGATGCCGTCGGCGCCGGTCGCCGCCTCGAACAGACGATAGCCCTGGCCGGTGAGCGTCGCGCGGAGAAAACGTCGGATCTGCGGCTCGTCCTCGATGAGGACGACGACCGGATCAGGCATCCGCCGGCACCGCCGGCGGCGTGCCCACCCGCGGCAGCGTGAAGAGGAACGCGACCCCGCCCTCGGGCAGGTTCTGGGCCCAGATGCGGCCGCCGTGCGCCTTCACGATGCCCTGGCAGATCGCGAGACCCAGGCCGGAGCCGCGGCCGCGATCGGGCTGGGCGCGATAGAACTTCTCGAAGATCCGGTCTTCCTCGCCGCGCGGCAGCCCCGGCCCGCGGTCGGAGATCTCGACGGTAACGGCCTCGTCCGTCGAGGTCGCCATGATCCGGATGGGCGACTCGGCCGGTGTGTACTTGATCGCGTTGTCGAGCAGGTTGACCAGCACCTGCTCGACGAGAACGTCGTCGATCGGCACCAGCGGCAGGTCCGGCGGCACGCTCGTGTGGACCTTGCGGCCCGCGAGCTTCTTGCCGAGGCGGCTCAGCGCCGCGCCGATGACCTCCTCGAGCGGATGCCACTCGCGGCGGAGCTGGAGCGCGCCGGATTCGAGGCGCGTCATCTCGAGGAGGTTCTGGACGAGGCGGTTGAGGCGATCGGCCTCTTCCCGCACCGACTCCAGCAGCTCCTGGCGCGTCTGGGCGTCGAGCCGCGGTCCGCTCTCGAGGATCGTGCTCGCCGCGCCGGTGATCGTGGCGAGCGGCGTCCTCAAATCGTGGGAGACCGAGCTCAGCAGCGAGCTCCGCAGCCGCTCGGTCTCGATCCGCACCTGGGCGTCCTGCGCCTCGTCGGCGAGCTGCGCCCGCTCGATCGCGAGCGCGGTCTGGTTGGCGAAGGTCTCGAGCTGGTGGAGCTGATCGGGCGCGTCGAGCGCGTGGCGATCCGCCGGGCGGACGCCGAGAACGCCCACGGGCCCGCGCGGCGCCTGCAGCGGCAGATAGAGCGCTGAGGCGCCGGGGAGCGTGGCGGTGCCGAGGCCCGCCAGCTGGTGATGCTCGTGCACCCAGCGGGCGACGCCGAGCTCGTTGGTGTCCAGCGGGAACTGCCCGCCACTCCAGGCGGTGAGACTGCCGTCGACACCCGGCATGACGACGACGATCTGGCTGCGGAACACCTCACTGATGTGCCGCACGGCGATCGCCAGCAGCGGGTCCACGCCGCGCGTGCTCGCCAGCTCCCGACTCATCGCGTAGAGCGCCGCCGTCCGCTCCTCGCGCTGGCGAGCCCCGACCGCCTGCTCGCGGATGCGCGCCGCGAGGCGGCTGGTCACGAGGCCGACGACCAGCATGACCACGAAGACGAACACGTAGCGGATATCCGAGACCGCGAACGTGAACACGGGCGGCACGAAGAAGAAGTCGAGCGCGGCGACGCTCAGGATCGACGCCACCAGCGAGGGGCCCTGACCGTAGCGCGTCGCCACCACGACGATCCCGAGCAGGTACACCATGACGAGGTTGGCCAGCTCGAAGAACGGGAGCGTCAGCCACGCCACGCCGCTGGCCAGCGCGACGACGGCGGTCGCCCAGCCGTAGGACGGCCAGTCGGTCGGCGACGGCCGCCGGCGCGCCGGCGCGGGCGGCGCACCGTCTTCTCGTTCGGCGCTGATGACGTAGACGTCGATGTCACCGCTGCCCTGGACCAGCGCGTCGACGATCGAGCCGATCACGATCCGTTTCCAGCGCGGACGCCGCGGCTTGCCAACGACGATCTTCGTCACGTTCCGGTCGTGAGCGAACGCCAGGATGGCCTCGCTCATCTTCTGGCCCGGCAGCGTGTAGGTCTCGGCGCCGAGCTGCTCGGCCAGGCGCAGCGTCTGGGTGACGCGGTCGCGCGCTTCGGCAGGTAGGCGGCGCTGCGCCGGAGTCTCCACGTACGCAGCGACCCACGGCGCGCCGAGCCGATCGGCCATCCGCTTGGCCGCCCGCACGAGCCGCGCCGAGTCCGGGCCGGGGCTGATGCACACCAGCAGTCGCTCGGCGGTGGGCCACGCCTTGTCGATCGCGTGCTCGCGCATGTAGAGGCGCATCTGCGCGTCCACCCGCTCGGCGGTCCGGCGGAGCGCGAGCTCGCGCAGCGCGATCAGGTTGCCCTTGCGGAAGAAGTTCTTGACGGCCTCCTGGGCCTGGTCGGGCACGTAGACCTTGCCGTCCTTGAAGCGCTCCAGGAGATCGTCGGGCGGCACGTCGACCAGCTCGACGTCGTCGGCCTGCTCGAGCAGCGAGTCCGGCACGGTCTCGCGGACCACGATGCCGGTGATCTTGGCGACGACGTCGTTGAGGCTCTCCACGTGCTGGACGTTCATGGTCGTGTAGACGTCGATGCCCGCATCGAGCAGCTCGAGCACGTCCTGCCACCGCTTGGCGTGACGGGAGCCGGGCGCATTGGTGTGCGCCAGCTCGTCGACCACAATCAGCCTGGGCCGGCGCGCGAGGGCCCCATCGAGATCGAACTCGCGGAGCGTCGCGCCCCGATACTCGACGAGTCGGGCCGGGAGGGTCTCGAGACCTTCCAGAAGGGCCTCGGTTTCCGCACGGCCGTGGGTTTCGGCGTATCCGACGAGAACGTCAACGCCATCGGCGCGCTGCTCGCGGGCGGCCTCGAGCATGGCGTACGTCTTCCCGACACCCGCGGCCGCGCCGAAGAACACCTTGAGCTTGCCGCGGCGCGCGCGGGCTTCCTCTGCTTTGACCCGAGCCAGCAGGGCGTCGGGATCCGGCCGGTCGACCGTCACGGCTCCTAGTGTACTGCGCGGGGCCGGAAGATCAGCACGTCGCGGCTTTGCGTGACCTCCATCTCGCCGATGGCCGTGAGCCGCGCGCGTTCTCTGGCGCGGAGCGCTCGATACGCGCTCGTCATGACGTCCGCGATGGCGGCCGCATCGAGGCGGGCGACGTGACGGATTCGCTCGTGGCGCTCGAGCGTGAATTGCGGCGCGAAATTCGCCAGGGTTCGCTCGACACGGTCGCGCAGGACGCCCTCGCCGAGGATCGACTCCCGGAGCTCGACGAGGTCGTCGTGAGCGGGGACCGCAACCAGAAGGATCCCGTCCTCCCGGACGACACGCCGGAACTCGCCGGGGTTCATGCGTCCCGTGATCGACGCGACGACCGAGAACGAGGCGTCGGCGTACGGCACGAACCGGTCGGCGTTCGCCACGATCCACTCGAGCCCTCGGTGTCCGCGGGCCGCGGCGTCGATGGCGGCGACGGAGATGTCGATGCCGTGCGCCTCGCCTCCGAAGCGCTCGGCGATGAGGGCGAGGTGATGACCCTCTCCGCAGCCGACGTCGAGCACCGCGCCCCCGGGGGCCGCCGCCAGCAGGTCGACCAGGTCACTGACGAGCCGGGCCTCGACGCCGGCGAGGACTCGCCGGCGCGCCGCGAAGACTTCGGCGGAGTCGCCCGGCCGCCGCGATCGCCTATCTTGGGGTTGCAGCAGGTTGACGTAGCCGCGGCGCGCCACGTCGAAGGAATGCCCGTTGGGGCAGACCAGCCGGCGCTCCTCGCGCGTGAGCGGCAGCCGGCAGTCGCGAACGGTGCACAGCAGGGTGGCCCGTGTCACGGGTGCCTGACGGATCAGCCGTAGCGGATCAGTCGTAGAGGGACACGACGTTATCGCTCACGATGCATCTCCGGCGTCCGTGCCTCAGCCCCGATCACGCTTGGCGCATTGGAGCGCGCGGGCGAGGCCACGAGGTTCCCGTTCTGCTCGGCCGACTTCGCGGAAGGCCGGCGCTGGCGGGTCTGCTCGAGCTCCATCGCGACCCGGTTGCACCGCACCCAGAGGGCCATCAGTCCGAAGCCCGTCATGACGACGACGACTTGCAGGATACCGCAACCACCACTTCGCCTTCCCGTCGCCACGGTCGTACGTCATGGGTCAACCCTTCTGCGTCCATGAGACGACCGGCGCCCGTCAATTTGGTGTTAAACGCCGAGGGCTCCGCGTTAAGGGGAGGTCAACAATGGGTGGCTTCGGGCCTTCACACGGGCCTAACGCATCTCTGCGTCCTCGGGGCGATCCAGCTCAAGGACA
>QHSL01000127.1 GCA_003220435.1 Candidatus Rokuibacteriota bacterium | reverse complement strand
GCTCGGCGTGCTCGGCGAGACCGTACGTGACGAAGCCGTACGGCATCGGCTTGATCATCGCGTCGTGGACGAAGTAGTCGTACATCTGCATCGTGACCGCGGTGATGTGCTCGAGCGGGTCGAGCCAGCCCGGGTCGAGCGCGAAGTGCATCGCGATCGTCAGCGTGCCCTTGGGCGTCCCCCGCGCCGTGTCGATTTGGGCGGGCTTGATGTCGAGCTTCGCCAGCGCTCCACTCAGGATCGGCGCTTGCTGCGCGGCCGCGCTGCCGAGCGACATCACGGTGAGCGTCAGAGTCACGAGTACCAGCAGAAGTCCACGGCGCATCGGCTCCTCCTAGTCGAGACACACCGGCGTCGCCGCTCGTCGCGGCCGAATGAAGTTGGCCCATTATCCGGATGCGCCTCAACTTGTCAAGTGTCCTCACTTGTCAGGTCAAGAGAATCCCACTCCGGACGCAGCGGGGGATCGATCGTGCGCGACCGAACGTGGGAGCATCCGCGGTTGATCCCGAGGCATGGCGGCGGTAGCGTTGCATCGGTTCCATGGGCTCGCGCACGCTCCTCATGATCCTCGCTCTCGCGGCGGCCTCGCCCGCGTATGCGCACGTCTCACGCACGGCGGACGAGGTCGTCGCCGAGGTCAGGCGGGCGACCGAGCAGTATCGCGACATCGCCCGCGCCCGCGCCGATGGATTCGTGCAGATCAGCGGTATGGAAGCGCGCCACGGCTATCACTTCATCAACGTCAACTCGCCCCTGCTCGCCGCCACGGGCATCGCGGCCGGGCAGTTCGACCTCGCTCGGCCGCCGATGCTGCTGTATGTCGAGCGCGACTCGGTCTGGCGCCTCGTGGGCGTCGAGTACGCGTTGCCGTCGCCGCCCGTACCGAATCCCCTGCCCGGCGCCGAGTGGCACCGGCACGAAGCCTCGTGCCACTACCGCGACTATCGGGAGCTTCCGGCGCCGCGGGCCGCCGAGTGCGCGGCCCGCCATCCCGAAAGCGGCGAGCCGTTCGTGCTGTGGCATCCCGCGTTCGCGGTCGCTCACGTGTGGGCGTGGGACGACAACCCGGACGGCCCATTCGCGGAGGAGAACCGCGCGCTCGCCGCCTATGGCGGGAGCGCGCGCCTTCACCCGGGCCACCGCGCCCCGCGCAGCGCGCCGGAGCTCGCCTACTCGCAGGTCACCCACCGCGTCGCGGGGAGCGTCCTGCTCCTGCTCGCCTCGGTCATCGCGTGGGAGTCATGGCGCCGGCGGCCGTTTCCCTGGTCGGCGCTGTCGTCCGCGCTGTGGATTCTCTTCGGGCTCTACCTGATCCCGACGTCGGACCCCGAGTCGTGGCCCTGGGGACCGGGGCGCTTCGTGGAGATCTTCACCGACTCGCTCGTCCTGCAGCACAAGGCCCTGGCAATGGTTCCGATCATCTTCGGCGTCGTCGGCATCCTGAGAGGCGCCGGCGTGATCGAGCGAGCGCGCACGACCGTCCTGGTCCCGGTGCTGGCCGTGCTCGCCGGTGCCTCGCTCTTCGTCCACTTCCACGATGGGCACTTCCACATGGATGCGATCTACATCCAGCACGCGGCGATGGGAGCGACCGCCGTGAGCGCCGGCGTCATGCTGTTCCTCGCGCGGCGCACGGCGCGGGGTGAGGCCGTTATCCGCTGGGCCTGGCCCGGAGTCCTGGCCCTCCTGGGGCTGCTTCTTCTCGTCTACGTGGAGGCGTGAGGCCTGCGCCGCCGAAGGTCACATCCTCCACCGGCCGGCGGTTGGTGGGCCCGTAGTGGTTGCTGCTGGTTGCCCCCGCTGGGCGCACGGGTCCCCGCCTCGAGGACCCGGCGCACCAGCGCGTCGGGGATCGGGTTCTATAAGCCGCGCTTCGGCCGGCCGGGCCCAGCCCCGCGACGGCGTGCGGCGCACCTCCGCGCTTACAGATTGAATCCGTAGAGCTGGGCCACGTTGCCGCGGGTGATCTTGAACTGATCGTCCGCGCTCGCGTCCTTGAAGTCCCGCGCCACGACGTCCTGCGAGTGTGGCCAGGAGGACGCCTGATGGGGATAGTCGGAGGACCACATGAGCTTGTCGACGCCGATGAAGTGGCGGTTGGCGACCCCGACGTAGTCGTCGATGTAGGTGCAGTACATCTGGCGACGGAAGTACTCGCTCGGCTTCAGGCTCAGCTTGAAGCCCGCGGCGTACCGGGCGCGCTCGAAGGTGCGATCCATTCGCTGCAGGTAGTACGGGAGCCAGCCGCAGTTGTTCTCCGCCGAGACGATCTGGAGCTCCGGAAACCGCTCGAGCACTCCCGAGAAGATGAGCACGCTGAAGGAGCGCTCGATCTCGTGCGAGAGGACCGTCGCCCGCATGTAGCGATCGCTGAAGCTCCACTGGCTCTCCCAGCCCATGCCGGTGATCGCGTGCAGGCTGATCGGGGTACGGAGCTCCTGGGCCCGGGCCCAGAACGGATCGTAGAGCTCAGAGCTGTAGGGCTGGTCCGCCGGCGGCGAGCACCAGATCATCGCGCCCCGCAAGCCCATCTTGGTGCAGCGCTCGAGCTCGGCCGCGCCGGCCTTGGGATCGTACAGCGAGATCATGGCCAGCCCCGCCATCTGCCGGGGCGCGTAGCTGCAGTACGCGGCGAGCCAGTCGTTGTAGACGCGGAAGCAGTCCTGCTGGAGCGCCGCGTCCTTGAGCCAGAAGATCCTGAAGCCGAGCGTCGTGTAGAGCACGTCCGCCTCGACCCCGTCCTGGGCGTTGTCCTTCAAGCGCTCCGCCGGATCCCACCCGCCTGGGCGGGCATCGGCGTAGGTGGCCTTGGTGAGGAACTCGGCGAGCTCCTGCGGCGTCTTGCCGGCGGCCAGCCCGATGCCGATGGGATGGGGCGCATAGCCTTCGTAGAGGAAGTAAGCGCCCTCGAGCCCCGGCGGGTTCACCACCAGTCGGGGCGCGCGATCGCGGTACTTCCGGTCCACACGCTCGACCCACAGGTCGGGGGGCTCGCTCACGTGAGAGTCCGACGAGATCAGCTTGTAGTCCGCCATGTCGAGAGCCTCCTCATTGGATCCGGGTGGAGCTCAGTCGAAGATGATGCCGCCGTCGACGTTGAAGGACTGACCGGTGATGTTGCGCGCGCCCGGCGAGGCCAGGAACACGGCCAGCGCCGCGACGTCATCGGGCTCGTTCGGGCGCCCGAGCGGGATCGCGGCGTTGCGCTGCCGCTCCATCGCCTCGACGGTGACGCCCTCAGTCGCGGCGCGCGTCCGCAGATTGGCCTCCGAGAGCGCGCTGAGCGTGGTGCCGGGGCAGATCGCGTTCACGTTGATGTTGTGCGGGGCGAGCTGGAGCGCCGCCAGGCGGGTCATGCTGATCACGGCGCCCTTGCTGCCGGCGTAGATCACATTGGAGGCGCCGGCGAACCCCTTGCCGGCGATCGACGCGATGTTGACGATGACGCCGCTGCGCCGCGAGATCATCTCGCGCGCCACCCGCTGCAGGCAGAAGAACACGCCCTTGCCGTTGACGCGCATGATGCGTTCCCAGTCGTCTTCGGTGAGATCCATGATGTAGGCGCGGCGCGTGACGCCCGCGTTGTTCACCAGGACGTCGATGCGGCCGAAGGCGTCCATGGCCTGGCGGGTCATCGTGTCGATGCTGCTGAGGTCGCCCACGTCGGCGCCGAGGGCCACCGCCTTCCGGCCGAGCGCGGCGACCGCCTCGGCCGTCGGTTTGACGGATCCCTGGTCGAGATCGACCGCGACCACGTGGGCGCCGCTCCGCGCCAGGGCCAGCGCCGTCGCGCGGCCGATGCCGCGCGCGGCGCCGGTGACGATGGCGACCCGATCTTCGAGCGCCTGGCCGGCTTCGGCCACTGCTATGTCCCCGGTGGCGTCAGCAGCTCCGGCACCACCCACTTGGCCGGCCGGCCGGCGGCGACACGCTGGATGTTGTCGAAGCCGTTCCGGAACCGGGCCGCCCAGTTCTCCCACGTCGGCCCGGCCGAATGCGGGGTGAGGGTCACGTTCTTCAGCGCGTAGAGGGGATGATTGGGCTTCGCGGGCTCCTCGACCAGCACGTCGAGCCCAGCCGCCAGGATCTGCCCCGACGTCAGCGCCTTGTGGAGCGCCGCCTCGTCCACGACCGGGCCGCGGCAGGTATTGATCAGGATGGCGGTCTTCTTCATCATCGCGAGCTCGCGCGCGCCGATCAGATTCCGTGTGCTCTCGTCGAGAGGCACGTGCAGGCTGACGATGTCCGCCGTCCGCAGAAGCTCGGTGAACAGGACGAAGCGGACGCCGAGGGCGTCTTCCTGGTCCTCGGTGAGCCGTGCGATGTCGTAGTACTGGACGTTCATGCTGAAGGCCTGGGCGAGCCGGGCCACCTTCTTGCCGATGTTGCCGAGACCCACGATGCCGAGGGTCTTGCCGTGGAGCTCGAACACCCGGGACTCGACGTGGTTGCCCACCCGCCATTTGCCGGCAACCACGTCGTTGTGGAACACGACCAGCCGCTTCAGGACCGCGAGCATCAGCATGATCGCGTGCTCGGAGACGGCGATCGCGTTGGCGCCGCCGTTGTTGGCCACCGGCACGTGCGCCTTGCGGGCGGACTCGATGTCGACACGGTCGTAGCCGGCGCTCAGGAGCTGGACCAGCTTCAGCTTGGGCGCCGACCGGAAGAACTCACCGGCGATCGGACGGCCGAGCCCCATCACGTACTCCGCGTCCTTGATGGCGTCGTAGAACGCCGGCGTGTCCTGGTCGACCACCACGAGCTCGAAGCCGGGCGGCGTGAGCGATTTTGCGATATCGAGGATCGCGTCGGGCTGTTTGGGGATGAAGACGATCTTGGTCGCCATCGGCAGAGCTCCTTTTTATAGGCTCGCCTCGGACGGCGGGACCCCAGCCCCGCGACGTCCTGCGGCTCGCACTACCACTACGCCAGTGGGACAGTCGCGGTCACGCAGATCTGGGTGCCGAGGACGCGCGTGGTGTGCCCCTTGCCCGTCGTGTCCTCGACGAGCCGGGCGTCGCCCGGCCCGAACACGTGCTTCGAGCCGTCGCCGAGGCCGATCTCGAGCTGTCCGGAAAGGATGATCACGAACTGGCGCCGCGGCGCCGGGTGCCAGTCGAGGAATTGCCCAACCGGCCACTCACGGAACGTGATCTGCGTCGCCGCGAGCCCCTTGAGCCAGTCCGGCTTCGCCTTGAGGTCGATCTTCTCGATGTGCGCCTGCTGGTCCGCTCCCGCATACAACCTGAAAGTCCCCATGAGTCCCTCCGTAGTGCGAGCCGCA
>QHSL01000102.1 GCA_003220435.1 Candidatus Rokuibacteriota bacterium | reverse complement strand
GGCCTTCAGTCACCGGGAGATCAACTCGCCCAGGGTCATCGACCTGAACGCCCTCATCGTCGACTATGCCGAGGTGCTCCGCAGCTTGCTCGGCGACAACGTCGAACTGTGTGCCGTCGTTTTGCCCTCGCCCTTGGCGGTGAAGGCCGACTCTGCTCAGCTCGAGGAGGTGCTGATGAACCTGGCGGTCAACGCCCGCGACGCGATGCCCGAGGGCGGGCGGCTGACGATTCAGACGGCCGCTGTGACCCTGGAGCAGAACGCGCTGGCCCCTGACTTGCCGGCCGGGCCCTATGCGCTCCTGACCGTGAGCGACACTGGCTGCGGCATGACGGAGGAGGTCCAGCAGCACCTCTTCGAGCCCTTTTTCACCACGAAGGATGTCGGGCAGGGAACGGGCTTGAGCCTGGCGGCTGTGTACGGCATCGTCCAGCAGCACCAGGGCAACCTCAGAGTCAGTAGTCAACGCGGGGAGGGTACGACGATCCGCATCTACCTTCCGCGCCGGGCCGACGTGGTGGAGACCGCCGAGCCACCAACGCCGCCGACGCCGAGGGCCACGGGTTCGGAAACCATTCTGCTCGTCGACGACGAGCCGCTGGTCCGAGGGCTTGCCCGGGATGTTCTGGTACCGCTCGGCTACGACCTCTTGCACGCGGAAAGCGGCGTGGAGGCCTTGCTGATCTGTGCGGCGCATCCGGGCCCGATCCACCTGCTGCTGACTGATCTTTCGATGCCGGGGATGAACGGCCGGGCTGTTTCCGAGCGTGCACGCCAATTGCGGCCGGGGCTGAGGGTGATATACATGTCCGGCTACTGCGAAGGCGCGATCGACTCCGGCGAAGTCCTCGAGCCCGGTGAAGAATTCATCGAGAAGCCGTTCACCGCGATCGCCCTGGCGAGCAAGGTCCGGGAACTGCTTGGGCCGACGGCAGACGCGGGCGACGCCGGTCCACCCAGAGTCGACGCCTCCGGCCTACACACGACGTGAGATCGAGCCGGCCTCCGGCCGCCGGCGATCGAATCGCACGGGATCAGCGTGGTCCTCCACCGTCACGACGTGACCCGTCTTGCCCGCCGAGTGGAGCAGCAGCTCTTCGTCGAGCGGCTTGATGCAAGCGGCGTTGAACACCTCGGCCGAGATGCCATCAGCCTCGAGGCGCTTGGCCGCTCGCCCCGCACATCGGCTACGACCGCGCCGCCGCGATCGCCAAGAAGGCGCGTGCGCAAGGGCTCACCCTGCGGGATGCGGCGCTCGCCTCGGGCTACGTGACCGCCGAGCAGCACGACCGCTGGGTGCGACCGGGCGACATGGTCGGCCCGGGCTAGCCGCGCGCGCTGACATCGAGGCGCGGCGCCTTTCCCTTCGCCACGAGTGAGACCAGGTTGCTGATCTCCGCGCCCGTCCTCAGGGCCCGAGCTAGCGGGCCACCTGCAGGGGCGCATAGCTGCTCTCGGCGACCACGGCCTGGCCCGCCGGCGTCAGCAGCCAGTCACGCAAGCGGGCGCCCGCGCTGCCGGCCGGCAGATCCGCGCGGTGGGCGAGGTAGAAGAAGGTCATCAGGGGATAGCGCCCCACGGTGATCGTGGCCGGCTCGGCCCGCACCCCGTCGATGGCCAGCGTGGCCACCTCCGGCAGCGCGGCCATGAAGCGCTCGTAGTAGTGCTAGGAATACCCGATGCCGGTCGGGTCGTGGCGGATGGCGTTGAAGGGTCCGAACATGGCGAGGGTGACCCGGATATCGAAGCCCTCCCGCATGGGACGACCGCGCATCAGGGGACGGTCGTTCCTTCTCGCATCTGGTAGCACGTCACGGAGCGGACGAGACCGAGGCAGAGCGTGCGTCGTGGCCCATCCGCGGGCGTCGCATCGTAGAGCTCCTACTCGTAGCCACGGCAGTCGCATGCGCGGTACGCCGACCCCATCGCGCCGCCGTCGGCGCAGAGGTGAATCAGCAGGAGTGCGGTGGCGGCGAGCACCACGACTCCGACGGTGGCCAGAAGCCACTTCGCGCTCGGCCCGCCGACGCCGTTCACCTCATTCTCCGCGGTCTTCCGTCAGGCGCGACGGCGGGCGCGCTCAGCGGGCTGCCGGGCGGCGATGGTCTCGGCGGAGCGCTCGAAAATGTCGGGCACCGGCCAGCCCTGGAGACCCGCGTAGGTGTCGATCTGGGAGCGGTGATGGACTTCGTGCTCGAGCATCATCATGAGCAGCCGCGCGCCGGAAAGCGACCCGGGCGTGTCGATCATCTCGATCCGGCGCGCGAGCCACGCATCGGGCGTGTCCCGCAGCAGCGCCGCGAAGCGTTCGGCGGACGACTGGAGCCACGGCAGCCACGTCCGCTGGTCGGCGCGGTCGATCTCGGGCGGCGACGTGATCCAGCCCTCGCCGCGATAGGCGCTGGCGAAGTAGAGGCGCGAGCCTCCGATGTGACCCACGATGTCGCCGATGCTCCACCCGGCCTGGCCGCCGACCGCTGCCGGCCGCCACGCGGCCGCCTCCGGGGGGAGCGCCCCCACGTCGCGCTCGGTCCGCTTCCGGACGCTGTCGAAGAAGCGCAGATAGGAGGCGATGTCGGAGATCACGGCCAGACCTGAACGTAGGCGGCCCGCTGCCGCTCCGAGACGTCCCCGAAGTGCGCGTCGTACTCCTTCCTCAGCCACGCCAGGTGCTCGGACTTGAGGAACTGCTGCAGGGTCTCCTCGCTCTCGAACTCGTACATCGCGACGTACTGGAACTTGTCCTCCGGCAAGATCGCCCGGTAGCGCCGGGCGCTGATCACGCCTTTGAACTTGCGGACGTCGGGCACGTGCTCGTTGTTGTACCACTCGTTGAACGCTTTCTCGCGCTCACGCGCGATCGTCGCCTTGACGGTGAACAGTGCGGTCGCCATCTCGCCCTCCTTCCGATGTGCGGTCCCTCGGCTCGATGATCTCGCACTCATCGAGTCCGCGGCGCGTTCTCTACCGTCGCTCGTCGAGCTTGACACGCCCGGCGCTGAGACGCTACTTGTTCGCTTGCACGGCGCACTACCGCGAGAGGCCTTGAGCGGGTAGAGTGCGGCGTGCGGAGGGACGGACCCGCACGGCTCGTCTCAGAAGGAGGAGATCATGGATCGCCGAGAGATTCTGCCCGAACGTCCCGTCGAGAAAGGTCGCGGCTTCATGCCCGGGGTGAGCGTCAATCCCTCGAGAGTTCTGTTCACGGCCGGGCTGACCGGGCGAAATCCGGACGGCAGCCTCGTCGCGGGCGGTATGGCCCCACAGGCGCGTCGCACCTTCGAGCGTCTGCAAGCCATCCTGTCCCAGGCCGGGGCGAAGTTCGACGGAGTCGTCAAGCAGCTCACCTACGTGACGGACATCGAGGCCTACAACGCCACCGGCCGGGCCGAGCGCGCCAAGTTTCTCGGCGGCACCCGGTCGGCTTCAACGGGACTGGTCGTGCGTCGCCTGGCCGATCCGGCCATGCTTATCGAGGTCGAGCTCGTCGTCGATCTGCCCGGATCGCCTTCACGGTCATCGTTGTTGGAAAAGTACAACGTGGAGAATCACCCCGGGGACTTCCATCAGGGCGTGATCGTCAACGGCGGCCGACTGCTCTATCTGGCCGGTCAGGTCGCCAACAATCCCGATGGCTCCGTGGCGGGCGTCGGCGACTGGCGCCGCCAGGCAGAAAAGATCTACGAGAACATCGGCCACCTGCTGCGGGCCGCCGGCGCGACCGCGGCCAGCGCCGTGAAGGAGACGACCTGGGTGCTCAGCATCGATTCCTGGCGCCAGCACAGCGTTCCCGTTCGCCGCGGCTTCTATCAAGGCAACTTCCCGGCCTCCACGCTCGTGGAGATTCCCGGGCTGGCGCGCCCGGAGTTCCTGGCGGAAATCGAAGTGATCGCGGCAGTGGCGTAGAGCGGTGCGCGGCCGCACCGGGGCGGAGCGCGGCCGCACGAAGCGGTGCGCGGCCACACGAAGGAGGATCGATCATGTCATTCAGCACGATCGCGACACCCGAAGCCAAGCCCGTGGCCAACTACAAGATGGCGACGCGTCTGGAGGGGGGTCGGCTGCTTTATATCTCCGGCCAGGTGGCGTGGGACGCGAGCGGGAGCATCGTGGGCAAGGGCGACGTGCGTGCCCAGGCGCGGCAAACGTTCGACAATCTGCGGGGGGTCTTGCGAGCCGCGGGCGGCGACCTGCCGAATCTCATGAAGATCACCACCTACATCACGAAGATCGAGGACTTCCCTGACGTCGCTCAAGCGCGGAGCGAGGTGTTTCAGGGTGAGCTCCCGGCCAGCACCCTGATCGTGGTCAAGAGCCTGTTCCATCCGGATTTCCTGATCGAGGTCGAGGGCGTGGCGGCGGTGTGAGCGCGCCCTAACCGACAGGAGAGGGCTCAGACCGTCAGCGGTTCAGGAACTTCTTGACGCTGGCGGCGATCCCCGCGGGGTGGAGGCCGTGCTTGGCGTAGAGGCCCTTGAGGTCGCCCGACTCGCCGAACCCCTGGACACCGAGCCGCTTGACCGGCATCGGCAGCACCTCGGCGAGCGTCTCGGCGACCGCGCCGCCCAGGCCGCCGGCGATCGAGTGGTCCTCGACGGTCACGACGCGGCCGGTCTTCCCGACCGAGCGCACCAGCGTTTCGTCGTCGAGCGGCTTGATGCACGCGGCGTTGATCACCTCGGCCGAGATCCCGTCGCTCTCGAGCAGCTTCGCCGCCTCCAGACAGTTGAAGACGGGACCGCCGGTGGCGATCAGCGTCACGTCGTGGCCCCGCCGGAGCACGAGCCAGCGACCGAGCTGGAAGCGGTAGTCGGGCGGACAGACGGGCTCGAGGTTCTGCCGCGTCAGCCTGAGATAGAGCGGCCCCTGGTGCTCGACCGCGTGGGCGATGACCTGCTTGGTCTCGAGCTCGTCCGCGGGCTGGACGATCCCGATGTTCGGGAGCGAGCGGATGCAGGCGATGTCCTCGAGCCCCATCTGGCTGTAGCCGTCCTCGCCGATGGCGATGCCGGAGTGGGTGCCGACGAGCTTCACGTTCGCATTGGTGTAGGCGACCGAGATCCGGATCGTCTCGAAGCGGCCGACGACGAAGCACGCGAACGAGCAGGCGAATGGTATCCGACCGGTCAGCGCCAGGCCGGCGGCGACGCCGACCATGTTCGATTCCGCGATGCCGAGGTTGAATGCGCGCCCCGGGAACTTCTTGCCGAAGTTCACGGTCATGGTGGATTTCGACAGGTCGGCGTCGAGCGTGACGATCCGGTCGTCCCGGGCGCCCAGCTCCAGGAGCGCCTCACCGAACGCCGCGCGACTGGCCTTGGCCGGCATCACTTCTTCCCCAGGGCGAGGAGCTCGTCCACGATCGCGCGCGTGGCCGA
Organism: Candidatus Rokuibacteriota bacterium; assembly: GCA_003220435.1. GTDB lineage: Bacteria > Methylomirabilota > Methylomirabilia > Rokubacteriales > CSP1-6 > AR31. The sequence continues at coordinate 26,548 of QHSL01000102.1, read as the reverse complement.
ATCGGTCTTCAAGTAGTCCTCCCAGGCGCCCTCGGAGATGCCGAGGATCTCGCGGATGCCGGCGATCGCCTCCGTGGGCTTCGGCGCCTTGCCGTGCCACTCGGGATCGTTCTCCATGAACGAGACGCCCTTGCCCTTGACCGTGTGGGCCACGACGAAGGTCGGCGCGCCGCGCGTGGCCTCGGCCTGATCGAGCGCCTTCACGATCTGGCCGATGTCGTGGCCGTCGATCTCCATCACGGGCCAGCCAAACGACTGCCACTTGGTGATGACCGGCTCGAGGTCGAGGATCTTGGTCACGAAGTTGTCGAGCTGGATCTTGTTGTAGTCGAGAATCACCACCAGGTTGTCGAGCGGATGGTCCGGGCGGCCGAGCTTGGGGGCCGACATCGCGGCTTCCCAGACCTGGCCCTCCTGGGTCTCGCCGTCGCCGAGGATGCAGTAGACGCGGGCGGGCGAACCGCTCAGCTTGAGCCCGAGGGCCAGGCCGAGCGAGATCGAGAGGCCCTGGCCCAGCGAGCCGGTGGCAGCCTCGATGCCGGGCAGCGCGGTCCGGTCGGGATGGCCCTGGAGCGGCGAGCCGAGCTTGCGCAGCGTGATCAGCTGACCCTCCGGGAAGTAGCCGGCCCTGGCCAGCACGCTGTAGAGCGCGGGAACGGCGTGCCCCTTCGAGAGCACGACCCGGTCGCGCTCGGGCCAGTCCGGGCGCTTGGCGTCGTGCCGCAGACGGCCGAAGTAGAGCGTGGTGAGGATGTCGATCACCGAGAGCGAGCCGCCGGGATGGCCGGAGCCCGCGTGGGCGAGCATGCGGAGGATTTGAACGCGGCATTCGCGCGCGATCGCTTCGAGACGCGCCTCGGCCATCAGTCGAGCTCCTCCATGAATCCAGCGATTTCGTCCACGTGGACGGAGGTGACGGCGATCTCGGGCGCGTACACGACCTCGTCCGCGGCCCAGACGATCGTGCCCTTCACATCCTTGGTGACGCCGGCGACGTTGTTGAGGAACGTGGCGATGTTGTCGTTGATACGGAGCGCGTTCGCCTTGATCGGCGCCGCGATCCGCCCGTCGCGGATGATATAGGAGTCGCCGACGACGGTACAGGTGAAATCACCGGCGCGCATTCCGTTGATCGGGTACGTGTACCAGATGCGGCCGATGTAGAGTCCGTTGCCGACTCGGCGGAGCAGCTCGTCGAGGTTCACCGGCTCGGCGCCCTCGACCACCACGTTGGAGGCGGCCACGCCGGGCGGGCTGTCGAACTGGCGCCCACCGCCGGCGCCGAAGCGGAACCCGTTGCGCGGCACCAGCGCCGCCTGGGCCTCGGGGGCGGCGGCGCCGAGCTTCTCGGCGATCGCCGGATCGCGCAGCAGCCGCTGGGTCTCGTACCAGTTCGACAGGCAGCCGACGAGCACGCCCCGCTTGATCAGATCGGTCCGGCCGGTCGGCAGCCCCTCGCACGTGATGCCCTTGGAGCCCATGAGCCCGGGCATCGCGCCGTGGTCGTAGAGGCTCAGGAGCGGTGAGGCGACGGCGCGGCCGAGCTTGCCGAGAAACGGCGTGCTCGACGAGTAGAACGCTCCCACGGTGCAGGAGGGGATCACGATGTTGTTGAGCAGGTCGGCGACGGGCTGGCGACCGAACACGACCGTGTAGGTCCCCGACGGGACGCGCTGGCCGCCGATCGCGCCGATTGCGTTTTGCGCGGCGTCCACGCCGGCCTCGTCGGTGAAGTGATCGAGCCGCGTGCCGGTCGACGCGCCGGAGCCCTTGGCTCCTTGCGACTCCACCATGGCGGTCGCGAACGCAGTGATCAGCGACGTCTCGTCCGTCTGCGGGCGGGGCATCGCGGTCGAGGCGATCGCGATGCGCTCTCTCAGGATCGTGACGTCCCCGCCGAGGATCAGGCCGAGCCGGCGCAGCGCCTCGTCGTCTCCCGCGAGCGCCGCCAGCCGTCCCGACGCCATGAATGTCCGGAGGGCTCCGCCGGTGATCCGCCAGCCCGTGTCCACGAGGCTCGCGTCGTCGAGCTCCATCACCCTGGGGTCGTGATAGTCGGTGAGGACGCGCGGAGCGAACGCCGGCGCCGGGAGCGAGACGAACTCGGGATCCGCGACGGCGGCCTTGCGCGCCTTGCCCAGCGCGCGCTCGGCGCCGGCCGGCGTGAGATCGCTCGGCTCACTGCCGAATCCGATCAGCGCGCCGCGCTCGCTCTCGAAGACCGCCTGGATGCCGATGCCGTCGGACTCGGTGGACTTTGGCTCCTCGACGCCGTTGCACGGGATGTGCGAGGTGTAGTTGAGACGCGTCAGCAGCGCCGAGTTGGCCGACGTGAACACCTCGGCCTCGCGGACGTCGGGCCGGCTCTTGATCAGGGCGAGCGCCGCCTCCGCGGCCCGCGCAAGCTCGCCGACGGTTTTCATCGCGCCTTCAATGCGCGGGCGGCGCCGTGGGATTCGTGCCGTCGACCGGATATCCCTTCGCGATCCAGCCGGGCAGCCCCTCCTCCAGGACCTGATGATTCCGCCATCCCATCTGATAGAGCATGTCGCTGGCCCCCCGGGCCAGGGCGTGCGGGCAGGTTCAATAGAACACCACGACGGCGGTCTTCGAGATCTCCTGCGCCCGCCCCGGCAGCGCTCGCAACGGCACCGAGCGCGCGCCCCGGATGTGGCTCTCGACGTACGAGTCCCAGTGCCTGACGTCGATGACGTCCGCCTTGGTGCCGCGGTCGAGCACCGCCTTGAGCTCGTCGACCTTGATGAAGCGCACCGGGTACTCCGGTGGTGCGGCCGGCGCGGCGCTGGCCAGCATCACGCCGGCGACGATCGCGCCGATCAGGCTCCCGCGCACCTTCAACCCCCGATCACCCGCGCCCGCGTCCGCATCGTCGGGCCGCCGTTGCCGAGGCGCTTGGTCTGCATCGGTTGTCCCTTGCCGCAGTTCGGGATCGGGTAGACACGGAAGTCGGAGCCGACCGCGTCGACGTTCACCAGGTAGTCGCGCGAGTCGGCGGCGATGCCGCCGTCGCGGTAGAGCCGGCCGAGCTCGCCGTTCCTGATCTCGTAGACCCGGCGCGCCGAGATACGGAAGTTCTCCCGGCTCTCGGCGATCGACGGTGTCCGGTGGCCGGCCACGTAGTAGCCGCGATCGACCTCCTTGACGATGTCCTCGGGCGCGCGCGCGCCGGCGTCGAAGACGGTGTTCGACATGCGGATCAGCGGCACCAGCGAAGCGTCGGTCGCCTTCCAGTGTCCGTTGGGCTCGCCGCCGAAGATCGCCGCCGTCTGCCGGCTGTTCATGAATCCCCGGAAGATGCCCTTGTCGATGTGGACCACGCGGCGGCCCGGCGTGCCCTCGTGGTCGTACTTGTAGTGGCCGAAGCCCGGCAGCGCGGGGTCGGAGTACGCGGTCACCAGCGGCGAGGCCACGCGCCGGCCGATCTGGTGGTCGCTGAGGCCGCCGAGGAGCCAGGAGCGGCCCGCGTAGGCGGTCTCCATCTTGAGGGCGCGGTCGAGCTCGACCGGATGACCGATGATCTCGTGCGAGAGCAGCGTGTTGTAGTGCGGGTCGGTGACGACGACCACGTCGCCGTCCGACGTCGGCAGCACGGGAGCCGCCGCGAGCTCCACGCCCTCGCGCGCCAGCCCCTGCGCGAAGTCGCGGAAGGCCGGGAAGGTGAGGGGCAGCTCGGTGGCGCCGTCGAGCAGGATCTCCCAGCCGCGCTGGTGACCGATCGCGTCGTACAGGTCCTGGCTCACCTCGCCGTGGACGGTCACGACGCTGCAGGTGCCCTGGGTCAGCGCGAACGACTGGTCGATGCAGGCCCCCTCGGTCGACACGAAGAGCTCGCGCGAGAGCTCGGTCAGCGTCGAGATGTAGTTGTACTTCACCCGCCCGTCGACCGCCGCCACCTGGCGCGAGACGTCGGTGGCGTAGCGCACCATCTCGGCCAGCTCGACCGTGCGCGGGTCGACGCGATAGACGGCGGCCACGGTGTCCTGGAGCGCCGGGATCGGGTGCAGGTGGGTGTCGGCCAGCGCCGCACCGAGCGCGCCGTACTTCTCGCGCGCATCGGCCTTCCTCTCGCCGTTCACCATCGCCCGCCGGTACGCGCGCTCGATCGCCTCCCGCATGATCCGGTCAAGGTCCGCGACGTCGGCGGTGCCGAGGACTTGCCCGACGTAGCCGGGCGCGATCATCCGCTCGCCGGCGAGGACGCGGACGCCCAGCGCGAAGCCGTAGTCGTCGCCGGAGAACTTGGGCGTCCCGTTCTCCGCGCCCGCGCCCTTGGCCTCGGTGACCTCGAGCCGCAGGTCGGCGTACCGGAGGTGCGGCAGCCGCCGCGCCTGGCGCACGCGCTCCTGCGCGATCGGCGTGACCGTGTCGATGAGGTCGACGGAGATCGGCTTCATCAGAAGGGCTCGACCAGCACCGTCTCGCCCGCCGCCACGTCCCCGCGCTCCTCCTCGAGCACGATGAGGCAGTTGCCGGCCACCATCGACGAGAGGATCCCGGAGCCCTGCGGCCCGGTGATCCGCGCCTCCCACCGCCCGTCGCGCCACTGGACGATGCCGCGCTTGAACTCGCGCCGCCCGGCGCGCTTGCTCATCGGCTCGAGCGCCGTCGCCTGGTACATCTCCGGGAACAGGCGCCGCCGCCCCGCCAGCTTGAAGATCGCCGGACGCAGGAAGAGCATCGAGGCGAGCATCGACGCGACGGGATTGCCCGGCAGCCCGAAGAAGTGCGCCGCCTTGATTCGCCCGAAGGCGAGCGGCCGCCCGGGCTGCATCGCGACCTGCCAGAAGTCGATCGCACCGATCTCGGCCAGCACGTCCTTGACGAGGTCGAGGACGCCGACCGAGACGCCGCCCGAGGTGACGACGATGTCGCCGATCTCGGCCGCCTCCAGCAGCCGCGCCCGCAGCTCCTCGCGCACGTCGGGCACGATGCCGAGGTCGATCACGTCGCCGCCGTACTGCTCGATCGCTCCCCGCAGCGTGAACCGGTTGGCGTCGTAGATCTGGCCGGGCCGGCGCGGCGTGCCGGGCTCGACCACCTCGTCGCCGGTCGACAGGAGCGCGACGCGCGGCCGCCGATGCACCAGGACTTGCCACCGGCCCAGCGAGGCGATGAGCCCGAGCTCCTGCGCGCGCAGCACGGTGCCGCGCTCGACCACGATCGTCCCGGCCTGGATGTCCTCGCCGCGCATGCGGACGTTCACGCCCTTCTTGATCGGGCCAACGCTCACGCGGGCGCCGCGGCGCTCCACGATCTCCTGGGGATACACGGTGTCGGCGCCCTGCGGCATCGGCGCGCCGGTCATGATGCGGACGGCCTGACCCGGATTCAGCGCGCCCTCGAACAGCGCGCCGGCGTGGAGCTCCGCCACCACGTCGAGCTCGCGCGTTCCCCTGGCCGGCACGTCGCCGCTCGCCACCGCGTAGCCGTCGACCGCCGAGTTGTCGGTGGGCGGCACGTCGAAGGGCGCGCGCAGATCCTCCGCCAGCACGCGCTCGCGCGCGCGAGTGACGGCGAGGAGCTCGGGCGGCGCGGGATGTGCGAACTGCGCGAGAATCTGATTTTGGCCGTCCCGCACCGAAATCATGGCGATATTATACGCGGCATGACTGAGGGCCGCCCGGCGGGCTTCTGGATCCGCGCACTCGCCGCGCTCATCGACTTCGTCGTCTTCTTCCTCGTCCAGGTCTCGTTCGGCTTCGTCGGCGCCAAGGTGTGGGGCGCGGACGTGCAGCGCTCGCCGGCGTTCCTGCCGATGGTCTGGTTCTTCACGTTCGTCTTCAGCGCGGCCTACACGACGCTGTTGCTGGCCCTCGGCGGTCAGACGATCGGCAAGATGCTCACCGGCGTGCGCGTGGTGATCGGCGGCGGTGAGCCGCCGTCGATCGGCACCGCCCTGCTCCGCTACATCGGCTACTTCGTTTCCCTCGGGTCGCTCTCGCTGGGCTACCTGATGGTGGGACTTCGCCACGACAAGCGCGCGCTCCACGATCTAATCGCCGGAACGCGCGTGGAGCGCGTGTCGCGGGCTTCCGCCGAGGCGCCGGTGGCGCCGCCTCCGCCGGCCGAGACGGCCGACGCGCCGTCGACCGCCTCGGGTACCGTGTGATTCCCACCGCGCCGCTCCGTGCGCGCAACCGCCTCGCCGAGCTCATCCTCGCCGCGCTGGCGGACGCCGGAGCGCGCGACGAGCTGGCGGCGATCGGTGGCCCGGACGAGCGCGCCACGGCCTGGCTCGTCGAAGACGAGATTCCGTACCGTCATCTGCTTCGGGAGAGGGCGCACCGCGCGTGTACCGCTCTGGCGTCGCGCCCGCCCGGCGCCGCCGTCCGCTCGCGTGCCGACGGTCTCGCCGCGGCGGCGACGCTGTTCGACGCCTACCTCTACTTCGAGGTCCACGAGCTGCTCGAAGGCTTCTGGCGCGACGCGCACGGCGACGACCGCGAAGCGCTGCAGGGCCTGATCCAGGTCGCGGTGGGCTATCAGCACCTGGCGAACAGCAACTACGCCGGGGCCCGCGTGCTGCTCGAGGAGGGCAGCGGCCGGCTTCTCGGACGGCGGCTCGACGGGATCGAGCTCGAGCCGTTCGCGCACGCGGTCCGGCGCTCCCTCGCCCGGCTGCTCGAATTCGACTGGCGGGCGGTGCCCCCGTTCCCCAGCGCCGCCCTCAGAGCGGTGCGTCGAACGCACCGGAAGGAGACATCGTGAATCTGGAGCTCGCAGGCAAGACCGCGCTCGTGACCGGAGGAAGCCAGGGAATCGGTCGGGCCATCGCGTTCGGCCTCGGCGCCGAGGGCGCGCGGGTCGCGATCTGTGCGCGCGACAAGGCCCGGCTCGAACAGACCGCGGACGAGATCAAGGCCAAGACGCGAGCCGAGGTGGTCAGCCTTCCCGGCGACCTGAGCCGGCTCGACGACGTGAATCGCGTGGCGGCGGCTGCGCACGACCGATTCGGCCGGCTCGACATCCTCGTCAACAACGCGGGCGCCATCCGCGGCGGCGATTTCCTCAAGATTCCGGACGAGCAGTGGGCCGGCGACTGGAGCCTGAAGATCCTCGGCTACGTGAGGATGGCGCGGGCGGTGTTTCCGATGATGCAGGCCCAGGGCGCCGGCCGGATCGTGAACGTCGTCGGCGCGGCCGCGCGCAATCCGACCGCGGGCTACCTGCCGGGCGGCATCGCGAATTCCGGACTCATCAACTTCACCAAAGGACTGGCCGACCTCGGCGCGCCTTCCGGAATCCTTGTCACCGCGGTTTCGCCGGCGGCGACGGCGACCGCGCGCTGGGAAAGCCTCATCGCGACGCAGGCCGCGACGGCCGGGACGAGCGTGGATGATCAGCGTGCCCAAGCGGTCAAGGACAACCCGTTGAAGCGGATCGCGACGCCCGAGGACATTGCCGATCTCGTCTGCTTTCTCGTATCGGCGAGAGCCGCGTTCATCACCGGCGTGTGCATCACGGTCGACGGCGGTGCGACCCGTGGTGTTTATCTCTGATTCTTTCGCTTCCCGGGACCACCTTGACATGCGTCACGTCTTGTCATTACCCTGTGCGCCAGCATCGGAAGCCTGGAAGTAACGTCCTATTTCCGCCGCTTTCGCTAGGGCTAGGAGGTCGCAACGATGGCCGCTAAGTTGTTCGTCGGAAACCTCTCGTTCCAGGCCACGGAGGAGGACCTGCGCGAGCTATTTCAGCAGTCGGGGACCGTGGAAACGGTTCGGATCATCACGGACCAGTTCACGGGCCGGCCGCGCGGATTCGGGTTCGTCGAAATGGCGACTAAGGAAGAGGCCAGCAAAGCTATCGAGATGCTGAACGGGCGACTCTTCCGGGATAGGAATCTCGTCGTCGACGAGGCGCGCCCGCAGCCGCAGCGAGGCGGCGTGGGCGGCGGCCCGCGGAGCGACCGCGGCGCGCGGCCGGGCGGGGGCCCGGGAGGCGGCGGAGGCTGGCGCCGCTAGGCCAGGGGACACGACCCGGGGATCAACCACAGGTCCCCGGGTTTTTTCGGGGTCTGTATACTCGACACATGACGTCCCACAAGCGCCGGGGCACGATGAAGCCCGGGGTCGCAGCGCCTGGAATGGGCCAGGCTCGGTGGCATGGGGCTCAACGATCCGCACGCCTTCGAGCGGACAATCTACGTGAAGGACGCCGACCGCTCGCGGTTGATCGGCGAGTTTCGCCGGGCGCGGCGTAGCGGCCAGATCGTCGCGCTCGGGACCGCGACCGATCCCTACCAGCCTGCCGAAGCAAAATTCGAGGTGACCCGGCGAGTCCTGGAGGCGGCGCGTGAGGTCCCGGGGCTGTCCCTGTCGATCACGACGAAGTCGACGCTGATCGCGCGCGATGCCCACCTCCTACGTGAGCTCGGCGCGGCCTCGGAGGTGGTGGTGAACCTCTCGGTGACGACCACCGACCCGGCGCTCGCGCGTCGCGTCGAGCCCCGGGCGCCGCGCCCCGATCTGCGCTTCGCCGCCATGCGGACGCTCACGGAGGCCGGCGTCGCGAGCCGCCGCTTCATCATGCCGATCCTGCCGCTCCTGACCGACGACGCGGCGAACTTGCGCGCGCTGCCGGCGCCGTGGGCGCCCAGTCGAACGTGCTCTTCCTCCGTCCCGGCACGCGCGAGACCTTCTTCGAGTTCCTGGCGATCGACTTTCCCCGCCTGGTCCCCGAGTATTCGCGGCTCTACGCGGGATCCGCCTACGCGCCACCGGAGTACGTGAGCCGGATCGAGGAGCGCGTGCGCCGTCTCGCCCAGGCCGCGGGACTCGCCGCGCGACGCCGGGTCGATCGCCCCGACCAGCGCGCGCCGCGCCAGCTCCACCTCTCCTGGTAGGAGCTAGAACAAGGTCAGCTGCGGGCTCTCGGGCTCCGCGATCGGGGGCCGAAGCCCCTCGAGCTCGGCGAACGTGCGAAAGCGGTCCCAGATCTCCCGGACCTTGGCCTGGTAGTACTCGACGTTCTCGTCCGGGCGCTTCGGATCCCAGAGGCTCGCGAGCTTCGCGTGCTCGTTGACGGCGACGTTCACCCCACGGCCCGCGACGTAGTACGAGACCTGGTCCCCCGGCTGCACGGGCCGGCCCGATGCGTCGGCGAGCTCGTAGGCGGCCGACGCCGGGCGGGCCCCGGCGCGAACCTTCTCGCGATACGCCTCGATCGAATCCTGGAGCGTCTCGGTCCTCGCGAAGGCGCGCGGCTCGACCCGATGGAACGCGAAATCTTCGAGCCACTGATCGATGATCGCCCGGACCTGCTCACGGCGCCCGAGCACGAGGCGGCGGACGATCTCCTCGATGATCTGGCGCTGGAAGGGCTCGAGGCCGCGCGAGCGGAACGCCGAGCCCTTGAGGCGCAGGCGACCCTGCTGGTCCAGCAGCGCGTAGGTCTTCATCTTGTAGCTGAACATCGCCGCGTACCGCCCGTCGAGCTCGAGCTGGATCCCCTCGGGCAGCCCGGCCGCGATGCGCGCGAGCAGCCCGTCATCGGCGCCGGGCGTGTGGTCGGCCGGTGGGACGAAATAGACGCCGTCGGTGTCGGCCTCGACCGGAGTGGCGCCGAGCGCGGCCAGCCGATCGAGGATCGCGGTGACGACGGCCCGGCCTTCGGTCGTCACGCGGTCAGCGGCCGCGAAGTCGTTCCAGTGCCCGCCGCTGAAGGCGAGGTAACCGTAGAACGCGTTGATGAGGATCTTGAAGGACTGCTGGAGGGCGCCGAGGTGCGCGTGCTCGGCCGGGTCGGGCGACTCGCGGGCCAGTCGCTTGGCGTGCACGCGGAACTCGCGGAGGCGCTCGAGGAGCGCCGGGAAGACCCCGAGCGCGTCGGAGGCCGGCGCGATCGACCGCGCCAGCATGAGCGAAGGATAGAGCGACGTGACGTCCACGTGGAGCGCCGGCCGCGCCACACCTTCCTGGAGGATCGCGGTGTAGCCGCCGCCGACCGGCCCGACGGGGCCGGGCAGCGGCACCGCGTGACGCCGATGGAGGTACTCGCGGAGCAGCAGCGCGTCGATCTTCGCGGCGGCGCCGCGGAGCGTGCACGACTGGTAGTCGAAGGGGACCACCTGAGCCTGGGCGAAGTAAGGCGGCGCCAGGATCGCGGAGACCGCGAGCGTCTCGACGGCGTCGTCGAGAGCGTAGGCCATGAGCCGGTCGGGCGCGTCCCTGAACTCGCGCGGGATCTGCGCAGGATCGATGTAGGTGCGCTCCGCGGCGGCGACGCCGAAGTGGCGCGCGAGGTCCTTGAGCCCGAACCCCGGCAGGTCGCGCGTCCCGGCGTCCTGGACCTGAGCGAGGATGTAGGTGTCGATGATGTGGCGGCCGGTCACGTCGTAGCGCCGGTAGCCGATCGTGCGCTCGGCGATCTGCAAGCGGGCCACCCGGCTCCGCAGCAGGGAGCCGTCGCGGCCCCACGCGAGCGGGACGCGATGCATCCGGGCCCGCGCCTCCATGTACTCGAGGTCGAAGCGGAAGACGTTGTGACCTTCGATCACGTCCGGATCGCGTTCGCGGATGATCCGCGAGCACTCCGCCAGGAGCGCCGGCTCGTCGAGCCGGTCCCCCCGCACCACGTGGCGAAAGCCCGTGGAGTCGGCGAGGGCGACCGCGATGATCCGATCTCCCGGGCGCGCGGCGCTAGGGAACTCGTAGCCCTCGGTCGTGATCACCTCGATGTCGAGCGCGAGCCGACGCAGATCCGTGAATACGAGCCCGCCGAACGATGTGCGACCCGCGTCGAGCAGGTACTGGTGGATCGAGTCGCCCAGGAAGAGATACGGCGCGCCCGGTAGGTTCGACGCCTGGCCGGACAGGTCGCGGCACCGATCACGCGCGCCGAGAGCGTCGGCCCACGATCCGAAGCGGGCGCGCCATTTCAGGTCGCCCGGCCCCTCGAGCGGCTCGACGGCGACGAGGCCCGCCGCGTCCTTGACGAGATCGCGGTCGGCCAGCAGCAGGAAGGACGAGAACGGCGCGGTCTCCGTGACGATCGCCTCGCCCACGCGGCGATAGAGGCGAACGCCGCGCCCCGCGTCGGCGAGATCGTACGCGATGAGCCCGGGGTGCGAGTCCCGTCCGAACAGGAGAGGAGCGTGCTCGATGGTGAGCACGCGACTAGGCCAGGGCCTCCGTCACGCGCTCAGGATAACCGGGAGCCGGTGTATGCTCAACTCATGGTGCGACACGCGCTGGCGGCGCTTCTCGCCTCGACCGTCGTCGCCGGCTGCGCCACCACGCAAGTCACCTTCCAGAACGCGACGCCGGGCCGACCGCTCACGGTGCCGGCGTGGGAGGAGCGTCCGGAGGGTCCCGGCCCGTTCCCGGCGGTCGTGCTGCTGCACGGCTGCCACGGCATCTCCGAGTCGAACCACGAATGGTCGCGCTGGTTCCGCGATCAGGGCTACGTGGCGATGCTGGTCGACAGCTGGAGTCCGCGCGGCGTTCCGCCCACCTGCGACCCGAAGGCTCCCGACATCCCCAACACCGAACGGTTCGACGACGCGGTGGGCGCGTTGCGCCTGCTGCACACCAGGCCTTACGTCGATCGTCAGCACGTCGGCGTGATCGGCTGGTCCAACGGCGGCGTCTTCGCCGTGGCGCTCGTCAACGGTCCGAGCCTCGAGCGGGCCCGGCGGCGAGGCGTGGTGCTGCCCGAGCCGGGCTTCCGCGCGTCAGTCGGCTTCTATCCCGGCGGCTGCTACTCGCTCGTCCACGAGCTGGTGACGCGCCCGCTCCTGGTTCTGCTGGGCGACGCCGACGACTGGACCACGCCCGGCCCGTGCGTCGAGATGGTCGAGGCCATGCGGCGGCGCGGCGCCGACGCGCGAATCGTCCTCTACCCGCAGGCCTACCACTACTTCGACGTGGTGGGGCAGCCGCGCGCCTATCTGCCGGAGGTCGCCAACCGCAACAAGCCCAACGAGTGCTGCGGCGCGACCGTCGCGTTCGATCCGGCGGCCTTCGCCGACGCGCGTCGCCGGGTCGCCGAGTTCTTCGGCTATCATTTGAAGCCCAGGTAGCCCGCGACCATGGACGCCTCGGTCGAGCTCGTCAAGCACCTCTTGCGGAGCGTCGTGCACATCCACACGAACGTCTCGCGCGAGCATCCTTCGACCCGCCATCTCGGCGACGAGCGCCTGGGCACCGGGGTGATCGTCGACGGCTCCGGCCTCATCCTGACCGTCAACTACGTCGTCATGGGAGGCCAATCGATCGACGTCGCCTTCCAGAAGGGGCGGCGGGCCAAGGCCGAGATCGTCGCGCAGGATTTCGACGTCGGCCTGGCGCTGCTGCGCGTCAAGCGGCAGGGACTCGCCGCCGCCGTGGTCGGCGCGAGCGAGGCCGTCGAGCGATCGCAGGAGGTCGTGCTGCTGGGCGCGATGGGCGAGCAGGACCGCCGCGCGACCGCGGGCGTCGTCACCTACGTCGGCGAGTTCGAGGCGCACTGGGAGTACCTCCTCGACCGGGGCATCGTCTCCAACGCGCCCAACCCGGGCTACGGCGGCGGCGGTCTCTTCACGATGACGGGGCGGCTGGTCGGGACTGTGTCGCTCAACCTCAACGAGATCTCGCGGAGCTCGCTGGCCATCCCGATCGACATCTATCGGGAGCACCGCGACGAGATGGTGCGCTACGGTCGGATCGTCAGCCGCCGCCGCCGCGCGTGGCTGGGCGTTTTCGCCCACGTGATCGAGGAGGGCGTCGTCGTCGCGGACGTGGTGCCGAACGGACCCGGCGATCGCGGCGGGCTGCAGGAGGGCGACCTGATCGTCTCCGTCAACGCCCAGGACGTCGCCAGCCGCCGCGATCTCTACATGAACCTGTGGCGTCACGAGCCCGGCGAGGCGCTGACCCTCGAGGTGATGCGGGACAACAAGGTCTGCCGCTGCGAGGTGAAGGGAGGCGACCGCGCCCACTTCTACCGTCAGCTGTGAGCCGGACCCCCCGGGGGGCACTCTCTCGCTTCGTCGTCGCCGACGGCTTCTTCCTCAGCGCCGGGCTCGCGTTCTTCTTCCTGATGTGCATGATCCCCATCCTGCTGCTCGGCGTCTCGATGGTGGGGTTCGTGCTGTCGAGCGAGCAGGCCGGCCGCCACGTCGTCGGCCAGCTGAGCCAGCAGTTTCCCGTCTACCAGAAGCAGATCGGCGCGGCCCTGCTCCGGACCGTGGAGACTCGCGCGGTGTCGGGCTTGCTGGGCACGGCGGTGCTGGTGATATTCTCGACGCCGCTGCTCAGCGCCTCCCGCCTGATCCTGCACCGGCTCCTCGGCGTCCGGACCGAGGGCGGCGTCCTACGAAGCCTGGCGCGCGACACCGGGATGGCGCTGCTGCTGAGCGCGCTCCTCTTCACCGTCAGCACCGTGACCTGGCTGTATCACTGGTTCCGCGCGGCCGCCGTCAATACGCTCCCGGTGCCGCCGCGCTGGTTCGAGGTCACCGGTGTGCCGCTGAGCCTCGCGCTCTCCACGGTGATGTTCTATCTGGCCTACCGCTACGTTCCCCGCCGGCGGGTGCGGGTGGGCGCGGCGCTGGCCGGCGCCCTGCTGGCGAGCGTCCTGTGGGAGGTCGCCAAGCAACTCTTCCGTCTCTACATCCTGAAAGTCGGCCTGTACAGCCAGATCTACGGGCCGCTGGGAATCCTGGTCGCGTTCGGGATGTTCGTTTATTACTCGGCCGTCGTGTTCGTCTTCTCGGGCGCCTTCGTTGCGGCGCTCGACGCTCGCCGCTGACGTTCCGCTGGGCCTCCCTCACGCTGGAGACGAATGTGCTATCGTCAGCCCCGCTTCGGAAAGGTCCTGGAGGGTAGACCCATGATGCTCGGCGGCAAGGTCGCGGTGGTCACGGGAGCGGGACGCGGCATCGGCCGGGAGATCGCGTTGCTGATGGCGCGGCACGGGGCGCAGGTGGTCGTCAACGACTACGGCGGCTCGGCGGCCGGGACCGGCGCCGAGAGCGCGCCGGCCGACGACGTGGTCAACGAGATCACCAAAGCCGGCGGCAAGGCCACCGCGAACTACGACTCGGTGGCCTCGATGGCCGGTGGGCAGTCGATCATCAAGACGGCGGTCGACACCTTCGGGCGCGTCGACATCGTCGTCAACAACGCCGGGATCCTCCGCGACCGGATGATCTTCAACATGACCGAAGAAGAATGGGACGGGGTCATCAACACCCACCTCAAGGGGACCTTCGCGGTGACCCGCGCGGCGGCGCCGCTCATGCGCGAGCAGAAGTGGGGACGCTTCATCAACATGACGTCGACGTCGGGGCTGATCGGCAACGTCGGGCAGGCGAATTACGCCGCGGCCAAGCTCGGCATCTTCGGCCTCACCAAGGCGACCGCCCTCGACATGGCTCGCTACAACGTGACCGCCAACTGCATCTCGCCGTTCGCGTGGACGCGCATGATCGGCACGATCCCGACCGAGACCGAGGCGCAGAAGGCGCGCGTCGAGAAGATCAAGAAGCTCTCGCCCGCTCATATCGCGCCGGTGGCCGTGTTCCTGGCAAGCGACGCGGCGCGCGACGTTACCGGCCAGGTCTTCGGGGTGCGCGGCAAGGAGATCATGCTCTTCAGCCACGAGCGGCCGATCATGCGCGTGCACAATTCGGAGGGCTGGACGCCCGAGAGCTTCGCCGAGATGTTCCCGGGCACGCTCCAGCATCATCTGGTGCCGCACGTGACGTCGGGGCAGTACTTCAACTACGACCCGCTGGTCTGAGCCACGATCGATCCGACGCTCGCGAAGGCGGGCCAGGAAGGACTCCCCAGGCGCTGGCCGCGAGCCACCCGACGGCGGTGACGGCGCTCACGATGGTTGCCGCGATCTCGGGCGCTCCGGCACCGTAGGCCAGCTCGAGCGTGCGCGGGCTCCCGGTCGTTCGCACCTGCAGGTCGCCGAAGCGTCCCCGCCTCGCCTCGACGGGCGTTCCCCGAACGCTGGCGCGCCAGAGCGGATAGTACGTCGTGCGCGTCGAGACCCACGCGTCGCGATCGGCGGCGAGCGTGACGGTCCAGCGGCCGGACGGGTCGGCGCGTGGAAGCGCCACCGGCGTCCGGCGGACGTAGAGGATGAACGGTTCGGGCGCCCGTAACTTCGCGAACGAACCGCTCTCGTCGAGGCCACGCAGTCCCGGCGCGTCTTCGTCGACCGCCACGACGACGCTGATGCCCAGCCGATCGGCGTATTCGTCGAGGGTGGTGGGATCGAGCGCCTCCAGAGGTCGGCCGAAGAGCGAGCGGCCGTCGAGCTGCTCGGCCAGCTGCGTGATTGCCGCTCGCCCGGCGTCGCCACGGTACACCAGCGCCGCAATCGGCGACGGGTGGGTGAACGTGCCGTTGACGATCGCTCGCCCGGCGTAGAGCGGGGCGAGCGCGGTGACGTGAGTATGGGGCCGGTACCATTCTCGCGCGCCGGACCCGTAGGTCAGCGGTAGTCCCGATCTCACGAACAGGACGCGCCCCTCCGGCGCCTTGCGCAGCGCCGTCCAGAGATCGCCGAGTCGCAGGCCTCGTTCGACGGTCGCGAGCGACGGCCAGTCGGCGGGACGAGGCCAGAGCGTGAGCGTGCTGGCGCCGGCGCCAAGCGAGACCGCGACCAGGACGAGCACTCCCGCCAGCCCGATCAGCGGCTCGCGGTGGCGGACGCTCCAGCTCGGCTCGGCCTCGACGGTCGCGGTGAAGAGTGGCTCGTCGCCGTTCGAGCGGTGTCGGCCGGACCATCCGAGGCCAGCCGCGAGGACCAGTGCGAGCCAGGCGCCGTCCACGACGCGGTTGGCCGGGAGCCAGCGGGCTCCGAGCGGCTCGAGCGTATACCGGTCGAGGAGCGTGACGACCACCATCACCCACGGCAGCACCGCCACGACGCGTGCCGCCCGCCCGCCGCCGCGCGCCCGCAGGAGCCCGAGCAGGGCCAGAAGTCCCAGCACCACGCCGAAGAACCCCACGCGCGGCGGTCCGCCCCAGGCGAGCGCACGCGTCTCCGCGAGGCGGAAGACCAGCGGGCCGGTCCAGAACGCGGTCAGCGCGGCCGCGACGGCGAGGACCGCCGACGCGACGGCAAGTCGTCTCGCGCGCGGCGGGCCCGCGAGCGCCGCGAGCGCGATCAACGCCACCGCGGCTGGAAGCGCCGCCGGGTGAAACAGCAGGATCGCCGCGATCAGGATCGGCGAGCTCCAGGGCGGCCGCCGCTCCCCCTCGATCCAGGGGACGAGCACGAACAGGAGCAGGGGAATCAGCGCCCACGCGAGGCGCGCGCCGACCATGCCGACGTGCACGCCGCCCTCGACGCCGCTCGTCGTGCCCGCGGACAGCGTGAGCGCGACGAACGCGCCCGGAAGCGCCCGCCACCCGCTTCCGAGGATTCGCGTCAGCGCGAGAAACGCCGTCAGCCCCGGCGCCAGGTACGCGATCCAGACGAGCGTGTGGTACGCGGCCGGGACGGGCAGCCGGGTGAACGACACCCAGTGAAGGAGCGCTCCCGCGTATGCGAAGCCCGGCGGGTAGAACTGAAGCTCCGGGTAGCCCGCCCACCAGTCCGGGTTCCAGGTCCACGGCGCCGCTCCGCGCGCGACGACGTGCCACACGCGGTAGAGCTGTCCCGGGTGGTCGTCGAAGGCGAGGGGCGCCGAGCCGAGCGCGACGGCGCCGAAGGTGATTCCGTACGAGCCGAGCAGCACGAGGGGGAAAATTCGGTCGCGACGCACCGTCACGGATCATACTGCATTGACATGCACAGGAGTTGAGTGTTAAGTGATGGAAATGTCTAGCTGTCGGTGCAACAAAACTCGGGGCTCAATTCCCCTACCGATGGAGACTTGAATGGAGAAGCTCAACGGTCTGCGCTGCCGCGAGTGTGGCCGCCACTATCCGGCGGCCCCCGTCCACGTCTGCGAGTTCTGTTTCGGTCCCCTCGAGGTCGACTACCGCTACGACGCGCTGAAGGGCGTGGTCACGCGCGAGTCGATCGCGGCCGGGCCGCCGAGCATGTGGCGGTACCGCGATCTGCTGCCGATCGAGGGCGCCGCCGCCGTCGGCCATCACGTCGGCTTCACGCCGCTGATCCGCGCCAAGAACCTCGCCGACGAGCTGGGCTGCCGCGAGGTGTGGGTGAAGAACGACTCGGTCTGTCACCCATCGTGGTCCTTCAAGGATCGGGTGGTCGCGGTCGCCGTCACCAAGGCCTTGGAGTTCGGGTTCGACACCGTGGCGTGCGCCTCCACGGGCAACCTCGCGAACTCGGTCGCCGCCCACGCGGCGGAGGGCCGGCTCAAGTCGTACATCTTCATCCCCGCCGACCTCGAGCAGGGGAAGATTGTCGCAACGCTGGTGTACAGCCCGACGCTGGTCGCCGTCCACGGCACCTACGACGAAGTGAATCGGCTGTGCTCCGAGATCGCCGACAAGTACCGCTGGGCGTTCGTCAACGTGAACTTCCGGCCCTACTATTCTGAAGGGTCGAAGAGTTACGGATTCGAGATCATCGAGCAGCTCGGATGGCAGACTCCCGAACATATTATCGTGCCCTGCGCCGGCGGCTCGCTGTTCACGAAGATCTGGAAGGCGATCAAGGAGCTGAAGACGCTCGGGCTCGTCGACGGGCCCGTCCGGACGAAGATGCACGCCGCGCAGGCGCTCGGCTGCGGCCCCATCGTCACGATGATCAAGAACGACACGGACGTGCTGGTGCCGGTGCGACCCCACACGATCGCCAAGTCCCTGGCGATCGGGAACCCGGCCGACGGCTACTACGCCTACAAGGCCGCGAAGGAATCGGGGGGGGCCGGCGAGCACGCCACCGACGAGGAGATCGTCGAGGGGATGCTGCTGCTGGCGCGGACCGAGGGGATCTTCACCGAGACGGCCGGCGGCGTCACCATCGCCGCCGCCAAGAAGCTGATCGAGCGCGGCGTCATTCCGCGCGACGAGTCGATCGTGATCTGCGTCACGGGCAACGGCCTGAAGACGCCCGACGCCCTCCAGGACCGCCTGGAGACGCACGTGAAGATCAAGCCGTCGCTGTCGGCCTTCGACCGTGCGCTGGCCGATCTCAAGTCCCAAACGTCGTAGGAGGAACACGAATGCCGGTGCTCGTACGGATTCCCACCCCGTTGCGCACGATCACGAAGGGTAACGCCGAGATCCAGGCCAAGGGCGACACCGTCGGCAGCCTCGTCGCCGACCTCGAGCGACAGTTCCCGGGATTGAAAGAGCGGCTGCTCGACGAGTCGGGGGAGTTGCGCCGCTTCATCAATATCTACGTCAACCAGGAGGACATCCGGTTTCTCCAGGCCCAGAAGACGACGCTGAAGGACGGCGACGAGGTCTCGATCGTTCCCGCGATCGCGGGAGGGCGTTGAGCTGGTGCTCTCGATGGCCCGCATGCGCGTCCGCCTGACCTTTCCGACGGCACTCATCCAGGAGCCGATCGTCTATCGTCTCGTGAAGGACTTCGACCTCGTGATCAACATCCGCCGCGCCGACGTGAAGGCTGACCACGGCTGGATGGCGCTCGAGCTCGAGGGTGACGAGGGCGCGCTCGAGCGCGGGGTCAAGTGGCTCAAGGACCGCGGCGTCCAGGTCGACCCCATCGAACGTGACGTGATCGTTCCGTAGTCGCACCGTCGTGGAGATCTCACGGCGGGTCCAGGGCTTCACCGAGTCGGTCATCCGCGAGATGACCCGCGTCGTCGACCAGCTCGGAGGCGTGAACCTGGCCCAGGGCATGCCTAACTTCCCGCCGCCGCAACAGCTGGTCGAGGCGGCGCACCGCGCGATCGACGGCGACTTCCATCAATACGCGATCACCTGGGGCGCGCCGCGCCTGCGGCGGGCGATCGCCGCCAAGTACCGCAAGTTCTACGGGATGGAGGTCGACCCCGACCTTCACGTCACGATCTGCTGCGGCTCCACCGAGACCATGCTGGCGACGCTGCTGGCCGTGCTCAACCCGGGCGACGAGGTCGTCATCTTCGAGCCCTTCTACGAGAACTACGGCCCGGGCTGCATCATCTCCGGCGCCCAGCCGGTGTTCGTGCCGCTGGAGCCGCCCGACTTCTCGTTCGACCCGGACCGGCTCGAGCGTGCGGTGACGCGGCGGACCCGTGCCATCATCTTCAACAGCCCGAACAACCCGACCGGGAAGGTGTTCTCGCGCGCCGAGCTCGAGACGATCGCCGCGCTCTGCCGCAAGCACGACCTGCTGGCGATCACCGACGAGATCTACGAGCACATCGTCTACGACGGCCTCGGGCACACGCCGATCGCGACGCTGCCGGGCATGGCCGAGCGCACCGTGACCATCTCCGGGATCTCCAAGTCGTACTCGGTCACCGGCTGGCGTGTCGGCTACGCGATCGCGCCGCCGGACCTCGCGGTCGGCATCCGGCGCGCCCACGACTTCATCACCGTCGGGGCGCCCCACCCGTTGCAGGAAGCGGCGGTCACCGCGTTGGAGCTGCCGGACGACTACTACGTCAGGCTCCGGACGTCCTACCAGGCGCGGCGCGATCTGCTCTGGCGGTACATCGAGGCCGCCGGGTTCGTCGCGTGGAAGCCGCGCGGCGCCTACTACATCCTGACGGACGTCTCCCACTTTCTGAAACAACACGACGTTCCCGACGACACCGCGTTCGCCATGTGGCTCATCAAGAACGTCGGGGTTGCTACCGTGCCGGGCTCGTCGTTCTACGCCCACCCGGAGCTCGGTCGCACGAAGATCCGGTTCTGCTTCCCGAAGACCGACGACATGCTTCGGGACGCGGGAGAGCGCCTCCTCAAGCTCCGCTCGTGACCCCGCGGGACGCGGCGCGCGCCATCCTCCAGGCGGCGCTCGAGGCGGGCGACGTGGTCCCGCTCGTGCGATCCCATCTCCCGAAGGGCCGCGGCCGCGTCCTCGTCCTGGGCTGCGGCAAGGCCAGCGGTGCCATGGCCGCCGCCGCCGAGGAATTTCTGGGCGATCGCGTCGCCGGCGGCTTCGTCGTGGTCAAGGACGGCTGCGCGGTCCCGCTCCGGCGCGTCGCGATCGCCGAAGCCGGTCACCCCGTGCCCGACCAGCGCGGCCTCCAGGCCTCCGCGAAGCTTCTCGAGCTCGCCCGCGGCGCCGGGGAACCGGATCTCGTCCTGTTCCTTGTCTCCGGTGGCGGCTCCGCGCTCACGCCGGCGCCGGCCGCGCCGATCACGCTCGCCGAGAAGCAGGAGGTCACCCGCCTCCTGCTCGCCTCGGGCGCCGCAATCGGCGAGCTCAACGCGGTCCGAAAGCACCTCTCGCGCTTCAAGGGCGGTCAGCTCGCGCGCGCGGCGTGGCCGGCGACCGTGCTCACGCTGGCCCTGTCGGACGTGATCGGTGACCCACTCGACGTGATCGCCTCCGGGCCGACCGCGCCCGATCCCACGACCTTTGCCGATGCCTGGCACGTGCTCGCGCGCCGAGGCGTCGAGGGCCAGGCGCCGGACGCGGTCAAGCACCGCTTGCAGGCCGGGCTCAGGGGTGAGCTTGAGGAGACTCCAAAGCCGGGCGATCGCGTCTTCGAGCGCGTCACCAACGTCGTGGTCGGCAACAACCGGCTCATCACCGATGCCGCCGTCGCGACGGCGACCCGCCTCGGCTATCGCGCTCATCTGCGAACGCGCGAGCTCGAGGGCGAGGCGCGGGACGTCGCCCGCGATCTCGTCGCGCGCGCGCGCCGGCTCGAGCCTCCGGCCTGTCTGATCGCGGGGGGCGAGACCACCGTGACGGTGCGCGGGAAGGGGAACGGCGGGCGCTGCCAGGAGTTCGCGCTGGCCGCCGCTCTCGAGCTCCAGCCGAAGGACGGGATCACCGTGCTTGCCGCCGGAACCGACGGCTCCGACGGGCCGACGGACGCGGCCGGCGCGATCGTCGACGCCGCCACGCTCGACCGGGCCGCTCGGGTCGGCGTTGACGCGCGAGCGGCCCTCGCCGACAACGACGCGCATCGATTTCTGGCCGCGAGCGGCGATCTGCTCGTCACCGGCCCGACGCGCACGAACCTGCTCGATCTCTATGTCCTGCTGCGCGCATAGATGATCTCCGAACCCGCCCTCTTCCGGGACCTCGCCTACGTCTTCCTGGCCGCCGTGCTGGGCGGCGCGCTGGCCCGGCTCGCCCAGCAGCCGTTGATCCTGGGTTACGTCTTCGGCGGGCTCCTGGTGAGCCCGTTGACGCCGGGGCCCGCGGTCACCGAGGTGCACACGTTCCAGGCCTTCGCCGAGATCGGCGTCGTGCTCCTGATGTTCTCGCTCGGCATCGAGTTCTCGCTCAAGGACCTCATGGGGGTGAAGTGGATCGCGCTCGTCGGCGCCCCCCTCGGGATCGTCATGTCGATCGGGCTCGCGCTCGCCACCGGCGCCGTGCTCGGCTGGAGCCCGTTGCAAGGCGCCGTCGTCGGTATGGTCATCTGCGTCGCCAGCACGATGGTGCTGGCCCGGCTGCTGCTCGACCGCGGCGAGCTCCACACGCGTCACGGCCGGGTGATGATCGGGATCTCGCTGGTCGAGGACCTGGCCGTGGTCGTGCTGATCGTGCTCATCCCCGCGCTCGGGGCGCTGCAGGGCGAACGGCTGGTCGCGATCGGAAAGGCGCTGCTGACCGCGGCGGTGATCCTCGGGCCCTTCTTCTATCTCACCCGTCGCATCCTGCCGCCGATCCTCGCTCGCGTGGCGCGGACGCGGAGCGACGAGCTCTTCCTGCTGGTGACCCTCGCCATCGGCCTCGGCGCCGCCGCTCTGACGCAGGCGGCCGGCCTGTCGCTGGCGCTTGGCGCGTTCCTGGCCGGGCTCCTGATCAACGAGTCGGACTACGCCCACGAGATGCTCGCGCGAGTCCTGTCGCTGCGCGACGCGTTCACGGCGCTGTTCTTCGTGACGATTGGCGTGCTCATCGACCCGCGCGTGGTCGCGTCCAACCTCGGGCTGCTCGGGACGCTGGTCGGGCTCATCGTGATCGGCAACTGGGCCATCTGGACGATCGTCGGCCTGCTGTTTCGCCAATCGCTCTTCACCGCCGTGCGGGTCGGCCTGGGTCTCGCGCAGATCGGCGAGTTCTCCTTCATCCTGGTTGGCGTGGCGCGACAGTCCGGCCACGTCGGCCAGGACCTGTACGGCGCGACGCTCGCCGCGTCGCTGGTGACGGTGCTGATCAACGCCGCGCTCGTTCGGCTCGTCGCGCGCTGGCTCGGGCCGCCGCGTCACGAGCCTACGGCGACGTTGGGCCTGCCATCAGGGAATCTCGAAGGCCACGTCGTCGTTGGTGGGTTCGGCCGGGTCGGGAGCGCGATCGGCGAGGCGCTCGAGACGTTCAGCATCCCCTACGTCGCGATCGAGACCGACCCTGACATCGTGAAGAGCCTCCGCGCCCGCAACGTGCCCGCCGTGTTCGGCGACGCGGCCCAACGGATCATCCTGGCCGCGGCCCACGCCGATCGCGCGGCCCTCGTCATCCTGGCGGTGCCCGAAAGCGAGCGCTCGCGCCTCGCGGTCAGCCGGATCCGCGCGTTCAATCCCACGGTGCCGATCCTGGCGCGTGTGAACGATCTGGCGTGGCGCGGCCGGCTCATCGAGGCGGGCGCCGCGGAGGTGATCCAGCCGGAGCAGGAGGCGGCGTCGACCCTGATCCGCCACGCCCTCGAGCGCCTGTCGCTGCCGCGCGAGCGCGTGCTCGCCTACCTCAACAGCTTTCGAGGCGCGATGGAGAGCGCCGCGCCCGAAGCGCGCGCTCCGGCGCCGGTCGCCCCGGCGCGCGTGGCGGTCGGCTTGCCGCGCTTGCGGGTGGTCACGCTGCGGGGTGGCGACCTCATCGGCTGCTCGCTCGGCGAGGCGAGGATCCGGGAGCGCTTCGGCGTCAACGTGATCACGGTCGAGCGCGCGACCGGCGAAGTCGTCGCCGACCCGTCGGCCGATACGGTGCTGCGCGAGGGCGACCGGATCCGGCTCTTCGGTCTGCCGCGGCAGATCGAGGCCCTCTTGGCCGGATCGTCGGTGCTCATCGAATGAGCCAACTGCTCTAACCCGGTGAAAAATCGTTCGCGAGGTCTCGCGATGCACACGGTTATCCACGGGCCCGTCGCAGCGCTAGTGGAAAACCCTCAGACGCGCTTCCGGTGAAAACCTGCCCGTGATCGCCGTGATATCCTTCCCAGGATGTCGCGCGTGAATCTCGCGGGTCAGCTACCTTCCGAGCTCGAGGACCTCGCCGTCGAGCTCGGCGCCTCGCGCTATCGCGGCCGCCAGCTCGCGATGTGGATCTATCGGAAGTCGGTCTTCGACCTCGAGGCGATGACCGATCTGCCGAAGGACTTCCGCGCGCGCCTCGCCGAGGTGGCGTTCGTGGACGTTCCCGAGCCCGAGCGGCTGACGCCCTCGCTGGACGGGAGTCAGAAGCTCGTGTTCGCCCTGGAAGGCGGGAGCCGGATCAGCGCGGTGCTGATGCCCGACGACGGTCGCCTCACGCTCTGCGTGTCGACGCAAGTGGGATGCGGCTTCGCCTGCGCGTTCTGCCTGACCGGCGTGATGGGCCTGGAGCGGAACCTCGCCACGAGCGAGATCGTCGGCCAGGTCCTCGCGGCCAACCGGCTCCTCGACGGGGGAAGGCGCGCGACCCACATCGTGTTCATGGGCATGGGCGAGCCGCTCGCGAACTACGCCGCGCTGGTGAAGGCCCTGCGCATCCTCACCGACGCGAAGCTCGGGGTCGGATACTCGCCGCGCCGGATCACCGTGTCGACCGTCGGCCTCGTCCCCGGAATCGAGAAGCTCGGACGGGAGGACCTCAAGGTGAACCTCGCGATCTCGCTGCATGCCGCGTCCGACGAGGCGCGCGAGCGGCTGATGCCGGTGAACCGGTCCTTCGATCTCGCGGCGCTCATGGGTGCCGTCAAGCGCTACCCGCTGGCCTCGCGGCAGCGGGTGTTCTTCGAGTACGTCATGCTCGAGGACGTCAACGACTCGCTCGACGACGCGCACCGGCTGGCGCGCCTCCTGCGCGGCGTGCGGTCCAAGGTCAACCTGATCCCGTTCAACGACTGGGAGGGGGCCGCGTTCCGGCGGCCGCCGCTGGCGCGGATCCTCGCGTTCCAGTCGGTCCTGCTCGACGCCGGCATCACGACGACCGTCCGCTGGAGCAAAGGCGAGGACGTGGGCGCCGCGTGCGGCCAGCTCTGGGAGAGTCGAGAGGCGCCGGTCGATGGCTGAGACCGCGGCGCGCACCGTCTCGTTCGCGACGCTCGGGTGCCGCCTCAACCAGGTGGACACGCAGCAGATCCAGGCGGCGCTCGAGGCCCGCGGCTTCAGGACCGTGGCCTTCGACGAGCCCGCGGACGTGGTCGTCGTCAACACGTGCACGGTCACCGCGCGCGCCGAGTTCTCCGACCGCCAGATGATCCGCCGGGCGGCCCGGGTGAGCGACCGCGCGACGCTGGTCGTTACCGGGTGCTGGGCCCAAACCAGCCCGGGCGCCGTCGCCGCGATGGCGGAGGTCGACCTGGTCGTCGGCAACGGCGACAAGCATCGGCTCCCGGACTTGCTCGACGGACTGGTCGCAGATCGAGTCCACGTCTCCGACATCGCGCGCGCCCGCACGGTCGACGCGGCGCCGATCGGCCGGATCAGCGGGCGGTCGCGCGCGTTCCTGAAGGTCCAGGACGGCTGCCAGCACCGCTGCGCATTCTGCATCGTGCCGTTCGCGCGCGGCGTCAGCCGAAGCCTCGACCCGGAGCGGGTGCTCGATCAGGCGGAGCGCCTGGTCGCGGCCGGCCACCCCGAGCTCGTGCTCACCGGCGTCGACCTGGGCCACTACGGCGCCGACCTTCTCCCGCGGACGAGCCTGGCCGCGTTGCTTCGGCGGCTCGCCGAGATCCCCGGGCTCCGCTGGATCCGGCTCTCGTCGCTGCTGCCGGCGTACTTCACGTCGGAGCTCGTCGAGGTCGTGGCGTCGACGCCGGCGATCGCGCCGCACTTCCACATCCCGCTCCAGAGCGGCAGCGACCGCGTGCTCCGTCTGATGCGGCGCCCGTACGACACGCGCATGTACCGGGCGCTCGTCGAGCGACTGATCGCGACGCGCCCGCGGCTCGGGCTCGGCGCCGACGTGATCGCGGGCTTCCCCGGCGAGAGCGAGGCGGACCTCGCGGAGACGATCGCGCTCATTCGGGAGCTCCCGTTCTCCTACCTTCACGTCTTTCCATACTCGGCGCGCCGGGGCACCGAGGCCGCTCGCCTCGGCGGCCAGACGGAGCCGCGTCTGATCACGCGCCGAAGCCGCGCGCTTCGCGAGCTCGGCCGAACGAAGAACGCCGAGTTCCGCCGGGGTCTCGTCGGGGCGGTCGAGGACGTGCTCGTGCTCGACACGCGCGAGAGGGCGACGGGCTGGCTCGTGGGGCTCACCGGCAACTACGTCGAGGTGGCGTTCCCGGGTCCGTCGACGCTCATGAGAAGGCTCGTCCGGCTCCGCGTCACGGCCGCGACGGGCGACCGCACCGTGGGAGAGCTCGCATGACCGCAGCTCGAGCAACGGAGTCCTTCGCCGACGCGGCCATCGGCGTCATCGGCGGCAGCGGGCTGTACGAGCTCGAGGGCCTCACCGATGTCAAATGGCGCAAGATCAGCACCCCCTTCGGAGATCCATCCGACGCGTACTGCGTGGGCCGCTTCGCCGGCCGGCGGGTCGTGTTCCTGCCGCGCCACGGCCGCGGGCATCGGGTCATGCCGAGCGAGCTGAACTTCCGCGCCAACATCTGGGGGCTCCGCTCGCTCGGTGTGCAGTGGGTGATCTCGATCTCGGCCGTGGGCAGCATGAAGGAGGCGATCCGGCCGCTCGATCTCGTCATTCCCGACCAGTTCTTCGACGCGACGAAGCGCCGTGTGTCGTCGTTCTTCGGCGACGGGATCGTCGCGCATATCGGCATGGCCGAGCCCGTCTGCCCTGACCTGGCGGCGGCGCTCGACAAGGCGGCGCACCAGACAACGGCGACGGTTCATCGGGGGGGTACCTACATCTGCATCGAGGGGCCGCAGTTCTCGACCAAGGCCGAGTCACGCATCTACCGGAGCTGGGGGGTCGACGTCATCGGGATGACCAACATGCCCGAGGCCAAGCTCGCCAGGGAAGCGGAGCTCTGCTACGCGACGCTCGCGCTCGCCACGGACTACGACGTGTGGCACGAGACCCACGAGGCCGTCACCGTCGAGGCAGTCATCCAGAACCTCCTGAAGAACGTCGCCACCGCGAAGGACGTGCTGCGGCGGGTGATCCCGTCGATCGCGCCGCCGCGCACGTGCCCGTGCCCGAGCCTGATGAAGAACGCCGTCATCACGGCGCCGAGCGTCGTGCCCCCGGCGACCCGCAAGAAGCTCGCGTTGCTCCTCGACAAGTACTGGCAGACCGAAAAGCAGCGTCCGCGCGACCGGAGCCGGCTCGCGTCTCGATCAGGCCACCCTCGGTCCAAGCCGGCCTCACGGAGCCCGCTACAACATGGCTGATCTCCTGGTGGTCGGGTCGGTGGCCCTCGACA
>QHSL01000125.1 GCA_003220435.1 Candidatus Rokuibacteriota bacterium | reverse complement strand
TGTAACGGCCGTCGGGGGACCATGCGGGGCAGGATTCTACAGCGGGACTGCTCGTAAGTCGGAGCGGATCGCCCGCGCCAATCAACTTGACGTAAATGTCGGCATTGTCGTCGTTTTCGCCCTGCCAGGCATATGCGATCTCGTTGCCACCCGGCGAGAAGACCGGACCAGCCTTCTGACCGGGCGAGCTCGTGAAGGGTGCGACGTTGGCGTGGTCCTGACCGACTCTGGAAGTCCGGGACGCAAAGAACCACGCTGCCGCGCCACCGATGATGATCAGCACCGCCACAGCAGTCCCTACGGGCCGCCATTGGACGTGCGTCGCCCGAGTCGAGCCGGCCGTGAGCCCTGCGACGAAGGCTCCTGCCGTGGCGAACCGGTCGGCCGGCGTTTTCGCAAGCGCTTTGGTGACGGCGGCTTCCACTGCTGGTGAAACGGGGCGGACCGTGCCAAGGTGCGGTATCGGCTCGGTCAAGCGCTTCGCGAAGATGGCCTGCGCTGTTGGGCCGGTGTAGGGCGGCTCCCCCGCCAGCATCTCGTACAGCACGCACGCCAGGCTGTACTGGTCGCTTCGGCCATCGAGCGTGCGTTCGCCGCTCACTTGCTCGGGACTCATGTAGGCAGGGGTCCCAACAGAGATGCCCGTCTCGGTGAGCCGCTCCTGCCCCGCCGTGCTCACCGCGAGTGCGATCCCGAAGTCCGCCACCATCGGCTCGCCCTGGTGGAGCATGACATTCTCGGGCTTGATATCGCGATGGATGACGCCGCGTGCGTGCGCGAAGTCGAGGGCCGAAGCGATGACACGGGTGATCCGCAACGCCTCGTCGAGGGGGAGCTGGGCCTCCCGCTCCAGGTGCTGGCGCAGGCTCTCGCCCTCGACATACGGCATCACGTAGTAGAGGAATCCGTCCGCTTCCCCCGAATCGATCAGCGTCAGGATGTGCGGATGTTGCAGTTGTGCCGTGAGACGGATCTCGCGCAGGAACCGCTCGGCGCCGAGGACGGCGGCAAGCTCGGGGCGGAGCACCTTGACCGCGACCAGGCGGTCGTGCTTCAGATCGCGAGCGAGATAGACCGTGGCCATCCCGCCGCGACCGAGCTCGCGCTCGATCGTGTAGCGGCCCGCAAGGGACGCCCGCACGCGCTCTGAGTGATCCGCCATGTGGAGCTAGGTCCTAACGGCGAATTAGAAAGACCTGCCTATTCACGAATTCCTAAATCATCATAACCGCTGAATGTGTTTGCCGTAATGTTTGCCGGTCCATCGCTACCCATGCGTGCCAATGCGGTCCTTTGGAGGCACGTAGGTGCCGATAAAACAACGGCCCCGCATGGAGGCCGTTGCATTCAAATCCCGCCGTCCCGACTCCGCATCAGAAGAGATACCGCACGGAAAGCAGAGCTTGCCACCGCGAGGCGTCCTCGAGGACCCGATTCCTCACGACCGGGATCGGTGCGTAAATACCGCGCTGGTTCGCGGCCTCGTAGCCACGCAGTGTCAGCAGTTGCACGGAGGGCCCCAACACCGTGTAGCGGTACTGACCCCAGCGCGCGTTGAGCAAATTCAGGACATTGAAGACGTCCGCGCCGATCTCCAGCGACTGTCCCTTCCGCAACCCCACCATCTTGGTCAGCCGGGCGTTCAACCCACCGACCCAAGGATTGCGGCAGCTGTTACGCCGCAGGATTCGGCCGCGCTGGTCGCGCAGGCATCGCTCGCTTTCGATGAAGGAGTTGAGCTGCGCATAGGTCGATTCCGCGACGAGCCTGATGTCGAGCGAGTCCCGCGGCACGTAGACGAGGTCGTTCTTGACGACCCGCTCCCCGATCCCGTCGGCGTTCGCGTCGCCGTTGACGATGTACGAAAACGGCGTTCCTGAGCTGCCACTGTACAGCAACGACGCCCCCATGTTGAACGGGAGCTGGAACATCGCCGTGATGGTGACCCGATGGGGTGTGTCGAACAAGGACGTGGCCAGGCGCCGGTCTTCGAGTGTCCCGTCGAGCGGCGTGCCTTGGAGGGTCGGGCGCGCGTTGAAGTTGTTCAGGGAGAAGAGATCGCGTGCGTGCGCGTACGCGTACGTTGCGCTGAGGCGACTGCTCCGGAATCGCCGCTCCAATCGCGCCGCGAGGGAGTACGCCTGGTCGCCGCTCCGGTTCGAAACGCGAATCACCTGGAGCAGCGTCGTGTCGCGGCGAAACGGGTGGGCGTTGGGGTTGGTGGACGGGCCCGCATCGATCGTGCCGTACATGGCGCGCCCGCCCTCACCCGCCTCGACCGAGAACGGAGGCTTCAGATTCACGTCCGTGAAGTACAGCTCCTGGATGCCACGCGTATAGAGCAGCTCCAGGGTGCCGAGCAGGCCGCTGGCGAGCTCGCGATCGATGCCCAGGGTAATCTTGAGGTTCTGCGGAAACCTGACGCCGCGATCGATGAAGCTGACCGCGGGAACGGCTCCCGTGCTGTCCAGGCATGTCGCGGGCTGCGTGGTTGGAGTGAACAGCGGCACGGCCGGCCGACGACACACGAGCAGCTCCTCTTGCAGCCCACCGTCGCGATAGACGTTTCCGATCCACCGGTAGGGCGGCCGGCCGCCGAACAAGCCGATCCCGCCGCGCAGGACGGTGCGGTCGTCGCCCCCGGGGCGGTACGTCGCGCTCACGCGCGGTGACCACAGCGCGTTGCCGGTCGGCTTGCTTCCCGGTTCGACTCCGAAGGAATCGGTGAGTGCGGCGATCGTTACCGGCGTGTTCGGAAGAAAGGGTACGTCGAGCCGCACGCCCACCGCCACCAGGATCCGTGCGCTCGGCGACCACGAATCCTGCAGGTACGCGCCCGCCTGGCGCACCGCGAAGTCGACGCCCGCGCCCAACGGACCGGGCAGCGAGCGTTCGTAACGCTGCGCCCGGCCGGCAGCCAGCGAGTCGAGACTGGGAAAGGTCCAGAAGCCTGGCGACTGCTGCAGGATGGCGTCGTGGAAGTGCAACAGCTCGTCGTGCGTGCCCAGTGTCACGACATGCCGGCCCAGCGCGAACGTGACGTTGTCCGTGAACTCGAACGCGCGCTGCGTGACGGTGTCTGTCGGACAAAAAAAGTTGGGGCCGGCGACAAGCTGGCTCGAGCCGATCAGCACGACAATGCGCGGAAAGGTTGCGTTCGGGAGGCAGTCGTCCCGGAGCCATTCGTAGCTCAGGATCAGCTCGTTCGACCAGCGGCTGTTCACCTGGGCCCGCCAGATGAGACGCGAGGTCTGCGCCGTCGTGCGGTCCTCCTCGCCGACGGAGGACAGCCCGTAGTAGCCGAAGCCGCGACTGGTGATCGCGCCGGGAACGTAGCCGATCAGGCCGGCATCGAGAAAGTTGCGGCGGGCTGCGTGCGAATAGTGGTGCGATATCTCGAGGTGACTGGCTGCGCCGATCTGCGCGGTGATCTTTGCGAACAGGTCCTGCGCCGGCACCCGCCCGTTCACGGGGCCCAGCGTGCCCGGCTTCAACGCGTATGTGTCCGCGAGGATGCGCTGGAACCTCGCCGCGCTCGCGTACGAAATGCCGATGCGCGCAAGACCCGCTCCGCCCGCCGTGTCGCTGATGAACGGGCCGCGGTCCTGCACCGCGCGAGCCTGGAAGTCGGCGCTCGCGAAGTAATGGACTCGGTCTCGCACGATGGGTCCGCTCACGCTGCCGCCCCACTGCCAGGTCGTGACGTCGGGCGCCACCGCGCCGCTGCCGGCGATATCCTGGTTCGCGAAGGAAGTGAACAGCGAGTAGCGAGCGGTGTTCGAGCCCGAGCGCGTCACCGCGCTGAGAACCCCGCCGGCGGCGCCCCCTTCGCGTACGTCGAACGGTGTGACGAGCACCTGGAACTCGTGCACCGCTTCGAGCGAAATGGTGCGGGGCAGAACCTGCGGCAATCCGCCGATCGGGCTTGCGCCGCCCGGCTCGCGTCCGTAGTACTGGTCGGCGTTCTCGCCGCCGTCGATCCGGATTGCGTTGTACATCTGATTCTGGCCGCCGATCGAGACCCCGCCAAGCGGCCGCGGCGCGACGTGCGGACTCAAGACGGCGAGGTCGGCGAAATCGCGCGAGAGGGTGGGCAGCCGCGCGAGCGCCGACTCCGAAACCACGACCACGGGCCCGGCGCGACCGGTCCGACCAATGAGGTCGGCGGCGACCTCGACTGTCACCGGTTCGAGCTCGGTCGCGGCGGGCTCGAGCGCCCAGTTGGCAATGAATCGCTGGCCCAACGCGAACGTGATTCCAGTCCGCCGCAGCGACCGAAAGCCCACTCGACGAACCTCGAGTACGTATGGCCCACCGACCGCGACTCCATCGACGAAGTAACGGCCGGCGCTACTGGTAAGGGCCTGCCACCGCTCGCCGGTCGAGAGGTTTGTGAGCAGAACGGCGGCGGCTTCGATCGGGGCGCCATCGGTTCCGAGCACCGCGCCGCGGACAGACGCCGTAGTCACGCCTTGCGCCGCGAGCGGACCGACACCGAGCAGGAGGAGGAGAAGGAACGCGCGGTTCGTCGGAACCTATCCTTTGGGCGGCAGCGTCGCCTGCCACCGCTCCCACTGCGCCTTCTGCTCCCGCAAAAACGCGACGAACCCAGCATCGCTCCGGATGTTGTTCAGGAACGGATCGCTTACGAACAGCGGATAGCAGGGCATCCCGCCCTCTGCCACCCGATGAAGCCACTGCACCGCCGAGTCGGGCCGGTGAAGCAGCGCGTACGCCAACGCGATGTGATATCCGGCATGATGAAAGTGGATATATCCCTTCCCCTTCCGGACCGCGGTCTGAATGTCCTGCTCGGCCCGCTGAGCGTCGCCTGCTGCAGCGAACCACACGGCGCGCGCGCTGGTCACGACACCACCTCGGTCCTCGGGATGCGTCTGCAGGTAGTTTCCTATCAACGCGAACGCCGAGTCGCTCCGACGCAAATGGAGAAGCACGACCGCCATCTCATAGTACCAGTATGGCGGGTTGGCTTCAGGGTCTACCTGGCTCAGGATTCTTAGTGCGTCGTCATAGTGCCCTTGATACGCGCGCGCCTCCGCGATGCGTCGCAAGGCGTTGTCTTCGCGAGGCGAGATCGCGAGCGCCTTCTGAAGCTCGACAATCGCTTCGTCGAGCAGTCCGATATGCAGGTAGATATTCCCTAGATGCTGATGCGCCCGGTCCATGTTCGAGTCGAGGCTCAAGGCGCGGCGGTCTTCCTGGATCGCTCGCTCGTGGAAGAAGTGGTTTGAAGGCCCCCACAGCAGGCGGGCCTGGGCTTGGTGGGCCTCCGCGAGATTCGGGTCGAGGCGAAGTGCTTTCTCCGCGGCCACCTGGGCTCGTTGCAGCGCCGCCGTGTCCCCCGGAGCGAATTCGCTCACCCGCAGCGCATAGGCTCGCGCCAGCCCGGCTTGCGCCGCGGCAAAACTCGGGTCCAGTGCCACGATGCGCTCGAACAACGTGATCGCGACCGAGTCGTTCTCTCGATTCTGACGCTGGTTGACGAGCATGTTGGCGCGCAGGTACAAGTCGTACGCCTGGGCGTTCCTGGAGGGTGGGGTCGGGGGATGCGACCGGCCTCTTACGCTCAACCCGACCAGCAGGACCAGGGCCGCTGCCGCCGGGAGACCCACGCTCATTACGAGCCTCGCCCACCGGCGGTTCGAAGGGACAGCCGCGAGCGGAAGCGGTGAACGCGCCTCGGGCCGCGCGGCGGGTCGCGCCACCTGCACGCGCGCCCGCACTCCGGCCAGCAACGCCTGGGTCTCGGCGGAGGGCCGCACTTCGAGTTCTTGACCGAGCCGCTGGGCGAAATCGTCGTAGGCTCGCACGGCGCCCGCGCGGTCGCCCAGTCGGTCGAGGGCTTCGATCAGCCGCTGCATGAGGCCTTCGTCGAGCGGTGCGAGTCGCAGTCCGCGCCTGGCCCACTCCGCTGCGCCCGCTGTGTCCCCGTTCTCCGTTGCTCGCTCGGCCAACTCCCGCGCAGCTCCCGCCGCCGTTGACCGCAGTCGGTCACGCTCCGTTTCGAGCCAACGCTCGAACTCCGGCGCGTTCGAGATGAAGAAGCCTTCGAGCAGACCTCCCCGATACAACTCGATTGCATCGCGCAGTTGCCCGTCCACGATCGCGCGCTCGAACGCCGCGACGTCGCACCAGACCTGCTCGAAGTCGAGTCCCACCTCTTCGTCGCCGTGGCTGGTGACGGCGCTCGGACCAAGGACACGACGGAGTACGTGGAGGGCT
>QHSL01000101.1 GCA_003220435.1 Candidatus Rokuibacteriota bacterium | reverse complement strand
TCGGCCCTCGAGTTCGTGCTCGACGACCTCGACCTCGTGCTGGTGATGTCGGTGAACCCGGGGTTCGGCGGCCAGTCGTTCATCCCGACGGCCCATCGGAAGATCCGCGAGATCAAGAGGCTCCTGGGCGCGCGGCCGGTGGACGTCTCGGTCGACGGCGGCGTGAAGGTCGACCTCGCGAAGTCCCTCGCGGAGGACGGCGCCACGACGCTCGTGGCAGGCTCGGCGGTCTTCGGCGCGGCCGACCCCGCCGCCGCGGTGAGGGCGCTCCGCTCCGCCGCGACGGCGTCGTAACGCGATGGACGTCGTCGACGCGCTCGCCCACCGCGGGAGCTTCTTCCGCGTGCTCCAGCAAACCTCCCGCAGCCAGACGGCGGTCATGACGATCGGCCCTGGCGAGGACGTCGGCCCCGAGGAGGAGCACGCCGGCGATCAGGTGATCTACGTGGTCGAAGGCGAGGCGCTGGTGCGCATCGGCGACAAGGAGCGTCGCGCCGCTGCCGGCGCGCTCGTGATGATTCCGGCGGGCACGAAGAACCCGGGGGCACAGCCGCTCTTCTTCGTCACGATCTACGCGCCACCCGCGTACTGAGCGCCGGGCGCGGACGTCGCCCGACTACTTCCTGCGGAACTCCTGGGGGAGCTTCGCCCACTGATAGACGCCGGCGTTGAGCTGCCAGAGCGTCCACCGTTCGGGGTACCAATAGCCGGTGGTCGTCTCGGTGACGTAGTACCCGGGGATCGTCTGCACCTGCGACTCGCTTCGCGGCGGCACGCCGTCGGCCAGGGGGACCGGCACCGTGATGACGACGTACTGGGCCGGCACCTCGATGTACCGGACCGCCTGCCCGTAGTCGACTCTGCGGCTGGACGACCACGGCATGACGGGGTGGGGATTGTTGATCCCGTCGGCGGGATTGGCGGGATTCCCCTGAGCGCAGACGGGCTCAGCGCCGGTGAGCTGCAGCGCCAACGCCACGAACGCGACCGCGACCAGCCTGATGGCCATCGGGTTCCCCCAAAACGAGAAGTATACAGGACCCGCAGGAGTTGTTGAAATTCCGCGCATAGTTCCGTAGAGTTGGGTTTCCCATGCTCGACTCTCTTGGTACTCGACTGCAAGCGATCTTCGACAAGCTCGGCGGCCGCGGCCGACTGTCGGAGGAGAACATCCAGGAGGCGCTCCGCGAAATCCGCGTCGCGCTCCTGGAGGCGGACGTCAACTTCAAGGTGGTCCGCGCCTTCATCGACCGCGTGAAGGAAAAGGCGGTCGGCCAGGACGTCCTCGCCTCGCTCACGCCGGCACAGCAGGTGGTGAAGGTCGTCCACGGAGAGCTGGTCGAGCTGCTCGGCGGCAGCGGGCACCGGCTCGCGATGGCGTCGCACCCGCCGACGGTCATCATGCTGATCGGCCTCCAGGGCTCGGGCAAGACCACGACCGCCGCGAAGCTGGCGCGCCACTACACGAAGCAGGGACAGCATCCGCTGCTCGCGGCCGCCGACACGCAGCGCCCGGCCGCGATGGAGCAGCTGCGGACGCTCGGCGCCCAACTGTCGATTCCGGTGACCGGCGCGCCCGGGCAGACACCGCTCGAGATCTGTCGCGCGGCGCGCGAGGAAGCAGCGGCGCGCGGCCTGACGCCGCTGATCCTCGACACGGCCGGACGCCTTCACATCGACGAGGTGCTGCTGGCGGAGTTGAAGGCGATCCGCACGCAGGTCGCGCCACACCACGTGCTCCTCGTCGTCGACGCGATGACCGGCCAGGACGCGGTCACGGTTGCCGACCGCTTCAACCAGGCGGTCGGCATCGACGCGGTGGTCCTCACCAAGCTCGACGGCGACTCGCGCGGGGGCGCCGCGCTCTCCGTTCGGCACGTGACCGGGCGACCGATCGCCTTCGTCGGCGTGGGCGAGAAGACCGACGCGCTCGAGCCGTTCCATCCCGACCGCCTGGCCTCGCGCATCCTCGGGATGGGGGACGTCCTGTCGCTCGTCGAGAAGGCGCAGGAGACCGTCGACCAGGCGAAGGCGGAGGCGCTGGCGCGGAAGCTCCGCGAGGACGCGTTCACGCTGGAGGACTTCCGCGATCAGCTCAAGCAGCTTCGCCAGATGGGACCGCTCGATCAGATCCTCGGCATGCTGCCGTTCGGGAAGATGCTCAAGGGCGCGCCCAAGGACATGGACGGCGAGTCGGCCGACCTCGACCGCTTCGACGCGATCATCGGCTCGATGACGCCGGGCGAGCGGCACAATCCCGAGATCATCAACGGCAGCCGACGCCAGCGGATTGCGCGCGGCAGCGGCAGCAGCGTGCAGGACGTGAACCGGTTGCTCAAACAGTTCGCCCAGCTCCGAAAGATGATGAAGCAGTTCAAGGGCATGGAGGGGAAGCTTCCCCGCAACATGAAGAACCTGCCCGGATTTCCGATGCCGAGGGGGTGAGATCGTGGCAGTGACGATTCGACTGAGACGAATGGGAACGACGAAGCGGCCGGCCTACCGGGTGGTGGTGGCGGATTCGCGCTCACCGCGCGACGGGCGCTTCATCGAGGTGCTCGGTCACTACAGCCCGCTGACCGAGCCGCCGACCGTGAAGATCGATCGGGCGAAGGTCGAGGCGTGGATCAAGAAGGGCGCGCAGCCGTCGAACACGGTGCGCCGGCTCATCGCGAACGCGCCGGAACCGAAGTCGCCCGACCCGAAGTAAGGATCGGGCGGTGACCTGGCCGAACACCGGGCGCGACGGCGCGCTCGTGGTCATCGGCGAGATCGCGCGCACCCACGGGCTACGCGGCGAGGTGCGCGTGACGCCGCTGACGGATCACCCCGAGCGGTTCGAGAACGTCACCGACTGCGTGCTCTGGGACCGGGCGCGCGACACGCGCGAGCGGCGGCGGATCACCGGCGCGCGCCGGCAGGGCGCCGCCGTCCTCGTCACGCTGGCCGGCTGCGAGACAGTCGAGGCGGCCGGGGCGCTGGTGGGACACCTCCTGGCCCTGCCCGAGGGTGAGGCGTTGCCGCTGCCGCCAGGCAGCTTCTATCCGTGGCAGCTCGAGGGTTGTCGCGTCCTCACGGACGACGGGCGCGAGGTGGGGCAGGTCGCCCGGATCGAGCAGTCGCCCGCTCAGGACCTGTGGGTGGTGACCGACGGCGTGCGCGAGCGCTTGATCCCGGCGGTGGCGGACATCGTGGTCGAGGTAGACATCGCGGCGCGGCGTGTGGTGATCCGGCCGCCCGACGGGCTGCTCGAGCTGTAGGGGCGGCGCCGCGTATGCGCATCGACATCGTGACGCTGTTCCCGGGGATGGTCGAGCCGGTACTGGCGGAGTCGATGCTCGGGCGCGCGCGGGCGCGCGGACTCGTTGACATCCGGGTGGTCAATCTCCGAGACTACGCGGAGGGTCGGCACCGCGTCACCGACGACTATCAGTTCGGCGGCGGCGGCGGCATGGTCCTCAAGCCCGAGCCACTCTTCGCCGCGGTGGAGGCGCTGCGCACGCCGGGCGCGCGCGTCGTGCTGATGGACCCGCGGGGCCGGGCATTCACCCACAAGGTGGCGGGCGAGCTGGCGAGCGCAACGCACCTGATCCTCCTGGCCGGGCGATACGAGGGCGTCGACGCGCGCGTGAACGAGCGGCTCGCGGACGACGCGATCTCGATCGGCGACTACGTCGTAACCGGCGGCGAGCTGCCGGCGCTGGTGGTGACGGACGCGGTGACGCGCCTGTTACCCGGCGTGCTGGGCGCCGAGGGCGCGGCGGAGCGCGAGTCGTTCGCCGACGGGCTGCTGGAGCCGCTGCAGTACACGCGGCCCGAGGAGTACCGGGACGCGCGCGTGCCGGCGGTGCTGCTCTCGGGCGACCACGCGCGGATCGCGCGCTGGCGGCGCGTGCAGGCCATCTGGCTCACGTGGCGCAAGCGCCCGGACTTGTTGGCGACGGCGAGCCTGACGCCCGACGAGCGAAGGCTGGTGGAGCGGTTCGAGCGCGGCGAGACGCCTGAGCAGCTCGACGAGAAGTAGGCGCCGCAGACCGTCGCGGGGCGGGGGCCCCGCCGGGCGAGGCGAGCCTATGGAAGTGCGAGCCGCAGACCGTCGCGGGGCGGGGGCCCCGCCGGGCGAGGCGAGCCTATGAAAGACAGAAAGGGACTGTGGTGATGGACGCGATTGGATTGGTCGAAGCCGCGCAGCTCAAGAAGGACCGGGGCGGGTTCGTGCCCGGGGACACGGTGCGCGTGCATGTCAAGGTGATCGAGGGCGAGAAGGAGCGGACGCAGCTCTTCGAGGGCATCGTGATCAGGCGGCGCGGCGAGGGAGCCCGTGCCTCGTTCACGGTGCGGCGGATCTCGTACGGTGTCGGCGTCGAGCGGACGTTCCCGCTGCACTCGCCGCGCATCGAGCGGGTGGAGGTCGTCCGACGCAGCCGCGTGCGGCGCTCGAAGCTCTACTATCTCCGCGGGCTGGCCGGCAAGGCGGCGCGCCTCAAAGAGAAGCGCGCGCCCCTGGTGCCCGCCACCGTCGCTGAAGCCACCGAACAGTGAGCTTCGACCGCCGGTGACGTTCTCGTCGGCGCCGTACCGCTACGAGGCTCAGGCCTGGAGGGCTGGTGTCGGGCGGATCGCCGGTGTCGACGAGGCGGGGCGTGGGCCACTAGCGGGGCCGGTGGTCGCCGCGGCCGTGATCATCGCGCCGGACCGGCGCATCAAGGGGCTCGCGGACTCGAAGATCCTCACGCCCGAGCGGCGCGAGGAGCTGTTCCGGGTGATCGACGAGCATGCGGTCGCGGTGGGCGTCGGGATCGTCGACCACGAGACCATCGACCGCATCAATATCTTACAATCGACTCGGCTCGCGATGGCCGAGGCGCTCACGCAGCTCTGCGTGGCCCCGGACCTGGTCATCACCGACTTCGTCGCGCTGAGCAACCTCCCCTGCCCACAGCGCAACCTCGTCGACGGCGACGCCCGCTGCGCCACCGTCGCGGCAGCGTCCATCGTCGCCAAGGTCACGCGTGATCGGCTCATGATGGACGCCGACGCGCGGTTTCCCGAGTACGGCTTCGCCCGCCACAAGGGCTACGCGACCGCCGAACACCTGGCGGCGCTCGATCGCTGGGGCCCCTGTCCCATCCACCGGCGCACGTTTGCCGGCGTGCTGTGGCGTCAGGCCGAATTGTTCTCGGCCATCGTCGAAGACTGACCACTCCCCCAGACGTACCCGCGCCCCGTACCCGGCTTGACTTGCATCTGCTCGATGTATATCTTCAAGATATATATATATACAGCTCGCGCGGGAGGACGGTGCCTATGAGTCGTGCCACCAGGATGATGACCGGACTAACGCTCATCCTCGTCCCCACGATCCAGCTCGGCGGCTCGTTCCTGCTGTCGGCGCTGATCGACCGGGAGTCCGGCTACATGACGAACCCGCTGCGCCAGAACTTCTTCCGCGCCGGCCACGCGCACGCCGGCGTCCTCACGATCCTGTCCCTGGTCTGTCAGATCCTGGTCGACGCGGCCCGCCTCTCGACTCCGATCCAGTGGCTCGTCCGGATCGGCGCCCCCCTCGCGGGCATCCTGATCTCGGCCGGGTTCTTCTTCTCCGTCCTGGCGCCCACCGCCACCGAGCCGAGCCGCGCGATCGGCCTGATCTACGGGGGCGCGGTGATCCTCGCCGTGAGCGTCGTGAGCCTCGGGGTGGGCCTGCTGAGGGCTCGGTGACGCGAACGCCGCGGGCGAACACGAGCCGACACGCGATCCTCGGCGTGTTGAGCCTCTGCCCGATGTCCGGGTACGACGTGAAGAAGCTGATCGAGCGCTCGATCGCCCACTTCTGGAACGAGAGCTACGGCCAGATCTACCCGATCCTGAACCGGCTGGCCGCCGAGGGCTTCGCGGAGCGGCGGCGCGAGAAGCAGCGGGGCAAGCCGGACCGCCACGTCTACTCGCTGACCGCCAAGGGGCGCCAGGAGCTCGAGCGCTGGCTCGCCACTCCCGCCCGGCAGGAGCCGGTGCGCAGCGAGCTCCTGCTCAAAATCTTCCTCGGCAGCGCCGGGCCGGTGGCCGACAGCGTGACGCAGATCGAGCACTTCCAGACGCGCCAGCGGGAGGCGCTGGCGACCTACGAGGACATCGAGCGCCGGCTGCGCAAGGAGATGGCGGACCATCCGCAGCTTCCCTTCTCGCTCCTGACGCTCCACTACGGCCAGCACCGCTGCCGCGCCATGCTCCAGTGGTGCGACGAATCGCGGCGCGCGCTGGCCCGGCTCGGAGCGCGACGCGACCGCCGGCGAGGCGCGGCTGTAAAGAGAGGAGGTCGAACATGGACACCGCGATGACGACGCTTCGCTGGCTGCACATCGCCGCCGGCACGGTCGCCCTGTTCGTGGCGCCCGGCGCCATGCTCACCGTGAAGGGCGGGCTGGCCCATCGACGCTGGGGCAAGGTTTACTTCTGGGCGATGGCGCTGGTGGCGGCGAGCGCGGTGGTGCTCGGGCTCTGGCGCCCCAACATCTTCCTGACGCTGCTCGCTCTGTTCAGCTTCTACATGGCCTTCTCCGGCTATCGCTCGCTGTTCCGCAAGCGACCCGCGCAGGGGCGAGGCCCGCGAGGGATCGACTGGGCCGCCGCCTTCGTGACAGTGGCCGCGAGCGTGGCGCTGGTCGTGCTCGGCCTCGTGCGGCCGGGCCCGGCGTGGCAGCGGGTCGGGATCGTGCCGGTCGTCTTCGGGGCGCTCGGCATCGTGCTGGCCGGGCTCGACGTGTTGAAGTTCGTCCGGCCGCCCGAGGACAGACACGCGTGGTGGTTCGCCCACATGACCGGAATGCTCGGCTCGTACATCGCGACGGTGTCCGCGTTCTCGGTCGTGAACTTCACCTTCCTGCCCACGACCGTGCGCTGGCTCTGGCCCACCGTGATCGGCACGCCGTTGATCACGCTGTGGGTCATCTATTACAAGACGAGCTTCCGCCGTCGGGCCGGGCTCCCGGTCGAGGTCGCGACCTCCGGCTGATCGATCGCCGATCGGTGCGACAATGTCGGGGCCGCGCCGGGCCCCATCGCCGGGTCGGCCGGCGGGGTCAGCGCGACCCGTTCCCTCTAAGCGACCAGGGACGCACTCGCGCCGGGATGGAGCCCAGCCGCAGAGGGTAATGCGGGCGCGTGCCGCGTGGTCGCACGGTCTCGCCGGCCGACCCGGCGATGGGGCCCGGCGCGCCAGGAGGCTTCATGACTGACGTCGCGTTCGGGTTGTTCGACTGGGTCGATCGACGGCAGGCGACACCGCTCGGCCAGCTTTACGAGGAGCGGCTCAAGCTACTCGAGGCCGCGGACGCGGCCGGCTTCTTCGCCTACCACCTGGCTGAGCACCACGCCACGCCGCTCGGGATGGCGCCGTCGCCATCGGTGTTCCTGGCCGCGGCGGCCCAGCGCACCCGGCGAATCCGCCTGGGGCCGCTCGTCTACCTGTTGCCCCTCTACTCGCCGCTCCGCCTGATCGGCGAGATCTGCATGCTCGACCACTTGAGCGGCGGGCGGCTCGAGCTGGGCGTGGGTCGCGGCGTGTCGCCCTACGAAGTCGGCTATCACGGCTTCGACCCCGGGCGCACGCGCGCGATGTTCCAGGAGGCGCTCGCGGTGATCGTCGCAGGCATGACCAGCCCGCGGCTGACGCACCGGGGCGAGCACTACCGCTACGACGACGTGCCGATGGAGCTGGCACCGCACCAGAAGCCGTACCCGCCGCTCTGCTACGCGACCAGCAACGTCGAGAGCGTGCAGTGGGCGGCGGCGCAGGGCATGCACATGGTCGGGCTCGGCCCGGCGGCGGCCTATCGTCCGTTCGTCGAGACGTATCGCACGGCGTGGGCGAAGCATCGCGACGATCCCGGGCGCCTCAACGGGCACGTCGCCTCACCCCGAATCGGGATCAACCGTCAGGTCGTCATGGCGGAGACGGACGCGGAAGCCGAGGCGATCGCGCGCGCCGTCCACCCGCGCTGGGCGGCGAGCTTCGTCAAGCTCTGGGCGGATCACGGCGACACCGCGGTCCAGCATCGCGTCAGCTTCGACGCGGCGCTCCAGCACGAGACGATCCTGGCCGGTTCGCCCGCGCGCGTGCGCGATCAGGTGGCGCGACTGATCGACGAGACCGGCGTCGACTACGTGATCTGCTGTTTCGCCTGGGGCGATCTCACGCTGGCGCAGTCGCTCCGCTCGCTGCGACTCTTCTCGGAGGGCGTGATGCCGGCGTTCAAGAAAGCTCTTTGAGCCGGGGATAGACCTCGCGGACGAACATCTGCATGCCCTTGACCGTCTCGTCGTGGTCGAGGAAGCCGGCCTGGCCCATGATGAGCAGGTGGCCGAAGCCGCCGACGTGGTCGTACATCCTCATGATCTGCCGGTAGACCGAATCGGGGTTGCCGGCGAAGACGAGCCCGTTCTCCATGAGCGGCCCGAGCGCGGGGTTCTGGAACATCTTGAAGATCCCAGGCACCGCGCCCTTCATCGTGTTCACGGTCGACGCGGTCGGGTGGTAGCCGGGCGGGCTCGTGAACTGCGGCGGTACCTTGTTCGACTCGAGGTACCACATGAGCTTCTTCGCGCCGGCGTACCCTTCCTCGTCGGTCTCGCCCACGTAGACGAGCGCGGCGTACGCGAAGCGATCCAGCGGCGGCGTTGAGAGCTTGAGCTCGGCCCGGCGGGCGCGATAGGCCCCGAACACGGCCTGCGTCCCCTCGAAGCCGGTCAAGAAGCACGCGACGACGTAGCCGCGCTCGCCGACGTCGCCCGCGTTCGACGGGCTGAGCGCGGTGATCCAGATCGGCGGATGCGGCTCCTGGTAGGGCCGCGGCCAGATGTTGACCTGGCGGTGGTGGAAGTACTTCCCCTCCCAGTTGAACGGGCCGTCGTGGCTGGTCCACGCCTTCACGATCAGGTCGTGCGCCTCCCAGAAGCGCTCCTGCATCCTGGTGGGCCGGTGATTGCCGGCGGAAATCTCGTAGGGCACGCCGCGGACGAACCCGCACTCCAGGCGACCGCGGGAGTACACGTCGACCATCGCCATCTCTTCAGCCACGCGCACGGGCTCTCGGCGGTTCGCGATCGGATTGCCCAGGATCAGGAGCCGCGCCTTGCGCGTGTCGCGCGCGAGCGCGCCCATGACGACCGCGGCGGACGGGTTCAGATTCGTCGCGGTCTGGTGATGCTCGTTCACCATGATCTCGAGCCCGAGATCCTCGGCGATCTGCCACTCGTCCATAAAGCGGTGATACAGGTCGGCGCCGATCTTGGGGTCGTAGTAACGGTTGGGCAGCTTGACCCGGATCGAGTCGTACTCGCTCTTGTCGGGCAGCAGATGGTACGCGTTTTCGCTGAAAAACCAAGCCCGCACAGCGTCCTCCTACGGTCGCCGATCTCCGAGAAACGCCTGGACGCGCCCGACGAGCGCCTCGGGCTGCTCGAGATGCGGAAAGTGTCCGGCCCGGTCGATGGTCTCGAGCCGGGCTCCCGGGATCGCGTCGCGGTACGCCGCCCCGTAGTTGGCCGCGCTCACGAATCGATCGTCGAGGCCCCACAGCAGGAGCGTGGGCACCTTGATCCGGTGGAGCCGCTGGCGCAGCTTGGGGTTGTGGAAGTAGGGCTCCCAGGCGTACAGCGCCGTCGCCTCTCTGTTGCGCGCGATGACGGTGAGCTGATCGTCCGACAGCTTCGACGGATCGATCGCGGCGCGCTCCGGATCCCGGTACTGCAATTTCAGAACTTCGGTCGGCGGCAGCGCGAAGATGTCCGGAATGTCGCGGGTCTCTCGATCGCCGATCTTGATGCCCAGCGGCGCCACCAGGACGAGCCCGCCGAGGCGCTCGGTGCTTTTGACCGCCATCTCGGCCGCGATCCAGCCGCCGAGCGAGCTCCCGATCACGACGGAGTTGCGAAGATTCCCCTCGGCCAGGAGATCGAGGTAGAGGTAGGCCAGGTCGTCGACGGTGTCGACGGAGCTCGCGTCGGGAGAATGCCCGAAGCCCGGGTGCGAGGGCGCCAGCACCTGGCCGTGCGCGGCGAGCATCTCGATAAACGGCGCGCTCGGGTCGAGCCCTTCTTCACCGTGGAGCCAGATGATCGGACGTCCCTGCCCTCGCCCGAGGACCTCGAGCCGCACGGTGTTCACGGTCAGCCACGCCTGGTTCGTCGTGCTCGCCATTTCGAGGGACTATATCAGGAATGGCGCGCGCCGGCGGCGCTCATCCGCTTCGCGGCGCGCCGGCGTTCCGCAGCAGCGCGACGATCCGCGCTGGCGTCACCGGCGTCTCGGTGACGCGCACCCCGAAGGGGGCCAGCGCGTCCTCGACGGCGTTCGCGATCGCTGCCGGCGGTGAGATCGCGCCGCCCTCACCGAGGCCCTTCACGCCCAGCGGATTGCGCGGCGAGGGGAATTCCAGATGGACCGTCTCGATCGGCGGCAGGTCGTCGGCCTTCGGGACCGCGTAGTCCATCAGCGAGCCGGTCAGGAGCTGGCCGGATTCGTCGTAGACCATCTCCTCGAAGAGCGCGCCGCCGACTCCCTGCGCCACGCCGCCGTGCACCTGCCCCTCGACGATCGAGGGGTTGATAACCCGGCCGCAGTCGTGGGCGACGACGTAGCGGAGGAGCTTCACCCCGCCGGTGCCCACGTCGACTTCGACCTGGGCGACGTGGACGGCGCTCGCGTACGTCACGGTCGGCACGTGGTGGTAGGCCGTCGCCTCGAAGTCCGGCGTGGCAACGCCGGGCCGCGCGAAGGTCGGGATCGATGCCTGGACGACGCGCGCCAGATCGACCGCGGAGCCCGGCGCGCCGCGAACGAAGGCCTTGCCGTCGTCGATCTCCACGTCGCCGGGCGCGGCCTCGAGCAGGGCGGCCGCGGCGCGAACGAGCTTGCCGCGGACTTCGCGACACGCATCGACGATGGAGCTGCCCGCGGTCACCGCGCTGCGGCTCGCGAACGTGCCGACGCCGAACGGCACCGCGGCGGTATCGCCGCCGACGACGGTCACCCAGTCGAGCGGGACGCCCAGCGCGTCGGCGGCGACCTGGGCGAAGCTCGTCTCGTGCCCCTGGCCGGAGTTGACGGCGCCCGTCGCGACGACGACGCGCCCCGCGAGATCGAGCTTCACCGTGGCGCCCTCGAACGGGCCGATCGCGGTGCCCTCGACGTAGCCGGA
Source organism: Candidatus Rokuibacteriota bacterium (assembly GCA_003220435.1). Classification (GTDB taxonomy): domain Bacteria; phylum Methylomirabilota; class Methylomirabilia; order Rokubacteriales; family CSP1-6; genus AR31. Next base: position 6,294 of record QHSL01000101.1, on the reverse strand, counting down.
GATCCCGATGCCCCGGTGGACGCCGCGCGCGCGCAGCCGCGCCTGCTCGGCCCGGAACTCCTTGTAGCCCGCGGCCTCGAGGGCGCTCTCGAGCGCCGCCGGGAAGTCACCGGTGTCGTACACGAGCGGGTTGCCGTCGCGGTAGGGCATGCCGAAGTCGTATGGGAGCTCGTCGGCACGGATGTAGTTGCGGCGCCGGAGCTCCGCCGGATCCATCGAGAGCTCGCGCGCCAGGCAGTCGACGATCCGATCCATCGCGAACACCGTCTCGGGCCGCCCGGCGCCCCTATAAGGAGCGTTCGGCGTCTTGTGCGTGACCACCGCTGTCACTTCGACTCGCATGTTTCTGATTCTATGTGGACCTATGAGGTGGGCTACGGTGTTGTACGGAAGCACGACGCCCCAGACGTTGTAGGCGCCGAGGTCGAGCAGGATCCGATCGCGGACGGCGAGGATCACGCCGTCGCGCGTGGCCGCCAGCGAGATCGTGTGCACCTGATCGCGCGCGTGCGCGGCGCCGGACATGTGCTCGCGCCGGCTCTCGATCCACTTCACGGGGCGGCCGAGCGCGATCGCCGCGATCGGCACCAGCGCGTCTTCGGCGTAGCCCGACGCCTTCGTGCCGAAGCCGCCCCCCAAGTCCGGCGCGATGACCCGGATCTTGTGGGGCGACAGCCCGAGCGCGCCGGTGAGGCCCTGCTGAACGAAGTGGGAGACCTGCGTCGAGTTCCAGGTGGTCAGCATCCCGTCGCGCCGATCCCACACCGCGACGGCGCCCCGACCCTCGAGCGGCATGCCCACGTAGCGTTGGATGCGGAACGTCTCGCCGACGGTGACAGCGGCGCCGGCGAAGGCGCCGGCGGCGTCGCCGATCGCGTGCGTGAAGCCGACGCCGACGTTGCAGCCCCACTCCGGATGCACCAGCGGTGTACCGGTCTCGCCCGCGCGGCGCACATCGGCGACCGGCGGGAGCGGCTCCCAGTCGACCTCGATCAGATCGGCGGCGTCCTCCGCGCGCTCGGGGCAGTCGGCCACGACCATCGCGACGATCTCGCCGACGTAGCGCGCGCGATCCCGGCAGAGCGCCCACTGCGGAGCCTGGCGGATCTCGAACTTGACGACGGCCGCGAGACCGGGCGGCACGGCGCCGAAGAGCGGCAGCGGCTTCATCCAGCGCTCGAGGTCCGCGAACGTGAGCACGCGCACCACGCCGGGCGCCGCGGCGGCCGCCGTCGTGTGGATGCGCACGATGCGCGCGTGAGCGTGCGGCGAGCGCACGAACGCGGCGTGCAGCATGCCCGGCAGCGTCACGTCGTCGACGAAGCGGCCCTCGCCACGAAGGAACCGCGGGTCTTCGCGCCGCTTCACTGCTGCGCCGAAAAATTTAGCGCCCATCGCTCATCCAGGCTGCGACTATACACCTCGATGCGGGAAGGGCACGCGAGTCGCACCGCGGAGCACAATGCGCTCTTCCGCGCGCTCGAATCGTCACTGCCTGAACGCCGACGACTCTTCACGGATCCCCTTGCGCGGGCTTTCCTGACGTGGCCGTTCGCGTTCGTGGCCCGGCTCGCGGTCGCTCCCGGTTTGCGGGAGCTCGTGCCCTGGCTGATCGACAACCGATGGCCGGGAGTACGTTCCTCTGTAGTCGCACGCACCCGGCTTATCGATGATGCGATCGCGACCGCCCTCGTAGAGCCCATCGAGCAGCTCGTCATCCTCGGGGCCGGGTTCGACTCGCGGGCGTACCGCTTGCCGGGCATGCGCGGCATTGCCGTCTTCGAAGTCGACCATCTCGATACGCAGACCACCAAACGCCAGGCGCTGGCACGCGAGCTCTCCGTCCTGCCACCGCACGTACGGTTCGTCGCCATCGACTTCAATCGGCAGGGCCTGGAGTCCGTCATGCCCGCGGCCGGCTACCGTGAGTCGGCGCGTACGTTCTTTCTCTGGGAAGGCGTCACCAACTACCTGACGGAAGCTGCCGTCGACACCACGTTGCGATGGTGCTCTCGCGCGGCGCCCGGCAGCCTGGTGCTCTTCACGTACATTCACCGCGATGTCCTCACGCGGCCGGGCATCTTCGTCGGCACCGACCGGCTCTTCGCGTCTCTCGCGAAGGCCGGCGAGCAGCTGACGTTCGGGCTCGAGCCGAGCGAGTTGCCGGAGTTCCTCTCGAAACGCGGCCTGTCCCTGGAGAGCGACGTCGGCACCGCAGAGTATCGGCGACGCTCCTTCACGGACGCGGCACGCAAGATGCGCGGGCACGAGTTCTATCGCGTTGCGCTCGGCCGTGTCGGGAGATCGGTCGCATAGGCATCCGGCTCCTATACATGGGCGCGTCGGATCGTATCTCGGCCGCCACATTCTTGCTTGGATTCGCTCACCGCACTAAGCTGGAACCAACCGATGTGTGAAGTCTCCGGTGTTCTGACATATCCGGCCGCTGGAACCATGCTTGTCGCGAGACGACTCCTCGACCGGGTCCGCGACGCCGTGCGTGCCCGTCACTCCAGCCCTCTTTCGCCACCCACCTGCTCGAGGACGACCCCGACATCCGGATGGTCCAGGAACTGCTGGGGCATCGCGACGTCAGTGCGACCATGATCGATACACACGTCCTGGAACCGCGGGCCCGTCGGGATTCGGAGTCCAGCCGATCGATGGATCTATGACGGTTCGAGCCGCTCTACTCCGGGGCTCGCTATGTCTGGTGGATATCCTCGAACTGCGTAGCGGCGCACCGCTCTGTCGTCTGCGAGCGCCAACTACGGTCAGGACAAAGGCTTCTGTCGGCTCCGACGATATTCGCGCGGCTGTGTTAGCTCGCGTCAACTCGCTTGGTCCGCCTGGATACGTTGTTCAAGCGACTAATACTTATGCGGCTGCGAGCCGCGAGTCGGCCGCTAGAAGGTGGTGCCCCATGAGGAAGATGACCGCGCTCGTCACCCTTGCCACACTAACCTTGGCCTCCCTGATGATCGTCCCCGGCACTGCTACGCCCCAACAGGGAAACACGCAAGCCGTCGAGGAGATCAAGCGCCGCTACGAGTACCGCGAGAAGATTTTGCTCGCCCGGGATTTCGCGGCCCTGGAGCGTTTCTATCCCGCCGATCACATCGTCACCAATCCGTACAACAGACTCGTCGATAAGACATTCGTGATGGAGCGCATCCGCGCGGACGTGATCAGTTATGCCTCCTTCGAGAGACACTTCGATCTGTTTAGAATCTACGGCGACTCGGCGGTCGTCGTTGGAAGCGAAAAGGTCGTCCCGGCCACAGACGCCAAGCGGCCGGACGCCGGTCAGACTATTCGCCGCCGCTTCACCGAGGTCTGGGTGCGACGGGAAGGGATGTGGCAGGTCGTGGCCCGGCACGCGAGCAACATCGCGTCATCAAATTGAGGCACTGCTCTACGTACCGTGGACCGCATAACAAGCCGTTTCACCTGACGCCGCCCTCGCTCCCTGCGGTCGCTCGGACCGCTGCAGGTGAACGGCGGCGCTAGACGGCACTAGTTGCATGTGACGGCTGGGAGGCGACTGTGTCGCTGGCGATGACGAAGCAGGAACGGGAGAAGTTTCTGGCCGATCTTCACGTGGGGATCATCAGTATTCCTGAAGAAGGACGAGGACCACTCACTGTGCCGATCTGGTATTCGTACGAGCCGGGCGGCGAGCTACGAGTCGTAACTGCCAGGACTTCGCGGAAGGCACAACTCCTCCAGCGTGCTGGCAGATTTAGTCTGTGCGCGCAGACGGAGACCTCGCCGTATAAGTACGTGAGCGTAGAGGGCCCGGTCGTCGCCATCGAGCCGGCAGATCTTGAGCGCGATCGGCGCCCCCTCGCGCGCCGTTATTTCGGCGCCGAGCTGGGCGACCGGTACATCGAAAGCACGAGGGGCCTCGTCGGGAACGTACTTATTCGTATGCGGCCGGAGCGATGGCTTACGGTCGACTACGCAAAGCAATAGCAGTCACGGCGAATGCGAAATCGTCTAACCACGCATGGCAGCCGTCGCGCTTCGCGCGCGGCTGAATACGATCGTTAGGCTTCTCGAGGGAGGGGGTGGCGTGTTGAAGCTACTTTTCTCGCTCTGTATTGGGCTCATCCTGGTTTCGCAGGCGACCAGCGCGCAGACTCCGTCAGCTGTGAGCACGGCGGACCGCCATCACCCCTTCGTGGAGCATGCAGAAAGGCGTTATAGGCAGTACCTCGCGTCAGAAAGCCAAGGCGACACTGCTGCGTACAAACAGGTCCGCACGAGGCAGGCCTATGAGACCACGATGGAACAGCTCAAGAAGCTGGGGAAGGCGGAAAGCGATCTCGGGCCCATGCTGCAGCGGGTCGCCAGCATGCGGAGTGACGTATCGCGCCTCACATTTGTACACTGCGACGGGAGAGCACGGGTTGCCCGGCTGCTCTACGAGCGCGAGGGCGTTGGCGGGAAGGGGCCAACGTTGGAGTTTGCCGCGTTCATGATCCACTGGGAGGACGGCGCATGGCGAATCGGTTGGGTTGGCCAGGCGCATTCGGCCTAACTTCGCAGTAGAGCGGACGCGCTTCGCGTGCCGCTCGCCGAGGCGTTAGGAAGCGGGCCTGAGGGTCGCCGACTGGGAGAACTGATCGTGGGCATGCGCGTGAAGCCGGCCGACTTCCAAAGACTCAACCTACGCTGCCACGCGCTTCTCAGCGACGTGCCTCTCCACGACGTCTGGGCGATTCCACTCAATGGCGGGGGGCCCGGTCGCAGCATCCAGGACGCGCGTTCGATCTTGTTCGGCGACCGGCGGCCACCTAACCGCGCGGTTCGAGGGCTATTCGCTCTGCGATCGGCTCTAGGCCGAGCGTTCGGATGGGATGACGAGCGTCATAATCCATTTACAGTATCGTACGTCAATCGCCTTGCTGAAGCCGATCGCTCGCAGTCTCAGGTTGCTCCGGGGACTCGCGAGGGCCCGTTTCGAGTGCTCTACGTCTTGGGTGAGGAAGCCCTCAGCGAGCTTCGCAATGCGACCGTGCATGCCTTCTTGGCGCTCGCTCTCACGCCAAGCCCCGGGGGATACACGCTCTACTTGGCAATCTACGTGAAGCCGGTGAGTCGTCTCACTGCGCTCTACATGGCTCTGATCGATCCGTTTCGCCGTCTCGTTGTCTATCCGGCCCTCGGCAGGCACGCTCAGCGACGTTGGTCGCGCACGTATGCGTAGGCGCCGCTTCCTCACCAGGCGATGGAGCGGACCGCCGCATGAACGGCTCGTTGTCGGGGCGGGCTGCAGTGGGCGGCGGCCGTTCATCACCAGCGGCTAGGTCGAGTGAGGCAGGCGCCCCACACACGCGCTTCCCGGGCCCGGAATCGTGCGCTATTCTCGCTGCCACATCTCTAATCTCGCAGGAGGCGTTCGATGAACAACCGGTCGATCATGCTGGTCGCTCTCGTCCTGATCGCGCTTGTCGCGCTGGCGGACCCCGGACTATCGCAGGCGCCCGTGAAGATCGGCGTGATCCAGCCGCTCTCCGGCCCCGTGGCGGCGTCGGGCAACTACATCCGCATGGGCGCCGAGATCGCGCGCGACTGGATCAACGCGAAGGGCGGGATCCTGGGCCGCAAGGTCGACCTGCTCATCGAGGACAACAAGTCGGACCCCAAGGAGGCGGCGAGCGCGGCCGAGAAGCTGATCGTCCGCGACAAGGTGCCGGTGATCCTGGGCGCCTGGGGCAGCTCGATGACGCTGGCGGCGATGCCGAAGCTCGAAGAATACGGCGTGCCGATGGTGGTCGAGACCTCCAGCGCGGCGTCGATCACCAAGCGCGGCAACCCGTGGATCTTCCGCATCAGTCCGCCGTCGGAGATGGAAGCGCTCGGGCTCGATCAGTACGTCGACATGCTGGGCGTCAAGCGCGTGGACTTTCTGGCCGTCAACACCGACTGGGGCCGCGGCGCCATCAGCGCGTTCGGCGACATGCTGAAGAAGAAGGGTGCGGCCGTCGGGGCCGCCGAGTACATGGACCAGTCGGCCACCGACATGAACGCGCAGCTCACCAAGATCAAGGCGACTGGCGGCGATACGCTTTTCCTCACCACCGCGGTCGAGCAGATCACGCTGGTGATGAAGCAGGCGCAGGAGCAGCGCCTCGGCCGTAAGATCGTCACGACCGGCGGCAGCTCGTCGCCGACGCAGCTCATCAAGCAGGCCGGCGCCGCCGCCGAGGGCAGCTACCACATCGTGTTCTTCATGCCGTGGTTCCCGGAGGCGATGCCCGATGGCAAGCTCGCGAAGGCCTTCGTCGA
>QHSL01000122.1 GCA_003220435.1 Candidatus Rokuibacteriota bacterium | reverse complement strand
GGAGAAAGATATCGAGCGGAGCGGTGGACATCGTTACGAGCTTATCCTCGCCGACCCCAAACAAGCGCATTCGGCCGGAAGCCCTTCGGGGGGCCCTTCGAGGCCCCCGGACACGCCGCGTGCTGTCGAGGCGCGGCCCGGCTCCGCCGGGCCGTGTCCGAGCGCGGGGGGCTTGGGGGGCCCTTCGAGGCCCCCGGATACGCTGCGTGCTGTCGAGGCGCGGCCCGGCTCCGCCGGGCCGTGTCCGAGCCCGGGGGGCTTGGGGGGCCCTTCGAGGCCCCCCATGTAATCAGTCGGATCTCCCGCGCGCCGCGATCTCCCAGACGGCCTCGACCTTGTCACCGCGCATCGCGTAGATCCGGTCGTAGAGGTTGATCGTCGGATCGCAGTGCGGCGGAAAGAACTCGATGCGCTCGCCGAGCTTCGGCGCCCGCGACCGATCCGTGATCGTGAGCCGGCCGTGCTCGTCGCCGGCGAACGCGTACTCGATCCCGGGGCGCTCGACCGACTCTGGCGGGAACGGCTTGTCGGTCGAGAAGGCCTTGAGCCCGCCGTCGACCATCGCCCGGTCGGCCGTCGGCACACTGACCACTGTCGCGATCACGGTCAGCGCCATCTCGAACTCGGTGAGCGTCGCGCCGGCCCGTCCGCCGATTCGCCGATAGTCGATGTCCATCACGCAGTAGGATCCCGCCTGGAGCTCGGTGAGCCCGGGCAGCTCGACGTCGATGTCCCAGGTGCCGGTCGAGCCGCCGGCGACGATCTCGACGGGCAGCCCGGCGTACTCGATCAGCGTGCGTGTCTCCATGAGCGGCGCCATGGCCCCGCGCGACGCCTCGCGCCGCGCTTCCCACCCCATGACGTGGGCGCAGTGGCCCGCGTAACCCTGGAGGCCGCGGAAGCGGAGCGCCGGCTGCGCGACCACCGCGCGGGCCAGCGCCAGCGCGGGATCCCCCGGCGCCATGCCCGTCCGCCGGCCGCCCACGTCGATGTCCACCAGGACGTCGACCGTGACGCCGTCTGAGGCGGCTTCGCGTCCGAGCTCCGCGACGTTCTCCGCATTGTCGACCACCACGAGCGTGTCGGGCACCGCCGAGACGAGCCGCATGAGCCGCCGGATCGCGGCGGGCGCGACGACCTCCGTCGTGACCAGCAGGCCGCGCACACCGGCGCGCGCCATCACCTCCGCCTCGCCGAGCTTCGCGCACGCCACGCCGAGCGCGCCCTCGTTGATCTGACGCCGGGCGATCTCGGGGCAGCGGTGGGTCTTGGCGTGCGGCCGAAGATTCTTGCCGGCGGCCCGCGCATGCGCGGCCATGCGGCGGACGTTCCGCTCGAAGCGGTCGAGGTCCAGGAGCAGCGCGGGCGTTGGAATATCGTCGCGGGTCATCGAATCGGCGGACGGGGGACCGCGCGCTGCTGGAGCGAGGTCGAGACGTCGTAGCCGAGGTCCGGACGCGGCGGCGGGCGGCGTGTCTGCTCGCGGATCGTCGCCTGAGCGCGCTGCGTCTGCTCGTACTCGGCAGCGGCTCGCGCGGCATCGCGCACGTCCTCGTCGCGCGGAGGCTTCACGACGGGCCGGCGGCTCGTAGATTCGCGCTCGCTCCGGCGGATCTCGAGCGGACCGGTCTCCTGGCCGCGGGCCGGCGCCGATTGCGCCGAGACGGTCAGCGGCAGCGCCAGGCTCACCACGAGAGCTCCGGCCACGAAGGACGACAGCATGCCCGTACAGTACACCCGAGCGTCAAGACACGCTCACGTCGTTGCTGAGCTCGTTCCGGTCGTCGGGCCGGCGCGGATAGTGCGCGGCGAGCGTCCGGCCGATCGCGTCGATCGCCCGAATGATGGCATCGCGCGGCGCGTTCGCCCGCAGCCGCTCGATCATGAGATCGCGCACGTCGTGCCAGTGGCCGTCGCCGACGCGCCCGTGGATGCCCTCGTCGCCCACGACCGCGAGGCGCCGCTCCTCCACCGCCAGGTAGATCAGCACGCCGTGGCGCTCGGCCGTACGGTGCATGCCGAGCCGGTGGAACACGTGCCGCGCCCGCGCGAGCACGTCCGGCGCGTGCCCGAAGAGGCGCCGCGGCACGCGGCGCTCGAGGTGCACGCGGATCTCGCCCGACGTGCGCGATTCGGCGTCCGCGATCGCGCGCGTGATCGCGTCGAAGTCGCCCTCGTCGAGGAACCGCCGGGCCCACGCGGGATGTCGACCCATCACCAGCTCCCGCTGGCGCCGCCGCCGCCCGAGCTGCCGCCGCCACCCGAAAAGCCGCCGCCGCCTCCGGACCACCCACCACCACTCCCGCTCCCCCAGCCGCCGCCGTACCAGACGCCGGGGCTCGATCGGCCCCAGCCGCGACGCGCGGCCGTGTAGCCGCGCTGGCGCGACGCCTCCAGCGCTAGGCCGCCCACGGTCAATCCGACCACCGCCAGGAACGCGAGCAGATAGATCTGCGCGGAGCTCTCGCCCTTCTCCTGACGTCGACCAGGCACCTGAGTCTCGACGGGCGGCCTCGCGCCCCCGGGAGCAATCCGCTCGTACACCGCGACGACACCCGCCTCGAGTCCCGCGGCGTAGCGCTGCTCGCGGAAGCGCGGCGCGATCGCGTTCCGGATGATCTGCGCGGCCTCCGCGTCCGGGAGGGCGGCCTCGAGTCCGTATCCGACCTCGAGCCTGAGCTTGCGGTCCTGGACGAACACCACGAGCAGCACGCCGTTGTCGAGGCCCTTGCGGCCGAGCCGCCACTTCTGGAAGAGCGCGTTCGCGACGTCCTCGAGGCTCTCGCCTTCGAGCGAGCGGAAGAGCGCGATCGCCATCTGCGTGCCGGTGCCGGCCTCGCGCTCGGCCAGGAGCGCCTCGAGCCGCTGGCGCTCGGCCGGTTGCAGGAGCGCCGCGTAGTCGTTCACGCGGCCGGTCGGAGCGGGCGGCAGGACGAGAGCGACCGCAAGGACAACCGCGAGGAGCAGGCTAGAACTTCACTTTGGGAGCGGTGCCTGCGTCGGCCGCCGCTTCGAAGAACGCCTTGGGCTGGAAGCCCGAGAAGCCGGCCACGAGCGAGCCGGGGAAGAGACGCAGCCGCGTGTTGTAGTCACGGACCGCTTCGTTGAACCGCCGCCGCTCGACGGTGATCCGGTTCTCGGTCCCCTCGAGCTGGCTCTGGAGCGCGAGGAAGTTCTGGTTGGACTTGAGCTCGGGATAGCGCTCGACGGTGACCAGCAGCCGGCTCAGCGCGCCGGAGAGCTGGTTCTGCGCGGCCTGGAAGCGCTCGAGCGCCTTGGGATCGTTGAGCGCCTGCGGCGTCAGCTGGATGGAGGTGGCGCTCGCGCGCGCGCGCGTGACCTCCTCGAGCACGGTCCGCTCCTGCGTCGCGAACCCCTTCACGGTCTCGACGAGATTCGGCACGAGGTCGGCGCGCCGCTGGTAGACGTTCTGCACCTGGGCCCACTTCTCGGCGACGTTCTGGTCGAGGACGACGAGCTGGTTGTTGATCGAGACGGCCCACGCGGCGACACCGCCGACGAGCACGACGACCACGACCAAGGCGATCAGGAGCCCACGCGCCATGAACGGGATGATTATATACTTGGGCGCGCGCGGTGAAGGAGGTTGCCACGAACAGCCCGGAAGCCCTGCCCACGTATCACGTCAAGGCCCGGAACACCTCGACGAGCTCCGAGAACAAGATCCACGACGACCAGACCGCCCGCCAGTACGGGTTCCGCGGCGCGCTGGTGCCGGGCGTAACCGTGTACGCGTACCTCACGCATCCGCTGGTGGAGGCGTTCGGCGCGGCCTGGCTCGAGCGCGGGACGGCCAACGTGCGGTTCGCGAAGCCGATCCACGACGGCGAGGAGGTCCTGGTCGCCGGCGTGGTGACGGCGCGCGACGCGCGGAGCCTCACCGCGACCCTCACGGCATCGACCAGTGCCGGCGGCCAGTGCGCGGCGCTGACGGCGACCTTGCCGGCGGGTGCGCCGGTGCCGGTGAACCTCGCCATGTATCCCGCGGCGCCGCTGCCGGCGGAGCGCCCGCCGGCGACGTGCGAGCACTTCGCCCGGCTCGACGCCCTCGGCACCCCGGTCAACCCCTACGACGACGCGCGCGCCGCCGAGTACCTCGACCGCGTGAGCGACGCGCTCCCGATCTACCGCGGCGCGCGCGGCTTCACCCATCCCGGGTTCTTCCTCGACCAGGCCAACAAGGCGCTCTCGCAGAACGTTCTCATGAGCCCCTGGATCCACGCCGGCAGCGTCGTGCGCCACCTGGGCGGCGCGCGCATCGGCGAGACCCTGGCCACCCGTGGTCGCGTGCGCTCGCTGTTCGAGAAGAAGGGACGCCAGTTCGTCGAGGCAGACCTGGTCATCGTCGCCGGCGACCGGCCCCGCCCGGTCGCCCACGTGTTGCACACCGCGATCTACCGGCTGCCGCCTCCCGCGCGTTGATTCGCGCCGGCCGGCGTGCTAGAAAGCTTCATTCATTTGTTCACAGCCGCGCCTCGGCCGGCGGGGCCCCAGCCCCGCGACGGCCTGCGGCGCGCACCACTGTTCATAGACGCACCTCGGCCGGCGGGGCCCCAGCCCCGCGACGGCCTGCGGCGCGCACTGCGGAGGCCGACCGATGGATCTGAACTACTCGCCTGAAGACCGGGAGTTCCGCGCGACGACCCGGCGCTGGCTCGAGGCCAATGTTCCCACGCAGGATCTGAAGACCCTCGACGAGCGCAAGGCGTGGCACCGGAAGCTCTACGAGGCGGGCTATGTCGGGATGCTGTGGCCCAAGGAGTACGGCGGCTGGTCCGCCACCCCGATGCAGCAGGCGATCGTCCAGGACGAGATGGCCCGGGTGAGCGCGCCGCCGGCCATCAACGGTCTCGGCATCGGCTTCATCGGCCCGACGATCATCGTCCACGGCACCGAGGCGCAGAAGAAGCGCTATCTCAAAAAGATGCTCACCGCCGAGGAGATCTGGTGCCAGCTCTACTCCGAGCCGAACGCGGGCTCGGACCTCGCGAGCCTCAAGACACGGGCCGAGGACCAGGGCGATCATTTTATCGTCAACGGCCAGAAGATCTGGACGTCGAGCGGGCCCATCGCCGACTGGGGCATCCTGCTCGCCCGCACCGATTCGAAGGTGGCCAAACACAAAGGGATCTCGTGCGTGCTCCTGAGCATGCGGCAGCCCGGCGTCGAGGTTCGGCCGCTCAAGCAGATCACCGGCAGCTCGCTCTTCTCCGAGGTCTTCATGACCAACGCGCGCGCCGACAAGTCGGACCTGATCGGCGACATCAATCAAGGATGGGCGATCGCGCAGACCACGCTCGGCTTCGAGCGCGGCGGTAACGCGCTCGGGCGCGTCACGCGCTACGTCACCGCGTTCAACCAGCTCGTGAAG
>QHSL01000124.1 GCA_003220435.1 Candidatus Rokuibacteriota bacterium | reverse complement strand
ACAGCTCGACTGCGGCAACTGGCACCAGTGGGCCGTCCGACAGCAAGATCTGGAGTCACTGAAGAGGAGCCAACCACAACTCGTGTACCGCGATTGGGTGTCGAACGTCACCCAGGGGATCTACATGCGCACCGACAAGCCGCCGTTCAACGACGTGCGCGTGCGCCGGGCGATCTCCCACGCCATCGACCGCCAGGCGATCATCGAATCGGTGTACCTCAAGGGAGAGCCGACGCCCGCGATCGGCCGTGGCCTGACCGAGTGGTCCCCGCGCATCGATCAGCTCGGTCCCGGGGCGAAGTACTACCGCCACGATCCGAAGGAAGCCAGACGCCTCCTGGCCGAAGCCGGCTTCCCCGGAGGTCTGAAGACGCAGCTCACCGCGACCCCGGGTTACGGCATCGATCTCGTCGACGCCGTCCAGATGGCCCAGCGCCAGCTCAAGGAGAGCGGCATCGACGCGGAGCTGAAGCTGCAGGAGTACGGAGCGTACATCGGGACGACGTTCCTCGGAAAGTACGAAGGCCTGGCCATGGGCCCGTTCAGCATCGCCTGGGAGCCGCACAGCTCCCTCTACGGCATGTACACGCCGGAGCAGCCCCGCAACTCGAGCCACGTGGCCGATGCCAAGATCGCGACGATGCTGAAGGAGCAGATGCGGACGAAGGACCTGGAAGCCCGGCGAAAGATCATCTTCGACCTCCAGCGGTACGCCGCCGAGCAGCAGTACTACGTCTACCTCTACTCCGTGGGCGCCACCGGATCGTGGCGGCCGTACGTGAAGAACTACGCGCCGAACTCCAGCTTCGACTACGGGAACCGGTCAGCGGCGCTCTGGCTCGACCGCTAAAGGGAGCGACCCTGCGCAAGTACGTCCTGAGGCGGCTGCTGGTCGCGAGTGCGTCGCTCGCGATCGCGTCGCTGGCCGTCTTCTCGCTGCCCCGCCTGATCCCGGGCGACGCGGTCCAGCTCATGCTGGAGGAGCGGGCCTATGGCAAGGACCTGGACGACCTCCGGGCCAAGCTGGGGCTCGATCGCCCGATCTACATCCAGTACTTCGAGTGGCTGGGCCGGGTCGTCCGTGGCCAGCTCGGGGAGTCTCTGTGGACGAAGCGGCCCGTGATCGAAGAGCTGGCCCGGCGCCTGCCGGTGAGCCTCGAGCTGGGCCTGATGGCCCTCGGCTTCTCGATCTCCCTCGCGTTGCCCATCGGCATCCTCGCCGCCATCCGTCAGGACTCCGCCTCCGACTACATCGCCCGAAGCCTCGCCATCCTGGGACTCTCGGTACCCGGGTTCTGGATCGCGACGCTCGTCGTCCTCCTGCCAGCGATCTGGTGGGGCTGGAGCCCGCCCATCCAGTTCACGGAGTGGAGCGTCGACCGGTGGGCGCACGTGTCCCAGTTCATTCTGCCGGCCGTCATCCTCGGCATCGCCTCGGCGGCGGCGGTCATGCGCCTCACGCGGGCGATGCTGCTCGATGTCCTCCGCCAGGACTACGTGCGCACGGCATGGGCCAAGGGCGTCGGCGAACGCGCGGTGGTGCTCAAGCACAGTCTCAAGAACGCGCTCATCCCAGTGGTCACCGTCCTCGGCATCCAGGTCGCGCAGATCCTCGGGGGAACGGTGATCTTCGAGACGATCTTCGGGCTGCCCGGCATGGGACGTTTCCTCTTCGACGCCATCAACCAGCGGGACTATCCCGTCATCCAGGGCGTCAATCTCCTCATCGTCTCGGTGGTCGTCCTCATGAACCTCACCGTCGACGCGTTCTACGCGTACCTCGACCCGCGCATCAGGTACTGAGGCGATGGCCAATCGCATCGAGACCCTGGCCCCACCCTCGACGAGCGGCGCGGTGCTGCGCGAGCGGGCCGCCGGGCCTCCGGCGCTCACGACACTCTGGCGCTTCTGCCGCCGCAAGCCCCTGGGCGCCGTCGGGGGGCTCATCGTCCTGGCCATGATCCTGATGGCCGTGCTGGCCCCGTGGATCGCGCACTACACCTACGACGAGACCATCCGCGGCGCCCGCATGAAGCCTCCCGGGGCCCAGTTCTGGATGGGCACCGACAACCTCGGACGGGATATCTGGAGCCGGGTGGTCTACGGCGCCCGGATCTCCGTGACCGTGGGCTTCGGGGCCGTTCTGATTGCCCAGGCGCTCGCGTCCGCCATCGGGATCACCAGCGGGTACTTCGGGGGGAAGTACGACATCTGCGTGCAGCGGGTGGTCGACGCGTGGCAGTCCTTCCCCTTCCTGATCGTGATCCTCTCCGTCATGGCCGTGCTAGGGCCCGGGCTCCTGAACGTCACCCTGGCCCTGGGTGCAGTGGGCGCCGCCAATGCCTCTCGCATCATCCGGGGGACGACCATCAGCGTGACGCAGAACGTGTACGTGGAGTCCGCACGCGCCCTCGGCGCCGGGCACCTGCGCATCATGGTCCGCCACATCCTGCCGAATGTGGCGGCGACGATCATCGTCCTGGCCACCATCGGGCTCGGCGCGTTCATCCTCGCCGAGTCGGCGCTCTCGTTCCTCGGCTTCGGCGTGCCACCGCCCTATCCGTCGTGGGGCGGCATGCTCTCGGGCTCCGGCCGGGCGTTCTTTCTGGACGCGCCGTGGATCGCGATCTATCCAGGCCTGGCCATCTCGCTCGCCGTCTTCGGCTTCAACATGCTGGGCGATGCGCTCCGCGACGTGCTGGACCCGCGGCTCCGGGGCACCGGCGGCCGGGTCCGGTAAAGCGCCGTCATGCAAGCGTGAGCGTTTCCGGGTACCGGCCGAGTCCATGGCGCGCCGCCATGGCGTCGACCGTTCTCAACCTCCCGTTCGGCTCGCTCTACGCGTTCAGCGTGTTCCTGAAGCCGCTGGAGGCGCTGCTCGGCTTGAGCCGCGCCGATCTCGCGTTCGTGTTCGCGCTGGCGTCGGCCGGATTCGGCGGGGGTACGCTGCTCGCGTCCAACCTGTTCGGTCTCGCGTCGACGACGACGCTGGTGCTGGCCTGCGCGGCCGCGGGCACGCTGGGCGCCACGGTCGCCGCGACGGCGGGTGGCCTCGTTCAGCTGGCCGTCGGGTACGGTGTGCTCTTCGGCGCCGGGGGCGGCGCGGCGTACCTTCTCACGCAGCAGATCGTGAACCTGGCCGTGACGAGGCGCCAGGGCCTCGTGAACGGCTACATCGTCAGCTTGTATCCGCTGGGCGCGATGATCGCGGCGCCGTTGTTCGGGCGGTCGATTCAAGGGTTCGGCGTGCGCGCAACGCTCGGAGGCTTCGCCGTCGTGCTGGCCGCCACCGGATCGATCGCCGCGTGGCTGATCGCGCATTCGGGCGTCACGCTGGCGGCGGCGGCCGCGACGATCGCTCCCGACGCGGCCGAGCGACGCCGCGGCGTGTTCTGGCGGTTGTGGGTCGTCTTCTTCCTGGCGGCATCCGCCGGGCTGATGGTGCTCAGCCAGGCCGCCGGGATCATCACGGCGTACGGCGGCGCGACTCCGCTCGCCGTCTACGGCACCACCTTCATCGCGGGCGCCGTCGCCGTCGCGCGTGTGGGTGGCGGCTGGATGGTCGACTGGCTGGCCATTCCAGCGGTCGCCGCCGGTGCCCACGCCGTCGCGCTCGCCGGGAACCTCGCGCTGACGGTGTGGCCCGGCCCCGCCGTGTCGGTCGTCGCGCTGGCGCTGGTGGGGCTGGGCTACGGCGTGATCTCCGGCGTCACGGCGGCCGCGGTGGCCGTCTACTGGAGGCGTGCGCTGTATGGCCGGATGGCGAGCCGGATCTACCTGGCGTGGTGCGCCGCTGCGATCATCCTGCCGATCAGCGCGGGCTACCTGTTCGATCTGACTCGCGGCTACGGATCCGCGATCCTGATCGCCGCCGGAGGCAACGCGCTGGGCATTGTCGTGGCGCTCGGCCTGCCTCACCAGCGCGCGGCGCAGGCCGACGCGGCGCTTGCCCATGGATGAGCTGACGCGTGCGGTGCTCCGGCACGTCGACCCGCGGGAGCTGGTCGACCTGGCCGGCGCCCTCATTCGCATTCCGAGCTTCAAGACCGAGGAGACGCACGTCGCGCTCTTCCTCGAGACGTTCTTTCGCCAGCGCGGGTACGACGTCGACCTTCAAGAGATCGAGCCCGGCCGGTGTCAGACGATCGCCACGCTGCGCGGCACCGGCGGTGGTGCCAGTCTCATGCTGAACGGGCACACCGACATCAACGCGCTGACCATGCGCTGGCGGCGCGATCCGTGGACGCCGAGCCTCGAGGGCGATCGCCTCTACGGCCACGGCGTGCAGAACATGAAGGGCGGCCTCGCGAGCATCATCATGACCGCCGAAGCCATTCGCCGCTCCGGCGTGCGGCTCGCCGGCGATCTCGTCGTCGCCTGCGTCGCGGGTGAGACGCAGGGCGGTGAGGGCACGCACTACCTGATGGAGCGCGGGCTCCGGACCGATGCCGCGGTTGTCGCCGAACCCTTCGGCGCCGACCACCTCGTCACCGTGCACTCCGGCATCGTGCACATGGCGATTCACGTGTACGGCGTGACGGGGCACATCGGCCGCCTCGAAGGCACCGTAAACGCCGTCCACAAAATGACGGCGGTCGTCCAGGCGCTGCGGCACGTGCAGTTCCGCCACACCCCTCGCCCCGACTCCCGCCGGGCTGGGCGCCGCACGCCACCGAGCGTCACGGCTTCGCGCCGGGCCAGAGCTCGATCTCGCTCGCCTTCGCCAACGGCGTCACCAACATCCGGCGGCGTGGCGCCAAGAAGGAGACGCCCGAGGAAGATGCGCTGCAGGGCATGCACCGCATGGCCGACTTCATGCGCGTGCCCAACATGGCCGGGCTCGCGGGCTACGAACACGGCACCCCTGGCATTTTGATGCTCCCGGGCGTGGTCGCCCAGACAATGGCCGGCCTCGGCTGGACCAAGGCCTCGATCCGCGAGTTCCTCTCGGAGCATTCGCGGATCCCGGCGGAGGAGCTCCGTCGGGCCGGGTGCCCGGCGTGGATCGAGATCGACACGCGGAAGGTGACGCGCGAGAGCCTCGCGCTGGACCCGTGGCCGATCACCGCCAGCCCCGACAACTTCGTGATCATCGTCGCCGGCGGTGGTCACCCGACCAACAGCTACTGGCTCCAGGGCTACAGTCCCGCGGTCATCGGCCGTGCGATCGAGGTGCCGTCGTCCTTCGACGGTCTGCTGGCCGACGCCGAGCGCGATCTCGGGGTTCGCTGAGGCGCGAGCCGCCGCGTCCGTCGCCCCGAGCTCACGCGCTCAGCGTGGTTCCTTCGCCTTCAGCTCGCCGTCGTGGTCTCGGATGAACGCGCGGATGTCGTCGGCGACGTCGAGCAGCTTGGCCCACTGCTCCTTGTAGAGGGTGACCGGAAAGCGACCCAGGCCATACACCGAGACTCCCCCCTTTTCGCTGACCTTCATCGAG
>QHSL01000100.1 GCA_003220435.1 Candidatus Rokuibacteriota bacterium | reverse complement strand
CCGGCGATCGCGGAGGTCGCGGCGTCGAAGAGCATCGGCGCCTCGTGGCGCGCCGGCGCGGCGAGCGCGATCGGGTTGGTGCCGAGCAGCGGCTTCGCCGCGAACGTGGGCACCACGCTCAGCCCGGCGCCGGTGAAGCAGACGCCGACCATGCCCTGCAGCGCGGCCTGCATCGCGTAGTGGCCGATGGCGCCGAAGTGGCCGCTGTTGTACACGGTCACCGCGCCGACCCCGACGGTCCGGGCCTTCTCGACCGCCAGCCGCATCGCCTTCGGCCCGACGATGATCCCGAGTCGGCGCTCGGCATCGATCACCGCCGTCCCCGGCGTCTGGCGCACGATGCGCCACCCGGGCTTGGGATCGAGCTTGCCGGCCTTGTAGTCCCGGACGTAGGCGCGGAGCATGTTCGACACGCCGTGCGTCTCGACGCCGCGCAGGTCGGTCATCGTCAGCACGTCCGCGCCTTCCGCGGCGTCGTCCGGGGTCAAGCCGAGCTTCTCGAAGATCTGCGTCACCGTCTTCCGCAGCGCCGCTTCGGACACGAAGACCTGGTCTTTCGCCGGAACCTTGAAACGCTCGAGAATCATGTCACCCTCCTGGATCTGAGACGTATCGAGTCACGCCCTCTCAGCGGGGTGCATCGTAGCCGATTTGCCCGGCGGGCCGCTTCATTGTATTGGAGGCTTGGTATCGGCCCGGGGCGGCGGGGCGCGCTCGATCAAGGAAGGAGACTCCAGTGAAGATCACGCAGGTGACCGTGAACGTGTTGCGGGTTCCCGTCGATCGCCCGTACGTGGCGGGAGGCCGGACGGTCGACGCCAACTGGCACGTGCTGGCCCGGATCACGACCTCCGACGGAGTCGACGGGTTCGGCTACGTCGTCTACCCGCGCCCGGACTTGATGACGACGATCGGCCACGCCGCGCGTGAGCTCGGCGAGCACCTGATCGGCATGAGCGTGCTCGAGCCCGAAGCGGCCTGGGAGCGACTGGCGCGACGGGGCGACTGGGTCGGCCCGGGGGGGCTGCTCCACACCGCGCTGGCGCCGCTCGACATCGCCGTGTGGGACGCCAACGGCAAGACGCTGGGTCAGCCGCTGCATCGCCTCCTCGGCGGCTATCGCGACCGACTCCCGACGTACGCCAGCGACGGGATGTGGGTCAGCCTGTCCCCCGACGATCTCGCGGCGGCGGCGAAGCGCCACGTCGCCGACGGATTCTCCGCGGTGAAGCTGCGGCTCGGCAAGGAGCCGACGCCGGAGGCCGAAGCCCGCCGCGTCCGGGCGGTGCGCGAGGCCGTCGGACCCGACGTGCGCATCATGGTCGACGCGACCGAAAGCTGGACGCTGACGCGCGCGCGGCGCGCGGGCCGCGCGCTGCAGGCGGCCGGCATCGCGTGGCTCGAAGATCCCGTCCACCATCAGGACGTCGACGGGCTCGCCGCGCTCCGTCGCGAGCTCGAGGTCCCCATCACCGCGGGAGAGCACCTCTATCACCTGGACGCGTTCCGCACGCTCCTGGAAGCGCGGGCCGTCGACGTCGTCATCCTGGATCTGGCGCGGGTCGGCGGCGTGACGCCGTGGCGGAAGATCGCCGCGCTGGCCCAGGCGCACCGGACGCCGGTGTGCGGGCACGTGGTTCCCGAGGTCCAGGTGCACCTGCTCTCGGCCGTCCCGAACGGCCACATGGTGGAGTATGTGCCTCGCTCGGCCGGCATTCTCGCGTCGATGCCGCGCATCGAGAACGGCGAGCTCGTCGCGCCCCCGACGCCCGGCCTCGGCCTGACGCTAGATGAGGCGGCGATCCGACGGTATCGGGTAGACTGAGGATCGTGCCTCGGACGCTCCGTCAATGACGCCGGCGCGACGTCTCCCACCCGTTCCCGATTTCCTCTACGGCACCGCCTGGAAGGAAGACCGCACCGCGGCGCTCACCGAGCTCGCGTTGCGGACGGGCTTCCGGGGCATCGACACCGCGAACCAGCGGCGTCACTACTTCGAGGCCGGCGTCGGTCAGGGGCTCGCCGCCGTCTACCGCGCAGGCCTCGTGACGCGAGCGGATCTCTTCTTGCAGACCAAGTTCACGTACCAGGGCGGCCAGGACCACCGGCTGCCCTACGATCCGGCGGCCAGCCTGTCCACGCAGGTCGCGCAGTCGATGGCCAGTTCGCTCGAGCACCTCGGCACCGACTACGTCGACAGCTACGTGCTGCACGGGCCCGCGTCCGGCTATGGGTGGAGCCGTCACGACGCCGAGGTCTGGGCCGCGATGATCAAGGAGCGCGACGCCGGTCGGACGCGGCTCCTCGGCGTGAGCAACGTCTCGCCGCAGCACCTCGAGCAGATGGCGGCCACCGGCGCCGAGCCGCCCGCGTTCGTGCAGAACCGCTGCTTCGCGCGCCTCGGCTGGGACGCGGACGTGCGAGCGTTCTGCGCGGCGCGGCGGATCGTCTACCAGGGCTTCTCACTCCTCACCGCCAACCCGGAGGTGCTGCGCCATCGGCTGATCGCCGGGATCGGCGCGCGCACCGGGGCGACGCCGGCCCAGGTGGTGTTCCGCTTCGCGCGCGCGGTCGGGATGCTGCCGTTGACCGGCACCACCGATGCCGAGCACATGAAGCAGGATCTGGTCAGCCTCGACCTGTCCCTCTCCGACGACGACGTACGGGCGATCGAGTCCCTCTGATCCTCACCGCCTTCCGCGTCCGCAGCTTCCGCTATCAGTGGCCCGCCGATCTCCTGATGTCGTGGGCGTTCGAGATGGAGACGCTCATCCTGGGCTGGTACGTCATCGTGCAGACGGGCTCGGTCCTGCTGCTCGCCACGTTCGGCTCGCTGCAGCTGCTCGGCACGCTCGCGGCGCCGATGTTCGGGGTGCTGGGCGACCGGCTCGGCGGCCGGACCCTGCTGTGCGCGATGCGCGCGATCTGCGCCGCGCTCGCGGCGGTGCTGATGGTGCTGGGGCTGACCGGGGTGCTCACGCC
The DNA here is from genome assembly GCA_003220435.1 of Candidatus Rokuibacteriota bacterium. GTDB lineage: Bacteria > Methylomirabilota > Methylomirabilia > Rokubacteriales > CSP1-6 > AR31. The sequence goes on along the minus strand of QHSL01000100.1, from coordinate 14,882 downwards.
GTTCTGGGTGTTCCTGGTCGCCGCGCTCACCGGCATCGTGCGCCCCAACGATCTCGTGATGCGCCTCGCGCTCATCGGCGAGACGATTCCGCCGGACGGCGTGATGGGCGCAGTCGGCATGTCGCGCGCCAACGCGGACTCGGCGCGCATCGCCGGCGCGCTCGTGGGCGCCGGGCTCTCGACGCTGCTTGGCCTCGGCTACGCCTACGTCTTCGTCACGATCTTCTATCTGGCCAGCCTCGCGCTCACCTTCGGCGTGTCGCGGCGGCCCGCGGTGCCGGATCCGACCGAGGCGCCGCGCGGGGCGTCGGCGCTCCGCACCTCGAGCTGGCGCGAGCTCAAGGACGGGCTCGTCTATGTGCTGACGACGCCGCGGCTACTCGCCCTGATGTGGCTCGCGTTCCTGATCAACCTCACGGCGTATCCGGTATCGAGCGGCCTCCTGCCCTACGTCGCCCGGACCGTCTACCGGGCGGACGCCACCGGCCTCGGCTGGCTCGTCGCCAGCTTCTCGTTCGGCGCGCTCCTGGCCTCCATCGTCATGGTGGCGACGGGCGGCACGCGCCACGCCGAGCGCACGGTGCTCGTGCACACGATGATCTGGTACGCGCTGCTGCTCGCCTTCGGCTACGTGCAGACCTTCGGCATCGGGCTGCTCACGCTCCTGCTCGCCGGCTTCGCCCAGAGCGTGGCGATGATCTCGATGACGGCGAGCCTGCTCGCCGCCGCCGAGGCGCGCTTCCGCGGGCGCGTGATGGGCGTGCGGACGCTCGCGATCTACGGCATGCCGGTGGGGCTGATGGCCTCCGGCGCTCTCATCGAGCTGATGGGCTACGTGCTGACGATCGGCGTCTACTGCGTGGTGGGGCTGCTCTTCACCCTGCTCATCGGCGTCAAGTGGCGCGTGAGTCTGTGGCAGCGGAGCCCGGTGGAGTCGGCACCGGCGTCGGAGCCGCAGCGCGCCTGACGCGTCGTGGCCGTGCGCCGCCGTCGTGGAACGCCCGCCGACCCCATGCGCTGCATTCGTCTCGCGTCGTGTCAAAGCAATGTTCCGTGCAGCACGACGTAGGCAACGGTGAAATAGATGACGAGACCGCTGACATCGACCAGCGTCGCCACGAACGGTGCCGACGCGCTCGCCGGGTCGAACCCCACCCGGCGCAAGACGAACGGCAGCATCGATCCGGCCAGCGAGCCGAACGTCACGACGCCGACCAGCGCGAGCCCGACCGCCAGCGCCACCAGAGGCCAGTGCGGGCCGTAGTCGTAGAATCCGAGGACCTGCCAGCCGGCGATCCGGGCGATCCCGATGACGCCGAGGATGGACCCGAGCGCGATGCCCGCCGGCAGCTCGCGCAGCGCGATCCACCACCAGTCGCGGAGCCGCACCTCGCGCAGCGCGAGGGCGCGGATGATGAGCGAGGTCGCCTGCGAGCCGGAGTTGCCGCCCGAGCTCATGATCAACGGGATGAAGAGCGTCAGCACGATCGCGCGGCTCAGCTCCCCCTCGAAGTGCTGCATGGCCGTCGCGGTGAGCATCTCGCTGAGGAACAGCGCGCAGAGCCAGCCGCCGCGCTTGCGGATCATGGTCCCGAAGCCGATCCGCGTGTACGGCTCGTCGAGCTCCTGCACGCCGCCCAGCTTGTGGACGTCCTCCGTTTGCTCCTTCACCAGCGCGTCGATGACGTCGTCGACCGTGACGATGCCGAGCAGGTGGCCGCCCTCGTCGACCACCGGCACCGCCAGCAAGTCGTACTTGGCGATGAGCCGGGCCGCCTCTTCGCGGTCGGTCCACGTCATCACGGTGACGGGCGAGCGCCGATCGCCGACTTCCAGCAGCGTCAGCGTCGGATCGGCGAGGACCAGCTCGCGCAGCGTGACCACGTGGACGAGCCGGCGGTCGACCGGATCGACGACGTACACCGCATACACCGGGCGGCGCGGCTGGGCGACGGCCCGGATCTGCGTGAGCGTGCGCTCGACCGTCCACGTGGCCGGCGCCACCACGTGCTCGGTGGTCATGATGCCGCCGGCCGTGGTGGGCGGGTAGCGCAGCAGCGCGCGCAGCGACTCGCGTGTGCCGGCGTCGACCGCCGACAGCAGTCGCGCGGCGGTGCGCTCGGGGAGCTCGCGGAACAGGTCGGCCCGCTGATCGGCCGACATCGCTCCGACCAGCGCGGCCGCCCTGTCGGTGGGCAAGTGCTCGAACAGCCGCGCGCGGCGATCCAGCTCCGGTTGGTTCAGCGCCCGCACCGCGAGATCGAACGGCAGCGCCCCCAGCACGCGCGCCGCCGCCGGCGGATCGATCGCGTTCAGTGCTTCGGCGACGTCCGCGTCGTGGACACGCTCCAGCGTGCGCGCGACGTTGGCCGCTTCGCGAGCTTCGAGCTGCCGGTCGTCCATGGTCGCCTCCTCCGCTGCCCGTCGGAGGCATTGTAGACCTCCGCGCTTGACACCCCTCCGAGGTCGGGGCACAGTCGCTCCAGACAGGAGGAGTGACATGGACATCCGCGATCTGTTCCTGGACCAGCACGCCGCAATGCACTCGGCCGCCGTCGGCGGCAACAAGATGTCGGCCGCGGAGCGCGCGTTCGCCGGCCTGACCGACGAGCAGATGCGGGTGCGCCCGCGCGAGGACCTGAACTCGCTGGCGTGGCTGATGTTCCACATCGCGCGCGCCGAGGACATCATGGTCAACGTGATCCTCGCTGGGCGCTCGCAGGTCTTCGACGACGCCCGCATGAAGAAGCTCGGCATCAATCGTCGCGACTTCGGCATCGGCATGACCAGCGCGGAGGTCACCGAGCTCACGCGGCAGATCGATCTCGGCGCGCTTCGCGAGTATCGGGACGCGGTCGGGCTCCGCACGCGCGATGTGGTCAGCGCCTTCAAGCCTCAGGACTGGGAAGGCCAGATCCCGGCGGACGGCGTGCAGCGCGCCGCGTCGGAAGGCGGCTTCGGCGCCCGGACCGAACAGATGACGAAGATGTTCCCCGGCCGGCCCCGCGCCGCGGTGCTGAGCGGCATCGCGCTGTTCCACTCGGCGGGCCACATGGGCGAGGCAGCGACCGTCCGCAGCGCCGGCGGGTTCGGCACCGGGATCTGATCCGGCGCGCTCAGGTCGGGTAGACGACCAGACCGACGGCGCCGGCCGCGGCTCCCAACCGCGCGTCGAACGACGCCAACGACGCCGCTCGGGCCGTCGTCGCCAGCGCCAGGTGAAGCGCATTGGCCGCGCGGAGCGGAGTCTCGACGAGGCTCAGCAGAAACTGCTCCGCGCGGCGGTGGACGTCGCGTGTCAGTTCCACGCGCCGATACACTCCCTGCTCGAGGCGACCCACGATCGCGTGGTGCACGCGTCGTGCGATGGCCTGAGTGATCGAGCCCTCGCGGAGCGCGCGCGACAGCGCCGAAACCGCCTCGGTCACCGCGAGATCGGAAACGAGGAGATCGACCCGACCTTCCACCAGCCGGTTGAGCTCGTCACTTCCAGGCTCCGGCAGATACAGCTTCATCAGCGCGCTGGTGTCGCAGTAGAGAGGACCCGGCAGCGTGGCTCGGTAGGCCGCGCGCGGCTCGCGAACGGCTGCCCGGGTCCGCGGTCTAGGCGCGATCCTCGCGCTCTCCGGTGATCGTCGACGAGAGTGGAGGATCGAGCATCGGCATCGTCCGGCGGAACGCCTTCAGATCGGGGACGCCTCGGCCCTTGGGCGGATCGGGCGGCACCAATTTCGCCACCGGGCGCCCGCGCTCCGTGATGATGACCTCGCGGCCCTTCTTGACCTCGTCGAGGAGCGTCGACAGGTTCTGACGGGCTTCACGAACACCGGCGGTGCGCATCACGGTATTGTGCTACATGTAGCACATAGGATCAAGCCGTCGGGCGTGGATCATGGCGCCCGGCGCGCCGACCGCCGCGCGGTCCACCGGATCGCAAGGCGGCGGGCGCGGTATACTCGGCGCGACGCGCGCGGGTCCGGCACAGCGGTGAACGTTTGGTCTCGAGCGAGGTCGGGCCGATGGAATACCGAGTCATCTCCGCCGACTGTCACATCGATATGACCTGGATGCCCGGCGATCTCTGGGTCAAGAACGCGCCCGCGAAGTGGCGCGACCAGGTCCCGCAGGTGCGCCAGAGCGACGACGGGCCCCGTTGGCATGCCGAAGAAAAGGAGCTCGGCGTCTTCGGCGGCCTGGGGTTCGGCTTCGAACGCGTCCAGCGCGGCTTTTCGAAGCACGTCGAGAAGATGTTCGAGGTCGGCTTCTACGAGGGGGGGCCGCACCCGACCACGCCCGCGCTCCGCCGCAAGGACCAGGTGCTCGACGGCGTCGACGCCGAGGCGATGTACGGCATCCTCGGGATCGGCCAGCGGCTCCGTGACCCGGAGCTGATCCAGGTCGTCTACGAGATCTACAACACGTGGGCGGGCGACTTCTGCCAGAGCGATCCCCAGCGCTTCGTCGCCTTGGCGTGCCTTCCCAACCACGACCCGGCGGCGGCCGCGCGAGAGCTGCGCCGCGCCGCCGGCCTCGGACTGAGGGGCGCCGACTTCGCCGTCGGCACCGCCGTCTATCCTATCTGGCACGGCGCCTGGGATCCGCTGTGGGACGCCGCCCAGGAGTGCCGAATCCCGATCTCCTTTCACACGGTCGGCTACCCGGTGCGCGAGCCGGCGGACGCGGCGATGGCGCAAGCATACAACCTGAGATATCGCGCCACGCGCACGACAATGTTCCAGATCGCCGCCGCCGAGTTCCTGGCCAGCATCGTCTTCTCAGGCGCGCTCGACCGCTTTCCCGGGTTCAAGTTCGTGCTCGGCGAGGCGGGCGTGGGCTGGCTCCCCTACGTGCTCGACCGAATGGACGATGAGTACGACGATCGCTATTACCAGCTCAATCTGTCCATGAAGCCGCGCGAGCTCTGGCGTCGCCAGGGTTACTCGACGTACCAGCACGAGCCGTCGGTGGCCGCGATGATCCCGCTCATCGGCGAGGACAACATCATGTGGGGCTCCGACTACCCGCATCCCGATGGAATCTGGCCCGAGTCGCAGAAGTGGATCGCCGCGGACCTAGGGTCGGTCAGCCCCGCGGTGCAGCGCAAGATCGTCTGCGAGAACGCCGGCAAGCTCTACGGCCTGCTGTAGCGCGTGAACGAGACCCAGGCGCTCGCCCGGTTCGTCGCGCGGACGAAGTTCACCGATCTGCCCCGCGGCCTGATCGACAACTTCAAGATCGCCGTCCTCGACACGTTCGGCGCCGGCTTCGTGGGCGCGCTGCAACCATGGGCCCGGCGCATCGTGGCAGTGGTGCAGGCCCTCGGGGGACCGCCCGAAGCGGTCGTCATTCACCAGGACTGGCGGGCTGACGTCTCCCGCGCCGCGCTCGCCAACGGGGTCCTCATCGGCGCGTTCGAGTGCGAGCCGCTCACCGGGTCGCACGCGAGCGGCACCGTGCTGCCGGCGGCGCTGGCGGTGTGCCAGCGCGAGCGGCTCGACGGCGCCGCGTTCATCACGGCGCTGGCCGTGGGCTTCGAAGTCTCGGCGCGCCTGGCGCGCACGGCGGTGGGGCTCGAGACGGTCCGCGGCTTCCACAACCCCGGCACGCAGGGGCCGTTCGGCGCGGCGGCAGCGGTGGGCAAGCTGTACGGCCTGGACGAGGAACAGCTCACCAGCGCGCTCGGCATCGCGGGCTCGTCGAGCGCCGGCCTGCTCGAGTTCGCGTGGAGCGGCGGTGACACGAAGCGGCTCCACCTCGGCCGCGCGGGCCAGCTCGGGCTGGAGAGCGCCCTGCTCGCGCGGCAGGGCGTGCGCGGTCCCGCGACGGTCCTCGAAGGACGCTACGGCTATTTCAACGCGTTCTCGACGCCTCCGCGGATGGAGCGGCTCGTGCAAGACCTGGGAACGGTGTGGGCCATCGAGCCCCCGTCGCTGAAGTCGTACGCGACGCACGTCACGCAGCAGGCGGTGGTGGAGGCGATCCAGGCGCTCAAGCGCGACCGGCCGCTCGACCCGCGGGCGATCACGCGCGTCGTGATCCGCGGCGCGCCGCGGATCATGGAGGAGCGGCACGCGGCGCGTGAGCCGCGCGACGTCCTGGGCGGACAGTACAGCCTGCCGTTCACGACGGCGGTGGCGCTGACGCGGGACCTGTCGAATCCGCTCGTCTACGACGACGCCGCCGTCGCCGACCCCCTCGTGCGCGAGCTGGCGCGACGCATCGAGCTCGAGCCGCTGACAGAGGCGGACCACGAGACCCCGGGGTTCTGGCCGGCCGAGATCACCATCGAGTGCGCGAGCGAACGCCGTGCGCTGCGCACCCGTCCGCACAAGGGCTCGCCACTCGACCCCTTCACCTGGGACGATGCGGTCGAGAAGTTCCGGCGTTATACCGCGTCGGTGCTGGGCGCCCAGCGGGCGACCGCCATCGTCGACGCGGTCGGCGACCTGGACAAGGTGACCGACATGGCCGACGTCGCCCGCCTGCTGGCCCGCACGTGATCGAAACTTGACTCCGAGTCCAAGCTGAGGGACTTTTGCCCCACGTCAGACAAGCCTGAGGAGGCCACCATGAGCTACGAGGTCAGGGTCGAGGACGTCGAGTACATCCGTCACGGCGGCACGGGGTATCTCGCCACCATCTATCGGCCCCAGGGGGCCGGACCGTTCCCGATGATGGTCGAGCTCCACGGCGGCGCCTGGTGCCGGAGCGATCGTCACGGTGACAAGCTGATCCAGGAGACGCTCGCCAAGACCGGCGTCGTCGTGGCCGCGCTCGACTGGCGTCAGCCGCCGACGGCGCCGTATCCCGCCTCATTTCAGGACATTCACTACGGGATTCGCTGGCTCAAGTCGCGGGCGGCGGATTTCCGGAGCCGGGCCGACCTGGTGGGCTCGATGGGCAACTCGAGCGGCGGGCATCAGGCGATGCTGCTCGCGATGCGGCCCTTCGACGCGCGCTACAGCGCGTTGCCGCTGGCCGGCGTGTCGGGGATCGACGCGACCGTGAAGTGCGTGATCATGACCTCGCCCGTCATCGATCCGCTCGGCCGCTACCGCTACGCCAAGGATCTCAAGGCCAAGGGGCAGTCGGTCATGAACGAGGTGCTGCCGTGCCACGACGCGTACTGGCAGACCGAGGAGGCGATGGACGAGGGCGCCCCGGCCTCTGCGCTCGAGCGCGGTGAGAAGGTGCGGCTCCCGCCCGTGCTCTACCTACAGGGCACCGAGGATGTGGCCCATCCGCGACCGAACCTCGATCGGTTCGTCGCCGCGTACCGCAAGGCGGGCGGCGTGGTCGATCTCGAGCTGTTCGACGGCGAGGGCCAGGGCTTCATCATGCGCAAGGCGGGCTCGCCGGCGTCCAATCGCGCGCTCGACATGATCGCGGAGTTCACGCACAAGCAGCTCCGGTAAGGGAGGGGGCGCAGCGCGTATGCACTTCGGCTTGTTCATGATGCCGCTGCATCCGCCCTATCGGGCGTTCGCCGACGCCTACGACCGGGACATCGCCCAGATCGTCCTGGCCGACCGCCTCGGCTTTCGCGAAGTATGGGTGGGCGAGCATCTGACCGAGCGGTGGGAGAACGCGCCCGCGCCCGATCTGCTCCTCGCGCAGGCCCTGGCGTTGACCAGGAACGTGCGGCTCGGGACCGGCGTGACCCTGCTGGCGCTCCACAATCCGGTGTACCTCGCGCATCGCCTCGCGATGCTCGACCACATGGCGCGCGGCCGCTTTCAGTGGGGGATCGGTGGGGGCGGCATCCCCACCGATCTCTCGCTGCTCGGCCTGGATCACTCGAACCCGGCGGCGGTGCGGGCGCGCTCGGCCGAAGTGCTCGACGTGGTGCTCAAGCTCTGGGAGTCGGACGGCCCGTTCACGTATCACGGCAAGTTTTTCGATATCGACACGCCCGTGTTCGACCCGGTGAAGGAACGCGGGTACTACATGAAGCCCTACCAGCGGCCGCACCCGCCCATCGCGGTGGCGGCCAGCACGCCGAAGTCCAACTCGATGCGGATGGCGGGCGAGCGCGGCTGGATCCCGATGTCGAGCTCGCTCCTCTCGCGCACCTACCTCGGCGACCACTGGCGGCTAGTCGAGGACGGCGCGACCAGCGCCGGGCGGCCAGCGAAGCGGAGCGAGTGGCGCGTCGCGCGCGACATCCTGGTCGGGCCCACGCCGGCGGTGGCCCGCGCGCGGGCACGCGCGGTGCTGGGACGGAACTATGTGGAGCACCAGCATCCCAATCGCCGGGGCACGGTCCAGATGGCGTCGACCAAGCTCGACCCGTCCATGCCGGACGAGGCCGTCACCGTCGACTACCTGATGGACAATCTGTGGATCGTCGGCGACGCCGCCGAGTGCGTCGACAAGATCCATCAGCTCTACGAGGAGAGCGGCGGCTTCGGCGGCCTGCTCTCGATCACGACCGACTCCGACGACGCCGGCTGGGACCACGAGAGCCTGCGGCTCTTGATGGAGCAGGTCGCGCCCCGCGTCGCCCACCTGAACTAAGTCGGCCCGCGCGCTCGGCCGCCTCGCTCGACCTACTCGAGACGGAAGACCCGCGCGGCGTTCCGGTAGAGCCACTTCTCCTTCACGGTGTCCTTGAGCGGCAGGGCCAGGTATTCCTGGATCAGCGTGTCGTGCGGCTGCCCGACCAAGCCCGCTGAGAGCCCGACCAGGACCTTGTCCTGGATCAGCGTGTTGCCGAACTGCATCAGCATCTCCCAGCCCGAACCCCGCTGGCCGAGGTACTTCGCGCGATGCGCCGACGTGTCGAGATGGAGCTTCGGGTGCCGGCGGACGAGCGCGACCATCTCGTTGACCCAGGGCCAGCCGCCGAGGCCGCCGATGATCGTCAGCTCGGGGAAATCGATGGCGACCTGGTCGAGATGGCGCGGGTGGCCGAGGTCGTACGGCCGATCCGTCGCGTAATTCATCGACGAGTAGATGCGCACAGGGATGTCGAGCTCCACAGCCTTCGCGTAGAGCGGATAGTAGCGTCGGTCGCTGGCCGGGATACCGTCCACGAGCGCAGAGACGCCGAGGGCCTGGAACTTCTGCTCGCGCACGCGGCGCTCCAGCTCACGGACGCCGCGCATGCCGATGAGCCCGCTGATCCGGGCGAGGCCGATGAACCGCCCCGGGAAGTCGCGCAGCAGATCGGCCACCTCGTCGTTCGAGGTGCCGAACGGGACGGCGCGGACGATGCCGAAGCGCTCCAGGAGCTCGACGTACTCGGCGAGCTCGGTTTTCGGCCGGGTGTCACCGCCTGCGCGACGCGAGCGGAAGATGCGCTCGTAGTTGGCCATGCCGTAGCCGGCGGGCCGCTCCGCCGCCGCAGTCGGTGCCGCCGTCGGTGCCGGCCCGGCGCCGTTCTCTCGCTTCGGGACGCTGCACTCCATGTCGATCACGCGCATTCAGCTTCTCCTTGTCTTCGCCCCTCGCCGTACGTTGCGAGGCGCGGCGACTCCCGTGTCCAGGGCCTCGCGCAGCCGCAGCGGCGCCACTAGCCGGTACGCTTGCGCGACGAGCTTCGCCACCACGGCCCAGTCGAGCCTTCGGTCGATTCGCACGCCGACCCAGCCCCGCGGCCCCACGTACGGCGGCCGGAAGAAGTGCGCCGGGTCCGTGTAGACCATCGCCTCCTGCTCGCCGAGCGGCGCGGGCAGCCACACCGCCATGTGCTCGGCGCCGTGGTGATGGTCGTCGAGCTGCGCGAAGAGCCGATCCTTCACGCGCCACGTCGGCTCGCCCCACGCCACCTTCTCGGTGGCCTCCGGCAGCGCCAGGCAGATCGCGCGCAACCGCTCGAGGGGTGAGCGGCCGGCCTTCTGCGGGGTTCCGCGCGTCGGCTTCGGGCGCGACCGACCCGGTGTGGCGGCGCGGCGTGGGCGAGGCGCTGTCATCGGCAGGCTCGACGAATAGCCCGCCGGGCGTTCGGGTGTCAAGCGTGCGGCGCTCGGTGGTATTGTGCGTGCGCGCTAAAGTGAGGGAGGTCGCGCATGCGACACGTTCGTCTGGGCCGCACCGGGCTGCCGGTCTCGCGGCTCTGCCTCGGTACCATGACCTTCGGTCTGCAGTGCGACGAGGCCGTGTCCGTGGCGATTCTCGATCGGGCCGCAGCGGGTGGCATCACGTTCCTCGACACGTCGGACGTCTATCCCATTGGCGGCAACCTCGGCACCGTCGGCCGCACCGAGGAGATCCTCGGGCGGTGGCTGGCGGGGCGCCGTCAGGACTTCGTCATCGCCACCAAATGCTTCGGCGCGATGAGCGGGCGCCCCTGGGACCAGGGGCTCTCCCGCAAGCACATCCTCGACGCGATCGACGGCTCGCTGCGCCGGCTCCGCACCGACTACGTCGACCTCTACCAGCTCCACCATCCCGATCCGTCGACGCCGATGGACGAGAGCCTGCGCGCGCTCGACGACGTGGTTCGCGCGGGCAAGGCGCGCTACATCGGCTGCTCGAATTACTTCGCGTACCAGGTGGCGCGCGCGCTCGGACGCAGCGAGCACCTCGGTCTGGCGCGCTTCGCCTGCGTTCAGCCACGCTACAACCTGCTCTGTCGCCAGTTCGAGCGCGAGCTGTTCCCGCTCTGCGCCGAGGAGGGTCTGGGCGTGATCGCGTACAACCCGATCGCGGGCGGCCTCCTCTCCGGCAAGCACCACCGCGAGGCCGGTCCGATGGCGGGCACGCGCTTTACGCACCCGACGGCCGGCGCGCGCTACCGAGAGCGCTACTGGCACGACCGCGAGCTCGAGACCCTCGACGCGCTGCGCCCGCTCGCGGCGGACGCCGGGATGTCGATGGCCCAGATGGCCGTCGCCTGGGTGCTGGAGAATCCGGTCATCACCTCGCCGATCCTCGGGGCCAGCCGCCCGGAGCAGCTCGACGACGCGCTCGCCGCCGTCGACAAGGGCCTCGACGCCGGGCTCAAGGCTCGCCTGGACGACCTCACGCGCGAGTACCGCTGGGGCGACGACATCCGCTGACAACGCAACTGAGTGCCGGGGGAGTTTGAGGGGGGTCGCCCTCCTCAACAAGGAGACTGCCATGGCCCGTGTCGCCATCCTGGATGACTACCAAAACGTCGCCCGCCGCATGGCCGATTGGGCAAGCCTCCCCGGCACCGACGTCGTGGTCTTCGCCGACCACCTCAAAGATGCCGGCGCGGTGGTCGCTCGGCTCGCCGACTTCGACGCCGTGGTGGCGATGCGCGAGCGGACGGCGTTTCCGCGAGCGCTCCTCGAGCGCCTGCCAAAGCTGAAGCTGTTGGTCACGACCGGCATGCGCAACGCGTCCATCGACGTCGCCGCAGCCACCGAGCGCGGGATCGTCGTCTGCGGGACCGCCGGGCTCCCCTATCCGACCGCCGAATTGACGTGGGGGCTCATCCTCGCCCTCATGCGTCGTATCCCCATCGAAGACCGCGCCACCCGCGAGGGTCAGTGGCAGGTGAGCTGCGGGCTCGGCCTGAACGGCAAGACGCTCGGCGTCATCGGACTCGGCGGGCTAGGCTCGCGCGTGGCCAAGGTGGGCCGCGCGTTCGAGATGGACGTGATCGCCTGGAGCCAGAACCTCACGGAAGCGCGTGCCGCCGAGGTGGGCGCCAAGCTGGTGTCCAAGGACGAGCTGCTGTCGCGCGCGGACGTCGCGAGCATTCACCTGGTGCTCAGCGACCGCACGCGCGGGCTCATCGGCGCCCGCGAGTTGTCGCTGATGAAGCCGACCGCCTACCTGGTCAACACCTCGCGCGGGCCTATCGTCGACGAAGGCGCGCTGGTCGCCGCCGTGCGCGGGGGCAGGATCGCGGGCGCGGGGCTCGACGTGTACGACGACGAGCCGCTCCCGCTTGACCATCCGCTGCGCAACCTGCGGAACACGGTGATCACGCCGCACCTCGGCTACGTGACCGAGGAAGGCTATCGGATCTTCTACGGACACGCCCTCGAGGACGTCAAGGCCTGGCTGGCCGGCCAGCCCGTCCGGGTGATACGCCCATAGAAAGGATCGCCTCATGAGATCGAGAGCTCTCTCCGCCGTCGTCCTCGCCGTCCTCACGTTGTTCGCGTCGTCGGTGGTCGAGGCGCAGCGCGCCGGGTCCCTGTCCGCTCCGGCGTCTCCTCTCCCGGTCGCTCAACCGGACAACGTCGGCGTGTCCACGGAACGACTGACGCGTCTCACCACCGTCTTCAGGAAGGAAATCGAGGACAGAAAGTTGCCCGGCGCGGTCATGATGGTCGCGCGAAAGGGCCGGCTGGTCTACGCGACCGCGTTGGGCGCCCGCGATCCGCAGAGCGCTGAGCCCATGCGGTCGGACGCCATCTTCCGCATCTATTCGATGACCAAGCCCATGGTTTCGGTCGCCGCCATGATCCTGGTCGAGAACGGCACGCTCGAGCTGATCGATCCGGTCTCGAAGTGGCTCCCGGCGTTCAAGGACCTGACCGTCTCGACCGACACGGGCGAGGTTCCCGCCCAGCGCGCCATGACCGTCCACGATCTCCTGCGCCACACCGCCGGCCTGCCCTACGGCGAGCTGACCCAGAACGGAGCGGTCAAAGACGCGCTGGCCAAGGCGGGCCTGTTCAAGCCCGGTGTCATCGATTTCGACATCCGCGACATGACCGGAGCGGAGCAGATCGAGCGTCTCGCGAAGATCCCGCTCATTCATCAGCCCGGCACGACCTGGGAATACAGCCTCGCCTCCGACTTGCTCGGGCGCGTCGTGGAGGCGGCGGCGGGCCAGCGCCTGGGCGACTTCCTGGGCGAGCGCGTCTTCCGGCAGCTCCGAATGAGCGACACGGCGTTCTGGGTGGTGGAATCGAAGCTGGCCCGCGTGGCCGAGCCCTTCGCCAAGGACCCGATGACCGGCGCTGCGATCAAGCTGATCGACGTCTCGAGGAAGCCGGGCAACGACTCCGGCGGCGCCGGCGGCATCTCGACCGCGGGCGACTATTTGCGCTTCGCTCAGATGCTGGCGAACGGAGGGGCGCTGGACGGCCAGCGCGTGCTGAGCCGCGCGACCGTCAAGCACATGACGTCGGATCACCTGGGATCACGGCTACCGCTCGCCGCGACGCCGGGGGGCGGCGTGCTCGGCGCGTCGACCTATACCTTCGGCCTCGGCTTCGCCGTGCGTCCGTCGGACGGCATCGCCCCGGTACCGGGATCAGCCGGCGACTTCAACTGGGGCGGCTACGCCGGCACGCTCTTCTGGGTCGACCCCAAGGAGCAGCTGGTCGCGGTCTTCATGGTGCAATCGGCCGGCGCCCTGCGCCTCTACCATCGCACCCTCTTCCGACAGTTGGTCTATCAGGCGCTGGTGGACTGAGCCACGATTGGTCAGCTCACCTGCGCCTCGGCCGGCGGCGGGGCCCTCGGCCCCGCGACGGCCGGCGGCGCGCACCGCGTTCACTTCATAGGAGAGAAGGCGGTGGGTCTCAAGATCGTGTTGGCCACCTGCTGCACGATCGGGCCGTTCTTCTCGCTCTCGGCGAAGACCCGGGCCCGCTCGGGGTCCTTGGCGAACCCGTCGAACTTGGCCATGCGCTCGTCCAGGCTCTCCCAGGCCAGCAGGTAGATGAGCTGGTGGTCGTTGGCGCCGATGCGATTGTGCCAGTAGCCCACCTGGCGGAAGCCGTGCTTCTTGAACGCGCCGCACGTGAAGTTGCCGAACCGGTCGGTGATGTTGTTGATCTTGCCCGGCATCGCCTGGTACTCGCGTAGCTCGAACAGGTACGGGCTGCGGCTCGACGCGTCGGGCCCGTACGGCTCGCCGCGGTCCATCTGCGAGTACGCGGTCGGCTCCATGAGCTGGTTGTACACGCGGTTCACCAGCGGCCCGTCCTTCTCGGTCTCCGCCCACTTCTTGGCGCGTTCGGGATCGGCGCGCCAGGGAGCCATCTTCTTGGTCCGCTCCTCGTAACTCTCCCAGCCCCAGATGTAGACGATCTGGTTGCTCTTGTCGCTCACGACCGGCGTCCAGAAGCCGATCAAGCGGAAGCCGTACTCCTTCCACTTGTGCACCGTGAAGGAGCCGAAGCGGTCGATGAGCGCGGGAAGCTTGGTGGCGGCGACGTCGTAGCGACGCAACTCGTAGAGCATGAGGCACCTCACCCGGGGATTTTGGACGGCGCTAGGATACCGCAGATGGCCTGGGAAGGCCGGGTGGCTTATGCTACTGGGGCCACGCCGGCCGAGGCGCGGCGATAAATCGAAGAGGAGATCTGTGCATGAACCGACGTGGCTTTTTGAAGACCGCAGCGCTCACCGCCGCGGCCGCGCCTCTGGCCCGAGCGCCGTTCGTCGCGGCCCAGGCGCGCGTCGCCACCAAGGTGCTGGACTTCCAGACCCTCGCCGACGTCGCCAAGGCCGAGCAGGAAGGCGAGGTCGTCTACTACGGCCACGACGGCGAGGCCGGCATCGGCGTCCTGCTCGACTCGTTCAAGAAGGACTTTCCGAAGATCAAGACCAGCTACGTGCGGCTGCAGACCGGTGCGCTCTACGCGAAGATCACCGCCGAGCGCTCGGCCGGCCGCTTCGGCGTCGACGTGCTCCAGCTCTCCGACATCTCGCCGGCCATCGACTTCCAGAAGAAGGGCGGCTGGGAGATCCACGTCTCACCGGAGCTCACGGCGTACAAGGCCGAGCACCAGTCGGCTCCCGCCGGTCACTACACCTGGGGCGGCGTCAGCTTCGCCGGCATCTCCTACAACCGCGTCAAGGTGAAGCCCGAGCAGGCGCCGAAGACGTGGAAGGACATCCTCAACCCGGCGTTCAAGGACGGGGTCAGCGCCAAGCTCGCCACCTCCGGCATGCAGCACGCCCAGTGGTACGTGCTGCGCAAGCTCTACGGCAACGACTTCTGG
>QHSL01000126.1 GCA_003220435.1 Candidatus Rokuibacteriota bacterium | reverse complement strand
ACGAAGGGGCCGGAGCCGTGCAGGGTCTCCCAGATCGCGATGCCCGACAGCACGCCCACCAGCGTCGCCGCCTCGCGCTGTCGGAAGCGGACCGCAGCCCACACGAGCGGCGGCGTACACAGGAACGTGAGCGGCAGCGTCATGATCCCGAAGTGGGCGAGGCCCTCACCGAACACCGCGAGCCCCGCGAGAATCGTCGAGAGCCAGAGCGCGGCCGCCTCGAGGAGATCTGCTCGCGGTGCATAGGACCGCCCGCCACTCACCCAGAGCACCATCAGCGGCGAGAAGATCAGGGCGCCAGCCGCGTCGCCGAGCCACCAGGTGAACCAGATCGGGGAGAAGTCGGCCCACGCCGCGTAGCCGCCGAGCGTCAGGGTGCCGACGCCGACGGTAGCACTGATGGTCGTGCTCATCAGGGCCGCGAGGCCGGCAAACTTGAACACGTCGGGAGCGCGGTCGAAGACGCGGGCACCGCCGGCGAACCGGTTCACGAGGTATGCGCCGACGAGGCCTTCGAGCGTGTTGCCGGCGGCGATCCCCAGCGACGTCGCCAGCGAGCCCGCCGTGGTGATGTTGACCACGAACGCGCCGGCGAAGATCGCGGGCCACCCACGATATCCGAGCGTGAGCAGCGTCGCGAGCGCGATCCCGGTCGGTGGCCAGACGGCCGACGCGCTGGAGTGGACGGAGGCGAGCGAGAGGCCAACCTTGCCCGCGAGGGCGTAGAGGCCGAACACCGCGGCCAGGGTCAGGATGTATCTACGACCGGCGAGCGTGTCGGACAGTGAGCGCCCTCGTTCCGCCTGAGTCGGGTGGTGTTGCTCGACGCGGTCTTAGAGGCGCTACTCTGGCTCCGCTCGGCAGCGAACGCAAGCCAAATTCACTGCGGCGTGAACGGGATCTCGACTCGCCTGTCGTTCGTGGTCACCCGAACCCGGAGATCGACCAGCGCCGATCGGCCGGCGGGCATCGTCCCGTAGTAGGTCCCCGGCTCGATGCCGGAGCTCAGCGGGATGCTCGCCGCGGTTCCGTCAGCCATGCGCGCGAGCAGCAAGATGTCGGCTCCCGCGAGCGGCCGCCCGGCCGCGTCCACGACGCGAACGGTGTAGGTCTCGCCCGGACCATCCGGCGGGCCAGCGTCGGCGCGTGAAAGCTCCACGCGGGGCACGCCCGGCAGCGGCGGGGACATCTCGCGTCTGAGGGAGCTCGGCGGAGCGGCGCTGGCGGTCGGCGGCGGCACGACTTTCTGCGTGGCGCTCGCAGCGCGCAACCGCGGCGCTCGAGTGTTCGGCTCGGGTGGTCGCGCCGGCGGTGCGACGTCCTCGCGTCCGGGCGCGGGCTCCGCACTCGCGGGACCAGCGGTCGGCAGCGACGGTGAGTCCGGGCCGCCCGACGCAGGGGCCTCGGTGAGCGGCGGAAGCGTTCGCGTAGCCTTCGGCACATCCGGCAGAACCTGGCTCAGACGGTTCCACACCGTCGGTGACGCGAAGACCGCGACCACGACCACGATAGCGCTCGCGATGATCGCCAGGACCCACGGGCCGCCATTCCGCCGCCGCTTGAACTGAAGGATGCGCTCGAGGCGCTCGCGGTCGGTCGCGTCCTCGTCGTCGATCACGAGGCGATCGAACGCTGACGCGGGAGGGACACGCTCACGCGCCGGCGACGGAGTGATCGCCGCGGCCCTGGAGGCCACCGGCATCGGTGCGGGCGCCGGGGCCGCGGCGGACACAGGGACGATAACGAAGCCGTCGACTTTGAGCGCCAGATCCAGGAACGGCCGGGAGCGCCGTTCGGCCTTTGCCTCGCCCGAAGCGTCGCCACGGCGGCGGTCACTAATAATTTCCAGCTCGTCGTCCGGCCTCAATGACTCGAGCGCCGGAACGAACGCATTGCACTGCAGCGGAGTGCCCGAAACAATGCACAGCCGCCTGGCCATCGGACCTCCTTCATGCGGAGACGACCACCGACGGTCGTCTCGTTGACAATCGCGTTCGCTGATACCGGCCGGCGTCAATGCCTCACCGGGCGTTGCGGTAAGCAATGGGAGTGCCCACGGGGTCCTTTACGGATGACGGGCCCGATGTGCGTCAGTGAACTGGGAAAAGAGGAGCGCAAACGGAAGGCAGACGCACGTGGGAATCGCCGGACGCCGATCCGAGCGAGCAGAAGTTACCCGGCGGCCGGGTAACTTCTACATGTCCCCGCCCGGCGCGGTACCGCTGCGCTCCGTGTCTCTTGATCTTTCCGACGAGGCGGGCCATTCTTCGTCGCGCCGGGAGGCACGCCATGAGGCGCAGCCAGGACCACATCCTCACGAGTCACGCCGGGAGCCTGCCCCGGCCCGACGACCTGATCGACGCCAACCGCGCCCGCGAATCCGGCGGAGCCACCGACGAACGGCGCTTCCAGGACCAGCTGCGCTCGAGCGTCGCCGAGGTCGTGCGTCGCCAGCGCAGCCTGGGTATCGACGTTCCGGGCGACGGTGAGTTCGGTAAGTCCATGGGGCATCGCGTGAACTACCGCGCGTGGTGGAGCTACTCGTTCCAGCGTCTCGGCGGGCTCGAGCTCGGCACCACGGGTCTCTACGACCTGCCCCCGCGACGGTCCCGGCCCGGCGAGGTCGTGCTCACGAGCTTCGCCGACCGTCGCGATCGGCTGAAGTTCGCCGCCGCCTACGCCGACCCCGACTCGGGCATCACGACCGGACCGCGAGCCGCGCTGTGGCCGGTGTGCGTCGACAAGCTGAGCTACACCGGGCACGAACCGATCAAGGCGGACATCGCCCACTTCAAGGCGGCGCTCCAGGCGGCCGGCGTCGAGGAGGGCTTCATGACCTCCGTCGCGCCCGGGAGCGCGTCCCGGATCGCCAACCGGTACTACAAGACGGAGGAGGAGCTCCTGTTCGCGTGCGCCGATGCGTTGCGCGAGGAATACAAGGCCATCGTCGACGCCGGGCTGATATTACAAATCGACGATCCGGCGATCGCCGAGAACTGGGACATGGTCAATCCCGAGCCCGCCCCGGCCGACTACCGGAAGTTCTCGATGGTCCGCGTCGAAGCGCTCAATCACGCGATCAAGGGTTTGCCGGTGAATCGGATCCGGTTCCATCTCTGCTGGGGCAGCTGGCATGGGCCCCATACGACCGACATCCCGATGCGCGAGATCGTGGAGGTCATGCTGGCCGTCAAGTGCCACGCCTATTCGTTCGAGGCGGGCAACGCTCGCCACGAGCACGAGTGGAGGGTGTGGCAGGACGTCAAGCTGCCCGACGGCAAGCTCGTCCTGCCCGGCGTCGTGAGCCACGCCACCAACGTGGTCGAGCACCCGGAGCTCGTCGCCGAGCGCATCGCGCGCTTCGCCAACCTCCTCGGGCGGGAGCGGGTCATCGCCTCTACCGACTGCGGCCTGGGCGGCCGCGTGCATCCACAGATCGCGTGGGCGAAGCTCGAGACGCTTGCCCAGGGCGCGGCGCTGGCCACCCGCCAGCTCTGGCGCTGAGAGTAGTGCGCGCCGCAGGCCGTCGCGGGGCCGCAGTGCGAGCCGCAGGGCCGGCCGGGGGCTGGGGCCCCCAGGCCCGAGGCGAGCGATACGAACAGACCCCGCCGGCCGAGGCGCGGCTATAAAAAGGAACCGCCGATGCCGACCACGATTCTGATGCTGCCGCCGCAGACCACGACCACGCGCGCCTGGGCCACACGGCTCGCCGACGCGGTGCCGCAACTCGCGGTCGTCGTCGCCGAGACCGACCACGACGCCGCGCGCGCCGTCCGCCACGCCGATGCCGCGTTCGGCACGATCCCGGACGCGCTGCTGCGCGACGCCGGGCGGCTCCGGTGGCTCCAGGCGCCCCAGGCTGCGCCGCCGGCCGGCTACTACTCGTCGGCGCTGATCGCGCACCCCGTGGTGGTGACCAACTTCCGCGAGATCTACAACGACCACATCGGCGCCCACATCATGGCGTTCGTGCTGGCGTTCGCGCGCGGATTCCACCACTACTTCCCCCGCCAGCTCCGCCGTGAGTGGCGTCGAGAGCCGAACGACGAAGGCGTGATCCACCTGCCCGAGGCCACCGCGCTGATCGTCGGCGTGGGCGGGATCGGCGCCGAGGCCGCCCGGCTCGCCGCGTCCTTCGGCATCCACGTGATGGGCGTGGACGCGCGCCGGCGCGAGGCGCCGCCGGGCGTCGTGAAGCTCGACGGCCCCGACGCGCTCGACTCGCTCCTGCCGCTCGCCGACTTCGTCATCCTCACCGTGCCGCACACACCGGAGACCGAGGGGTTCATGCACCGGGCGCGCTTCCAACGCATGAAGCGCACCGCGTTCTTCATCAACATCGGGCGCGGCATGACGACCCGCCTCGACGACCTGGTGGCGGCGCTGCGCGCCGGCGAGATCGCGGGGGCCGGGCTCGACGTCTTCGAGCAGGAGCCGCTGCCGCCCGACCATCCGCTGTGGACGATGCAGGGCGTGCTCATCACGCCGCACACCGCCGGGCACGGACCGCATCTGGACGAGCGGCGCTTCGAGATCCTGCGCGACAACTGCCGGCGCTTCCTGACCGACCAGCCGCTGCGCAACGTGGTCGACAAGGCGCGCTGGTTCTGAGGTCGTCTCACCGTGAACTTCGCGGACGCGCCCCGTCCGGACGGAACGCTGCTGTTCTCGAGACGGTCCTACCGCAGCTTTAGTCTAAGTTCGGGACAGATCGCGCGAGCGGGAGAGGTCGCGATCGAGCCTTTGCAGAATACGGCTCACGTAGTCTTGCGTTTCCCGATAGGGTGGCACGCCGCGATGCTTGATCACCGCGGCCTCGCCCGCATTGTAAGCGGCGAGGGCGAGCGGCAGGTTGTTGTCGAACCGGTCCATGAGCGCCCTGAGATGCCGGACGCCGCCGTCGATGTTCGCGCGCGGATCGAAGGGATCGTCCACGCCGAGCGTCGCAGCGGTTTCCGGCATGAGCTGCATGAGTCCCTGCGCCCCGCGGCGCGAGACGGCGCGCGGGTTGAACTCGGACTCAGCCTCGATGATCGCGGCGATGAGCTCTTCCGACACCCCGTAGCGGGCCGCCGCGGTCGCGATGAAGGCGTCGATGTCGACTGCCGTCACCGGCGCACTCTCGACCGGCCGAGGCCCCGGCGCACCGGCGAAGCCGGAGATCGCATATCCGAAAGCGACCGTCAGCACCAGGACGCCAAACCCCAGCAGGTGCTTCATTGCGTCCTCGTACGGCGGACGAGCTCGTAGAGCGCGCTCTTGCCGCC
>QHSL01000123.1 GCA_003220435.1 Candidatus Rokuibacteriota bacterium | reverse complement strand
ACGGGGATCGAGCTCGTCTGATCCACAGTTGGCACGGACGAACATCGACCATTGGCCCGACAAGGCCAAGAGCCGAGACCGCATCGACGGGATCGTGGCGCTCGTCATCGCCGTCGGACGGGAGAAGGTGCATGGGGCGGAGGGCAGTGCACGCGTCCGAGCGACCAGGACATGTACGAGAAGGTAAGGGGGCTGAACTGCTAGGATAGAGCCCGTGCTCGGCTCAGGCTACGAAATCCGAGCTGCGAGGTAGTCAATGGTTTGGGAAGAGCTCTTCTTGGGGATGGCGTTGAGCCCGGCGAAAAGAGCCAGACCCGCATCGGCCACCAGCGCCATGACGTGGCTCTTCCGCTCGAGGGACCAAAGCTTCAGGGCCAGCGCGGAGCGCAACGCGTGGCCCGAGGGGATCATCTTGGAGCCCGGCAGGTGTGCCGCCTTGGCCATGTCGTCGGAGTGAAGACGCATGAGGCCAGGCACGAACAGGAAAAGCCCACCGCAGCGGGTCAGGAACCGACGCGGCGCCAGGGAGAACATGCGGGCGTCAGCCACGGGCTCCACGGTGGGACGAGGACGGTCGGGGCGTTCTTCATCGAGGCGCCGCGGGAGGGCCGCGAACCCCTCGGCCTTGAGGACCTCGCGCACCGCCGTCGCGCTGAGCGGGCGGCCCCCCGTCTTGAGCTCTTCGCTGATTTCGTAGATGGAGTAGTGCGCCTGGAGTCGAGTTCAAGGTGCTGAGCCTCCTGTACGATGAGAATCGGGTACGATTCACCGAGGCGGCGCCGCGCGCGTTCCGCGAGCGCCGCCGCGAGAGCCATGGAGCACGAAGAGATCCTGCGCCAGATCGCGCCTTACACCTGGTACCAGACGATCCCGCTCGGCGGCGGCCTCGCGACGCCCGGGAAGCGCAGTCCCAGGCATCTGTGGCGCAAGCTCGACCGCCTGGGTTTTCCCGCGCAATTGGCGCACAAGAGCGTGCTCGACATCGGCTGCAAGGAGGGCTTCTTCGCCATCGAGGCCGCTCGGCGCGGCGCGGCGCGCGTGCTCGGCATCGACATCAGCGCCGAAGCGGAAGAGAAGTTCATGCTCGTGAAGTCGATCACGGGCCACGCGGCCGAGTTCCGCCGCATGTCCGTCTTCGATCTCGATCCGGCGACAGTGGGGATCTTCGACGTCGTGCTCTTCCTCTCGGTATTCCATCACCTGCGCCACCCGTTCCTGGGTCTCGACAAGGTCGCGTCGGTCACGGGTGAAATGGCGCTGATGGAGATCTACGCGCTCGACGACGACGCCGCGGGCAGCCTGACAGCGATGGCGCGCGGCTTCGGCCGGTCGGGCGCCGTGCGCCTCCTGCCCACGCGCCGGTTCCTCGTGGAAGCGCTGGAACGGGCCGGTTTCTCGAAGGTCGAGATCACCGGGCACACGTCGCAGCGCACGTTCGAGGGCATTCCGGGCGAAGTGAAGCGAGTCACGTTGCAGGCGCTCCGCTGAATCGCCGCTCGTCGAGAACGCGTTGCTCGCCACTCGCGGCCCGACGAGCACGACGGGCCGCGCGCGACGTCGACGCTCACTTCACCGGGAAGCCGCGCTTGCGCATCAGCGCTGCCGTGCCCGGATCGCGCCCGCGGAACGCACGGTAGCCCTCGGCCGGATCGATAGTGTTGCCCAGGGGGAACCGAGTACTGTGGGTCACACTTGGCGCGGCGCCGCCAGTACGACATGGACCGCTACGTGCCTCATCCCAAGCCTAGGCTGTCGCAGAGGGAGAGGGCGCTTCGGGTCAGGGCGAGGAGACTGAAGCGCTACGAGGAGGCGGTGAGCCGTGGGTTCTGCTCTCGCTGCCCTGTGTCGACGTCGCGTGAAAGGCCGGGGCCGCTATCAGAAGTGGACTACGCCGCCCGCTGGGATGCCGCTCGCAAATGAGCACAGCGTGAACCGCGACGCTGGCAGAGCCGGGATCGGATTGACGGGATCGTCGCGCTCGTCATGGCCGCCGGGCGAGAGATGGTGCAGGAACAGGGGGGCGTACCTGTCCAACGGAGACACACGACCCCTCACGATGAGGAACGCGCATGCGATCTCAGTGCTACCTACGCCGCTTTTCGGATCGAGACGACCGGAAGGTGCTTGGATCTTATGTCTCCGCCCCCATTAGCGTCTACTTGCGCCGCAAATGGCCCCTCCGCCCGGAATGCGCGTCTAGCTCAAGGTAAGCGTCCGGCCTCCCCAGGGTTCCGTTCTGCGCGCGGCCAGATCTCTGGCAGTCTGATCCGCAGTCCTCGGTGAGCGCCGCCCGATGTTGGGATGGAGCGATGGCTTGGGAAGAGCGAAGGGCGGCGATGATCGGCTGGAGTCTTACGAACCCTGTCTGATCTCAAGCGTGGGCGTCGCCGCCTGCCACTGATGCGGTAGCAGTTCGTCCAGTTGGTCCATGGACCATCCGTTCGCCAGCTTGGTGAGCACATCCGTGAAGTAGGCGAGCGGTGGCACGCCGTACTGGGCACAGGTGCGTGTCAGGCTGTACAGCGCAGCGGCGCGCCGCGCGGCATCGTGCGAGCCCGCGAACAGGTAGTTCCGACGGCCCAGAGCGATGTCCCGAAGTTGCTGCTCGCACAGATTGTTGTCCGGGCTCACGCACCCATCCTCGACGAACCTCGTCAATGCGTTCCAGTGGTTGATGGCGTATCCCGCGGCCTTCGCGAGGTCCGTACTCGGCGGTTCGCTCTTCCGCGTTGTGAGATACCAGCGCTTCAGCTTCTCCAGGACGGGCGCCGCGCGTTCCTTCCGAAGCTCGGCTCGGCCTTCCGGCGTGAGCCCGCGTGCGTCAGCGAGGTGCTCGATCCGGTAGAGCCGGGCGATCAGCTTCAGCGGGTACGCGACGCGGCAGTCCATGTCTTGCAATGCCACCAGCCGCCTGCGGGCATGCGACCAGCATCCAAGTTCAACGGCCGTGGTCACACGTCCGTTGAAGAGCCGGTCGAAGACGTTCGAGGCGTCCGCCTGGATGTATCCCTTGCGGCCGGCGAGGACGTCCCAGGGCCCTGTCGCCCCTTTCCCCGTCGGCGTGTAGCGGAACACAACGTCGCGGTTGTCGCCGATGTACGCCCACATCGAACCGATCTCGATGTTCTCGGGACTCTGCGGGTCGAGCACCTTGAGCCCCGTGGCGTCCGTGCGCACGATGTACGCACCGAGGACCCGCTCGGCAAGCCGCTCGACTAGCGGCACCACGAGATCGCCGACTCCCGCTGTCCAGTCCGACAGCGTCGAGACCGGGATGTCGGCTCCGCTTCGGGCGTAGATGCGGTGGAGTCGGTGGAGGGGGCAGTGATCCGCATACTTGCTCACGACCACGTGCGCCAGCAGCGAGGCCTCGGCGGCGCTGCGGTCGAGAACCTGCGCCGGGGCTGGCGCGGTCGTCACCCCCTCTTTGCACGATCCGCACGCGTACTTCTCCAGGTGGTACTCGTGCTCGACGAAGTGCGCCGGTACGTACTCGAGCCTGCGGGTGACATCGACTCCGATCCGCTTCTTCTCCCGCCCGCAGTCCTGGCACGTCCGCTGCGCGGCTTCGACCTCGACCTGATGCACGCGCCGTTCGACCTCGCGCGTCTGCCAGTCGGGTTCGTTCTTGCGCCGCTTCCTTCCCCCCGAGGAATCGGCTGAGGCCTGCTCGGCACTTTCGATCGCCCGGTCGAGATCGGCGTCCTCCTTCGCCTCGGCCTCGGGATCGACCTGCGCATGCGTGCCGCCCTGGTCCATCAGCGCTTCGAAGAGCAGGCGCATCTGCGCGGGATCGATCCGTTCAGACTTCGTGCCGATCCGCTCCCGGCGGAGCTTCGCGACCAGAAGCTCGAGCTCGCGGTTCTTGACGAGGACCGCCTCGAGCGCCGAGAGGAACAGCTCCCATGCCTCCTCGGTCTTGCCCCCCTCGAGCAGCGCCTGTGCCGATTCCTTGATCTGACGCAGCGCGGTCATCTCGCGCCTGGGGGGCAGTGCTGCTCGTTCCACCGGGTCGTTCGCGTCGGGCTCGCTCACCGACCGGCTCTCCCCTTGCGCTCAGCCTCCCGCTGCTTGCGGGCCCGGCGCTCGATGACGAGCAGTTGGGCGTTGATGGCCATCAGCTCGGCCACTGCTTCCTTGTAGGCCTTGCCCTGCGCGACCCTCGCCTGTACGGCGTCGACCAGCTCAGTGGGGATGTGCTCGACCCGCTTCTTGCGGTCGACCATGAAGGTCAGCGTCCAGGAGAGATGACCTCCGTCCTGGTGACAGTGGCATCCAGGCGAGCCGCAGCGCCCACGACTCTCGGCCAGCGACCCAGGCAACGCCTCGGGGGGAAGCCGCAGGCCAGCAAGTAACTGCTTCCTTCTGGCTTGGAGCTCACGGATGTGCGCGAGTAGTTGCTCGATGTTCATCGGACTGTACTAATACCATAGGTCAATGAACCATGTCAAGTCTCAAGGAGCACTCCGAGGCGACTTTTTTCAGTTTCTTGGGGGTCCGATGCCAGGCACCGACCCCTCCTGCTCGTGGGGCAGGCGGCGCCAGCGTTCACGACGGCGGGCGCCGCGCAGATCCAGCCCCTCAAGCATCAGGCCCAACTCGCCAGCATCGACCTCGATGTGACGCCTCCCCGTCGCCGGCTGCGTCGGTAGTTCGAAGGTCCCACGCTCCAAACGCTTGTACACCAGCAGATAGCCGGTTCGGTCCCATAGCAGAAGCTTGATCCGGTTCCTTCTGCGATTCAGAAAGACGAAAAGATGGCCACTCAGGGGTGACTCGCCGATGAGGCTTCTCGTCGTCGCCGCCAGGCCGTCAAAACCACGCCGCAGATCGACCGCCTCGGCGGCGATGTAGATGCGCACCGACGCGGGAAGCGTCAGCACCTCGTCCCCGGCTCGAGTACGGCGAGAACCCGTCGCAGGTCCTCGGCGTCGAAGCCCCGCGCAACACGAACGCGCCGACCGCCGACGAGACGGATCTCGATCGCCGAGCCAGACCCTTTCCCCGGCTCCACACCCACCAGCCGCACGGGATGGAATCGCACCGCCTCTGGCCGCGGCCGCTGCAGTCGTGCTGCCCATCGGGCGATACGCTTGGGGTCAACCCCATAGCGGGCCGCGAACTCCGACAGCGTCTCGCCACCGCTCCGCCACGCCTCGACCATGACCCGTGCCTCGGCCTCCCTCCAGTACCCTCGTCTGGATACCTGCGCGACTTCCGATCTCCTCGACATCGGCGCCTCCCTTCTCGCCCGTCGTCGGGCAAGGGAAGCATCGCGCAGCACGCGGGGTCAGGAAACATGGGAAGGGCGGACGGTTACCCTGAGAGAGACTGGCCTTCGAAGTGCAAGCGGCGTGACGCGTGGACCGGCAGCTTCAGCGCGTTGTTAGCCGGCGGACGCAGACGGTTTTGGAATCTCGAAGTTGACATGGACCGGATAGAAGACACTCACCGGACGACCATTG
>QHSL01000099.1 GCA_003220435.1 Candidatus Rokuibacteriota bacterium | reverse complement strand
TTTCTCTCGGTGGTCAAGGGGAAGCGATACTTCCTCAAGCACGTGCCCGAGGCGCTCCGGCTGCTCAAGCTGGACGTCGCCGAGGCACGGCTGGAGTATCCGGAGCTCGGCCAATTGACGGCGCTGCTCTGATCACATGGGGGGCTTCGACGGGCCCCACAAGCCCCCCAGCGTTCGTCGCGCCCCGGCGGAGCCGTGGCGCTCCTCGAATTCGGTTCGCGTGTCCGGGGCCTGGACGGCCCCCCGAGTCAGGCGGTCGGCCGATAGGCGATCAAGTAACGGTGCTCGCCGTCCAGCACGATCTCGCCCTGCTGGTTCCTGAGCGACACCCGTAGCGTCAGCAAGCCCGCCGACCGCTTGCGCTCGAGCGCGATCACTTCGTGCTCGGGCTGGATCGTGTCGCCGATGAACACCGGCGCGCGGAAGCGCGTGCTCTGCTCGACGAACGCGACGATGGACTCCTCGATGACGGGCGCAAGGGTAGAAGCTCCCACCGCGGTCAGGGATGTCAGGAGTAGTCCGTGAGCGACACGGCGACCGTAGCGCGTCTTCTTCCCGTACTCGTCATCATAGTGGAGCGGATGGTTGTCGCCGGTCATGCCCGCGAAGAACAGGAAGTGCGCGTCGGTGAGGGTCCGCGACGGGCTCTTGAACCGATCGCCGACCGTGAAGTCGTCGAAGTAGCGCTGGGTCACCACGACTCCCAGAACGTGTCCTGAACCGCGGCGGGCGTCGGCAGCGCGAAGAGTGACTCGCGGAGCGCCGCGGCGCCGGGGAACCCGCGGGCGTACCAGGCCAGGTGCTTCTTGAGCTGCAAGAGCGCGGTGGGCGCCGGCAGGTGGGTCTCGATCAGCTCGCAATGCCGGCGGATGATCCGGGCCTGGTCGTCGCGCGACGTCTCGCCGGCCGCGAAGATCCACGGGGCGCCGAGCGCGCCGCGGCCGATCATGACGGCGGCGCAGCCGGTGGCCGCGACCATCGCCGCCGCGTCGGCGCGGCTGCGGACGTCGCCGTTTCCCACTACCGGCAGCGCCACGGCGTCGACGACCCGCGCGATGATCTCCCACGGCGCCACGCCGGTGTACTGCTGCGACCGCGTCCGCGGGTGGACCGTGATCGCGTCGACGCCCTCGCCCTCGGCGATGCGGGCGATCTCCACGGCGTTCACGGAGCGCTCGTCCCAGCCGCCGCGGATCTTGATCGTGAAGCGGACGCCGATCGTCTTGCGCATCGTGCGGAAGACCACGGCGGCGCCGAGCGGGTCGCGCATCAGCGCGGCGCCCTGGCCCTTGGAGACGATCTTGGCGACCGGACAGCCCATGTTGAGGTCGATCGCATCGGCGCCGGCCGCCTCCAATCGACGCGCGGCCTCGGCCAGCACGTCGGGGTCGGCGCCCAGCAGCTGCATCGCGATCGGATGCTCCTCGGGCAGGAACCGCGTCAGTTCCTCGGTGCGCGCGCTGTTCTGGAGGAGCGCCCTGGCGTCGATCTCCTCGTTGGTGAGCGGGCCGGCGCCGCATTCGCGGCAGACGAGCCGGAACGGCGCGTTGGTGACGGCGGCCATCGGGGCCAGACACAGATCGATCACGGGATCCAGCATCTCACGACGCCCGGAAGCTATTCCGCTCGGGCGCCACCTTCCAGCGGAAGTGCGGCCGGATCGAAAAGCTCAGGTCGACGATGCGCATCGCCGTCAGCGGTCGGCGACGAGCACCGCGACGGGGTAGCCATAGCGGATCTGGCCGTCCACGAGCCGGGTCTGGATGCCGAGGGCGTCGTCGGCCAGCGAGGCCCGGAAGAGGGCGCGCATCTTGTCGTCGTCGCCCGGGTTCGGGAACGACCGCGCGATCAGGGCTTCGAGCTCGCCCTCGAGCCGGTACCACGTCAGCCGCGGCTCGGGTAGCCTGGCGCGGGCGTAGAGGCTCTTGTGCTCGTCGACCGGCATCGCCCGCGCGTGCGAGGGATCGCGCAGCTTCTCCATCCGGTTGAACGCGTCGGCGCGGTCCGGCGCCGGCGCGCTGTCGACGACCATCACTTTGCCGCCGGGCGCGGCCACGCGCTTCATCTCGCGCAGCACCGCCAGCGGGTCGAGGAAATGATGAAAGGAAAACCGCGAGGTGACGATGGTGAACGACGCGTCGGGGAACGGCAGCGGCAGCACGTCGCCGTGCTTCCACGTCACGTTCGTGAGCCCCTGGGCGGTCTGGTTCTTCCGGGCCTGCTCGAGCATCGCCGGCGTGAGGTCGATGCCGGTGGCGTGGCGCACCGTCTTGGCGAAGGCGCAGACGACGAGGCCGCCGCCGCAGGCGACGTCGAGCACGGTGTCGGCGGGGCCGGCGCCGCTGAACTCCACGATGAGCCGCAGCGCGGCTTCGTCCTTGATGGACGGCGCCGTGCTGAAGGGCACGGCCTGGCGGGTGAACTGATCGAGGATCGAATCCTTGTGGGTGGTCATACGATGGCCTCGTTCACAGGGTGCGCTTCACGAGGGCTCCGCCCTTCATGATGACCTTCAAGTTGTCCTGGTTTTGGAACACACGCAGGTTCCGGAGCGGATTCCCGTCGACGACGATCAGGTCGGCGTACTTGCCGGGCTCGAGGGTCCCGATCTTGTCCGACATCCGGAACAGCGCGGCGTTGACCGTGGTGGCCGAGAGCAGGACCTCCATCGGCTTCATCACCTGCGCCTTCAGCTCGAACTCGACGGCACGCTGGACCATCATGTCGCCGAGGAGGTCGGAGCCGGAGCCGATCTGACAGCCGGCCCGGTACGCGTAGGTCAGCCCCTGCACGGACTGCTCGCGGGCCAGGTTGATTTTCTGGATCTGATGATCGCCGATCCCGTAGCGCTTGCCCTCGCGATAGATCGTCTCGTACGTGATCATCGTGGGCACCAGGAAGGCGCCCGCGTCCTTGATGGCCTTGGCGGCCGCTTCGCGGATCAGGTTGCCGTGCTCGATCGAGCGCACGCCCGCCTCGATCGCGTTCCGCACCGCCAGGTCCGAGTAGGCGTGGGACAGGACGTACTTGCCGACCGCCCGCGCTTCCTCGACGGCCGCCCGCATCTCGCCGATCGTGTACTGCGTGGTGTCGAGCTCGTCGGACGGCGACATGGCGCCGCCGGAGGCCATGATCTTGATCTGGTCCACGTCGCGCCGGAGCTGCTCGCGGACCGCCTTGCGCACCTCCGCCTCGCCGTCCGCGATCGAGCCGACCATGCCGATGCAGCAATCGATCGGCGGGTTCCACTCGGCGCGGCGCCGCTTGTCGCCGTGGCCGCCGGTCTGCGAGATGTAGTTGCCGGAGACGAGCATCCGCGGCCCGGGGTAGACGCCCTCGTTGATGGCCTCGCGGAAGCCGTAGTCGGCGCCGCCGGCGTCGCGGACGGTCGTGAAGCCCTGCCGCAGGCACTCTTCGGCGCGCCGGAGCGCCTTGGCGGCCAGCAGGCTGGGCGGCAGGTAGCGGTGCTGATCGGTGATGTTGCCCTCGACCGCGCAGATGTGGACGTGGGCGTCGGTGAGCCCGGGCATCAGCGTGGCGCCCCGGCAGTCGAGCGTCGTCACCGGCCCCGGCAGCGGGCCAACCTTTCCGCGCGGCGCCACTTCCTTGATGCGGTCGTCCTCCACGACGACCGCGGCGCCCTCGAGAGGATCGGCGCCCGTGCAGTCGATGACGACGGCGTTGGTGAAGACCGTCAGGCTCATCGCGGCGTCACCTTGGCCTCGTACATCCACACCTTCTCGTCGGCGCGCGGCGTCCACTCGACGTGGCTCGCCACCCCGTAGAGGTCGTGCTGCTGCCACAGGAAGACCCACGGGGCCTCATCACGGACGAGCCGCTGCAGCTCGCCGTAGGCGTCGGCGCGGGCCTTGGGGTCGAGCAGGGTCTGCGCGCGCGCGATCTTCTCGTCGAGGATCTTGTTGTTGCCGTAGGACGAGTAGGTCTGGTCCGCCAGGAAGAGCGGCTGCATCGTGCCCTGGCCGTGCAGGGCCGGGCCCCACCCGAGGAAGAACATCTCGCCGGTGTTCCGGTTCTTGATCTTGTCGAGATGCGTGCCCCACTCGTTGACGACGACGTTGACCTTGATGCCCAGGCGCTGGAGCTGGGCGGCGATCGCGAGCGACACGTCCTTGTCGAGCGGGTACCGCCCGGACGGGGTGTCGAGCGTGAGCTGGAGCTTCGCCGGGTCGACGCCGGCTTCCTTGAAGAGCGCCTGGGCCCGCGCGACGTCGTGCTTGTAACACTCGGTCGGCGCGTAGTCGACGTTGGCGGGCGACAGGGGACCGCACATGCGGGTGGCGCGCCCCTTCAGCACCTGCTTGATCAGCTCGTCCACGTCGACCGCGTGGTTCATCGCCCGCCGCACCCGCACGTCCTGCAGCGGGCCCGGCTTGAGGTTCACCAGCGCCAGATAGTTGATGCGCGAGGACACCGTCGCCCGCAGCTTCGCGCGTCCGCTCCGCTCGACCGCGTCGACGACGTGCGGCGGCACGTCCTTCATCACGTCGATCTCGCCCGAGAGCAGCGCGGCCAGGCGGGCGCTGAACTCGGGGATGAAGCGGAACGTCACGCGGGTCGCGTCGGCCGGCCCCTGCCAGTAGTCCGCGTTGCGCTCGAGGACGAGGCGCTCGTCGCGCTTCCACTCGACGAACTTGAAGGGCCCGGTGCCGATCGGATGGAGCGCGAGTTTCTCCAGCCCGAGGTCCTTGAGCGCCTTGGCCGGCAGCATGAGGGAGTTCGTGAGCGACGCGCTGTCGATCAGGTTCGGCCACGGCTGCTTGGTGACGAACCGCACGGTGTAGTCGTCGACGACCTGCACTTCCTTGACGAGCCCCCAGTAGGCGGCGCTGGCGAAGTGGCTCTTGGTCGCCGGATCGAGCGCGTAGTCGATGGTGGCCTTGACCGAGGCGGCGGTGAACGGCTCGCCATTGTGGAACTTGACGCCCCGGCGGAGCTTGAACTCCCAGGTCGTGTCGTTGACGATCCGCCAGCTCTCGGCCAGCATCGGCTTGGGCTTGAAGGTCTTGGCGTCCCGGTCGAGCAGTCGATCGTAGATGTGCTCGAGCATGTTGTTGGTGGTCCAGTCCACGATCGTCGCCGCGAGCATCGTGCGGGGCTCGGCGCCGAGGCCCACCACGATCTCCTTGCCGCGGCTCTGCGCCTGGGCGGCGGCGGCGCCGAGCAGGGCCAGGCCGATCGAGAGAGCCAGCAACGCGTTCAGGCGGCGCATACGACCTCCTCCGTGGGTCAGTTGAGCTCGTCGAGCGTCAAGCGGAAGCTCGGGACGAACGTCTCGATGAAGTAGCGGACCTCCGGCAGGTCGAGGCCCTCGACGCTCGCCCGCAGGGCCTTCTCGGCCTGCGCGAATTCGGGGTTGCCGGCGCCGGTCTCCTCGAGACACTTGAGATAGGCGCAGAGCTTGTCGGCGGCCTTCACGAGGTCTCGATGCGCGCGGTCACGCGGGTCCGGCCGGAAGAACGGCGCGTAGTCGGACTTCAGCGGATCGGGGATCATCGCCAAGAGCTTCTCCTTCGACGCGGCCTCGATCGCGTGATAGGCGCGGTGGATCTCGGGATTGAACTCCTTCACCGGCGCCGGCAGGTCGCCGGTCAGCACTTCGCTCGTGTCGTGATAGAGCGCCAGCGCCGCGGTGCGCTCCGGGCTCACGTCGCCGCCGTAGAGCCGATTGCGGATGATCGCGAGCGCGTGGGCGATCTGGGCCACCCGGAGGCTGTGCTCCTGGATGTTTTCTGGATACGTGCTGTGCATGAGTCCCCAGCGGCGGATGAACTTCATGCGCGACAGGTACGCGAAGAAGTGACTGGTGGTCATGGACGTCCCTCGCCGACGCTCAGACCCGGAGCTTCGGGTCCAGGGTGTCGCGGAGCCAGTCGCCCAAAAGGTTGACGCCGAGCGCGGTGAGCGCCAGCGCTGCGCCAGGGAACGCCGCCAGCCACCACGCGACGTAGAGGAAGTCGCGGCTCTCCGAGAGCATGCTGCCCCACGCCGGGGTTGGCGGCTGGATCCCGAAACCGAGGAAGCTGATCGCCGCCTCCGCGACGATGAACGACGAGAACTGGAGGCTCGCCAGCACGATGATGGACGGCGCGACGTTGGGCAGCACGTGGCGGAACAGCAGCCGCCCACGGCTCACGCCGAGCGCCGCCGCCGCCAGGACGTAATCGCGCTGCTTGACCGAGAGAACCTCGCCGCGCACCACGCGAGCATACACGACCCACCCGGCCGCCGAAAGGCTCAGGATCGTGTTGCGCAGCCCGAGACCGACGATGGTGTTGATCGTCATCGCCAGCAGGATGAAAGGAAAGGAGAGCTGGACGTCGGCGATGCGCATCAGCACCGCCGACGGCCAGCGCTCGACGAATCCCGCGACGAGGCCGAGCAGCCCGCCGAAGATCGCCGTGAGGACCACCGTGCACACGCCGATGAACAGCGCCAGGCGCGCCCCATGCAGAACACGCGCGAGCAAATCACGGCCGAGCTGATCGGTGCCGAGAAGATGGCCGGCGGTGCCGGGCGGCCGGAGGCTCTGCGGGAAGTCGGTGCGGAGCGGGTCGTGCGGCGCCAGCCACGGCGCTGCCAGCGCCGTGACGATCGCCGTCAGCGTCAGCGCAACGCCTAGCCACTTCTTCATTTAACAGGGCACGGGCGCCCGGGCTTCGCCCGCCCGTGCCCCGCCGGACTCCCGCGCGGCGTCGTGTGGCGTGCGCGACGCGAGTTCCGGTCTACCCATCGCCCGCCGTGCCCCGCCGGACTCCCGCGCGGCGTCGTGCGGCGTGCGCGGCGTGAGTTTCGGTCTACCCATCGCCGCCGTGCCCCGCCGGACTCCCGCGCGGCGTCGTGTGGCGTGCGCGACGCGAGTTCCGGTCTACCTATCGCCCGCCCGTGCCCCGCCGGACTCCCGCGCGGCGTCCGGTCACTCGCGCCGCGCGAGTCCCGGTCAACCCGCCGCCCGTCTTCACCGTGTCGGAGCCAACGACTGCGCCCAAACATTCGCCTCATCGCAACCGCACGCGGGGGTCGAGCCAGCCGTAGAGAAGGTCGACCGCGAGGTTGAGCAGCGTGTACGTCACCGAGACGAAGAACACCGCGGCCAGCACGACTGGGAAGTCGCGGTTGAGGAGCGCCTGGACGGTGAGCCGGCCGAGACCGGGCCAGGCGAAGATCGTCTCGGTGATCACGGCGCCACCCAGGATCTGCCCCAGTTCGAGCCCGGCGAGCGTCACGATCGGGATCGCCGAGTTGCGGAGCGTGTGCTTGCCGATCACGCGCCCCTCGCCGAGCCCCTTGGCGCGCGCGGTCAGGATGTACTCCTCGCCCAACACCTCGAGCACCGCGGAGCGCGTGAGGCGCGTGATGCGGGCGGAGTAGAACGCCGCCAAGACGATCGACGGCATGACGAGGTGCGCGACGGTGCCGATCCCGCCCGTCGGCAGCCACCGGAGCTGCACCGAGAAGAGATAGATCAGCATCAGCCCGAGCCAGAAGCCCGGCGTCGCCTGTCCCAGGACCGCCGAGATCGTTCCGACGTGGTCGAGGAAGCCGTCGCGGCGCACCGCCGAGAGCACGCCGAGCGGGACCGCCACGGTGAGCGTGAGGAGCAGCGAAGTGCCGGCGAGCAGCAGCGTCGCGGGGAGCCGCTCGAGCACGAGGCCCATCGCGTCGCGCCGGTAGCGGAGCGATTCGCCGAAGTCGCCGCGGAGCGCGCCGCCGACGAAGCGCGCGTACTGCACGGGCAGCGGGTCGTTGAAGCCGAGCCGCTGCCGGAACTCGTTCACGTCCTTCGCCTGGATGTCCATGGGCATGAACAGAAGCACGGGGTCGCCGGATAGGCGGACCATCGCGAACACCGCCGTGAGCGAGAGGAAGACGACGAGCGCGGTCTGCGCGAGGCGGGAGACGGCGTAGGCCCGCATGGGCCTACAGTTGTATCACGACGCTCGCGGCGCTCGCGGGAGGGGCGGGCGCGGACTCAGCAGAATGTCCAGCCCTCCGGGACCCAGTACGGCTGGTAGTAACCCCACGTGTAGGCGCGAGGCTCGTAGTGTCCCTCGACCCACACGGCGTCGTAATTGTAGTAGCCGGGCACCCACACGCTGGTGACGTAGTTCTGGGGAACCCAGGAGTACGTCCAGTAGCCGGGAACCGCGCAGCGCGGGGACGACACGTAGACCGGCACGGGAACGATGACCACGGCCGGCGGCCGGCGGTGGAGATGGTCGCCACGGCGATCGGAGTCGGAACGATGGTCCGAACGGTCGGACTGCGAGGAGCTGTTCACGCTGAATTTGACCCCGGTCGCGTGGGCGGCCGCGGGGTTCAGTGTCACCAGCACGGTCAGCAGGAGAATCGCGAAAATGCCCATGTCCTTTCTCATGCTCTCGATTCGTTAGACTCCGCGCGCCGCGCGCCTATTTACCGACTGACCTTACGCGCGGCGATGCGCGACTGGATTCCGGACCACACCAGCTCTGCCCAGCGTGCATATCCGACGTCGGACGGGTGATAGCCGTCCCGTCCGATGAGCTCGGGCCGGAGCGGAACCTCGTGCCGGCTGGTCGTGTAGAGGTCCACCAGCTCGGCGTCGTGGGCGAGGGCCTGGCGCTCCAGCGCCTCGTTGAAGACCACCGTCAGCCGGCCGACGGTCTCACGCGAGCGGCTCCGACGGAATCGCGGCGTCACCGCCAGGTCGGGGATCGAGTTCACGACGACGACGGCCGTGGTCTCGTGTCGCAGGCGACCGAGGATCGTTTCCAGATTCCGCTCATAGACGTCGACCGGCACCCGCGTCGTGATGTCGTTAGGCCCGATGGAGAGCGTGACCAGGTTGGGCCGCTGCTCGATCGCTCGGTCGAGCTGTCGCAGGAGCACGTCCGCTGACGTCGCGCCGCCCACGCCGAGGTTGGCGACGCGCGCGCCCGGATAGACGGCGCGCAGCTGTTCGTGGAGAAGGCTCACGTAGTTGAGCGCGGGGCTCGAAGCGCCGACGCCCTCGACGGTGCTGTCGCCGAGCGCGACGTAGACCACCGCGGCGCCACGATCTGGCGGAAGCGTGCGCACGGTTTCCGGATGGATGCTGCAGGCCACCAGCAGCAGCGCCAGCAGCGGCGCCGTGCGCCTCACCAGGCGGACGCCTCCTCTACGGTGCGGCGATACCACAGAGCGTCCGGGAACGTGATCGGACGAATCGCCGGCAGCGTCGTACCAGCGTCGCGATACGCGCGCACGTAGGCACGCGCCGTCTCGGCGCGGCCGACTCCACCGAGGGTGCCGGTGAGCCGCTCTGACACCTCGCGGCTCCGGTCGAAGGCGGCGAGGTCGTCCTTGAGGCCGCTGGCCTCGAGCATCGCGCGGTAGAACGGCAGCGTGAAGTAGCGGGCGAGCTCCGCGCGGAACGCGGTGAGAGCGACCGGCACGTCGTCCGTCACGGCCAGTGGCACCGACGCGACGATCTCGAAGCCGTCGAGCGTCTTGCCGGCGCGGGCGCGGCCGCGCGTGAGCGCCGGCACCGCGACCTCGCGCACGTAGGCCGGCGGGCACAGCCAGAGGACGGCGCCGTCGGCGATCTCTCCGGCCAGCTCGAGCATCTTCGTCGACAGCGCCGCCAGGTAAATCGGCGGCGCCGCCGGCTGCTCGGGCACGGCCATGCTCCAATCCACACGGTAGTGCTTGCCCTCGAACTTGGCGCCACTCCCGAGGGCGCCGCGGAGGACCGCGACGTATTCGCG
Source organism: Candidatus Rokuibacteriota bacterium (assembly GCA_003220435.1). GTDB lineage: Bacteria > Methylomirabilota > Methylomirabilia > Rokubacteriales > CSP1-6 > AR31. The sequence continues at coordinate 35,737 of QHSL01000099.1, read as the reverse complement.
CATCACGGCGAGCGGCTCACGCAGCGGCACGCCCAGCGCGACTTCCATGCTCGACCGGTGACTCACGCCGAGGCCGAGCCGGAAGCGGCCACCGGTCAGCTCGGAGAGCGTCAGCGCGGCCTGAGCCATCACGACCGGGTGGCGGGGATAAATCGGGACAACGCCGTTGCCGAGGCCGAGCCGCGTCGTGGCCGCGCCGTACGCGGCGAGGACGAGGAACGAGTCACGCCCCGAGCCGTGCGTCACCCAGACACTGTCGTAACCGGCGGCCTCGGCCCGCCGCGCGAGGTCGACGGCGGTCGCCAAGTCGCGTCCGGGGTTCAGGAATGCCGCGCGCCGCAGGGCCGCCACGTCAGTCGCGGATCCAGGACTCGGCAAGCGGGATGGGGCGGCGCGACGAGGCGCGGAGCGGGATCACGTTCGTCCCGCGGGTCGCGGCAGGCGCGAGCCGGAGGAGGCCCTCGACCTCGGCGCGGCGATAGAGACGCTGACGCTTGATCCCCTGGCGGTAGCTCCGGAGCACACCGCGGCTCACGTAGGCGTAGAGCGTCGCCGGCTTGACCCCGAGCACACGCGCCGCCTCCTTGACCGTCAGGTACTCCTCGCCGTTCACGCTGACCATGGATCTCTTCGCCTCTCTCCCGCCCGACGCTAGCAGGCCCGGCCGGCCCCGTCCAGATCGTCCGCGGCTGAGTCAATACAAATATAGTATAATCAATATAAATCAATAATCGAGCAGGAGGGCGACATGGAAGCGTGGAAGGCGGGGCTCGAGGACGTGATTGCGGGGCGGTCGGCGATCTGCCAGGTGGACGGCGAGGCCGGCCGGCTCTACTACCGAGGCTACGAGATCGGCGACCTCACCGCGCACGTCCCGTTCGAGGACGTCACGGCGCTGCTCTGGCTCGGTGAGCTGCCGGGGGCCGGCGAGTCCGAGCGATTCAAGGCCCGCCTCGGAGCGGCGCGCGGCCTGCCCGGGCCCGTGCGGGACCTGCTCCAGAGCCTGCCCCGCGACACCCATCCCCTCGACGCGCTGAGGACAGCGGTGTCCCTGGCCGCGACCTTCGATCCCGACACGCGCGCGAGCGATCCCGAGGCCAACCTCCGGAAGGCGGTCCGTCTCATGATCCTGTTGCCGGAGACGGTCGCGGCCTGGCAACGGATCCGCAACGGCAAGACGCCGGTCAGCGCGCCCACGTCGCTCTCGCACGCCGCGTACTTCCTCAACCTCGTCGACGGGCACGCGCCCTCGCCCGAGGTGGCGCGGGTGCTCGACGTGGTGCTCACCCTCCACGCCGACCACGAGCTCAACGCGTCGACGTTCGCCGCGCGGGTCGCGGTGGCGACGCTCGCCGACCTCCACGCCGCGATCGTGTCGGCGATCTCGACGCTGAAGGGGCCGCGTCACGGTGGCGCCAACGAGGACGTCCTGGCCATGCTGCTGGAGATCGGGGAGCCGTCGCGGGCCGAGCGCTTCGTCGAGTCGCGGCTCGGGGCACGCGCCGGGCTCTCGAAGCACGAGCGCGGAAATCCACAGATGCGCGTGCCCGGGTTCGGCCATCGCGTGTATCGCGTGGACGACGCGCGCGCGCGGGTGCTGCGGGGGATGGCGAAGTCGATGGCGGAAGCGACCGGCCGGCAGAAGCTCTTCGAGATCGCCGAGCGCGTCTACGACGCGATGCGGGCCCGGACGACGCTGCCGGTGAACGTGGACTTCTTCTCGGCGGTCGTCTACGACGCGCTCGGGATCCCACCCGATTTCTGCACGTCGATCTTCGCCGTCGGGCGCGTGGCGGGATGGTGCGCCCACGCGCTGGAGCAGTTCGCCGACAACCGGCTGATCAGGCCGCGCGCCGAATACATCGGCCCGGCGCCCCGCGCGGTCGCGGCCCGCTGACGCTACATCAGCGACGCAGGATGGAGACCTCCATCGCGTCGTCGTCGACGTCGTAGCCGCGGCTGTCGTAGCGGCCGCCGGTCCGCACGTACTCGAGGTAGGGCGCGACCTCGCGGCGAGCGATGCCCGTGTTGTCGGCGACGACGACCGCGCCGGGGACGAGCTTCGGCTCGAGCTGGCGCAGGTAGTCGAGATAGTCCTCCTTCTCGGCGTCGATGAAGGCGAAGTCGAAGCGCCCGGGCAGGAGCGGGATCGCCCGCAATGCGTCGCCAGCCACGACCTTTACTCGACGAGCCAGGCCCGCCTGGGCGACGTTCGCGCGCACCATCCAGGCCAGGAAAGGATTCGCCTCGACGCAGGTGAGCCGTCCGCGCGGTGGCATCGAGCCGGAGATCAGGATCGCCGAGTAGCCGAGCAGCGAGCCGAGCTCGATGGCGCGCGTGGGCCGGTGGCGGTCGAGGAGCCGGCGGATGATGCGGCCCTTGACCCGCCCGACGATCGGGATGTGCCAGTACGCCGTGGCGCGGTCCATCAGCGCCAGCATCCGGCGCGCCTGCTTGGTCACGCGCGGGCAGCCGGGAGTCGCGCGGCGACGGTGTCGGGCATGGGATAGCGCCGGGTGGACTTCCCCGCCTTGACGATCTGACCGGGGAGCGTCCGGCCGACGATCTCCTGGACCCGCCGCGACGTCGCCACGAGCCGGTCGAGATCGATTCCGGTCTCGATGCCCATGGCGTGCAGGCAGTGCACGAGGTCCTCGCTGCAGACATTGCCCGAGGCGCCGGGCGCGAAGGGACAGCCGCCCAGACCGCCGATGGAGCCATCGAGGTTCGTGACGCCGCACTCCATCGCGGCCAGGATGTTCGGGATCGCCATCGCGCGGGTGTCGTGCGTGTGGAGCGTCCACTCGATGGACGCGAACCGTGGCATCAGGTGCTCGCAGACGCGCGCGACCTGCCGGGGGTTCGCCATGCCGGTCGTGTCGGCGAGCCCGATCGCGCGCGCGCCCATGTCGACGAGACGTCTGACGACGCTCTCGAGCTGGTCGAGGGGAACGTCGCCCTCGAACGGGCAGCCGAACGACGTGGAGATGCCGCAGCTCACCGCCACCTTCGCGCGCTCGGCCACCTGCATGACCGCCCGCAGCTTCTCCATGGACTCCGCGATCGTCATGTTGACGTTGGCGAGGTTGTGGCTCTCGCTGGCGGAGACCACGGTGTGGATCGCGTCGACGCCGGCGTCGACCGCGCGCACCGCGCCCTTGTCGTTGGGGACGAGCGCGGCGTAGCGCACGCCCGGCCGGCGGCGGATGTTCGCCATCACCGTCTCGGCGTCGCGCAGCTGCGGGACGACTTTGGGGTGGACGAACGAGGTGACCTCGATGCGGGGCACCCCGGCGTCGGTCAAAAGGTCCACGACTTCGACCTTCAGCTCCGTGGGGATGAAGTCGGGCTCGATCTGGAACCCGTCCCGAGTTCCCACCTCGCACATCGTGACGCGCGTCGGTAGCTTCATGACATCCTCCGGGAGTCAGAACCTCTCGGGAACTCTAGCACGGCGGACCAGTGAACCCGTCGGCCGCCCTCCGACATCCCAAGACAGGGAGGATACGATGAGTCCCAACATCGGCATCTCTGACAACGAGCACAAGAAAATCGTCACGATCCTGAACACCCTGCTGGCCGACGAGTACATGCTGTCCACGAAGACCCGTAACTACCACTGGAATGTCGTCGGGCCGCAGTTCAACGACCTGCACAAGTTCTTCGAGGGGCAGTACGGCGAGCTCAACGAAGTCATCGACGACGTGGCCGAGCGCGCACGGACCCTGGGCGGCGCCGCGATGGCGACCCTGACCGAGTTCCGCGACTCCGCGCGCCTCAAGGAGCACCCGGGCCAGTACCCGGCCGCCGAGGAGATGCTCGCGAATCTCCTGGTCGATCACGAGACGGTGATCAGACAGCTTCGCGACGACGTCGACACCACCGCGGATGCCCACGATGCGGGCACGAGCGACTTCCTCACCGGGCTGATGGAAAAGCACGAGAAGATGGCCTGGACGCTTCGCGCCTTCGCAGAGGGCAGGCCGCCCCGCTCGCGATAGCCGACGTCCGGCGCCGCGCGCCCATTTCTTATCATCCTCGGCGAAGCGGCACGCTCCTCGATCGGTTCAATAACTCCGCGGCATCCCCAGCACGTGCTCGCCGACGTACGCGAGCACGAGGTTGTTGTTGACCGGCGCGGTCTTGTAGAGCCGGCACTCGCGGAACTTGCGCTCGACGTCGTACTCCTCGGCGTAGCCGTAGCCGCCGTGGCAGTCGATGCACGCGTTGCCGGCCTCCCACGCCGCCTCGGCACCGAGGTACTTGGCCATGTTGGCCTCGCCGCCGCACGGCTGGCCCGCGTCGAACAGCGCCGCCGCCTTGTCGCGCATGAGCTGAGCCGCGTCGGTCGAGATGTGGGCGCGGGCGATCGCGAACTGCACCCCCTGGTTGGCGCCGATGGGCCGGCCGAAGATCACCCGCTGGTTGGAGTACGCGACCGCCTTCTCGGTGAACCAGCGCGCGTCGCCGAGCGAGTCGGAGGCGACCAGGATCCGCTCGGCGTTCATGCCGTCCAGGATGTAGTGGAACCCTTTGCCCTCCTGGCCGATCAGGCTCTCGGCCGGGATCTCGACGTTGTCGAAGAAGAGCGCGTTGGTCGAGTGGTTCATCATCATCCGCAGCGGGCGCACCTCGAACCCCTTGAGGTCGCGGATGTCGATCAGGAACACCGAGAGCCCGTCGGTCTTCCGCTTCACCTGCTCGACGGGCGCCGTGCGGGCGAGCAGCAGCATCAGGTCGGACTGGAGCACCCGCGAGATGAAGATCTTCTGGCCGTTGACGACGTAGCGGTCGCCCGTGCGGATGGCCGTCGTCTGGAGCTTGGTGGTGTCGGAGCCCGAGTTCGGCTCGGTCACGCCGAAGGCTTGCAAGCGCAGCGCGCCGCTGGCGATCTTGGGCAGATACTCCCGCTTCTGCGCCTCGGAGCCGTGCCGGAGCACGGTGCCCATGATGTACATCTGGGCGTGGCACGCGCCGGCGTTGCCGCCGGAGTAGTTGATGGTCTCGAGGATCAGGCCGCCCTCGAAGATGCCGAGCCCGGCGCCCCCATACTCTTGCGGGATCAACGCGGCGAGATAGCCGGCCTGCGTGAGCTCGCTGACGAACTTGTCCGGGTACTCGCGGCGTGAGTCGAGATCGCGCCAGTACTCCCCGGGATAGCGCCGGCAGATCTCCAGCACGCCGGCGCGGAGCGCGCGCTGCTCTTCGGTGAGGCCGAGCTCGATAGAGGCCATCGTCGTCACTTCCCCTTGAACTGAGGTTTCCGCTTCTCGTTGAAGGCGCGCACGCCCTCGAGACGATCCTCGGTCACGACGGTCGCGTTGTAGGCCTCGATCGCCAGGATCATGGCCGTGTCGAGATCCGTCTCGGCGCCATACGCGATCGCCTTCTTCGCCTGTCGCACGGCGACGGGGCCGTTGGCGGCGATCGTGGTCGCGATCTCGGTCGCCGTCGCCCGCGCCTGGCCCTTGGGCACCAGCCGGTTGACGAGGCCCGCCGTCTTCGCCTCGTCGGCCCGCATCCGCCGCCCGGTGAAGATCAGCTCCTTGGCGAGTGGTGCGCCGACGATCCGCGGCAGGAGCTGGGTGCCCCCGATGCCCGGGAAGATCCCGAGCGTCGTCTCCGGCACGCCGAAGACCGCGGTCTCGCTGGCGACGATGAAGTCGGACAGGACCGCCAGCTCGCATCCGCCGGCCAGCGCGAATCCCTCCACCGCCGCGATCACCGGCACGGGGCAGCGCAGCACCCGGAACGCGGCCTGCTCGAAGATCACGTGCTGGGCGCGCCACGTCTCGTCGGTCATCTCGTTGCGTTCCTTGAGATCGCCACCGGCGCAGAACGCGCGGTCGCCCGCGCCGGTGAACACCACCGCGCGCACGTCGGGGTCGCGCTGGAAGCCGTCGAAACAGGCGAGCAGATCCTCGCCCATCGCGGTGTTCATCGCGTTCATCTGCTCCGGGCGATTCAGGGTGACGGTGACGACGTGGCGGTCGTCCGATCGCGTGATCACGAGGTGGCGGTAGGCGCTCATTGGATGACGCCGTTCCCCTTGAGGCTGCGGACGTCGTCGAGGGTATAGCCGAGCCAGGTGAGCACGTCGCCGCTGTGCTCGCCCAGGAGCGGCGGCACGCGCCGCACCGCGGGCCGGACGCCGTCCCACGTGAGCGGCAGCCCGATGGACCGGTACTCGGGAAGACGCGGATGCTGCGCGCGCATGAGCACTCCGCTCTCGCGCGTTTGCGGCTCGGCCAGCATCTGGTCGACGGTCAGGATCGGCGACGCCGGGACGCCAGCGACGCGCAGCGCCTCGACGAGCTCGGCTGACTTTCGCTGGCGTGTCAGCGCCGAGATCGCCTCGACCAGGGCGGGCCGATGACTCACGCGCGAGGGGTTGTCCTTGAATCGGGCGTCGTCGGCGAGCCCCGGCGAACCCAGCGCCGCCGCCAGGCGGGCGAAGAGCGCGTCGGAACCTGCGCCGATCATCGCGAACCCGTCGGCGGTCGGGAAGGCCTGATACGGCGCGATCATCGCGGTGCCCGAGCCTTGCGGCTGCGGTACCTCGCCCGACCCGAGATACCCGGCGGCGTGATAGGACACCCACATCAGCGCCGTCTCGAAGAGCGCTGTCGTGACCTCGATAGCGCGTCCGGTCGCGTCGCGCTGGCGGAGGGCGGCCACGATGCCGAGCGCGGCCCACATGCCCGTGCCCATGTCGACGATCGACGTTCCGACGCGCGCCGGCTCCTGCCCGGGGTGCCCGTTGATCGACATCAACCCGCTGTACGCCTGCATGAGGGGATCGTAGCCGGGGAGGTTACGAAGGGGTCCCTGGGTCCCGAACGCGGTGACCGAGCAGTACACGATCCTCGAATTGAGTCGGGCCGCGCTGGCGAAGTCGAGCCCGAGCTCGTCGATGGCTCCCGGACGCAGGCTCTGGATGAACACGTCGGCGCGGCTCACCAACCGGCGCATGACCTCGAGGCCGCCTGGAGACTTGAGGTCGAGGGCGAGGCTCTTCTTATTGCGGTTCAGCGCGATGAACGTCGCGCTCTCCCGGCCCCAGTAGGGAGGGGCCCACGCCCTCGCGTCGTCGCCCCGCCCGGGCCGCTCGATCTTGACCACCTCGGCTCCCATGTCGCCGAGGATCTGGGTGCAGAACGGGCCAGCAACGTTCTGCGTCAGATCGGCAACGACGATGCCTTCGAGGGGTTGTGCCACGCCAGGAGTCTATCACCGGGGGACGTGCCGGTAGGACGCCCTCCCCCCAAGGGCTGGGGCGACGCTCATCACCGGACTTTTGACAGGTTCGAGCCACCCCGCGTTAGAATCGATTCATCTCATGCCGCTGAACGCTGACGACCTGCGGAAACGCCTGACGGCGGTGAACGAACGGTTCTCCAGCCTGGCCGAATCTCTCGCCCAGACGGCCCGGCAGCTCCAGATCTCCGGCACGCTCCCGCCCGAGTCTCTCCTCGACGAAATCACCAGGGTTCGAGCAGATTTCGGTGATGTCCGCCACCGCGTGCTCGACGCGGCACGCTCGCTGGCGCTCAACAGCCCGGCGATGTCCGAGATCGAGAGCATCAACGCGCTCGAGCCCGTGCTCGAGAGCGTCGTTCAGGCCATCGTTGCCGAGGAGAAGCGGAACGCCGCGTCCGAGGCGCGGAAGCGTGTGATGACGGTTCTCGATCGGGTGCTGACCATCACCCACGTCGATGGTCCAAACTTCGCAGCGCTCGTCCAGTGCCAGGCGAAGGCCAAGGAGATCCGCGCGGCGGCGGAGGACCCCAAGGCGTTCGACAGCGATAACGCGCCGGCCTTCCTCGAGAGCACGCCGTCGTTCGCGGCGCTGCTCTCGATGATCGAGGGGCGCGAGGCGCTCGACGACGAGCAGTTCGCCGCTCTCGAGGACACCGTGACCCAGGCGTTCGGGCGGGCCCTCGCGGTCGCTGCGACACGCGGCAAGCTCGTCGTGGGGCGTCCGGCTCCCGCGGCGGCTGAGCGCCCGGCACCGGCTGCCGCGAAGGCGACGGAGCCTGCAGGCCGGCCCGCGGCCCCCCCGCCCCAGCCCGCGACGCCGCCGGCGCCCGGGCCGGTGATGGTCGGCACCGGTGTGCCCCAGGCCCCACCGCCGAAGACGCCTGGCCCGGGCGAGCGCGCCCACGCTGCTCCCGCTCCTCCGGCGCAGGCTGGGGAGCACGCCCCGCAAGACGAGGCCGCGCAATGGTGGGTCTCGGCCTGGGCTCGCTGGACGAGCTGGCGCGGCACGCTCTCCTTCGTCGACGCCGTGAAGGAGGAGCTCAGCAAGTACAACTACGTTCTCAGCGTCCCGATCCAGAAGAGCACGGACTACGAGGACGGGCTCCTCGCGTATGGCTACTCGATCCTGCTCGACTACATCGAGCACCGGTCGCAAGGCTTCGTCAACAAGGCGCTCAACAGCCTCAAGACGTTTCAACCCAGCGGTCAGTCGACGTCAGTCGGCGCGCACCTCTACAACATCCTGGTGTCGGAGGGGCAGCTGCGCGATCAGTACCCCGATTTCGTCAGAGAGGTCCTGCTCGCGGCTGTGCCCGAGCCCGGTCTCTGGACACACGCAAGAATTCTCGAGTCGACCACCGAGACGCGGATCTTTACGCACCCGAGCAACCGGATCGGCGATCCCGAGCACAATTCGCAGCGCCTTACGCAGGAGCGTCAGCGCTTCGCGGACCATAGATTCCCGATCGTCGTGCCGGCGCTTACGACCCGGTTCTTCGCGATCGCCGCCGACCTCCGGGAGCCGCGGTCGATCGACGTGAAGCTTCAGGACAACCGGGCCGAGTCCGACAACGCGTGGCTGATGACGATGCCGCCGGTCGGCAGGGCCGATCTCAAGGCAGATCTTCAGCGGCTCGGGACGGATGGGTCGTCGGTGCCGGGGCTCGGGCGAGACTATGCCACGCTGTGGGTCGCGGTCTTCAATCCCGATCCTGGCGCGGAGAAGAAGTACGAGCTGACGTTGAGCCTCAGGCAATCCACCAAGCAGTCGGCTAGCACCTTCCGCTCGGGCCGGACCGCGTAGGGCTCAGGCCTTCGGGGGTTCGGCGACCTTCGCGGGCTCGGGGGCCTTCAGGGGCTCAGCTAGCTTGGTGAGTTCGCCGGGGGCGGCTCGATCGAAGGGACTCCGGCGCGGCGTGATTCCGAGCTTCGCGGCGATCTGTGACATCGCCTGCGCGATCTCGTCCTTCTCGAGTCGGAGGTGCTGATTCTCCCTCTTCAGCTCCTCGACGTCCTTGTGGAGCCTTTCCGCTTCCTTTTGCGCCGCGCTGACGCGCTCACCCGCCTGGAGGTCGCCCGAAAGCAGCTCGGGCAGGAGGCTGAAGATGTGACGGGTGTCCTCGATCCACTTCATGACTCGCTCTCGCGCTTCAGCCGCGGACGTAGCGTCCATGACCATCCTCGTCTGCTCCGGGGCGCGGTCCGTCTCCACCACTTCATAGCCGAGCGGTCGACGGGGACCTCGGCTGTGCCTGGGTAATCCGTGTCATTCGAGCCTAGCATCCGGGTTCCGCCGTAAGCAAATTTGCCCGGCGGCGTAGGTCAGGGCCGGGGCTTCGGCCGAAACGTCAGGGGGTGGCTGGGGTCTCGAGCAGGGCCTGGATGAACCGGCGGCCGGCAGGGCTGTCCCACGACCGGGGCCCGGCGGCACGGCCGACCAGACGCCCCTGACGGTCGAGGATGTAGACGGTTGGGGGACCCCAAACGCCGTACATTTTGCCTGTTACGTCGCCACTTTCGTCGAGGAGGACCGGCGCTGAGTACTTGCGATCCCGAACTGCTTGCCTGACGGTCGAGGGGTCCTCCCTGAAGCTGATGAGAACGACCTCGAATCCCTTACCCTTCAGCTCCTGGTAGATCTTCTGGATGGGAGGCAACTCCTCCCGACAGGTAGGTCACCACGTCGCCCAGAAGAAGAGCATGACGACCTTGCCGCGCAGATCGGCGAGCGTCACCATCTTGCCGTCGAGGTCCGGAAGCGAGAATGCGGGCGCAGGCTTGGGGGGCGAGTAGGGTTGGATCTGCATACTCGCGAAGTCCGGGGGGGTGGCCGCCCTCGGTGCGTATGCGACCGTGGACACGATCAGGAGAGCGGCACCCGCGCCCACGAACCATTGCTTCATCGAAGGCCAGCCTACCCCAGGTGGCAAGCGCTTGCTACGCCTTTTGGCGCAGGGCCCGCACGACGCGCTCCGGCGTGATCGGCTGCTCGGTCAGCATCACGCCCAGCGGGGCCAACGCGTCGTTGACCGCGTTCAGGATCGCGGCAGGCGCGCCCGTCGCGCCAGCCTCGCCCGCGCCCTTGAAGCCGCCGACGATCCCCGGGGCCGGGGTCTCCAGATGGTGCATCTCGATCGACGGCACGTCGGCGAAGGTCGGCACCGCGTAGTCCATCAGGGTGGTGGTCAGGAGTTGGCCTACCTCGTCGTAGGCGCAGTGCTCGGTGAGGGCGCCGCCCAGCCCCTGGGCGATCCCGCCCGCGATCTGGCCTTCCACGAGCTCGGGATTGACGATTCGCCCGCAATCGTCGACGGCGACGTATCGCAGGACGCGTACCTTGCCCGTCTCCACATCCACATCGACGACCGCGAGATGCGCGCCGTTGGTGAAGGTCCACGCCGCCGGGTTCGTGTAGTGCACGGTCGCCTCGAGGCTCGGCTCCACGCCCCGCAGCTCGTTCGAGCGGAAGTGGGCCGTCCGCGCCAGGTCACCGAAGCTCACCCACCGCCCTGGGCTGCCGCGGACCTCGGCCCGGCCCTGGCGGAGCTCGATATCGCCGGCGTGCGCCTCCAGCAGCGCGGCGGCGATTGTTCGGATCTTCTCGCCGAGCGCGCGAGCCGCGAGCATCGTAGCGCTGCCGCCGATGGGCATGCCGCGACTGGCCCAGGTCCCTCCGCCGTACGGCACCATGGCGGTGTCGCCGGATAGCACGACGATCTGGTCGAGCGACACGTCGAGCTCGTCAGCGATGATCTGGGAGAGCGCGGTGTGGGTGCCCTGCCCCTGGCTGGTGACCCCGACCAGTGCGGTGACGGCGCCGCCCGGCTCCAGTCGTACCGTCGTTCCCTCCTGGCCCGAGATCGGCGCGCCGCCGACGCCGTAGAACTGCGCGCCCGGGCCGGTGAGCTCGATGAAGCAAGAAAGGCCGATGCCGAGGCACCGGCCCTCCAAGCGCGCCGCCGCCTGCTCGCCTCGCAAGCGATCGTACGACGCGGCCTCCAGGAGCCGCGCCAGCGCCGCCTGATAGCTGCCGCTGTCGTACACGTTGCCGGTCGCCGAGGTGTACGGGAGTTCCTCGGGACGCACGAGGTTGCGACGGCGCACCTCGGCAGGGTCGAGGTCGAGGTCACGCGCGATCAGGTCGACCATGCTCTCCGTCACTGCGGTGGCGATCGGGTGGCCGACCGCCCGGTATTGCGAGGTGATGACCTTGTTCTGCGCGACGACGTGTAGGGTCGCGTCGTAGTGCCGCAGGCGGTACGGCCCCGGCAGGAGACGGAGCACCTGACCCCCTTCCACGACGCTCGAGCGCGGATAGGCGGAATAGGGTCCCACGGCCGCGGTGATCGACGCGCGCATCGCCGTGATGACGCCGTCGCGGTCGGCGGCGACCTCGACGCGAATCGTCTGCTCGCGCGCGTGGATGTCGGAGAGAAACGACTCGCGCCGCGTGGCGACGAACTTGACGGGGCGGCCGAGCATCAGCGCCATCGCGCAGGCGGCCATGTCGTCCTGGTAGACATGGATCTTGATGCCGAAGCTTCCGCCCACGTCCGGCGCGATGACCCGCACGCGCTGCTCGGCCAGGCCGAAGAGATCCGCGAGCACCGCCTGCATCATGTGCGGGACCTGCGTGGAGATCCAGACCGTGAGCGCGCGGGTGGCGGGCTCGTAGTCGGCGACGAGCCCCCGCGGCTCGATCGGCACGCCGGTGTGCCGGCCCGTGGTGAACGTCCGTGTCCACGTGCGGTGCGCGGCGGCGAAGGCGGTGTCGGCGTCGCCGGCGGCCAGACGCGTCTCGTAGAGCAGGTTGTCGCCGAGCTCGGGGTGGATCAGCGGCGTGCCTTTGGCAACGGCCGCGGCGGGCGTGAGCACCGCCGGCAGCGGCCCGTACTCCACCTCGACGAGCGCCGCGGCGTCGTCGGCGGCGGCCCGGCTGTCGGCGGCGACGGCCGCGATCGGCTCGCCGACATAGCGCACGCGCTCGACGGCGAGTGGCAGCATGGCGGCCGTCTTCATGCCTTTGTAGTGCAGGAGCACGCCGCGGTACGGCTTGCAGAGTCGCGCGGCGGCGTCACCCGTGAGCACGCCGGCCACGCCGGGCGCGCGGCGCGCCGCATCGAGCTGGACGTGGACGAGGCGCGCGTGGGCGTGGGCGCTGCGCACGAAGGCCACGTGAACCATGCGGGGCAACGTCAGGTCGTCCACGTAGCGGCCTCGCCCGGTGAGCAGGCGCGGATCGTCGCCGCGTTTGACGCGCGCTCCGATGTAGCCCGCCGTCGCCGGCACGGCGGGAATCTACCACGGTTGTCGGCGTGTCGCCGGCTCACCCGGGCTCGTCCGGCGTGGCTGGGCCCCGACGCGCTCCTGTACCTGGCGTTCGGATTCGGCGTCGGCGCCGCCGTATTCTATCTGTAGGCGCGTCCACGTCCAGGGGACCTTCGACGCGTGACGGCCGGTGCCCACGCGTATCGCGATTGTTGACACGTGCGGACCAGCCCCCCTATGATCGCGCCACCCGAGCGAGCTTTTTACACACATGCTGCTTCAGCCGGAGGTGGCCATGCATCGACGCCAATTCCTGACGACAACGACCGCCGGGGTGACGCTCCTGGCGTTCCCCGCCGTTCTGCGCGCACAGACCAAGGAGCCGATTCGGATCGGTTTCCCGCTTCCACTGACGGGGACGTTCGCCGCCATCGCCGCCGACCTGCAAAAGGGCGCCCAGCTCGCCATGGAAGAGATCAACGCCAAGGGCGGCGTCATGGGCCGGAAGCTCGAGGTGCTGTTCCGCGACGACGAGCTCAAGCCGGCCGTCGGCGCCCAGCGCACCAAGGAGCTCATCGAGAACCAGAAGGTCGACTTCGTCGTGGGCGGTCTCGCGGCCCACGTGCAGATGGCCATCAACGAGCAGACGAAGGCGGCCAAGAAGCTCTACATCTCGGTGAGCCAGTCCGACGAGATCAGCGCCAAGCCCGACACCAGCCCGTTGACGTTCCACGAGGCGCTGAATCCGACGATCACCAGCCGGACGATGGCCACCTACGGCATGCAGAACATCGGCAAGAAGTGGTGGGTCGTCTACGCCGACTACGCCTGGGGCAAGCAGAACAACGTCGTGTTCAACGCCGCCATCGCCAAGCTGGGCGGCACCGTCCTCGGGAGCACGCCCTACCCGCTCGGCAAACCCGAGTTCTCGGCGCACCTGCCGAAGATCCAGGCCGCCAAGCCCGACGCGATCTACGCGGTGACGCCGGGCGCCGACAACGTGCCGTTCCTGAAGCAGGCGATCAGCTTCGGTCTGAAGAAGGAGGCGAGGATCGCGCAGCCGCTGCACTTCCTCTATTACACGAAGGAGGGCGGCGCGGAGGTCTTCCAGGACATCTACGGGGCCACCCACTTCTGTCACGAGCTGGCCGAGACGCTGCCCCAGGCTAAACGGTACGTCGAGGCGTTCACGAAGCGCTTCACCCAGCCGCCGGACTCGTACTCCGGTTACGGCTACAACGGGATCCACGAAGTCGCGCGTGGCGTCGAGCTGGCGAAGTCCACCGACTCCGACGCCGTTGCGAACGCGCTGCGCAAGAACCGCGAGTACGACCACTACAAGGGCAAGCAGTGGTGGCGCGCGTGCGACAACAAGTCTTTCCAGGATCTCTGGATCATCAAGGTCCGGTCGCCCCAGCAGGTGAAGGGTGAGTGGGGGTTCTTCGACGTCATCGGCAAGGTGGCGGCCAACGAGGAGCTGGACCGGACCTGCGCCGAGAAAGGGCACGCTTAGCGGCGTGCTCGACGTCTCGCTGTCGGCGCTGACCGCCCAGGTCTTCACGGGGATCGTCCTGGGTGGGATCCTGGTGTTGATGGCCATCGGGCTTAGCCTGATCTTCGGGCTGATGACGGTGGTGAACTTCGCCCACGGCGCCTTCTATATGCTCGGGGCCTACGTCGCCTTCTCCCTGCTCGGGTTGACGAAGAGCTTCTGGGCGACGCTGGTCCTGGCGCCGCTCGTGGTGGGGACGCTCGGCTTCCTGGTCGAGCGCCTGCTCATCCGTCGCCTCTATGGGCGCAGTCCTGACGATCCGCTGCTGCTCACGTTTGGGTTGTCGCTGGCGATGGTGGAGGGCGTGAAGCTCCTGTGGGGGAAGATCGGCCTCACCGTCGATCCGCCGACGCAGCTGGCCGCCGCGGTCGATCTCGGCTTCATGAGATTTCCCGTGTACCGGCTCTTCGTGATCGCGGTGACCGCCGCCGCGCTGCTGGCGCTCTGGCTGTTCCTCGAGAAGACCAACGTCGGGCTCATCATTCGGGCGGGCTCGCGCGACGCGCTGATGGTCCGGGCCCTCGGCGTGGACCTCAACCGGATCTGGCTGCTCGTCTTCGGGATCGGCATCGGCATGGCCGGTCTGGCCGGAGTCCTGGCGGGTCCGATGCGCGGCGTCTACGCCGAGATGGGCGTGGAGATCATCATCGAGTGCTTCGTGGTGGTGGTGGTCGGCGGCATGGGCAGCCTGCCCGGGGCGATCGTGGCCGGCCTGCTCATGGGCGAGATCGTCAGCCTCACGACGTTCTTCGCCCCCAGGCTCGCCGAGATCGTCGTCTTCGTCGTGATGGCGGCGGTGCTGCTCGTTCGGCCGAGCGGGCTCTTCGGCGAAGCGGGGCTGGCGGAATGATCCGCAGCGCGTTCGGCCGGGTGAAGGCGTGGGTGACGGTCCATCCGATCGCGTCGTTCGTCCTCTTCTTCGCGATCTTCCCGTTCATCGCGCCCTATCAGGCGCTCGCGACGCAGGTGCTGATCTTCGGGCTCTTCGCGCTCGGCTTCAACCTGCTCTACGGGTACACCGGTCTCCTCTCCTTCGGTCACGCCGCCTACTACGGGCTCGGCGCCTACGGCGCCGGCCTCGCCCTGGCCAAGCTCAAGGTGACGTCGCTGTGGATCGCCCTCGGCATCGGTCTGGGGGCGGCGGTCGTGGGCGGCGCGCTGGTGGGGTTCTTCTGCCTGCGCCGGCGCGGAATCTACTTCGCCATGCTCACGCTCGCCTTCGCCCAGATGCTCTATTTCATCGCTTTCCACGCCGCGGACCTGACGGGCGGCGACGACGGGCTGCGCGGGATTCCGCTGCTCCCGCTCTCGATCTTCGGCGCGTCGGTCTCGCTGCGGCAGCCGCTGGCCTTCTACTATTTCGCCTACGTGCTGGTCGTGCTCGCGGTGGCCGTCCTCAAGCGCATCCTCGACTCGCCCTTCGGCGCGGTGCTACGGGCGATCCGTGAGAACAGCGACCGCGCGGTGGCCTGCGGCTACGACATCAACCGCGTGAAGCTCCTGTCGTTCGTGTTCTCGGCCCTCTTCGCGGGGCTCGCCGGCGCGCTCGACGCGCTCCGCCTCACCGTGGTACCCGTCGATTCGCTCTACTGGTCCACCTCGGGCCAGGTCGTGATCATGACCCTGCTCGGCGGCGCCGGGACGTTCTTCGGACCCTTCGTCGGCGCCGCGACCTACCTGGTGCTCGCCGACCGCCTCAGCATCTTCTTCGAGGCCTGGCCGCTGGTGATCGGCGTGATCTTCATGGCGTTCGTGCTGTTTCTCCCCCGGGGCATCTGGGGCACGCTCACGTCGCGCGGGATCGGGCAGTGAGCCCCATCCAGTCCCCAATCGTCGAGCGGATCGACCGGTTGACGCGCGAGAGGATCGCCCCGCGCGCTGCCGAGTACGACCTTGCCGCCGCCAACCCCGTCGAGAGCTGGCGCGATCTCTGGCGCGAGGGGGTGCTCGCCGGCGCGATCCCGACCGCGCACGGCGGCCTGGGGCTCGACACCGCCACCTACATCGCCGTCATCCGTACGATCGCCCGCGGCTGCGCCAATACCGCGATGACCGTCCACATGCACTCGACGGTCATGCGGTTCATCGCGACGCTCGGCAGCGTCGAGCAGCAGCGTCGCTGTTTCGACGGGGTCGTCCGACAAGGCAAGCTCTTCGGCAGCTGGGGCAGCGAGCCCGCGGTCAGCCTCTCGCGGTCCATCTTGATGGAGACGACGATCCGCGGGGAGGGCGCCGGCTACGTCGTGGACGGCGTGAAGCACTTCTGCACGATGGCGCTCGGCGCGTCGCATTACATGGTGTGGTGCGCGCTCGACGGCGGCACCGACATGGCCAAATCCTTACAGCTGGCACTGGTGGACGCCGACGCGCCGGGGATCACGACCGACGGCAAGTGGGACACGCTCGGTATGCGCGCGACGTTCAGCCCGTCGGTGACGTTCACGGGCGTACGTGTGCCGGCCGACGGCCTGCTGGGCGATCCCGGCGCGGCGCTGTGGGTCGGGGTCATCGAGATCTTCGCGCTCGGCTACGCCGCGGTGTACCTCGGCATCGCCGAGGCGGCGCTCGCCTTCGCCGTCGACTACGTCAAGAAGCGGATCGTGAGACCGGAGAACGTCGCTGTCGCGCTGGATCCCTCGGTCCAGCGACACGTCGGTGAGCTGGCCGCGCACCTCGACGCCGCCAGCCTGGTCCTGGCCGACTCGGCCGCGCGGTGGGACAGGGCCGACGTGGCCGAGCGAGGGCTCCTCGCCAACCGCGCCAAGTACCTCGCCACCGAGGTCGGCTTGCACGTGACGTCGAAGGCTATCCAGATCGTCGGCGGCCGCGGCTCCTACAAGGACTTCCCGGCCGAGCGCGCGTTTCGGGACCTCCGCACCTCGACCCTCATGCCTCCCACCGTGGACCGGATGCTCGAGGCCATCGGCAAGAGCGCGCTCGGGCTCGACGCAGCGATGTTCAACGTCGCCGGGGCGAATCGCCGGGGGGTGCCCCCGGGGTGAAATACTTGCCGGTGCCGGCCGTCTAATCGGCCAGGAGGGGTGGTTAGTAACCCGCCCCAGGGAGGCACTGACAATGAGAAGGCTCGCCGCCGCTGTCATGGTCCTGGCGCTGCTCGTTCCGGGCGCGGCGTTTGCAGGGTCGTCCACTGACGCTGCCCTCGGGCTCGGCGCCTTCGCGGTCTTCAACCAGATCATCTCGGGCACGGGGATCTTCGGCGGGTACCGCCCGGCGGCGCAGCCGGTGATCGTCGCGCCGCCGGTCCAGGAGCGGGTGATCGTGCGCGAGTACTATCCGGTGTACGTCCAGCCGCAGCCCGTTTACGTCCCGCCGCCCCCGGTGTACTACGCGCCGGTGTACTACGCGCCGGCCTACGCGCCCGCGCAGGTCGTCGTGGTGAAGGAGCGTGGCTGGGGCCACGCCAAGAAGTGGCATCGCGGCAACCACGACAGGGACGACTGAAGCACATCGGGGGGGCCTCGAAGGCCCCCGAGCCCCACACTCGAAAGCGCCCCGGCTCAGTCCGGGGCGCTCTCGTTTCTGCAGTATCGGAATCTCGAGGAGCGTCGGGGGGATTGGGGGGCCCTTCGAGGCCCCCGGCGATACGCAATCTCGAGGAGCGCCACGGCTACGCCGGGGCGCTTCCGAGCGTCGGGGGGATTTGGGGGGGCCCTTCGAGGCCCCCTAAATTTCAAGGAAGCGCTGCTGGATCGTCGGGTCGCGGCGAAGCTGGTCAGGCGTGCCCTCGAACTGAATCTGCCCCTGGTCCATAACGTACAGGCGGTGTGAGAGTCGCAACGCCACCTCGAGCGTCTGCTCCACCAGCAGAATCGTGGTGCCCCGCCGGTTGATCGTCGCGAGGATCTCGGTGAGGTTCTGAACGAGCAGCGGCGCCAGCCCCTCGGTCGGCTCGTCGACCAGCATGACCGACGGGCGGCTCACGAGGCCGCGCGCGATAGCGAGCATCTGCTGCTCGCCGCCCGAGAGGAACCGGCCGCGTTGGTCGATGCGCTCGCGGAGCCGCGGGAAGTAACCGAACACCTCGTCGAGCAGCTTCGTGGCGCCGTTCGTGCCGGAGCCGCCGAGCATGCCCAGGCGGAGGTTCTCCAGCACGGTGAGGTTCGACAGCACGCGGCGCTCCTCCGGAACCCACGCGATCCCGCGGTGCGCGATCGCGTGCGTGCCGAGCGCGGTGATGTCGTCGCCGCGCAGGCGCACGTGGCCGCGGCGGGGTCGCGCGATGCCCATGATCGAGCGCAACGTCGTCGTCTTGCCGGCGCCGTTGCGACCGATGAGCGTCACGACCTCGCCTTCGCCGGCCGTCAGCGACACGCCTTGCAGGATGTGGGCTTCACCATAGTAGGTGTGGATGTCCTCGACCGCCAGCAGGCTCACCGGCTCGCCCCCAGGTAGGTCTGCTGCACGCGCGCGTTGGTGCGGATCTCCTCCGGCGTGCCCTCCGCCAGCACCTGGCCCTGGTGGAGCACGGTGATCCGGTCGGAGATGCGCATCACGACTTTCATCTTGTGCTCCACGAGCACGACCGTGCGCCCGGCGGCGAGCTCCCGGATCAGCAGCATGGTCGCGTCGGTCTCTTCCGGGCTCATCCCGGCGGTGGGCTCGTCGAGGAGGAGCAGCGCCGGATCGGACGCGAGCGCGATGCCGAGCTCGAGGTGGCGCTTCTCACCGTGCGAGAGATGAGCCGCGAGCATGTCGAGCTTGGAGGCCAGCCCGATCGAGTCGAGGATCTTCACGGCCCGCTCGCGCACGTCGGTGAGGCCATCGGAGCGCGACCAGAAGTTGAAGGACCGCGCGTAGCCCTGCACCGCGACCCGCACGTTCTCGAGCACGGAGAGGTGCGGGAAGACGTTGGTGATCTGGTAGGACTTCGCGATGCCCAGGCGCGCGGTCTCGTGCTGGGGCAGCCCCGTGATCTCCTTGCCGTCGAACCAGATCCGGCCGGAGCTCGGCGCCGTCTCGCCGGAGATCAGGCGGAAGAACGTGGTCTTGCCGGCGCCGTTGGGGCCGATGATCGACCGCAGCTCGCCGCGCTTGACGCTGACGTCGACGCCGGCCACCGCGATCAGGCTGCCGTACGCGCGGGTGAGCCCCTCGGTGCGCAGCAGTACGGCGTCGGGCATGGCGCGAGAGTGCATTGGCGGCGTCGGGCGTGTCAAGGCATTCACGCGGTGTGCTATGGTGCGGCGCACGCTCTCGGGAGGACGGCATGGCACGTCACGTAGTTCCCACGCGCTGGAAGAGCGGCATGATCGAGATCGGCCCCAGGATCTTCGCGTACGTCCAGGCGTCGGGGATCGACCCGCGCGGCGACACCGGCGTGGCGAACTCGGGGCTGATCGTCGGCGCCGAGGCCGCGGTGGCGGTGGACGCGCTCATGGTGCCGTCGATGACCCGCCGGCTCGTGGCGGCGATCAGGAAGACCACGCGCAAGCCGGTCGCCCAGCTCATCAACACGCACCACCACCTCGATCACACCGGCGGCAACCGGTTCTTCCGCGACGCGACCATCGTCGCCAGCGCGAAGTGCCGCGAGGCGCTGGCGCCGGGCTTCCCACCGGTGCCGATGCTGCAGCGCTTCATGCCGCGATTCGCCGCGGAGTTCCCGAAGCTCAAAGTGGTCCTGCCAACGGTGACGTTCGAAAGCCGCATGGTGCTGCACGACGGCGACCGCGAGATCCAGCTCTGGCATCCCGGCTTCGCCGCGCACACCGTTGGCGACGCCGTCGCGTATCTGCCGAAGGAGCGCATCCTGTTCGCTGGTGACATCGCGTTCCACTACGTGACGCCGCTGGCGTTCCAGGGCCACGTCGGCAACTGGATCAAGGCGGCCGACCGGCTGTTGCGCTACGAGGCTGACGTGATCGTGCCCGGCCACGGGCCTATCGGCACGCGGAAGGACCTGAAGCACATGCGCGACTATCTGACGCTCGTGCGGCGCGAGGCGAAGGCGCGGTTCGACGCCGGGATGCCGGCGGACGCAGCGGCCGGCGATATCAAGCTCGGCGTGTACGCGTCGTGGAGCGACGCCGAGCGCATCCTGCCGAACGTCGTGCGCTGCTACCAGGAATTTCGCGACGAGCTCGACCAGCCGATGGATCTGCCGCGCATGCTCCACGGCATGGAGCGGTTGCGCGGAGCGCGGCTCGACCACGCCTGCGTCTAGCGCCTGCCGGTGAGCTCCTTCCGCACGAGCGCCGCGCCGGCGGCGAGGGCCGTGAGCTTCTGGTTGCACATGTAGCGCGGCGACCAGCCGAAACCGCAGTCGGGATTCACGGTCAACCGCTCGGCCGGACACACCTGGAGCACGCGGCGGATCCGTCCGGCCACGTCCTCGGGCGTGTCCTGGCTGAACCCCTTCACGTCCACCACGCCCGCGCCCAGCTCGCGGCCCTCGCCGTAGCGCTTCCACAGGTCGAGCTCGCTGAGCTCGCGGCTGGTGAACTCGAGAACAAGCTGCTCGGCGCGCGCCTTGAGCACGCCGGGGAAGTACGGCGCGTAGGTTCGGTCGAAGCGCGAGCGGCCGAAGCGGTTGCCGAAGCAGATGTGAAACGCGAGCCTCGCTTTGACGCCGTCGGTGGCCAGGTTGAAGAGCCGGGCCATTTCCTCGCCGGAGACGTTTCCGCGCGCCGGCTCGTCCAGCTGGATGAAGTCGGCGCCGGCCGCCACGAGCCCGCGCAACTCCTCGTTGATGACTTCGGCGAACCGCTCGGCGACGTCGACCACGCCCTTGTAGCGCTTGCCCGGATGGATCCGCGAGCCGAACGTGAGCGGCCCGGCGCAGGTCGCCTTGGTGTGCCGCGTCGTGTGCGTCTTGAGGTACGTGAACTCCCTGACGATCCCCAGCCCGCCGGGCGGCGTCTCGATGCGGCCGACCGCCTCGTAGCGCGTCTGCTGGTCGTAGCCCCAGGGGCCCGCCTTGCGCCGGATCGGCAACGGCTCGATGCCCTTGATGATCGCGTAGTACGAGTCGACGTAGCCGTCGAGGCGACGCACCTCGCCGTCGGTGACGATGTCGATGCCCGCCCTCTCCATGTCGCGGATGGCGGTGTCGGCCGCATCGTCGAACATCTCCTCGAGGTCACCGGGGCCGAACTCGCCCGCCTCCGACGCTTTGACGGCGGCGAACCACCAGCCGGGCTTTCCGTGCGAGCCGATGACCGAGCTGGGAATGAGAGGAAGTGTCATCGGCGGCTGGGGTTGTTGTAGCCGGGGTTGTTGTAGCGGGGTTTGTTGTAGCGGGTGCCGTGAGCACGGAGCGGGTCGGGGGTGGCCTGAGACAGGCGCCGCATCGTGAGGATCCTCCAATCATGCGCGCTCTGGTGATTCATCGGGTGCCACCGATTATGCGCAAGACGGTTGCGTCGCGCCAGGCGTCGTCGAGTGTGCCGGCGAAGACGATCTCGCCGCGCTCGATAACGTAGAGCCGCGTCGTGTACTCGGGGACGTGGTGGATGTTGGACTCGGCGAGCAGGACGGCGTGGCCAAGTCGGGTGATCTGAGCGATGCCGTCGCTCACCGACGGAATGATCGTTGGGGAGAGCCCCTCGAACGGCTCGTCGAGCAGCAGCATCTCCGGATCCAGCGCCAGGGCTCGCGCGATCGAGAGCATCTTGCGTTCACCACCGCTCATCTCCGGGCCCTTGCGCGTCATGTACCTGCGGAGCACCGGGAAAACGCCGTAGGCCAGATCCAACCGCTCGGCGGCCGGGCGGCCGCCCCGTCGCGTCCACGTCGCGATCTCGATGTTCTCGGCGACCGTCAGGTCGGTGAAGATCCCGCTGTCCTCGGGAGCCCAGCCGAGGCCGAGCGCCGCGATTTCGTGGGTGCGGCGTCCCTGGATGGGTTGTCCGCGAAGCTCCACGCGTCCGGACCGCGGGCGGAGGTAGCCCATGATGGTCCTGAGGGTCGTCGACTTTCCGGCGCCGTTCCGGCCCACGAGACAGACGACCTCGCGCGCGCCGACCTCGAGCGAGACGCGCCTCAGGATGTGGCTCGCCTGGATGAAGACGTCGATTTCGTGAACGGTCAGCATCGCCCGGCGCTCAGTGCGTCCTCGCCCGCCGGCCGATCACGGTGTCGATCAGGTACCGGTCCGCCTGGATCGCCGACGGTGGGCCGTCGGCCAGAACCTTGCCCTGGTGGAGCGCGATGATGCGATCGGAGTAGGCGAAGACGATGTCCATGTCGTGCTCGACCTGGAGGATGGCCTGGAGCCCGATTCGCTTCGACGCCTCCACCAGCGTCTCCATGACCGCCGTCTTGTCCGCGGTGCTCACGCCCGACGTCGGCTCGTCGAGCAGGATGATCTCGGGCCGCAGGGCGAATGCCGACGCGACGTCGAGCAGCTTCTTGTCGCCCTGCGGCAGGTGTCGGGCAAGGGCCCCACGCTTGTCGCTCAGGCGGAACAGCTCGGCGACCTCGAGCGCCTCCCGCTGCACGTCGCGGTCACCCGCGAGCGACGCGAACAGCCGGGTGCCGCGCCCGAGCCGCGCGACGACCGCGGCCTGCAGGGTCTCGAGCACCGTGAGGTCCGGGAAGATGTGGACCAGCTGGAACGAGCGCGCCATGCCGAGCCGCGCGAGCCCGACGGGCCCGAGCCCGTGGATCTCGCGCTCTTTGAAGCGCACCGTGCCGGCGCTCGGCGGTGTGAGCCCGGTGAGGATGTTGATCAGCGTGGACTTGCCGGCGCCGTTGGGGCCGATGATCGAGACGAACTCGCCGGCGCCGACGCCGAGGCTCACGCCGTCGAGGGCGCAGAATTCCCCGTAGAGCTTCCGGAGCCCCTCGGCGACCAGGATCATGGCCGCGACTCGGCCGGCGGGGCCCCGGCCCCGCGACGGCCTGCGGCGCGCACCGCGGCGCGCCCGGGCCTGACGAGCCCCAGGAGCCCGCCCGGCGCGAAGATGACGATGGCGGCGAGGATGGCGCCGAAGATCAGCCGCCAGTACGGGACGACCGACATCACCCAGTTCTGCAGGTAGATGAAGACGAAGGCGCCCACGACGGGCCCGAAGAAGCTGGTGAACCCGCCTAGCAACGTCATGAAGACGATGTTCCCCGAATGGGTCCAGTAGGCGAGGGTCGGATCGACGTTCCCGATCGGCGGACCCAGCAGCGCGCCGCCCACGGCAGCGTAGACCGCGGAGATCACGAACGCGTGGAAGCGGAAGCGAGTGACGCCGATGCCGAGCGTCTCGGCCTTGGCCGGGTTGTCGCGGATCGTCTTCAGGCACAGGCCGAACGGCGAGTGGACGATGCGCCACATGCAGAGCGTGGCGACGACCACCACGCCCAACGAGTAGTAGTAGTACGGGCCGACCAGATAGTCGGTCTTCGGCATCGCCTCGAGGCTCCGTCCGAGAAGCGACGGCCGCAGGAACGGCGTCCCCTCGTCGCCGCCGGTCAGCCGGTAGAACTTGAGGACGAACGTGTAGAAGACCATGCCGAAGGCGAGCGTGAGCATGCCGAAGTAGATCTTCACGTAGCGTACGCAGAGCGCGCCGACCGGCGCCGCCACGAGGGCGCCGAGGGCCGCCGCCGCGATCAGGATCACCTCCAGCGAGCGGATCTTGAAGTGGCTCGTGAGGAACGCGCCGGTGTAGGCGCCGATCCCGATGAACAGCGCGTGGCCGAACGAGACCAGCCCGGCGTAGCCGAGCAACAAATTCAGCCCGAGCAAGACGACGGCGTAGGCCATGAACGGCAGCATGAGCAGCACGTGATAGGTTGAGGCGACGAGCGGCGCCAGGGCGATGGCGACCACGGCTGCCGCCACCACCAGCGGCCCCGTCACACCCCGGCTCCGCCGAAGAGACCGCGCGGCCGCAGCACGAGCACCGCGATCACGATCAGGTAGATCAGGAGCATCTCGAGCTCCGGATAGATCGAGATCGCGAACGAGCGGAGGATGCCGACCACCAGGGCGCCGACGAAGGCGCCCCGCATCGAGCCGAGCCCGCCGATCACCACCACCGCGAACGCCTCGACGATCAGCTCGATGCCCATCTCGCTCATGGCCGCGGTCGCTGGAATGACCAGCGCGCCGCCGAGCGTGCCGAGCGCGGTGCCCAGCGTGAACACCTTGGCGTAGACCCGCCGGAGGTCGACGCCGAGGGCCGCCGCCATCTCGCGGTTGTCGGCGGTGGCGCGCACGATCCGCCCGAAGGTGGTGCGGGTGAGCAGCCAGCCAATCGCGAGGGCGATCGCGAGGCTGGCCGCGATGACGACCAGGTTGTAGACGGGCACGGTCGCGCCGAGCAGCTGCGTCTGCCCGTAGGCCAGATAGAGCCCGGCGGTCGAGCGCGGCGCGGTGCCCCAGGTGAGGCGGATCGCGTCCTCCATCATGAGGACGACCGCGAACGTCAGCAGGAGCTGGAACGTCTCGTCGCGCTCGTAGACGAAGCTGAGCAGCCCGCGTTCGATGACCACGCCCACGGCGCCCACCGCGAGCCCGGCCAAGGCCAGCGGGACGATGAACAGCGCGGGCGGCCCGCCGGCGGCGGCGTACCACCCGACGGCCGAGACGCCGACGTACGCGCCGAGCGCGTAGAACGACCCGCAGGCGAGGTTGAAGATCTTCTGCACGCCGAAGACGACCTGCAAGCCGGCGGCGACGAGGAACAGGATCGAGGCGTGGAAAACGCCGCTCAGCAGGACGCTGACTAGATCTTCCAGCCGTTGATCCAGTCGAACAGCTTCGCCCCCGCGGGCTTCATCGCCTGTTTGGTGGATACGACCTCGACCGGGCTGATGGTCACGAAGTCGTAGCTGTTCTTGTGCGTCGTGATCCCCTGGTAGAAGTTGCACATCTGGACGTGGTCCTCGCGCCAGCTCCGCCGGCCGGAGAGCGACTCGACCTCGATGCCCTCGAGCGCCTTGGCCACGGCCGCCTTCTCGGGCCACTGCCGGCCGCTGCGCGCGGCCTTCTCGACCGCGGCCTTGTACGACTCGGCGTTGAAGAAGGCGTGGTCGCACTCGTACGGGGGGTACTCGTTGTGCTTCGCCTTGTACTCGCGGACGAACTGCTTGAGGAGCGGGCTGCCCTTGGGATCGTCGAAGTACATCGTGTTGTAGCCGAGCAGCAACCCCTCCGGCGTGAACTCCTTCTTCAGCGAGTCGTGGACGCCGCCGGCGGTCGTGAAGACACCCTTCATCGTCTTGAACAGGCCGACGGCGGCGGCCTGCTTCATGATGATCGTCGCGTCGCCGGACCAGAACGAGCACATCAACATATCCGCCTTCGACTGCTGGATGGCCGCGATATGCGAGGTGAAGTCGGTGACGCCGAGCTTGGGGAACAGCTCGAGCACGAACTTCACGTCGGGGACGTAGCGCTTGAGCACCGCCTGGTACGACTCCCAGCAGTCGTGGCCATAGGAGTAGTCGTTGCCGATACCGGCGACGGTCTTGATGCCCTTGAAGTACTTCGGCGTGAGGATGCCGGCGACGATCGCCTCGACCTCGTTGTCGACGCTCTTGAACGCCCATTTGGGGTTGGGCATCGTCTCCTCGACGCCCTTCTGGGTCGTGCCGTCCCACGAGAGCCACGGCGTCGCGAGGTCCTCGGCCACCGGGCCGAGGGCGAGCGTCACGCCGGTGGAGATCCCGCCGAGCACCGCCTCGACTTTGTCCTGGAGGACGAGCTTGCGATAGCGCTCCACGGTGTCCTTCGGGTTCGACTCCTCCTCGACGACGAGCTGAACGGGGCGCCCGAGGATGCCGCCTGACTTGTTCACGCGCTCCGCCCACCACTCGGTGGCGCGGAGCCCGGCGGCGCCCACCGGCGCCGCGATGCCGGCGCGGATGGCGAGGACGCCGAGCTTCACGGGCTCGGCCTGGGCAAGCGCCGGAGCGGCGTCGAAGCGCAGCGCGGCCGACGCGGCGGCGGCGCCGGTGAGCCCGAGGAACTGTCGGCGGTTGTAGCGGGGGTTATTGTAGCGGGTGCCGTGAGCACGGAGCGGTTCGGGGGTGGCCTGAGATGGGTGCCGCATCGTGAGAGTCCTCCTATCACGCGCTTTCATACGAGGCCCAGCCGCCGGCGCGCGAGCTTCGTGCCCGCCACCAGCCGCTTGAGCTTCTCGACGGCGACCCAGCGCGGCACCGGGAAGAAGCCGCAGTCCGGCACCGCGGAGAGGCGCTCGACGGGAATGTACTTCGCGCAGAGCGCCAGCCGCTCGGCGACGTCTTCCGGCATCTCCATGTAGAACGACTTCACGTCGACGACGCCGCAGGCGATGTCGCGGTCGACGCCGATCTCCTTCCAGTGCTCGATCTCGGCCATCTCGCGGTTCGCGTACTCGAACACGAACTGCTGGCACTTCGTGTCGAGCAGCGCCGGGAACATCCAGCGATACGACCGCTTGCCGCGCGGCCGCGACATGAGGTTGCCGAAGCACACGTGGTAAGCGATCCGCGCACGCACCCCCTGCACGCACGCGTTGAACATCTTCACGTACTCGCCGATCTGTCCCGGCACGATGGCGGCCGACGGCTCGTCGATCTGGATGTAGTCGGCGCCGGCCTCGACGAGGGCGCGCAGCTCCGTGTTGATGGCGGGCACGAAGTCCCAGCAGAGGGCGAGCCGGTCGTTGGCGTAGACGTCGCCGGGGCGGAGCTGGACGTGGATCGACAGCGTCACCGGCCCGGGGCACGTGGCCTTCACGGGCCGATCGGTGTGCGTCTTCAGATACCGGAACTCCTCGAGGACGCCGAGGCCATGCGGCACCTTGACGCGCTGGAGCGGGCGGTAGCGCGGCGCCGAGTCGTACGCGTAGAGGCCGGTCTTGCGGAGCGGCTCGATCGGCTCGAGGCCCTCCATCTTCGCGTAAAAGGTCTGCACGAAGAAGAAGCGCCGCATCTCGCCGTCGCAGATCACGTCCACGCCCGCGCGCTCCTGGTCGCGGATCGCGAGCTGAGTTGCGTCGTCGAAGGTCTCCCGCACGTCCGTCTGGCCGTACTCCCCAGCCTTGATCTTGTCCAGCGCGGTCCAGAACCATCCGGGAAAGCCGTGGCTCCCCATCACGTGCGTCGGGATCGGCGGCAGCGCGGCGGTCACCGGCAGTTCTTTATCAGAGGGGCAACCGCTTGGCAATGATCTCGCGCATGATCTCCGACGTGCCGGAGGCGATCGTCCACAGGCGCACGTCTCGGAAGAAGCCCTCGACCGGGAACTCGCGCATGTAGCCGTAGCCCCCGTGGAGCTGCACCGCGTGGTAGGCGACCCGGTTCGCGACTTCGGTGGCCAGGAGCTTGGCCATCGAGACCTCCCGCACGCACTCCTCGCCGGCGGCGTGGAGCCGAGCGGCGTGATAGACGAGCTGCCGGGCCGCCTCGAGGTCGGTCGCGAGCTCGGCGACGCGATGGCGCAGCACCTGGCGCGCCGCCAGCGGCTCGCCGAACGCCCTGCGCTCGCGCAGATACGCGATCGTGTCCTCGAGCGCCTGCGTCGCGCCCGAGAGCGCCAACACCGCCGCCATCGTCCGCTCACGCTGGAGCCCGGCCGCGAGCTGCTGGAAGCCGCGGCCCTCGACGCCCAGCAGGCTCTCGGCCGGGACGGGGCACCCGTCGAAGGCGAGCTCGGCGGTGTCGGAGGCGCGCATGCCCATCTTGTCGAGGGTACGGCTCACCTCGAATCCGGGAAGTCCGCGCTCGACCAGGAACATCGAGAGGCCGTCGTGGCGGCGGGCGGGCGTGGACGGGCCGGTGCGGGCGGCGACGAAGTAGAGGTCGCCGTGGACGCCGTTGGTGATGAAGATCTTCCGGCCGGTGAGCACGTAGTGATCGCCGTGCCGCTCGGCGCGTGTGGCCAGCGCGGCCATGTCGGACCCGGTGCCCGGCTCGGTGATCGCGAGCGCGCAGACCGTCTCGCCGCTCAACACTCGCGGAAGGTATGTCCGCTTCTGCGCCTCGGTGCCGTAGCGGACGAGCCACGGCGAGGACATGTCGGTGTGGACGAGCACGCTGAAGGCGACCCCGCCAGACCGGCACCGCGCCATCTCCTCGCCGAGCACGACGCTCGACAGGAAGTCTCCGCCCGAGCCGCCGTACTCCACGGGAAAATCGAGCCCGAGGAACCCGAGTTCGCCGAGCCGGCGCCAGAAGGTGCGTGGGATCTGCCCCGCCGCCTCCCAGGCGGCGACCCGAGGCGCCACCTCCTTCTCGACGAATGCCCGGATCGCGCTTCGCAGGTGCTCGTGCTCGTCCGAAAAGACAGCCTGGCTACCCATCGTGTCCGGAATTGTATCCAGAAAGACGGCGGTGGGTGCGCGCTATGATAGAGAAACAGCTATGTACGTACGCTTTTGGGGTACCCGTGGATCGATCGCCGCGCCGGGGCCGCACACCGCGCGCTACGGGGGGAACACCTCGTGCGTGGAGGTGCGCGCCTCCGACGGCACCGTGATCATCCTCGACTGCGGCACCGGCGCCCGCGAGCTCGGAATGCACCTCGCGGAGACGGTCCCCCAGCCGATGCGCCTCCATCTCTTCATCGGCCACACGCACTGGGACCACATCCAGGGCTTTCCCTTCTTCGTGCCCGCGTTCCTGCCGGGATCCGAGTTGAACATCTACGCTCCGATGGGCTTCCAGCGCGGTCTCGAGGAGGCGATGGCGGGCCAGATGGAGTACGCGTACTTCCCGGTGAAGCTGCGCGACTTGCGCTCGCGGATCCACTTCACCGAGCTCGACGAGGGCTTCTTTCGCGTCGGCGACGTGCTCGTCGAGACGCAGTACCTGAATCACACCGCGCCCACCGTCGCCTACCGCATGACCAGCGACGGCGCGACCATCGCCTATGCCACCGACCACGAGCCGTTCTGGAGCGCGCCCGGCCGGGTCTCCCAGCACCCCGGCGACGAGCGGCACATCGCGTTCCTGAAAGGCGCGAACCTCGTCATCCACGACGCGCAGTACACCGTCGACGAGTATCGCGACAAGGTCGGCTGGGGTCACAGCAGCCTCGAGTACGCCGTCGACGTCGCCCTCGCCGCCGGCGTGGAGCGCCTGGTGCTGTTCCATCACGACCCGGCGCACGACGACACGATCCTGGAGCAGATGGAAACCGCGGCGCGCGCCCAGGTCATCCGTCGAGGCCAGGCGCTGGACGTTCTCGCCGCCCGGGAAGGACTGGAGCTGCAGGTGCTCGGCGGCAGCAGCGTCGAGCCCGACGTGGCCGAGGCATCCGCGCTGAACCACCGGCAGATCGCCGGCGGCCGCGTGCTGGTGATTAGCTCGAACGAGAACGAGATCGAGGAGATCCTCGGCGAGGACGGGCTCCAGTTCCTGCGCCAGTCCGACATGCGCGCGGCGCTGGCGCGCGGCGACGACCTCCTGCCCGACATCGCGATCATCGACCGCGAGCTCCTCGACGGCGACGGCGATGCGGCGCTCACGACGCTGCGGGAGCGTCTTGGCCGGCGGAACCTGCCGATCGTCGTCCTCGCCGACAGCACGATCCCGTCCGACGCGGTGTATCGGGGTGAAGCGTCGTCGACCGACTATCTGGCCAAGCCGTTCAGCCCGCCGATGCTCCGCGCCCGCGTTCGCGCCTGGCTCGCCCGCACGCTGATGGTCTTCGATCCGACGGAACGGGCGACGGTCATGCAGGGGCCCGTCCGCAGCGCGACCGACAGCCGAGCCCGGTGCGCGAACCTCCTGGCCACCGTCCCGCTCTTCCGCCACCTCACGACCGAGCAGCGCGATCTGCTCCTCGACAGCGCGGCCGAGCAGAGCTTCGCGCCCGGTCACGTGCTGGTCCGCGAGAACGAGCTGCCCGATCGGCTCTTCGTGATCCTCTCCGGACGCGTCCGCGTCCTCGAGGTCGCGCCCGACTCGTCGCTGGAGCTGATCGTGGGCGAGCTGGGCGAGGGCCAGATCATCGGCGAGCTCGGGGTGCTCCGGAACCAGCCACGGTCCGCGACGGTCGTCGCGGTCGAGCGCACGCACTGCCTCATGCTCCACCAGACCGAGTTCCTGAAGGTGCTCCAGAACTCGACCGAGCTGGCGGTGTCCCTGCTCCGGACGCTCGCCGGGCGCCTGTACGAGACCGACCGCCGGTTGTCGCGCTACGCGCCGGATCCGGTCACGGGCCTGGCGGGCCGCCGCGCGTTCCACGACCAATACCGTCGCCTGGCCGCGATCGCGCGCCGGCGGAAGACGGGCGCGCTCCTGCTGGTCCTCGACGTCGTCCAGCTCCGGGCGATCAACGACCGCCTCGGCTACGGCGTGGGGGACGACGTGCTCCGGACGGTCGCCGACGCCCTCATCGAGGCCACGCGGACGACCGACCTGATCGGCCGCCATGGTGGCGACGAGTTCGTCGTGTTCCTCCCGGACGCCGGCGGCGGCGACGCCGATACGGTGGTCAACCGCGTCCTCGAGCGGATCGCCGCGCTCTCTATCAAGCGCGGGATCCCGGTCCCGATCCGGTGCAACGTCGGGATCGTCTACGCACAGGCGCCGCCCGAGACGGCGGAAGATATGCTGCGCGAGGCCGACCAGGACATGCTGCGCCGCCGGCAGTAGCCGTCGCTAGCGCTTTCGCCGGCTGGCGAACTCCCGGATCCGCTCTCTCGCCTCGGCGCTTGTCCTGAGCGCCGCGCCGTAGCCTTCGGCCTCCCGCCCGCGCGCCCCGACTCGGATCGCCGCCACGATCTCCTTCGTCGCCGCCAGACCGCCGCGCGGCGAGCGTGCGATCTGCGCCGCGAACGTGGCGACGCTCGCCTCGAGGGTCGGCGGCGCGACGACGCGATTGACGAGTCCCATCCGCAGCGCCTCTGTCGCGTGAATCGTCCGACCGGTGAGCAGCAGGTCGCGCGCGTGGCCGCCGGACACGACGTCGAGCAGGCGCGCGATGCCGTAGCCCGGGTTGAAGCCGAGCGTGACCTCGGGGAGCCCGAACCTCGCCCGGTCGGAGGCGACCCGCAGATCCTGAGCGACCGCGAGCATCAGACCGCCGCCGAGTGCGAAGCCATCGACGGCGGCGACGGTGACTTGAGGCAGCGTGGAGAACCGGTGCACGAGCGCCGCGTGGCGCCGGGCGAGCGCCTCGGCCTCGTCGCCCGTTATCGTCTGCATCTCCTTGATGTCGTTGCCGGCGCAGAAGGCACGCCCGCGGGCCGCGACGACGAGGACGCGCACGTCGTCCATGGCCGCGACACGCTCGAGCGCCTCCTCGAGCGCCTGCGTCAGCTCGCGGTTCAGCGCGTTGAGGGCCTCCGGCCGGTTGAGCCGGAGCCAGGCGACGCCGTCCTTCGCCTCAAGCTCGGTGATCGCCACCGCGACCGTCCGGATCGATTGTCGGCACACCTCGGCCGGCGGGGCCCCAGCCCCGCGACGGCCCGCGGCGCGTACTGCCGCGCCCGAAAGCGGCGAGGGTGAGGTACGTGACGGCCCCGAGCGCCAGACCCGCGGTCGCCCCGAGCGCCACGGGCCAGAAGCCCGTCCGGAAGAAGGGGAAGAAGGGCGAGCGGCGCTCGTCGGGCCGGATGCTCCCGTCCAGCAGTCCCTCGACCAGCTCCATCGTCTCCGCCATCAGCACATCGGTCGCCGCGGTCGCGAACGCCGGATCGGCCAGCGCGGGATGGCCGACGTAGCCGCGGCCGCCGTTCCGCAGCGGGTAGTTGGGCACGACGCGGTCGGCCAGCGAGTACCGCGCCGGCGGCAGCGTCCGGTAGGAGTCATCGACGAGGTCCGGCCGGAGCAGCAGCATCAGCGAGGTCTCCCACCAGCCGCCGTGCGCGTCCTCGGCGAACGCCGTGCGCTCGTCGTCGCTGAGCGGCCGCCCGAGCGCCGCCTCGATCTTCTCGAGATACCGGCCGCGCAGGAACTGCCAGGCGAGGTGGCCGGTGAACGACGCCATCGTCACGCGATGCCGGCGCGAGACGATCGCCGCGGCCTCCTCGAGCGCGGTGAGGTGACCGGGCCCGCCGTGGCCGTTGGCGATCAAGATGTAGCGGAACCCGGCGCGCGCCAGCGAGCCGCCGTAGTCCACGAGCGTGTCGCGCACGACGCGCTGCCGCACGCTCACGGTGCCCGCAGCCTCGAACGTGAACGAGCCAATGTGCAGCGTGGGCGCGAGCAGCACGCTCCAGTCCGGCCGCGCGCCGGCCAGCCGCTTGCCGAGCGTCTCGGCGAAGTAGCGGGCGGCGATCGCGTCGACGCCGACCGGCAGGTGCGGTCCGTGCTCCTCGAGCGGGCTCACGGTCAGGATCACGGCGGTGCGCGCGCGGTCGAGCGCGTCGAGCGCCGGCGAGGACATCTCCTCCAGCAGGTGAACGCTCAAAAGGAGCTCCCCTTGGTCGCGCTGAGGTAGTCGTTCTTGGCGCGCTCGAGCTCGGTGATCAGCTCCTGGCGCTCGGCGATCAGCCGGCGGGCCGCCTGCTCGCGGGTGAGCGAGAGCGCGCCGAAGCGCAGGCGGCTTCGCAGGCGCCCGGCGCCGACCCAGTAGCGATACGCGATGACGCCGGAGAGTGGGAGCGAAAGCGCGAAGACCAGCGCCGCCGCGCCGCCGGCCAGCCGCGCGACCAGCCACGTCTCGAGCCCCCAGAAGAGCGGGCACGCGACCATACCGGCCATGAACCGCCACGTCGCGTAGTCGGTCTCCTTGCGCGACATGTGGCGTGCCAGCCAGCGCGGGACCCAGTACGGGAGGAAGTTCACCGTCGCGCCGTAGACGAAGAACGGGAACCCGGCGATCGCCTCCCAGCCGCGCCGGATGCGCTGGCGCATGCGTCGCCGCTCGAGCCGCGCGCGCACCGCCTCGTCCTTGACGTGGAACTCGGCGAGCAGGGCGCGATAGCTCTGGATGCGCTGCCAGATCCGCTCGACCCGCTCGGGGTCGTGCGTCTTGAAGTAGGTGGTCGAGTCCACGATCGCGCGCGAGAGGCGGACCAGATCGATCTGGCGCTCGGCGAGGCCACGCTCTTCCTTCAGCTCGCGGACCAGCTCGGCGCGGTACAGGTCCTGGACGGCGCGGACGAGCTGGCTCTCGTCGATCCGCTCGACGTGAACGACCTCGGACTCCATCCCCCACTGGATCGCGCTGGTCAGCTCCGCGACCGCTTTCTGGGGATCCGCCCGGTAGGCGTCGAGGTAGAGCGTGACCGGCACCGGGGACCCGAACGAGACCAGCACGCGGCCCCGAAAGGACTTGCGCGCGTCGAAGTTGAGCCCGACCGGGATCAGGCGGAGCTCTCCGGAGTGCTGGGCCTCCCAGCCGAGCGCCAGTCGCGCGGCGCCGGTCTTGATCCGCTGCACGCGCGCCTCGGCGTGGGTCGTCCCCTCCGGGTAGATCGCGATCAGCCGCCCCTCGGCGAACGCCTTGTAGCACGCCTCGAACGTCGAGGTGTTCTGGTCCATCTTGTCCGGGTCGTCCTGCCGCCGGTAGACGGGGATCGCGCCGCAGGCCCGGAGGAAACGCGCGATCAGCGCGTTGCGGAAGAGCGCGGCGGTGGCCAGGTAGTGGACCTTGCGCTGGAGCGCGCCCCCCACCAGCAGCGAGTCGATGAAGTTGTTGGGGTGGTTGATGCAGAGGAGCACGGGCCCGGCGAGCGGCACGCGCTCGGGGTGGCGCACGTCCACCGAGCGGAAGAAGAACCAGAGCCAGAAGCGCCCGATCGCGCGCACCGCGCGATAGAAGCCGTCCAGGGTGTCGGGGCGCGCGCCCGTCGCGAGTGTGGCGCTCACCGGGCGGTCTCGGTCCGGGCGAAGCGCTTCACGAGGTCTTGGAAGTCGGTGACGTCGAGGGCCTGGGCCCACTCGGCGCCCTCGGAGTCCTGACCGAACGACTCGGCCATGTAGACGATCGCTTCGCGCCGGGTCTGGAAGAGCCGCCAGATGTGACCAGCGCCGCCGCCGACCCGCCGCAGGTGGAAGACCGGATCGGTGGGCGACTGCGGCTCGTAGGACGCGCGCTCCCCGAAGCGGTCGAGCGTGATCCAGGCCACGGCGATCCCGTGTGCCGAGAGCACCCGCGCCTTGAGCGACTCCTCGCGCGGCATCGACTCGAGATCGCACACCTTCGGGCCGTAGTAGACAGGCACTCGCTCAGACGGCAGGGACAGGTCGACCTTGAAAGGGTCGCCGGCCGCGTCGAGCAGCGTTTTCGTTTCGTCGCCGATCCAGACGGCGTTGGCGTCGTGGTGGTCGACCCACGCCTCGACGATGCGGCCCTTGGGCACGAGCGCCCGGCGCCGCGTGATCTCGTCGCGTGCGGTCGTCAGGTACAGCCGGCTCACGGAATGCGAACGAAGCCTTCCATGAGCCGGCGCGCCGTCCGGTAGACGGTGACGCGCTCGGCCCACGGCGCTCCGTCGCGCAGCTTCACGCCGGCGTCGATCGGCAGCACGCCCGAGGGGTGGCCCAGGCGCAGGTCGCCTGCCGCGTCGCCCGCGCACTCGCGCACCACGGTGCCGTCGATGCGCGCGGCGACGGCCAGGCACATCGCGGTGGTCAGCGGGGACGCGCGATGGCAGGTGCCCATCGAGATCACGCGCGCGACGATGTCGACCGCGTCACCCTTGTAGTGCGCGCCGTCGAGCGCGGTGAATGGAAGGGGCGGCGCGACCATCGCGATCTTGGGGACCGCGGCACTGCCGGGGATGCCCATGCGCTTGCCGGCCTCGACGCGGATCGCCTCGAGCCGGGAGGAGAGCTCGCGGTCGCCGTCGATCTCCGGCGGCGTCTCGGTGCCGGTGAGCCCGAGATCCTCGGCGCGGACGAAGACCATCGGGTTGGTGGCGTCGACCAGCGAGGCCTCGACCCCGTCGATCGCCTCGCGCGGGTGGCCCGTCGGCAGCAGCCGGCCGGTGCCGGCGCCTCCCGGCTCGAGGAAGTCGAGCGTGATCCGCGCCCCGCGGCCTGGAACACCGGCCAGCTCGAAGTCGCCGTCGACGACGGCGTCGCCGTCGCGTACCGTGACGTGGGCCACGATGAGCTTCTTGGTGTTGGTGTTGTGGATGCGCACGACCGCCTTGCCGTCGGCCGCCTTGACCAGCCGCTCGTCGATCGCGAAGGGCCCGACCGCTGACGAACAATTGCCGCAGTTGCCCTTGTAGTCGACGACCGGCGATCGAATGTCCACCTGCGCGAACGTGTAGTCGACGTCGGCGCCCGGCAGGGTCGGCGGGCCGATGATGACCGCCTTCGATAGCGACGAGATGCCGCCGCCGAGACCGTCGAGTTGCCGACCGTAGGGATCGGGGCTGCCGAGCGCTACCGAGAGCACCCGGTCGCGCGCGGCGCCGGCCGGCGGAAGGTCGCCCTGGTGGAAGACGAGGCAGCGGCTGGTGCCGCCGCGCATGTAGACCGCGCGGATCTTCTGCTGGCTCATGATCGGCCTCCGCGTGTGTGCGCGAGGAGCCCGCCGGCGAGGAGGATGTCGCGCTCGCGCGCCGTCAGCACGCACGACGCGGTGAAGCGGGCTCCCGTGCGTTCGTTCACCACCGTCACCCGCTCGCCGGCCGCGAGCGCCGCGCGCAGGCCGGGAAGGCGCAGGCGGTCGTCGCGCTCGATCGCGGCGAGCGACGCCGGGTCGTCGAAGACGAGGGGCACGACGCCCCAGTTGATCAGGTTCGAGCGGTGGATGCGCGCGAACGACTTCACGATGACGGCGCGGACGCCGAGGTACATCGGCCC
>QHSL01000003.1 GCA_003220435.1 Candidatus Rokuibacteriota bacterium | reverse complement strand
AGCCGGCTCGCGTCTCTCTCAGGCCACCCGCGGTCCAAGCCGGCCTCAAGGACCCCGCTCCAATGACTCCTCCGCCGCGCTACGAAGTCATCGGCGTGCAGGGCATCGGTGAAGTCCGTCGCGGCGACGACATCGCGGCGTTGATCGTCGAGGCAGCGGCGCGCCAGTCGACGCCCGTGGTCGCGCGCGACCTGCTGGTGATCGGGCAGAAGATCGTGTCGAAGGCCGAAGGCCGGGTCGTGAAGCTCGGCGACGTCACACCTTCGCCGATCGCCATCGCGATGGCCCCGGCGCTCGGCAAGGAGCCGCCGCTGGTCGAAGTCATCCTGCGCGAGTCGCGGCGCGTGGTGCGCATGGCCCAGGGCGTGATCATCACCGAGACGCATCACGGCTGGGTGTGCGCGAACGCCGGCGTGGACCAGTCGAACGTCGACGCGGACACGGTGGCGTTGCTTCCCGAGGATTCGGACCGCTCGGCCCGCGCGGTGCGCGACCGTGTGCGCACGCTCACCGGGGTCGACGTGTTCGTCATCATCACCGACACGTTCGGCCGCCCCTGGCGTGAGGGGCTCACGAACATCGCGATCGGCGTCGCCGGCTTCGCCTCGCTCCGCAGCTACCTCGGCCAGCGCGATCCGGCCGGACGACCACTGCAGGCGACGATTCTCGCGCTGGCCGACGAGCTCGCCGGCGCGGCGGAGCCCGTCATGGGTAAGCTCGACCGGATCCCGGCGGCGATCGTGCGTGGGCTCACGTTGTCACCCGCCGAGGACGGCTCGAAGCCGCTCGTGCGCGAGCCCGCGCGCGACCTGTTCCGATGAGGCCGCCGGTATGAACATCGCGATTCTCGGTGGCACGGGCAAGGAGGGCGCGGGGCTGGCGACACGGTGGGCCCTCGTCGGTCACTCGATCATCATCGGCTCCCGCGACGCCGAGCGGGCGAAGACGAAGGCGGCGGAGCTGCGCGAGCTCACGCACAAGCTGCCGATCATGGGCGAGTCCAACGCCGAAGCGGCACGCCTCGGAACGGTCGTCGTCATCGCGCTCCCGGCGCAGGGGCTCGCGGCCACGCTCCCGGAAGTCCGCGAG
This sequence comes from Candidatus Rokuibacteriota bacterium, assembly GCA_003220435.1. Lineage (GTDB taxonomy): Bacteria > Methylomirabilota > Methylomirabilia > Rokubacteriales > CSP1-6 > AR31. The sequence goes on along the minus strand of QHSL01000003.1, from coordinate 17,036 downwards.
GGCTGTCGCGGCAAGGTCGTCGTCTCGACGGTCGTGCCGCTGACGTTCGGCGGTCCGCGCCTGCACACGCCGCCGCCGGCCGGATCGTCGGCCGAGGAGGCCCAGGCGCTGCTGCCGGAGGCGAAGGTCGTCGCCGCCTTCCATCACATCGCGGCCCACGAGCTGGCCGAGGCCCATCACCCGATCGATTGCGACCTGCTCCTCTGCGGCGCCGACGCCGCCGCCAAGGAGACCGTGGCCGAGCTGGCCCGCTCGATGGGCCTGCGCCCGATCGACGTGGGCGCGCTCTCCAACGCGGGGCCGCTCGAGGGCATCACCGCGATCCTGGCGACGATCAACCGGCGCTACAAGCTCAAGAACTCCGGCTTCAAGATCACCGGCCTCTGATTGTAGCGGCGCCTCGGCCGGCGGAGCCCCAGCCCCGCGACGGCCTGCGGCGCCCACTGCGTCAGGCGCGCGAGATCGCCAGTCCGAGATAGAGGACGACGAGGGCCAGGAGCAGCACGATCCGGTCGAGCCACCCGATCGCCGAGAGGGCCGGGCGCGGGTCGTCGCCGGCGGCCAGGGCGCGCGTCAGACGCGGAACCTGCGCGAAGTCGCGCTGGCCGGCGACCGCGACGGCCGCGAGCACAAGCATGAACTTGGCCGCGAGGATCAGCGCCGCGCCGCTCTCCATCACACGCTCGAGCGGACCGAGTCGCGTGACGTTGTAGAGCCCGGTCGCCGCGACGAGCGCGATCGCCGTCCACGCCACCGGCCGCCCGCGGCGCGCCGCCTCCGCGAAGGTCCCGGCACCCCCGCGCCGCGCCGCCGGCAGCAGCACGTGGGCCTGGTACATGAGCCCGCCCATCCAGATCACCACGCCGAGCAGGTGCAGCCACAGGACGACGATCGGCACCGTCACGTCGCGCCGCTGGTCAGGTGGGCCACGACGCGGTCGACGTCGGAGAGGTCGCCGAACAGCAGGTCGGGACCGCACGTTGCCAGCTCCTCGGCTCCGTGCTGGCCGGTCGCGACCGCCACCGCCACCGCGCCGCAGCTCCGCGCGCACTCGACGTCGAGGGGCGTGTCGCCGATGATGGTCACGCGGTCGAACGTGAAGTCGTGGCCGAGCCGGCGGGCTCGCTCGCGCACGATCGCCGGAAGCCGGCGCCGGTCAGCATCGTCTCCGCCGTACGCGCCCACCCGGAAGAGCGGCCAGAGCCCGGTCGGCTCCAGCTTGATCCGGGCGCCCGCTTCGATGTTGCCGGTGAGGAGCCCGACCAGCGCGTCCGACCTCGCGTCGAGCCGCCGGACGATCTCCGTGACCCCCGGCATGAGCTTGACCGTCGAGCCGTCGCCGATCAGGCGCGCCAGCTCGCGAACGTAGACGCGGAAGCAGTCGTCGAGCCGGGCGCGAATCCGCTCGGCGTCGATGCCGGCGGCGGTCATGAGCTCGTGGACGATGCGGAGATCGGTGCGGCCGCGGAAGTCGTAGCGGTCGATCGCGCCGTCGGTGCCGTAGGTGTGCTTGAGCGCTGCCGCGAACGCGGCGCGGCCGGCGCCGCGGACGCTCACCAGCGTGCCGTCGATGTCGAACAGGAAGAGGCGCACCCTACTGGGGCGCCAGGCGGCGGAGCCGTGCAATCACCACCGGAACCGCGTCGAGAACGATCTCGATCTCTCCCGCGGTCGTCCAGCGGCCGAGCGTGAAGCAGAGCGAGCCCTCGGCCGCCTGCCGGTCGCAGCCGATGGCCCGCAGCACGTACGATGGCTCGCCGGTCATCGCGGTGCAGATGGCGCCGGACGAGGCGGCGACGCCGCGCAGGTCCAACTCCAGCAGGACGCCATCGGCTTTCACGCCCGGCACCACGATCGACGCGTGATGCGGCAGGCGCCCCGCCCCGCGCGCGCCCGTGAGCCGCGCCTCCGGAACGCGCGCCAGCAGGCCCGAGAGCAGTCGATCGCGGAGCTCGGCGAGCCGGGCCGCCTCCCCCGTGACATCCGCACGCGCCAGATCGGCCGCCACACCCATGCCGGCGATCGCCGGCAGGTTCTCGGTGCCGGAGCGATACCCGCCCTCCTGCCCGCCCCCGACCGTGAGCGGCGCGAGCTTGACGCCGGGCCGCACCCAGAGCGCGCCGGCGCCGGGAGGACCGTAGAGGTCGTTCGACGAGAGGGTGAGGAGGTCGATGCGGCAGTCGTCGACTTGAATCGACACGCGGCCCGCCGCCCCAACTGCGTCGACGTGGAACGGGACATTGCGCGCGTGGGCGATGCGCCCGATCTCCCGGATGGGCTGCAACGTGCCGATCTCGCCGTTGGCCGCCATGATCGAGACGAGCACGGTGTCGTCGCGCAGCGCGCGCGCCACCGCTTGCGGATCGAGGCGGCCGTCCCCGTCGACGCCGACGTACGTCACGGTCCAGCCGCGCTTCTCCAGATCCTTGCAGGACGCGATCACCGAGACGTGCTCGATCGCGGAAGTGACGACGTGCCGACCCGAAGCGCGCTGGGCGAGTCCCTTGATCGCGAGGTTGTTCGCTTCGGTCGCGCTGGCGGTGAAGATCACCCCGGTCGGCGACGCCGCGAACAGCCGCGCGACCTTCGCGCGGGCGCCGTCCAGCGACGCTCGGGCCTCGAGCCCGAGCGAGTGCTGGGCGCTCGCGTTGCCGACGCCCCCTTCCAGAAATGGCCTCATGACCGCCACCACGCGGGGGTCGACGGGCGAGAATCCCGCGTAGTCCAGGTAGACGCGGGGCGAGGCGGCCGTGGGGCCGAGGTCTCTAGTGAGTCTTTCTGAGGAGGAAGCGGAAGACGGCGCCATTCCTCTCTGTCCCCAGCAGCTGGTGGCCTGTGCGGACCGCCCAGCTCTTCATGTCCGCCTCGGAGCCGGGATCGTCCGACGTCATTTCGAGGACCTGCCCCGCACTCATGTGCTGGAGGGCCTCGCGCGTCTTGACGACGGGCATGGGGCAGAAGAGCCCGAGGCAATCGATCGACCGGTCGACCACGAGCGCCATATCGGCTATGTCCTTGAAAATTCTGACACTGACCAGAAAGCCCGGCAATAGAATAATGGTACGATGTCGATCGAATCCTCTGGAGACGTAGCGCTGGCGGGGCGGCTGCTCAAGCATAAAGTGCTACTAGCGCTGACGCTTTCCTCGCTGATCCCGCTTCTGGTCCTGGCCTACGTGGTCCTCCGATACGTCGAGCCAGGGCTCGACCGGGCGGAGGTGGCCGGGTTCTACGGGCTCCACGGCCTGGTCCTGGCCACGATGCTCGCCATGATCGGCGGCGCCTACATGATCTGGGACCTCGGCCGGGCGTGGGCCCGGCTGGCCGAGCTCATGTCGAAGGAGCCGCGGCTGGCCGAGCTCGCCAGCCGCAGCGACGAGGTCGGGACCCTGATGAGGTCCTTCTCCAACATGCTGGGCACCGTCGAGCAGCAGGCGATCGACATCAACACCTTCGCGATGCGGCTCGACGCCGCCTATCGCGAGCTCGAGGCCACCAACGCCAAGCTCAAGGAGACCTCGTTCAAGGACGAGGTCACCGGGCTCTACAATCGTCGCTTCTTCTCGCTCCGCCTCGAGGAGGAGATCTCTCGTTTCAGGCGGTTCAATCACCCGGTCTCGGTGGTGATCCTCGACCTGGACGGCTTCAAGACCGTCAACGACGAGTTCGGCCACGCGGTGGGCGACGACACGCTCCGCGACATCGGCCAGATCCTCATGAAGCACTCGCGAGGGATCAACGTCGTCTCCCGCTACGGCGGCGACGAGTTCGCCGTGCTGCTGGTCGAGACCGCCAAGTCGGGTGCCCGGCTCTACGCGGACCGGATCCGTCAGGTCGTCGCGACGTTCCCGTTCTCGCACGGCAAGCACCTCACCGCGAGCTTCGGCGTCGCGAGCCTCCCGGACGACGAAGCCACGACCTCGGAGGAGCTGTTCCGGGCCGCCGACGAGGCGCTCTACGCCGCGAAGCGGGCCGGCAAGAACCAGGTCGCGGCGGCGGGCCGCGAAGGCAGAGTGACATGACCCGCAGCGAACACATCCTGATCGTCGACGACGATCGCCAGGTCCGTGAGGTCCTCCACCAGATCTTCCTCGGCGCTGGCTACAAGTGCCTGCTGGCCGGCGACGGGCGCGAGGGCTTCGACGTGTTCCGCGACGCGAAGCCGCCGCTGACCGTCACCGACCTCAAGATGCCGATCATGGGCGGGATCGAGCTGCTCCAGCAGGTCCGGCAGGCGGAGCCGGACGCCGCGGTCATCGTCCTCACCGGCGCGGCGGACGTGAAGACCGCGATCGCCAGCCTCAAGCTCGGCGCGTACGACTTCATCATGAAGCCGGTGAACGTGGACGAGCTGCTCATCGCCGCCGAGCGGGCCCTCGAGCGACGCACCCTCCTCATCGACCGGCGCCAGTACCAGGAGCTCCTCGAGGTGCGGGTGGTCGAGGCGACCCGCGGTCTGGCGAAGCTCTATCGCGAGCTCCAGGACACCTACGAGACGACGCTCGAGGCGCTCGGATCGGCGCTCGACACCCGGGACGTCGGCACCGAATCGCATTCGCGGCGCGTGCACGGCTACGCGCTGGCGACCGCGCGCGAGTTCGGCGTACCCGACGCGGACCTGACCGACCTCGCCCATGGCGTGCTGCTGCACGACATCGGAAAGATCGGGATCCCCGACGCGATCTTGCTGAAGCCCGGCCCGCTCACCCCGGACGAGTGGCAGATCATGCGGCGCCACCCGGAGATCGGCAAGCTGCTGATCGAGAAGATCCCGTTCCTCCGCGGCGCGGTGCCGATCGTCTACTCGCACCACGAGAAGTGGGACGGCACCGGCTACCCGCGCGGCCTGCGCGGCGAGGAGATCCCGCTGGGCGCGCGCATCTTCATGGTGGTGGACGCATTCGACGCGATCACGTTCGACCGTCCCTACTCAAAGGCCAAGCCCTTCGACGTCGCCAAGGCCGAGATCAAGCGATGCGCCGCCACGCACTTCGATCCCGGCGTGGTCGAGGCGTTCTTCAGGGTGCCCGAGGTGCTGCTCGCGGAGATTCGCCGGAAGAGCGTCGAGTCGTAGACGCCGGTCCGGACCCTCGAGTGAGACCGGTCAGGCCGGGTCGACCAGGCCGAGCTCGGCGCAGAGACGGTGGGTCTGCGCCGTCGACGTCGCGAGCTCGTCCTCGGTGAGACCGAGCTCCGTGTAGCTCTGGAGGAGCGCCCGGAGGTCTTCGGCGCGCGCGATGGCCGCGGCGCGCTGGCCCCCCTCGGCCAGGCGGCGGATCAACACGGCGCGGGCGGCGGACACCCCCTCGAGCGCCTGCACCAGCGTCGTCCGCGTCTCGGCCTGGCGATCCGGCCCGATGGAGTCGAAGCCCAGCGCGTGCCGCAGCGGGCCGAGCGCTTTCTCGGCATCGCCGGCCGCGACCCGCCGCTTCCCGAGCTCGGTGTACGCCCACCAGAGTCGCTGATCGACTTCCTCGCGGCGCTTGGCCGGCAGCGCTTCGGCGGGGATCGTGGCGAGCAAATCCTCCGCGCGCTGTAGCGATTCGAGCGCGTCGGGCTCGCGCGCTTCCTGCAGGCTGCGGATGGCCTTGGCGGTGAGCTGGCCCACCTCGCCGCCGAACGTGCCGGCGAACATCGTGCGGAATCCCTCGGCGCGCGCGGGCGGCAGCGCCGGATCCTCCAGCGCCTCGCGCAGGAGGAGGCGCGCGCCGTTGAACTCCTGGCGCTGCAGAAGCCTGGCGACGGCACGCTCGTAGGCGGACCAGAGCGCCTCGTGAGCCGCCTCGCGCGCGTCTATCAATCCCCCATCGGCGGGGACCACCGCGAGCCCGCGCTCGAGCCAGGCGATCGCGGCCCGAATCGTCTCGACGCGATCGCCGACCTCGTGGCTGCGCGCGCGCGCCAGCCGGATCCGCGCCGCGTCGAGGGTGAGCGTCGCGAAATGACGCCGGTAGGTCGGCCGCTCGGTCTCGGGCGCGATCTCCATCGCCGAGGCGAGCGCTGTCCCGGCGCCCTCGTCGTCGCCCAGCGCTTGCTTCGCGAGCGCCAGGACCGCCCACAGCGCCGCGGTCTCGTGCGAGAGCGTCGCCGGCGGCTCGTCCGAAACGTTCGCAAGCCCTTCCTCGGCGCGCATCACGACCTCGGCATACCGCTTCTCCTGGTACATCGCGAAGCACGTCTCCACGAGCGGTGAATCGCGCCCGGGCCTCGCTTCCGGCACGGGCTCCGGGAGGCCGGCGCTGGCCCAGAACGATTCCCGGGAAGCGGTCTCGACCGTCTTCGGAGCCGGCGCCCGCTCGCGCGCCATCGGAGTCGGCGTTTCGACCCCGTGGGTTTTCCGAGCGCGCAGGACCCTGTGCGGCCGCGCGTGGGGCGAGACCTTGCTGCGTCGGAGGCGCCGGGATGGCGTTGGAACCTCGAGCGGCGGCGGGGTCTCCTCCGCCGTCGGCGCCTCCACCACGGGCGGCGGCTCCACCGCGGGCGATGGCTCGAGCGGCTCGGGCTCCGGCAGCAGCGTCTCCGGAGACAGAGTCTCCGGCCGCCGGGCCTCCAGCGGCTCGGCCTCCAGAGGCAGAATCTCCGGCGCCGGGACCTCCGGCGGCTCGGCCTCCAGCGGCACGACCTCGGGCAGCTCCGCCTCCGGCGGCTCGGCCTCAGGCGGCTGGGGCTCCGGCGGCTGGGGCTCCGGCGGCAGAGGCTCCGGCAGCCGGGCCTCCAGCGGCTCGGGCTCCAGAGGCAGAATCTCCAGCGCCCGGACCTCCGGCGGCTCAGCCTCCAGCGGCCAGGCCTCGGGCAGCTCGGCCGCCGGCGACTCGGCCTCAGGCGACTCGGGCGACGGCGTGCTCGGGGCGAGGGGCGGCTCCAGAGAAAGCGGAGTGACCGGAGGAGGCGGCGCGAGCGGGGCAGGAGGCGCAAGCGGGGGAACCGGCGCGATTGCTATGGGTGGTCGCCGTACCGCGATCGGTTCGAAGAGCCGCACGGGCGCCACGAAATCGTCCGACCGCAGCTGGGCGTCGTGAGCCGCGCGACGCGCGGGGCGGCGCGGCTTGGTCGGCCAGAGAAGCTCGAGGATGCCGAGCACCAGCAGCACGCAGGCGCCGCCGACTACGATGAGGAGGAAGCCCTCTTCGCTCACCACGTAAGCACCGCCACAGTACGCGTCACCTGATGACCATGCTAGCATGCGATCGGGAGGACTTTTATGCGTCGGGTCGCGGTGATCGGGGTCGGAGTGACGAAGTTCGGGCTGCACGACCGTACCTCCGCCGAGCTCTTCGCCGAGGCCGCGGCCGATGCGCTGACCGACGCAGGAATTCCGGCGAGCGCGGTTCAGGCCCTCTACTACGGCAACGTCGTGGGCGGCGAGACCGAGCACCAGCTCCACACCGGGCCGCAGGCCGCGTCCGTTCTCGGCATCCCGTCAGTGCCCACCACGCGGTTCGAGACCGCCTGCGCGAGCTCGCACGCGGCGTTCCGTCACGCCGTGATGGAGATTGCGGCGGGGGTGTCCGACGTGGTGATGGTCGGCGGCGCCGAGCGCGTCCTCAACGTGACCACGGCCGAGTCGACCGAGTACTTCGCCTACGCCTCCGACGCCGTCTGGGAGCAGCGACTGGGCCTCACCTTCCCCGGAGTCTTCGCGCTGATCGCGCGCGCCCACATGCAGAAGCACGGCACCACCGAGGCGCAGATGGCGGCGGTAGCTGTGAAGAACCACCGGCACGGGGCGCTGAACCCCAAGGCGCAATTCCAGAAACAGATCACCATCGAGCAGGTCCTCAAGTCCGCCTACGTCGCCGACCCGCTCAAGATCTTCGACTGCTGCCCGTTCAGCGACGGCGGCGCCGCCCTCGTGCTCGCGTCTGAGGAAGTCGCCCGGCGCCACCGCAAGCCCGTCTGGGTGCTCGGATCCGCGGCGGCCTCGGACTGGATGCTCCTCGGCGACAAGCGCGACCTGTCGCGGGTGCCGGCCACGGAGCGCGCCGCCGCCGCGGCGTACCGGCAGGCCGGCCTCGGCCCCGACGACGTGGACGTCGTCGAGGTGCACGACTGCTTCACGATCGCCGAGATCGTCGCCACCGAAGGGCTTGGTTTCTTCGAGCCAGGCGCCGGCGGCCGCGCGGCCGAGGAGGGTCGCACGAGCCTCGGCGGCGAGATCCCCGTCAACCCGTCGGGCGGGCTGAAGGCGAAGGGCCATCCGATCGGCGCGACGGGCGCCGCGCAGATCGCGGAGATCGTCACCCAGCTCCGCGGCGAGGCCGGACCTCGCCAGGTCGACGGCGCCCGCCGTGGCCTCACCCACACCCTCGGCGGCAACACCGCAACGGTGCTGGTGAGCCTGTTCGGTCGTGACTGAGCCCGCCATCACCGTCCGCGCCTTCTTCGAGCGAGTGCGCGCGGGACAGCTGGTGGCGATCCGTTGCGAATCTTGTGGGCAGCTCGCGATTCCGCCCAGGGAGCTGTGTCCAACGTGTCACGCGCGCGCGTGGCAGCCGCAATCGCTGGCCGGCGACGGGACGATCGCGAGCTACACGGTCATTCGGGTCGCGCCACGGTCCCACGCGGCCGAGGCGCCCTACGCGGTTGCCGTCGTGACGCTGAAAGAGGGCGTGGCGGTCCTGGGCCGGATCGTCGACATCCCCCTCGGGTCGCTCGCCATCGGCATGCCCGTCCGCTTCCGTCCGCTCGTCGTGTCGGATCAGGCGTCCATCGGCTTCGGGCCGGCCTAGCCCCGCGCGGGGCTAGGCCGGCTCGGCGAGGCCGAGGTTCATGGTCGGCCTCTCATCGTGTTGCGCGCGCGACGAGCCGGAAGATCCGCTCGGGCGTCGCCGGAAGCTCGGCGACCTCGACACCCAGCGGCGCCAGCGCGTCGGCGACCGCGTTGGCGATGGCCGCGGGCGCGCCGATCGTCCCGCCCTCGCCCATGCCGCGGAATCCGCCCAGCGTGACGGGCGACGGTGTCTCCAGGTGGTGCACCTCCATCCACGGCACCTCGCACGCCGACGGCACCACGTAGTCCATCAGGGTGCCGCTGAGCAGCTGGCCGTGATCGTCGTGGACGATCTCCTCGAGCAGCGCCGCTCCGAGCCCCTGGGCGACACCGCCGTGGACCTGACCGTCCACGATGAGCGGATTGACCATGCGCCCGCAGTCCTCGACGACGAGATAACGAAGGACGCTCACCTGACAGGTCGCGCGGTCCACCTCGACCACGGCCACGTGAGTCGCGTTCGAAGCGGTGCCGTAGTACGGATCGTAGAAGCGCGTGGCCTCGAGTCCGGGCTCGAGCCCCTTCGGCAGCTGCTTGGCGCCGGTGTAGGCGGCACGCGCGATCTCGCGAACGGTCACGCTGCGATCGGGCATCCCGCGCACCGCGAGCCGGCCGTCGGCCGGCACCAGATCGGCTGGATCGGCCTCGAGCAGGTGACCGGCGATCACGAGCATCTTCTCGCGCACGGCGCGCCCGGCCATGATGGCGGCGCCTCCCGCCAGCACGAGGCTCCGGCTCGCGTACGTCCCGGTGCCGTAAGGCGAGAGCGCGGTGTCGCCGTGGACGACGCGGATGTCCTCGATCGGCACGCCCACCTCATCGGCCACGATCTGGGCCAGCGTGGTCTCGAGGCCCTGGCCGTGCGAAGCGACGCCGAACACGGCGGTCACCTTGCCGGCCGGATCGAACCGGATCGTCGCCGCCTCGGTGCCGGTGGCGATCGGCATCCCTGGCGAGACTGGAATCGCCGAGCCGATTCCGGTCAGCTCCACGTACGAGGCGACGCCGATGCCGAGCCAGCGTCCGGCGGCGCGCGCCTGCGTCTGCTCCGCGCGTACGGCGTCGTAGCCCAGCGCCTCGCGCGCCCTGAGCAGCGAGCCCGTGAAGCTCGAGCGATCCCACACGATCCCCGACGGCGACTTGTACGGAAAGTCCTCGTCGCGGATGAAATTGCGCAGCCGGATCTCCGTGGGGTCGAGGCCGAGCCGACGCGCGGCCCGATCCATCAGCCCCTCGATCACGAACACCGCCGGCGGGCGGCCGACGCCACGATACGGGCCGAGCGGCGTCTTGCAGGTGGCGACGCCGCGCGTGCGCCCCCGATAGGTGGGCACCCGGTACGGCCCGGGCAGGAAGCTGATCGTCTGCACCGGCTCGATGGCGGCGGTCCACGGGTAGATCGAATAGGCGCCGACGTCGGCGGTGACCAGCGCGCGGAGGCCGACGATGGCGCCGTCGCGATCCAGGCCCAGCTCGGCCTCGATGATCTCGTCCCACGCGTGCGAGGTGGCCAGCAGGTCTTCGCGCCGGTCTCCGATCCACTTCACCGGACGGCCCAGGCGGCGGGCCATCACGCAGGTGGCGATCTCCTCCGGGTAGAGCGACGCCTTGGCGCCGAAGCCCCCGCCCACGTCCTCCGCGACCACCCGGATCCGGTTTTCAGGCAGGTCGAGCAGATCGCTCAAGACGTCGCGGACGATCCCGGGGCACTGCGCCGACGAGCGCAGCGTCAAGGTCCCGCTGCCCGTCGCGTACTCGGCCAGGCACCCGCGGTTCTCCATGCAGATCGCGGTGTGCCGGTGGAAGCGGAATCGCTCGCGCACCACGACCGCGGCCGACGCGAGCGCCGCGTCGACGTCGCCGCGGGCGAACTCGCGGGCGACCAGCAGATTGGTCCCCGCCTCCTCGTGGACCAGCGGGCTCGCCGCCTCGAGCGCACCTTCCATGTCGGTGACGACCGGCAGCGGCGCGTACTCGACGACGATGCGCTCCGCCGCGTCCTCGGCCACGTAGCGGCTCTCCGCCGCGACCATCGCCACCGCCTCGCCCACGTGGCGAACTTTGCCGAGCGCCAGCGGCGGGAAGCTCGTGACCTTGACGGCCGGCGTCTTGGACGCCGCGCGCACCGGCTTCGACGCGCGCGCGATCTCCTCGCCCGTCAGCACCGCCGTCACACCGGACAGCGCGAGCGCGGCCGAGGCGTCGATGGACACGATGCGGGCGTGCGCGTGGGGCGAGCGGAGGAATGCCGCGTAGAGGAGCCGCGCCGGCCGGTGGTCGTCGACGTAGCTCCCCTGCCCGGTCAGGAGGCGCGGGTCTTCGCGCCGCGCCACCCGCGCGCCGACGAGGCGCGGCAGCGCCGCAGACCCTACGGATCGAGGGTCGGTCACCGCGCCCTAGCGCCCGCCGCGGAGGGTCGCGGCGGCCGCGCGCACCGCGTTGACGATCCCCTGGTAGCCGGTGCAGCGGCAGAGGACTGCGGAGATTCCCTCGCGGATCTCGCCGTCGCTGGGCGACGGGTTCGTGCGCAGGAAGTCGAGGGCGGTCATCAGCATGCCGGGCGTGCAGAAGCCGCACTGCAGGCCGTGGTGCTCGCGAAACGCCTCCTGCAGCGGGTGGAGCTTGCCGTCCTGCATCAAGCCCTCGACCGTCATGAGCTCGGCACCGTCGGCCTGGACGGCGAGCATGATGCACGAGCGCGCCGACTCGCCATTCACCATGATCGTGCAGGCGCCGCAGATCCCGTGCTCGCAGCCGACGTGGGTGCCGGTGAGGCCGAGGTCTTCCCGGATGAAATCGACGAGCAGCTTGCGGGGCTCGCACCGCCCCTCGTGGGCGACCCCGTTGACTTTCAAGCGAACGGTCATCATGTCAGCCACGCGCCACTCCCATCGCTCGCACGAGCGCGCGCTTCGTCAGGACTCCGGTGAGATGGCGGCGGTAGTCCGCCGACCCGTGGATGTCCGAGTCCGGATCGACCAGCTCGGTGGCTTTCCGCGCCGCGGCGTCGATGGCGGCCTCGCCCAGCCCGTCGCGCTCGAGGATCTCCTCGGCGGCCCGCAGGCGCACCGGAACGGGCCCGGCGCCGGCGGTGGCCAGTCGCGCCGTCTTGCAGCGCTGCCCGTCGCGCACGACCACCGCGGCGATGCCGATGATCGCGAAATCGCCGTGCCGACGCGCGAACTCCTCGAGTGCGTAGCCCGTGCCCGCCGCCATCGCCGGCAGTCTCACCTCGGTCAGGATCTCGTCGGGCGTCAGGTTGGTGGTCAGATACGTCTGGAACAGGTCCGCGGCCTTGATCACCCGCTCGCCCTTGGCGCCGCGCGCCACGACCTCCCCCTCGAGCGCGGTGAGGACCGCCGGGTATTCCGCGGAGGGATCGGCGTGGGCGATCGAGCCGCCGACGGTCCCGCGCGTGCGGATCGGCAGGTGCCCGACCCACCGCGTCGCCTCCTTGAGCAGCGGCACCCGCTGCGCGATCACGGGCGAGAACTCGATCGTCCGTTGGCGCGTCATCGCGCCGAGCCGCACCCCGCCCCCGCTCTCTTCGATGAAGGCGAGGCTCGGGATACGGTTGAGGTCCACCAGCGCGGCCGGGCGCGCGAGCCGGAAATTCAGCAGCGGCATGAGGCTCTGGCCGCCGGCCAGCACCTTGGCGTCGCCGCCGTAGCGGCCGAGCAGCGCCAGCGCCTCGTCGACGGTCCGCGGCGCGTGGTACTCGAACTTGGGAGGTTTCATTGTAGCGGGGTCCTTCTAGGCCGGCTTGTTCCGAGGGTGGCCTGAGATAGGTGCGAGCCGGCTCCGGTCGCCCGATTCGTGCGCTGCGCCAGAAGCGACCCGGCTCCGGTCGCCCGTTTCAGCCCTTTCGATATTCGCGGCTCGGCTCGTGGCGTCCGAACTCCGTTCGCGCGATCTGGCGCGTTCGATGATGGTCCACAGCTTTGTCGGTGTCATCGGCAGGTCGTTGATTTTGATTCCCAGCGGCGCCAGGGCGTCGCTGACGGCGTTGGCGATCACCGCTGGGGCCGTCATCGAGGACGACTCGCCCAGGCCCTTGGAGCCTAGCGGCGTCAGGGGCGACGGCGAGACGATGTGCGCGATGTCGATGGTCGGCGCCTCGCTCGCGGTCGGGACGAGGTAGTCCATGAACGTCCCCGTCAGCAGCTGCCCGTCGTCGTCGTACTGCAGCTCCTCGTAGAGCGCGCCGCCCAGGCCGTGGAGCGCACCGCCGTAAATCTGGCCCTCGGCGATCATCGGGTTGATGATCGTTCCAGCGTCGTGCACGGTGACGTAGCGGAGGATCTTGATCGCCGCGGTGTCGGGGTCGACCTCCACCGCCATCACCTCGGCGATGAAGCCGTAGGTGTTGGACGAGTTCACGCGATCCTGCGCATCGACGGCCTTGGCGACCGTGAAGCCGAACACCGCGGTCGCCTGGAGCGCCGGCTCCATCCCTTCCGGCAGCGACTCGGTGTTCCAGTGGGCGCGCCCGGCCAGGTCCTTGACCGAATACGCAGGCCCCTTGCCGCCCCGGGGCCGCACCGCGCCGTCGCGGAACTCGAGCGACTCCGCCGGCAGATCCATCAGGTGCGCCGCGTACTCGACGAGCTTGGCCTTGAGCTTCCGCGCCGCGAGGGCCACCGCGCTGGTGCCGACGGAGCCGAAGCGGCTCGAGTACGTACCCGACGAAATCGACCAGACACGGGTGAAGGTGTCCATCTCGTCGACGACGGTGACCTCCTGCGGCACGAGCCCGAGCTCGTCGGCCACGATCTGCGAGACGACCGTCTGATGGCCCTGGCCCTGGGGCGTCGTGCTGAGGATCGCGATCACGCGCCCGAGCGGGTCGATCTTGATCGTCGCCGAGTCCACCGCCCCCGACTTCGGCAGATACTCGGGCTTGGCGCGAAACTGGGGATCGAGCGCCGTGGCCACGTAGCCCATGTTCGACACTGATGGATCGACTGCCAGGGCCAGCCCGATGCCGAAGTAGCGCCCGGCCGCGCGCGCCTTCGCCTGCTCGCGCCGCAGCTCGTCGTAGCGCGCGAGCTCCAGGGCGCGGTCGAGGGCCGCTGGATAATCGCCGCTGTCGTAGAGCCCGCCGGTCGGCGTGCGATAGGGAAATTGGTCGGGTTGCACGAGATTTCGTCGCCGAATCTCGACCGGATCAAGCCCGAGCCGGTCAGCCAGGCGATCCATGATTCCTTCGGTCTCGAAGTACAGATGACCGCACGCGTAGCCGCGGTTCGGTCCGGTGAGGCTTTTGTTGGTCATGACGACCGAGGCGTCGACCTCGAGGTGCTGGAAACGATAGGGGCCGACGAAATTGCCGGTCGGACGAAAGCTGCAGCCGGGCTCGGGGCTACGGATGTAGCCGCCGACGTTATCAAGCCACCGAAACCGCATGCCCAGGATCGTCCCGTCCTTTTTCGCGGCGACCTCGCGGTACGCGACCCGGTCCGTCCCGCTCGACGACGCCAGCAGGTGCTCGCGCCGGTCCTCGATCCACTTGACCGGCACGCCCGTTCGCATCGCCGCCAGCGCGATCAACGCGATGTACGGGTAGATCGACGACTTGATGCCGAACGAGCCGCCGATGTCCGGGGGCACGATGAAGCGCAGCTTGTTCTCGGGCAGCCCCAGCACGCGCGCCGTGAGCGGGTGCATGATGAACGGCCCCATGAAGTTCGACCACACCGTGCACAGGCCGTCGAGCGGGTCCCACTTCGCGATCACGCCGTAGGTCTCGATCGGCGTGGAGCCGTACTTCGGGAAGCTGAAGCGCTCGTCCAGCACGACGTCGGCCTCGCGGAACGCTCGGTCGGGATCGCCGTAGACCAGCCGCCGGTGGCCGGCCAGGTTCGAGCCGACGGCCTCGTGGAGCACGGGCGCGTCGCTCTCGAGCGCGCGCTCGGGATCGAGCACGACCGGAAGGGGATCGTACCGCACCTGCACGACCTCGGCCGCATCCTCGGCCAGGTATCGGTTGCGCGCCACCACCACCGCCACCGGCTCGCCCACGAAGCGCACCCGGTCGGTCGCGGCGCAGTAGTAATGGACGGGCGCGGTGACGCCGACCGAGAACGGCTTGGTGTGGCGGGCGACGTCGGCGCCGGTGATCACGCCCCCGACGCCTTCCATCATGAGCGCCGCCGCCGTGTCGTAGCCCAGGATCCTCGCGTGGGCGTGGGGCGAGCGGACGATGGCCGCGTGCCAGATATTCGCGAGAGGGGGATGATCGTCGATGTAAGTCCCGCGCCCGGTGAGGAGCCGGGCGTCCTCGACGCGCTTGACCGCCTTGCCGATCCAGCGAGTCTCGCTCAAGCGCGAGCGCTCGATTCCAGCTCGAACGGGACACCCGCGTTCTTCGCGACCACGCGCAACTCGGCCAGCAAATCGTCCGGGACCGGCACGCCGGCCTCGAGCCGCTCCTTCTTCGTCGCGCGCTCCGGGTCGCCCGCGACCAGCACCGGCTGATTCGCGTCGGCGCGCTTGGCGTTGTGCAAGACGTCGATCACCTGGTCGAGGTCGTTCTCGAACGCGCCGTCCGTGCGGAAGGCTTGCGGGTCGATCGCCATGAAGAAGTGACCGATGTTGTGCGGGTCGGACTTCGACTGCGTCTGGTTGCGGATCGGCGAGAACGAGGCGCCGGTGAGAGTTCCGGCGAGGATGTGGACCATCACGGCCAGCCCGTAGCCCTTGTGGCTCCCGGCGTCGCGCCTGCCGCCGAGCGGCGTGATGCCGCCGTCGTGGTCGGCCATGTGCTGGTACCCGGCCGCCGAGTCGGTGACGGTGCGGCCGTCGCCATCGACGACCCAGCCCGCCGGGAGCGGCTTGTGGTTGAGCTTGTAGACCCTCACCTTCCCGGCGGCCACGGTCGTGGTCGCCATGTCCAGCTCGAAGGGCGGGTTGCGCTTGGCCGGCGCGGCGAACGCCAGCGGGTTCGTACCCATGATCGGCTCCGCCGCGAAGGTCGGCACCATCGTGATGCCGCGGGTGGCCGACGTCACCATGCCGATCACGCCCCGGTCCGCCGCGATCCGCGAGTAGCAGCCGGCCGCTCCGAAGTGGTGCGAGTTGAACACGGCGACGATGCCCACGCCGGCTGCGCGGCATTTGTCGACGGCCAGGTTCATCGCGTACGACGCCGCCGGATGGCCGAGCGACCGGTCGGCATCGATGAGCGCGGTCGCCGCGGTCTCGCGCACGGTCTTGAACAGGGGGCGCATGTTGAGCCGGCCGGCGCGGAACTCCTGGTCGTAGGTCGGCAGCATCGAGATCCCGTGGGAGTCGACGCCTCGCAGATCGGTCTCGACCATCAGGTCGGCGGTCGTGGCGGCGTGCGACGGGGACATGCCCCAGGCGGTGAACACCGAGACGAGCTGGCGGCGGATCTGCGGCGCGGGCACTCGCATGGCGGAGCCTCCGAAGCGCTGGTGATGTCAGCCGCGGCCGACGAACGGCATCTTGTTGGCCATGACCGTCATGAACAGCACGTTCGCGTCGAGCGGCATGTGGGCCATGCAGAGCACAGCGTTCGCCACGTTCTCGACGTCCATCGTGGGCTCGATCATGGTGGTGCCGTTCGGCTGTGGGACACCCCGAGCCATCCGCTCGGTCATCGGGGTCGCGGCGTTACCGATGTCGATCTGGCCACACGTGATGTCGTACTTGCGCCCGTCCAGCGACGTGGCCTTGGTGAGGCCTGTGATCGCGTGCTTGGTCGACGTGTAGGGCGCCGAGTTGGGCCGTGGCGTGTGGGCCGAGATCGAACCGTTGTTGATGATCCGCCCGCCGCGCGGGTCCTGGCTCTTCATGATCTTGAACGCTTCCTGGGTGCAAAGGAAGGAGCCGGTGAGGTTGGTGTCCACGACGGCTTTCCATTGCGCGACGGTGAGATCCTCGAGGAGCCCGGCGGCGCCGATGCCGGCGTTGTTGAACAGCAGGTCGAGGCGGCCGAACGTCTCCTTGGTGCGCGCGAACAGGGCGCGGATCGCCTCCGGATCGCACACGTCGGTGGGGACGACGAGCGTCCGACCGCTCGCGGCGCCCGCGGCCGCTACCTGCTCGAGCGCGTCCTTGCGCCGCCCGGCGAGCGACACGTGGTACCCATCCTTCAACAGCGCGAGCGCCACCGCCTTGCCGACGCCGCTGCCGGCGCCCGTCACGATCGCAACCTTCTTGTCCATGGTCAGTCTCCTGATCGCCGTGGTATACGTCGCCGACAGCCTACCATCAAATCGGGCGCCTCCGGGGGGCGCCGGGA
>QHSL01000087.1 GCA_003220435.1 Candidatus Rokuibacteriota bacterium | reverse complement strand
ACCTTGATGTGGCCGGGGTACTGCATCTCGGCTTCGATGCGCTTGCTGATGTCCTTGGCGAGCTGGTGGGCGTCCAGGTCCGAGACGATATCGGCCTTCGTCATCACGCGCAGCTCGCGGCCGGCCTGGATCGCGTAGCACATCTCGACGCCCTTGTAGGACAGCGCGATCTCTTCGAGCTTCGCGAGGCGCTGGATGTACGACTCGAGCACGTCGCGCCGCGCGCCCGGGCGCGCCGCCGAGATGCCGTCGGCGGCCTCGACCAGCACCGCCTCGATCGTCTCGGGCTTCACATTCTCGTGGCCGCAGAGGGCCGCGTTGATCACCTTCGCCGACTCGTTGTACTTCGTGAGCACCTGGAGCGAGAGCTCGGGGTGGCTCCCCTCCTGCTCGTGCGTGAGGGCCTTGCCGATGTCGTGGAGGAGTCCCATCCGCTTCGCGAGCTTGACGTCCGCCTTGACCTCGGCGGCCATCATGCCGGCGAGCCACGCGACCTCCTTGGAGTGCTGGAGGCAGTTCTGGCCGTAGGAGGTCCGGAACTTCATCCGCCCGACCAGCTTCACGAGCTCGGCATGCAGCCCGAGCACCCCCAGCTCGAAACAGGCCTTCTCGCCTTCCTCCCGCAGATGCTGATCCATCTCCTTCTTGACCTTCTCGACGACCTCTTCGATCCGTGCCGGGTGGATCCGGCCGTCGGCGATCAGGATCTGGAGCGCGCGCCGCGCGATCTCGCGACGGTACGGGTCGTACGCCGAGATCAGTACCGCTTCCGGCGTGTCGTCCACGATGAGGTCGACGCCCGTGTGGAGCTCGAGCGCGCGGATGTTGCGGCCCTCGCGGCCGATGATGCGCCCCTTCATGTCGTCGGAGGGCAGGTCCACCACCGAGACGGCGGTCTCCACCGTGTAGTCGGGCGCCAGGCGCTGGATAGTGGTCGCGAGGACTTCCTTGGCCTTCACCTGCGCGGTCTCGCGCGCCTCTTCCTCGAGGCGCATCCCGATCAGCTGCGCCTCCCGTCGCGCCTCGCTCTCCATCTGCGCGAGGAGCTGGCGCTTGGCTTCGTCGGCGGTCAGGCTGGCGATCGACTCGAGCTTGCGCCGCTGCTCGTCGAGCGCGGCGCCGAGCCGGCCTTCCTTCTCGACGACCACCCGTTCACGGCCGGTCAGCTCGCGATCCCTGGCGCTCGACTCGTTCAGCCGCCGCTCGAGCTGGTCGAGCTTGCGCGCGAGCTCTTCCTCCTTCGAGAGGACGCGCTGCTCGATCTGCTGGATGCTGCTCTCCCGCTTGCGCGTCTCTGCCTCGAGCGCCATGCGCGCCCGCAGCGCGGCCTCCTGGCCCTCGAGGTCGGCGGCCTTGCGGCGGTTGGCGGCCTCGCGCTCGGCGTCCTGGATGAGGCGCTCGGCGCGGCTGCTCGCGTCTCCGACCTTGCGCTCGCTGATCCACTTGTGGAGGATGAAGCCGAGCACAAGCGCGAGGACCGCGATGATCGAGTCGGCAATGAGCCAAATGCCTTGCATTGCCGCAGTATAGGGGCCACCGAGTGAGGGAGTCAAATCCCCACCTCTGCCGTGTGCCGAAGGTGTTTCGAACCTGGTATTACCAGGTGGGTGCCGTTAATCGGAGGGCTTCAGGCTTCCCCTTCGAGAGGGGCTTGCACACCGCCCTCTTCCACAGCTCCCGTTTTGTAAACGAGGTTGAAACTTCCCCCCGGCATCACGAACAGCGCAGGGACATCCTCTGGGTACCCCAGCGCGCGACCACGCGTCAAGTTCCTTGTTCCCCCAACCGCGATCACCCGAGGAGACCTTCCGCCCATGGAACGACCGAGTGTGAGGACCGAGGTGAGCGGGCCCGTGACCACGATCATCCTGGACCGCCCCGATCGCCGGAACGCGATCGACCGGCCCACCGGCAAGGCGCTGGCCTCCGCATTTCGCGCCTTCGAGCGCGACGATGGCGCGCGGGTGGCCGTCCTGTGGGGGGCGAACGGCACCTTTTGTGCCGGCGCCGATCTGAAGGCGGTGGCGGCCGGCCCGACGCGGCGTCGGATCGGCTATGGCGATGGGCCGATGGGCCCCACCCGCATGCGCCTGTCGAAACCGGTGATCGCCGCGGTGTCGAGTTACGCGGTCGCCGGTGGCTTCGAGCTGGCGCTCTGGTGCGACCTCCGCGTCGTCGAGGAGGACGCGGTGATGGGTGTCTTCAACCGGCGCTGGGGCATTCCGCTGATCGATGGCGGCACGGTGCGCCTGCCGGCGCTCGTCGGTCTGGGGCGCGCGCTCGATCTCATCCTGACCGGCCGGCCGGTGGACGCGCGCGAGGCCTCGGCCATCGGCCTGGCCGACCGTGTCGTGGCTCGCGGCCGGGCGCGCGCCGAGGCCGAGGCGCTCGCCACCACCATCGCGGCGTTCCCGCCCCACAGTGTCCGCAGTGACCGGCGATCGGCCTACGAATCGCTAGGCGCCAAGCTGCCGGCAGCCCTGCGCCGCGAGTACACGATCGGCGCCGCCACGTTCAACACCGGCGAAAGCATCGCCGGCGCCCAAAGATTCGCCTCCGGCGCAGGCCGCCACGGCAAATTCTGACCCAAGCCGACCACCCGCCACGAGCTTCACGCCCGCGTCCGAGCTGACGCGAGCCGGCCGGCGCGCCGCGACGCGTATGAAAAATGTCGCAGCCACCGCCAACGCGCTAGGCGGCGGGCGCGCCGGGGGCGGGGGGCCTGTCGCGACCCGTGTAGTCAGCGTTGCTCGCGAGTCCCGCGGACGGTTGGGAGGAGGCGGGACCGGCAGCCGTCGTGGTCGCGACAGGCCCCCCGCCCCCGGCGCGCCCGCCGCCTAGCGTTCCGACTCCGGCGGTGCGACTTTTTCGAGAAGCGCCACGAGCGCCCCGAGCCGGGCCCCGACGTCGCCTTCGTCGCGCGTCTTGTCCTCGCGCGCCCGAAAGAGCTCGTCGGTGATGTCGAGCGCCGCGAGAGCGAGCGCGGTCATGGGATCCTTGACCCCCGACCGCTTCAGCGTGGTCACACGCTCCTCGAGATACTTCGCGAGTGAGCGCAGGTAGTCGGCCGGCGCCTCGGACCTGATCGTCAGCGTCTGCCCGAGCAGGTTCAGCTCGATGCGACGGGGCTCCCCGCCGGCGCTCATTCCTGGGGCCTGTCGAGGTCGAGCTTGGCGATGTCCTTCAAGATCGTGTCCACCTGGGAAAGCACCTGGCGGCGCTCGTCGCCAAGGCGCCGCGCCTCGCGCCGTAGCTGCGCGTTCTCCTCGCGCAGGCGGCCGATCGCCTCCGCCGCGCGCCGCACCGCTTCTTCAAGCTCCGTCAGTCGCTCAACGATGTTGTCGCCCATCAGCCGCTCCGCAGAGTGATGTGGAAGGTCTCGGTGACCCGTCGGACCAAACGGTCCTGGATCGCGTTCACCTCGTCATCCGTCAGCGTCCGATCCTCGGCCTGGAAGAGGAGCCGCCATGCCAGGCTCGATCGCCCGTCGGGGAAGCGGAACACGTCGAAGAGCACGAGCTGGCGCAGCAGCGGCCCGGCTTCCTGCCGCAGCGCCGACTCGATCTGGGCAGCCGTCAGCGCCTGGTCGCTGCCGACGACGAAAGCGAGATCGCGCTCGACGACGGGGAATCTCGGCAGGGGCTGGTATCGCATGGGCACCGGCGCGGCGGCGCCGGCGACGTCCAGCGAGACCACCGCGGCGAACACCGGCGCGGAGATCCCCAGGGACTCGCGGATGGAGGCCGCGACCTCGCCGAACTCGCCGAGGATCGCGCCGCCGTCGCCGACGAGTGTGCCATGGCAGTCGGGCTCGAATCCTTCGAGCGCGCCGGCATCGCCGGTGCCGGCACGCAGGCCCAGCGCCTCGAGCAGGTGCTCGGCGAGCCCCTTGGCGTCGTAGACGTCGGCCAGCGTGACGCTCGCGTCCCAACCCGGCTCGCCGCGCGCACCGGTGAGGGCGATCGTGACCCACCGCGGCTCGCTCGTTCCGGTGTCGCCGCCACCCCGCGCGTACGTCTTGCAGATCTCGAAGACGCGCACGTCGGACTGCTGGCGCCTCACGTTCGTGGCGATCGCGCCCAGCACGCCTTCGAGCGGGTGCACGCGCAGCCACGACGCGTCCGTGGCCAGCGGGTTGAGCAGCTCGACCGGCGGCGGTCCGCTCGGCCGGCGGAAGAGGGCGGCGCGGGCCGGGTCGCTGAAGCTGTGCGTGACGACCTCCGCGAGCCCGGCGCCCACGAGCGCCCGGCGGACGGTCTGGTTCTGGCGGAGACTGGCCGGGTGCGAGACGAGCGCGATCGCTCCGCCCGGCAGCGTCGACGGCAGCCGGTCGTAGCCCCACACGCGGATGATCTCCTCGACCAGATCGTCTTCCATCGACAGGTCGCGACGGAAGCTCGGCACGGTCACCTCGAGGTCGGCGTCACGCGCCTTCACCGGCAGGCCCAGCCCCGACAGGATCTTCACGACCTGCGCGCGCGGCGGCGTCATGCCGAGGACGCGCTTGACCCGCGACATGCGGAGCCGTACGCGCGAGGGCTTGCGCCGGCGCGGATACGCGTCGACGACGCCACGCGCGATCGCGCCGCCGGCCAGCTCGGCGATGAGGGCGGCCGCGCGGGCCGAGGCCGGCGCCAGCCCCTCGACGTCGGCGCCGCGCTCGAAGCGGTACGCGGCGTCGGTCCGCAACGCGAGCGCGCGGGACGTGCGTCGGATCGAGCTCGGGTCGAACCACGCGCTCTCCAGCAGAAGGCGGGTCGTGCGGTCGGTCACCTCGGTATTGGCACCGCCCATCACGCCGGCGAGCCCGATCGCGCGCTTGGGGTCGGCGATGAGCAGCATCGACGTGTCCAGCGTCCGCTCCTGCCCGTCGAGCGTGGTGAAGCGCTCGCCGGCCCGGGCGCGGCGGACCACGAACGTCCCGTCGGTCACCGTCTCCCCGTCGTAGGCGTGCAGCGGCTGGCCGAGCTCCCAGAGCACGTAGTTGGTCGCATCCACGACGTTGTTGATCGGGCGCAGGCCCACGGCGCGCAGCCGCATCCGGAGCCGCGCGGGCGAGGGCCCGATGGTGACCCCGATGATGACGCGCGTCGTGAATCGATGACAGAGATCCGGCGCCTCGATCCGGACGCGCGCGAGCCCTCGCGCCGCCTCCGCCGACTCGCGCAGCTTGACCTGCGGCGGGCGAAGCCGCGCGCCGGTGAGCGCGGCGATCTCGCGCGCGATGCCCAGGACCGACAGGCAATCGGGCCGATTCGGAGTGATCTCGACCTCGAGGACGTGGTCATCGAGACCGAGCGCCGCGACCAGGTCGGCGCCGGGGCGAGCTCCGTCGTCGAGCAGCAAGAGGCCGGCCTCGTGCTCCTCGCCGAGCCCCAGCTCGCGCTCGGAGCAGAGCATGCCCTGAGATTCCACGCCGTGGATCTTCGCGGCCGCGATCTTGCGGCCGCCGGGCAGGACGGCGCCCGGCGGCGCGAAGGCCGCGCGGGCGCCCACCTTCGTGTTCGGCGCGCCGCACACGACCGCGTAGCGCTCGCGTCCGGTGCTCACGCGGCACAGCAGCAGGCGGTGGTCCCGGCTCTCGCCGAGCTCGCGCTCGACGGCCTCGATCTCGCCTACGACGACCCCGCGGAAGTCCGGCGCGAGCGGCGTAACCGACGCGACCTCGATGCCGGCGTTGATGAGGCGGTCGGCCGCCCGCGCGGCGTCGAGGCCGAGCTCGACGAACTCCCCGATCCACCGGTACGGGATCTTCATGCTAGGCGAACTGCCTCAGGAAGCGCAGGTCGTTCTCGAAGAACAGGCGCAGGTCGTCGATGCCGTACTTGAGCATCGCGATGCGGTCGATGCCCATGCCGAAGGCCCAGCCGGTGACCTCTTCCGGGTCGTAGCCGACGTTGCGCAGCACCTGAGGGTGCACCATGCCCGAGCCGAGGATCTCGAGCCAGCCGCCCTGCTTGCAGAGCCGGCAGCCGGCGCCGTGGCAGACGAAGCACAGCACATCCACTTCGGCCGACGGCTCCGTGAACGGGAAGAACGAGGGTCGGAAGCGGATGCGCGACCGCGGCCCGAACATCTCGCGCGCGAACAGCTCGAGCGTCCCCCGGAGATCCGCCATCGTGATGTCGCGATCGACCGCGAGGCCCTCGACCTGGTGGAACATCGGCGAGTGCGTGGCGTCGGCCACGTCGCGGCGATAGACGCGGCCGGGCACGATGATGCGCACCGGCGGTTTCTGCGCGAGCATCGCCCGGATCTGCACCGGCGAGGTGTGGGTTCTCAGGAGCGTGCTCTCCGAGAGGTAGAGCGTGTCCTGCATGTCGCGCGCCGGATGGTCGCGTGGGATGTTGAGTGCCTCGAAGTTGTGGTAGTCGGTCTCGATCTCGGGCCCCTCGGCGACCGAGAAGCCGAGGCCTGCGAAGATCGCGACGATCTCGTCGTGCACCCGCGTCAGCGGATGGAGCGATCCCTTCGGCGGGCGGCGGCCGGGAAGCGTCAGATCGAGTCGCTGGCGCCGGCGCTCGGCCCGGCGCTCGGTCTCGAGGGTGGCGGCGAGCCGCGCGTCGAGGAGGGCCTCGAGCTCGCGCTTGGCCTCGTTGGCCGCCGCGCCGACGAGCGGGCGCTCCTCGGCCGCGAGCGAGCCGAGCGATCGCAGGAGCTGGGTCAGCTCGCCGCTCCGACCCAGGAAGCCGACGCGGACTTTCTCGAGCTCGGCGGACGACTGCGCCGCGGCGACGGCCTCCCGCGCCCGCAGCACGATGGCGTCGACGCGCGGGTGGGCCACGAACTACCGGCTCTGGGCTCTGGCGGTCTCGGTGAGCTTCGCGAACGCCGGCGGGTCGCTGACCGCCAGCTCCGCCAGCACTTTGCGGTCGAGGTGGATCCCCGCCTTCTTGAGCGCGGCCATGAACTTCGAGTACGAGAGGCCGACCTGACGGCACGCCGCGTTGATCCGCACGATCCACAGCGCGCGAGCCGCACGCTTCTTCTGCTTACGCCCCCGATACGCGAACGCGCCGGCTCTTAAGACCGTCTCGGCGGCTGTCTTGTAGAGCTTCCGCCGGCCGCCGAAGTAGCCCTTGGCCTTCTTGAGCACCTTCTTGCGGCGCTGGCGTGTCTTCGATCCACCCTTAGCCCGTGGCATGTTCCGGCTCCTTACTAGATTTAGAGGCGCGCCCCGGCCAGCGGGGCCCCAGCCCCGCGACGGCCTGCGGCGCGCACGCCATCACAGATAGGGGACGAGCACCCGGATGCGGGCGACGTCCGCCTTGTCGATCAGTTTCGCCGCACGGAGGGACCGGCGGCGCTTGGGGTTCTTCTTTTCCAGCTTGTGCTGCTTCCAGCCGCTCGCGCGCTTGAGCTTGCCGGAGCCGGTGCGCTTGAACCGCTTCGCGGCCCCGCGCTTGGTCTTCATCTTCGGCATCGTTCTCTCCCCCGCACGGCCATCAATTGTGCGCCTTCGGGCTCAGGATGATGTGCAGCATCCGGCCCTCGAGCCGCGGATTGTTCTCGGTGTTGGCGATGTCCTGCGTCGCCTCGACCATCTTGTTGAGCATCTTCCAGCCCAGCTCGGTGTGGGCCATCTCGCGTCCCTTGAAGCGCACCGTCACCTTGGCCTTATGGCCTTCTTCCAGGAAGCGCCGCACGTGCTTCAGCTTGAAGTCGAAGTCGTGCCGCTCGGTCTTGGGCCCCATCTTGACTTCCTTGACCTGGATCGTCGTCTGCTTCTTGCGCGCTTCCTTCTGCCGCCGCGCCTGCGTGTACTTGTACTTCCCGAAATCCATGATGCGGCACACCGGCGGCTGGGCGTCGGGCGCGACTTCGACCAGGTCGAACTCCTGCTGGCGGGCCGTCTCGAGCGCCGTGGCGATCGGCATGATGCCGAGCTGCTCGCCGTTGGCGCTCACGACGCGCACTTCCCGGACACGGATGCCCTCGTTGATACGGATGTCCTTGGCTTGGCTGATAGGCGTGACTCCTTGTTTACCCGACGATGGTGATGAGTTCGGCCGGTCGGCCGATCACGAGCGGCCCACGGTGAGGCTGGCGTCCCGCGAGCCGATCTCGCGGGCGAGGTCGGCCAACACGCGATCGAGCGGCACGGCGCCCAGGTCGTCGCCGCTGCGGTGGCGGAGGCTCACGGTGCCGTTCTCGGCCTCCCGTGCGCCGACGACGAGCATGTACGGCACCTTCCGCACCTGCGCGTCGCGGATGCGGTAGCCGAGCTTCTCGTTGCGGTCGTCGAGCTCGGCGCGGAGGCGGGCGGCGCGCAGGCGCGCGTGCACGGCGCGCGCGTACTCGACGTGCTTCTCGCTGATCGGAAGCACCCGCACCTGCACGGGCGCGAGCCAGGTCGGAAACGCGCCGGCGTAGTGCTCGACCAGGACGCCGACGAAGCGCTCGAACGAGCCCAGGATCGCGCGATGGACCATGATCGGGCGCTTGGGCTGCCCGTCGCTGTCGATGTACTCGAGGCCGAAGCGGTCGGGCAACTGGAAGTCGACCTGGATGGTGGCGTTCTGCCAGCGCCGCCCGATCGCGTCCTGCACGTCCACGTCGATCTTCGGCCCGTAGAACGTCCCGTCACCGGGGTTCAGCTCGAAGGCCAGGCCGTTGGCGCGCAGCGCGTCCTCCAGCGCCTGCTCGGCGGTCGCCCACTGCTCGTCGGTGCCGAGCGACTTCACCGGCCGGGTGGACAGCTTGAAGAACGCCTCGAGCGTGAAGGTCTTGTACCACTCACGCTGGAGCTCGAGGATCGCGGTGATCTCGTCCTGCAGCTGGTCGGGCCGGCAGTAGATGTGCGCGTCGTCCTGCGTGAACTGCCGGGCGCGCAGCAATCCGGTCAGCGCGCCGGAGCGCTCGTTGCGGTGCAGCCGCCCCATATCGGAGTAGCGCAGCGGCAGGTCGCGGTAGGAGCGCAGCGCGTGGCGGTAGACCAGCGTCGACTCCGGGCAGTTCATAGGCTTGAGGCTGAAGAGCTGCTCTTCGTCCTCCACCATGAACATGTTCTCCCGGTAGTAATCCCAGTGTCCCGACTGCTCCCAGAGCCGTTTGTTGACGAGGATCGGCGTCGAGATCTCCTGGTAGCCGCGCGCGTCGAGGTTCTCGCGCACGAACCGCTCGAGCTCGCGCACGATCGTCCAGCCGTTGGGCAGCCAGAAAGGCGCACCGGGCGATACGTCGTGCAGCTCGTACAGGTCGAGCTCGCGCCCGAGCTTGCGGTGGTCGCGCTTCTTCGCCTCCTCGAGCCGCCAGAGGTGCTTGTCGAGCTCTTCCCCGGTGAGCCAGGCGGTGCCGTAGATCCGCTGGAGCATCGGGTTCCGCTCGTCCCCGCGCCAGTAGGCGCCGGAGGAGGAGAGGAGCTTGAAGTGCTTCACCTGGCCCGTCGACGACACGTGCGGCCCGCGGCAGAGGTCGATGAAGTCGCCCTGCCGGTAGAGCGACACGCGGTCGGCATCGATCCCCTCGAGGATCTCGACCTTGAAGGGCTCGCCACGCTCGCGGAAGAAGGCGATCGCCTCGGCCCGCGACATCTCCTGCCGCTCGAACGGATGGTTCGCCTTCGCGATCTCCCGCATCACCGCTTCGATCTTCACGAGATCGTCGGGCGTGAACGGCTCGGGCTTCGCGAAGTCGTAGTAGAAGCCATCCTCGATGGCGGGACCGATCGCCACCTTGACGCCGGGGAACAGACGCTTCACGGCCTGAGCCATGACGTGCGAGGTGGAATGGCGCAGCGTCGCGAGCGGCGAGGGATCGCAGTCGAACTCGCCGGTCAGCTTGAGATGTCGCTCTTCTTCAGACAGGGGTGCGCTCGTCTGTGTGTTGAGATGGTAGGCTCGGGCGGTTTCGAACCGCCGACCTCCTCTGCGTCAGAGAGGCGCTCTCCCACTGAGCTACGAGCCTATCCAGAGTGACGCTCATGCTACACGCGGCCATCGGAGGGTGTCAATTCGCCGCCCGTTTTTCAGCGGAGGAAGTTCATGATCGAGGTCTTCTCGATTATGTAGAAGAAGTTCGCGACGATCGGGACCCCAGCGCTCCCGGACGGCCTCGTTGCCATGAGCGACGCCGGCACGGGGGGAAAGGGCGACGCCAGCTTGATAGCAGTCACCGCGTTGGAGTCGTAGACCTCCCAGGGCGCCCGGTGGTGGACGGTGACATAGGGCACCTGGCCGTCCCGCAGGATGCCGAACTCGACGACGACCTGCGTTGACTTGTGGTCGCACTCTCCCGTCTCCCAGTTCTTGACACACGGATACGCCCCCATTTTGTCCTGGATCATCCGCGTCACCCGGATCAGATAGTCGGCAAAGCGCTTGTCCGCGGAGTTGAGGGGGATCGGGTCGCCCTCGATCCCGGCACGGCCCTCGCCGAAGCCGCCGACGCCGGGCGCGCCGCGTCGCAGAGCGGAGCGGCTGTCGATCACCGGGTCGCGGGGCGGCGGCACGGCAGCGATCTGCGGCGTTGGACTTGCCGGCTGAGCCGGACGGGGCTGAACCTCGGAAGCGGACGACGCCTCATTCGCCTGCGATTCGGCGGGCTTCGGCGGCGCAGCGGCCTGCCGCACTCCGTCGGGCGCCGGCGCTTCCTGGACGGCGGGCACCGGGGGGCTCGCCTTCGTGGGCTCGGGCACGGGGGTGTCGGGAGCCTTTGGCCTCGCGGCAGGCTCAACCGCGGCAACACGAGGTGCCGGGGCCTGCGGCTGGGCCTTCGGTGCCAGCGGTTGGGCCTTCGGCGGCGGAGGGGCCTTCGGGGCGGGAGTCGGCGGTGTCGAGGGAGCCGGAGCCGCTCCCTGACCACGCTGGGCCTGCTCCTCGGCCTTCGGCAGCTCCACGAAGAGCGGCTCGCCTCTATTGACGGTGTAGACCTTAGACGGCGGCCCGACTCCCACGAGGGCGACGAGAACGAGGAGATGGACGGCGAGCGATACGACGACCCCGATGGGGGGACGCCGTTTCAGCCGCCGCCAGATCGTGCGACGCATTGACACGATTATAGCCCTTGAGCCCTCGGCCCTCGGCCGCTACAGGTCTCGATCCATAGCCTGAGCGATCCTCCGCACACGCGTCATCAGGGCGGCGAACCGCTCGGGTTTGAGGGACTGCGGGCCGTCCGAGAGCGCCTCCTCGGGCTTCGGGTGCACCTCGATGATCAGCCCGTCCGCGCCGGCGGCCACACCGGCCAGGGCCATCGCTTCGACGAACTCCCAGTGGCCCGTGCCGTGGCTCGGGTCGACGAGGATCGGCAGATGCGAGAGCTTCTTCACGACGGGCACCGCGTTCAGATCGAGCGTGAACCGCGTGGCGGTCTCGAAGGTGCGGATGCCGCGCTCGCAGAGGATGACGTTCCGATTGCCGCTGGCGAGCACGTACTCCGCCGACAGGAGCCATTCCTGAATCGTCGTCGCCATGCCTCGCTTGAGGAGCACCGGCTTCCCCGCCTCGCCGACGCGTCTGAGTAGCGAGAAGTTCTGGACGTTGCGCGCGCCGACCTGGAGGATGTCGGCGTACTCGGCGACCAGCTCGACCTTGTCGGGCTCCATGACTTCCGTGACGATCGGCAGCCCGGTCTCGCGCTTCGCCTCGGCGAGCAGCTTCAGCCCCTCGTCCTCGAGCCCCTGGAACGCGTAGGGCGAGGTGCGAGGTTTGAAGGCGCCGCCGCGCAGGACCCGCGCGCCGGCCGCTTTCACCTTCTCGGCGGCGTCGAGCAGCTGCAGCCGCGACTCGATCGCGCATGGGCCGGCCATGACCACGATCGCCCTTCCACCGATCGTCACGTCGCCCACGCGAACTTCGGTCGGCTCGTCGCGCACCTCGCGGCTGGCGAGCTTGTAGGGCTTGAGGATTGGCGTGACGGACTCGACGCATTCGAGCGACTCGAGGCTGCGCAGCGCCTCCTTGCCGCGGTCGTCACCGACCGCGCCGATCACGGTACGCAGTGCGCCGCGGATCGTGTGGGGGCTGTAGCCCATCGACGTGATCCGATGGCAGACGTCCTCGACCTCGACATCGGTAGCTCCGGACTTGAGCACGATGATCATGTGTGGCTCCGTTGTAGCGGGTGCCTTGAGGCCGGCTCACGCCGAGGGTGGCCTGAGAGAGATGCGACCCGGCTCCGCACGCCCGCTTCTATCCTTCCTGCCTTGTGGCCCCTGCTCATGGTTCCTGGCCCGTGGTTCCTGTGCCGCCGTTCCGGTCCTGTCGTTCCAGTCCCGCTTCTTTTGTCCATCGTCGTTCGCCCGGTCCTTTCTGACGGGCGGGTTGTCGGTTCCTGAAAAACAAAAGGCCGCGGGGGTGGGCCCGCGGCCTGGTATCGGTCGGCGCCGCGGGCGTTCGGCCTGCCCGCGGCCCTCTGTCTAGTTCAAGTCAGAGTGCCTGGGCAGACCTCGGTGAAGTAGAAAAACGTGAAGAACCCGTAGGTGCGGGTCGAGGTGCCCATAGTGTGTCGCGGAGTGTACCGAGCAGGGTTGCGACCGTCAAGCACTTTCTTGACGCTTCCTACGGCGGCGCGGCTTGTGGAGCCGCCCGATCAGACGGTCGCGGTAGTAGTAGAGCGGCAGGCACAACGCCAGCACGATCGCCAGGAAGACGACGGCGTAGACGTACTGCTGCTCGGCCACGTGAGCGCCGAAATAGGACGAGATCCACGTGCCCGGGATCCGCGCGACCGTCGACACGATGGCGAAGAGCCAGAAGGGCATCGGGCTGATTCCGAACAGGTACGAGATGATGTCCTTGGGGAAGCCGGGGGTGAAATACAGGACGAAGCAGATGATCGCGCCCTCGGCCTCGAGGATAAAGTTCATCCGGTTCCAGTTGTGCTCGCTGAGCCACGGCCGCACGAGCGGCTCGCCCCACTTGCGCCCCACCCAGAAGCAGAAGAGGGTGCCGATCGTCAGACCGATCGTCGAATAGATGAGTCCGAGCCACGTCCCGAAGAGCGCGCCGCCGACGGGCCCGGTGATCTCGCCGGGGATCGGCGAGATGATCACCTGCAGGGCCTGGATCGCGATGAAGACCAGCGGAGCCAGCCAGCCCCACGACCTGACGGTCTCCTTCAGGAACTTCTTGTCCTGGTAGAGGCGGACCAGGAACTTGACGATCGGGGCATCGGAGACGACGAGCCAGATGACGAGGGACAGCAGCACGAAAAGGACGGCCGTGACGATCGCCCACCGCGCGCGGTCGGTCATCGGCTCGCTCGCGGAGCCGCGTCAGAGCGCCGGACGGCGATCTCTCCAGGGCGAAGCGCCCTCGAACGCGGCGGACGCCGCCAGCACCGCGCCGTCGGCGTGACGGCGGCCGACGATCTGCAGCCCGACCGGCAATCCCTCGTCGGTCCAGCCGGCGGGCACGCTGGCCGCGGGCTGCCCGGTCATGTTGAACGGGTACGTGAACGGCATCCAGCCGAGCACCGAGACCTCCTGCCCCGCGATCTCCCGCGGCGGCGGCGCGCCGGCCGCGAAGGGTGGCACCGCCACCGTCGGCATCAGCAATATGTCGAAGCGCTCGAGGAACATCTGGACCTCGCGCCAGTACTCCTCGATGCGCGCCACGGCGCGCACGTAGTCACGCGTGGTCACCGCGCCACCGCGTCGGATGAACCGCACGAGCGTCGGGTCCATCTGCGGCTCGTCCTCGGGCAGCCGATCGGACCACGCCGCATAGAACTGCGCGGCGACGATCGTGGTGAACATCTCCTCGGCGCTCTCCCAGCCCGGATTGACGACCTCGACGTGGCAGCCGAGCGACTCGAACACGCCGGCCGCGTTCTCGCATGCCGCCAGCACGCGCGGGTCCACCACCGCGGAGCCGAGGTCGGGCGCCCACGCGACGTGGAGCCCCTTCACGTCGGCGTCGCACGCCTCGAGGTACGAGGCGGCCTCGCGCGGCAGCGAGCCCCGGTCCCGATCGTCGCCACCGGCCACCACGTCGAGCACCGCGGCGGCGTCGCGCACGGTGCGAGTGATCGGCCCCACGTGACCGACGCGCTCGAAGCCGCCGAACGGCGCGCGGTCCGGCACGCGGCCGAACGAAGGCTTGAAACCGAAGACGCCGCAGAACGCGGCCGGGATCCGAACCGAGCCTCCGGCGTCGGTGCCCAGCGCCATAGGGCCCACGCCGCTCGCCACCGCCGCGGCAGCGCCGCCGCTCGAGCCGCCGGGCGTCAGGGTCGGGTCCCAGGGATTGCGCGTCACGCCGAACAGCGGGCTCTCGGTCACGGCCTTGTGGCCGAACTCCGAGGTGTTGGTCTTGCCGAACAGCACCGCGCCGGCCGCCTTCAACCGGCCGACGGCGAGCGCGTCCTCGTCCGGCACGAAGTCCTCGAACAGTCGGGAGCCCCCGGTCGTCGTGAGCCCGCGTGTCAGCAGGACGTCCTTCACGGAGAGCGGCACGCCGTGGAGAAGTCCGAGCGGCTCACCCTTCATCACGGCGATCTCCGCCTCGCGCGCCGCCACCCGCGCGGAGTCGACGGCGACGAGGCAGAACGCGTTGAGAGTCGGGTTGACCGCTTCGAGGCGCGTCAGGACGGCGTCGAGGATCTCGAGCGGCTTTACCTGTCGCTGCCGCACGAGATCAGCGAGCTCGAGAGAGGAGCGCCAGGTCAGCATTGACGGCTCGCATTGTATCATTCCGCATCGTGCAGGTGGTCGACCGCCGGGGAACCCGGCTTGCAGTGATGCGCTGGGCCGACGCCGGCCGCCTCGAGGGCGCGTGGGTGCGGATTCCCGACGGCTCGTGGCTCGGGATCGAGCCCCGGGCGACGGCGGACGCGCCGTGGGGCTGGTCCGATCGCCTGTGGCACGCGGCCGAGCCCGCGGGCGAAGGTTGGCACGGGACTCCGCTGACACTGTTCGAGGCCCTCGACTGGGGCCGAATCGACCGGATTCCCGCGCTCGCCGAGCCCGCGCGGCTTCCGCCGGGCGGCGGGACGGCCGTGCTGAACCTCATCGCCGCGCTCGCGCTCGCTCAGAGCACGGGCCCGCTCGCCTATCGTGGTCCCTACCCGACCGAGCAGCTCTTCCTGGCGCTGCTCGAGTCGTTCCACTACGAGCCGGCGGTGGACGATGCGCTGGCGACCTTCATTCGGGGGGATCTGGCGTGGCGCCCCGCCCCCGCCGAGCGGCTCTTCGTCGGGGACGATCTCTACGTGCAGCTGCGCGAGCGGATCGAGAAGGTCGTCTGGCGCTCCATCACCTACTATCGGCCCGACTGGCAACGCGTGGTCCGCCACGCCCCGCGGCGGATCGCCGAGGCGCCGGGCGGCGTCAGCTGCGGACTCTGGGCGCTCGAGCAGCCGCTCGAGGAGCACCTGCGGCTCGGTGCGAACGGCGACCTTGCCGCGATCGTCGCCCCCGAGTCCGCGTCCGGGCCGAGCCGGCCGCTGCCGCCCGGCGTCTGGCCGGGAGTCGTTGCGACGGTGGCTGCGCGAGCCGCGGCGCCGCTGGCGCCGTTCGTCGAATCTGTCGCGGGCGCGTGCTCGCTCGAGTGGGGACCGGTCACGCGGGACCTGATCCACATCGGGCGGGATCGGGTGCGAGTCTCCGAGCGGGTCCGTGAAGCGTTCGTCCGGCGACTGGCGGCGGCGCCGGCGCGAGCCGACCGCGTCGCGCTCGGCCTGGCGGTGCTCGTGGAGATCGCGTCGCTGGTCGGGGACGAGCTGCGCGGCCGCGCGCAGGCCGAGCTCCTCCGTCGCGATCCCGACGAGCTGCCCGACGCCGGGGAGGCGCGCGCGCGCGGTGGGGTCGAACGCGCTCGGGAGATCACCGCCGCGGTGGCGGCCCTGCTCGCGGACGCGACCGACTAGGTCGTCGCGCTGAGGATGATCCAGACGTTGAACGCGATGAACGCGGCCACCGAGAGGGTCGAGAGCGCCACATAGCCGAGCCAGAGCCCCTCCTCGCGCCCGCGCCGGATCCGGCGGGCGCCGGTGAGCAGCCCCTTCACGTACGCGAGCGCGTCGTGCTTCAGCGTCGGGACACCGAGCACGTCGACCAGCACGTGGTAGCCGTCCATCTCGATGAAGCAGAACGGGTACAGCGACAGCACCAGCGCTTGCCACTGGATGATCCCCGACGCCGCGGCGAACGCCTGGGTGAAGCCGCCCGGCGGGACGCGGGCGGCGACGATGAACCAGGCGGCGCCCAGCACCAGA
Organism: Candidatus Rokuibacteriota bacterium; assembly: GCA_003220435.1. Classification (GTDB taxonomy): domain Bacteria; phylum Methylomirabilota; class Methylomirabilia; order Rokubacteriales; family CSP1-6; genus AR31. Next base: position 35,670 of record QHSL01000087.1, on the reverse strand, counting down.
TGGACGAGCGCGCCGGAGACCGCGGTGACGACCCGCGCGCGCCGGCTCGCCATGAAGATGTCCGTCACGTCTACATAGAAGGTCGGCACGAAGCCGTGCAGGAAGGTGAACCCGAACTCCCGCACGCGCCGCCGATAGTGAACGCACGCGAGGCCGTGGACGATCTGGTGGAGCGCGACGCTGCCGAAGAACAGGAGCTTCACGGTCAGGATGCCGAGGAGCGGGCGGCTGCCGAAGCCGTCGAGCACGTCGTGCATCTCGCGCGAGATCTGGACGGCGGCGCCGACGCCCAGGAGCGCGAGCCCGATGCAGGCGACGATCGCGACACGCGTGAACAGGAGGAAACCGCCCCAGCGGTACAGGCGCTGGAAGAAGGCGTGCACGTCGAGGCTCGCGATCCGGATGCGCTCGAGGCTCGTCAGCGCCAGCTCGAGCGCCCGCGCCACGCGCCGCCGGCGGTGGCGCGCCAGCGCTTGCCGCAGGCGGGACCGCGGCTCCAGCGTCAGGAGCTGCGCGCGCTGGAGCTTGTGGATGAGGTTCGGGATGATGTCGAAGTCGAACTCGCCGTACTCCAGCACGTAGGCGGTCGCCATCTCCTGCAGCGACGTGGAGCCGTCCATCTGCTCCCACAGGAACCGCTCCGGCGCGGAGAGCAGCAGGTAGCGGTCCGTTGTCGTGTTCTTCAGGATGAAGTGCGGCCGGGCGGCCACGACGCGGGAGTGGACCTCGGAGATCTCGAAGGAGCCGACGTCGACGCGGCGCGGGCGCGAGTTGATGTAGCCGACCAGGCTCGCGACCTGGCGAAGCTCGAAGTCTTCCTCGCCGTCGCGGCGAACGAGCAGCTCGAGCTTCGCCGGGGCCGGGCGGTCGGTCACCGCGCTTCGACGTCGAGGCCGGTGGCCTCGAGGCCCCAGCGGGTCGCCTCGGCGACCTGCAGCGTCGAGCGGCGCAACCGCTCGATGAAGACCTGCACCATCGCGTGGAAGAACGCGGCGGCGCCGCGCGGGTTGGTCTCGGTCAGCGCCTGGAGGCCGTCGCGCCCGAGAACGAGCAGCTCCGCCTCGGTTTCCGCCTGCGCCGTCGCCGAGCGCGGCGAGCCGTCGAGCAGGCTCATCTCACCGAAGAAGTCGCCGGGATCGACCCGGACCAGAACCTGCTCGACCTTGCCGGTGACCGCCTTGGAGATCAGTATCGTCCCGCGCCGGACGATGAATATCTCGTCGCCCGGGTCGCCTTCCCGGAAGAGGATCTGGTTCCGGCGCAGCGGACACTCGCGCAGGTGCACGGCGAGGGCGGCCAGGTCCAGCTCGTCGAACGTCTCGAACAGGCGAACGTCGCGCAGGAACGCGAGGGTGGCGGCGGACGTCAGCACGCGCGCGGGCCCGAGCTCAGGTGGCCACGCGGCGGATCAGGATATTGCGGAGTTCGTGTCGACGCTCGCTCGGGGGCGTCGCGGCCAACCGCACGAGCGCCTGCCGAACGGTCGTGCGCTCGGCGTCCGTCAGCTCGTACTGGGCGAGGAGCGACTCGGGCGCGCGCTGGAGCTCGGCGAGAAATTCCGGATCGATCATCACGCGCCCCACGAGCTCGCGAAGTCCCTGAGCCATGCAGCGCGATCATACCAATTTCTCCGGCGGTTTGATAGGCTCGGGCGCATGCCTGACGGTTCGCGCCGCGCGCTCCTGGTGGCCGCTCTGGGATTTTTTTCGGTCCGTGCGCCCGATCCTACGCTCGAGATTCTTCAGTCGTGGCTGTCGAGCTGGCCAGGCGTCGGCCTCGTCGCCGCCGGCATGGCGCGACAGGGTTACGATCTCAGCCTCACGCGGTACGCAGACCTCGGCTGGCGGGCCACCTTCTACGTCAGCGGCCGCGAACACTCGCCGACCGGCGCAACCGGCTCCGCCTTCGAGACGACACCGTTCCGCGCAGTACACGCCGCGGCGTGGGAGACGTTGGCCCGCGCGTGAGGCGCCCGCTCGCGCGGCGCATCGCGATGGCCGGCCTCGGCGCCGCGATCGTCGCGGCGCCGGGCGCGCCGGTGGCCCAGCCCGACGCGCATGTTCCCTGGATCGGTTACCTGGCGAACGAGCCGACGCCGGACTCGATCCCGGTGCTGCGCCAGACGCTGCGCACGCACGGCTGGGACGAGGGGCGGTCCGTCAAGCTCTACTACCGCTACGCGCAGGGCAAGGTCGATCTCTACCCGCAGCACGCCGAGGAGCTCGCGCGGCTGAAGGTCGCCGTCATCGTGGCCGTCGGCGCGCCGGCGATCGAGGCCGCGCGCGCGGCGACGAAGACGATCCCGATCGTGATGGTCTCGCTCGACGACCCGGTCGTCGCCGGGCTCGTCACCGCGCCGCCGCGCCCGGATGCGAACCTGACGGGGCTGACGACGTTCGCAGCCGGGCTGAGCAAGCGCCGGCTCGAACTGCTCAAGCAGGCGGTGCCCCGGCTCGCGCGGGCGACGGCGCTGTGGAACCCGGCCAGCGCCAGCGTCGCCAACGACCTGCGCGAGACGCAGGCGGCCGCCCGCACGCTCGGCGTGGAGCTGACGCCGGTGGAGATCCGGGCCGATCGCGACGTGCGCGACACGTTCACGGCGGTCCAGGCGCAGCAGCCGCAGGGCCTGCTCGTGCTTGCCGACTCGCTCACGCTCGCGAACCGTGAGCGCATCGTGACCTTCGCGAGCCGCAACCGGCTGCCGGCGGTCTTCCCGCTCCGCGACTTCGCCGACGCGGGCGGCTTCCTCTCCTACGGCCCCAACTGGACCGACGTCTACCGGATCGCGGCGGGTTTCGTCGATCGCATCCTGCGCGGGGCCAGGCCCGCGGACCTTCCCCTGGCCCGCCCGACGCGGTTCGAGCTCGTGATCAATCTGCGAACCGCCCAGAAGCTCGACCTGCGCCTGCCCTCGTCCCTGCTCGAGCGAGCCGACCGGCTGATCGAGTGATGCGGGAACCGGCGCCGAGGGCCCCGGGTTGTCCGTCACGGAAAAGAGGAGGCGTCGATGCGTGGAATCGGTGCGGCAGCCGTGTTCGCAGCCCTCACCCTGGTGGTCGGGTCCCCGAGGCCGTCCGCGCAGAACTACTCGCAGCAGAGCCTGGATCGGATCTTTCGGGTCGAGTTCGAGGTCCGTGCTGATCCGCAGCGACCGACGCTCAGCGGCTACGTCTACAATCTGGAAAGCGGGTACTCCGCAGACCGGATGACCCTCCTGATCGAGCGCCTCGACGCCTCAGGCCGCGTCATCGGCAGCTCCACCACGTGGGTGCTCGGAGGCGTGCCGCCGGGTAACCGCACCTACTTCAGCGCGCGCGTCGAGCCCGCCGCATCGTACCGGGTTCGGGTCAACGGTTTCGACTGGGTCGGTCGCGGCGGCGGCTCGTAGCCGGGGCGAGAGCGTGTAAAGATTACCGGGCGCCGACACGCTTCCGCGTCAGATTCGGCACGACCCGGCGCTGCCGTGCGTCCAGCTCATCAGAAAACTCGGTAGTTTAGCGATCGAGCTTCCCGTGGCACGCACGATGCTGTCTCGACCTGGGGACGTGCGGTCTGCGGCCCCACAGGAGGAGGAAGACATGCGGTACGTATGCGCGGTAGCTCTCGCAATGGCGTTGATCGGGCACAGTGTGCCCGGCTGGGCCGGCTCGTCCTCGAGCTCCGGCACGCTCGGGCAGCAGGCAGGTTACGGGGCGGGAAGCGCGTTGGGCACGATCGTGTACGCGCCGTTCAAGGCGAGCTTCTGCATCCTCGGCGGGGTCGGGAGCGCGGTCACGGCCATCGTCTCCCGGCCGACGGCCGGCAAGATGGTGACAGCGAGCTGCGGCGGAACCTGGATCATCTCTCCCGACGTGTTGCAGGGTCACGAGAAGGTCCACTTCGTCGGGGAGTCAGCTCCCGAGCGTGCGGCCGCAGCGCGCTAAGTCGGTCGCTCTGCTGAGGCTGGGGCTGGTGCTCGGCCTCAGCGCGCTGGCGGTGGGCTGCGCTGGGACCAGGCGGCCCACCGGCCCCAGCGCGGCCACGCCCGAGCCCGGACGGCCGGTCGTGGGGCTTGCGTCCTGGTACGGACAGCAGCACCAGGGGCGCTCCACCGCTTCAGGCGAACCCTTCGACAAGAATCAGCTCACGGCCGCCCACCGCACGCTGCCCTTTGGGACCCGCGTGCGCGTGACGAACGTCGAGAACGGCCAGAGCGTGGTGGTCCGCGTGAACGACCGCGGGCCGTTCGCCGCCGGGCGGATCATCGACGTCAGCCTCGGGGCGGCGCGGGCGCTTGGCATGGTCGGCGCGGGTGTCGCGCGCGTCGAGATCGTCGTGCTCGGCGAAGCCAACTGAGGCTCTCTCCGCGCCCTGCGACCTCGGCGCGCGCTGGGTCTCTCATGCTAGAGTCACCGTCAACCAGAAGAGCTTCGGAGGCCAGCATGGCGCCCAACGTGGTCCGCGTCGGCGATATCGAGATCACGCAGCTGTCGGACGGGATGCTCGAGTTCGACTTGTGCAACTTCTTCCCCACGATCGATGAAAAGAACTGGAGCCCCTACGAGTCGCATCTGCACGAGCACAAGGTCCGCTTCAATCTCGGCTCGTACCTGATCCGCGGCGGCGGGCGGACGGTCCTCGTGGACACCGGCCTCGGTCCGAAGCCCGCGGAGACCCCCGACGTGCCCTGGGGACAGCTCATGAACGACTTCAAGGCCAAGGGAGTCAGGCCCGAAGAGGTGGACATGGTCGTGATGACGCATCTGCATCGCGACCACGTCGGCTGGAACCTCACATCCCAGGGCGGCAAGTACGCGCCGACGTTTCCGAGGGCGCGGTACTGGATGTCCAAGAAGGACTGGGAAACATGCCATCAGCCCGATGTCCAGCCGATGCGCTTCCCGAACGCTCCGACCTGCGTCTGGCCGCTCGCCGAACTGGGCCTGGTGGAGTTCATGAACGGCGAGCACAGCATCACGCGCGAGCTGACGGCCGTGCCGACGCCGGGTCACACGCCCGGCCACATGAGCATCCTCGTCACCTCGAAGGGAGAGCGCGCGCTGGTCCTGGGCGACGCGGCGCACAGCCCGGTGCAGGTTCTCGAGCCCGACTGGGTCTCGCGCGCCGACATGGACCCGGACCTGACGCGCCAGACGCGCAAGGCCTTGCTCGATCGCCTCGAGCGCGAGCAGATTCTCGTGGCGGCCGGGCACTTCGAGGCCCCAGGGTTCGGCCGGATCGTGCGTCTGGAGGGGCGCCGCTACTGGCGCGGCCTCTAGCCCACCCGCTGATCCTGGTCGAGGGCTTAGCCGGCCTCAGCCCAGCAGCACGCCGCGCTGGTAGTCCTCGACCGCCTGCGCGATCTCCTCGCGCGTGTTCATGACGAAGGGGCCGTAGCGGGCGATGGGCTCGCGCAGCGGCCGCGCGGCGAGCAGCAGGAAGCGCGCGGGCGAGTCGCCAGCCGCGACGCTCACGCGCTCACCGTCGCCGAGCACGGCGAGCTGTCCCGTCGCGACCTCCCGGGCGGCCTCGGGCGGGCCGAACGTCGCGCGCCCTTCGTAGACGTACGCGAACGCGTTGTGGCCGGCCGGCAGCTCGTGCGACAGGCGCGCGCCCGGCGCCAACGTCACGTCGAGATAGAGCGGCTGGGTCGTGATGCCCTCCACCGGCCCGTGGACGCCGCCGGCCTCCCCGGCGATCACGCGCGCCCGCACCCCCTCGCCGAGCGCGACCTCCGGGATCTTGCCCGGCGGAATGTCCTGATAGCGCGGCGCCGTCATCTTGTCGCGCGCCGGAAGATTGACCCAGAGCTGGAACCCCCACATGAGGCCATCCTTCTGGATCGGCATCTCCGAGTGGATGATGCCGCGTCCCGCGGTCATCCACTGCACGCTGCCGGCGACCAGCTCGCCCTGGTTGCCGACGTGGTCCTTGTGCCGCATGGCGCCGGCCAGCATGTAGGTCACGGTCTCGAAGCCGCGATGAGGATGGTCGGGGAAGCCAGCGAGGTAGTCGCCGGGCTTGTCCGACTTGAACTCGTCGAGGAGCAGGAACGGATCGAGGTGGTCGAGCGCCGGCGTTCCGATGACCCGGCTCAGACGCACCCCGGCGCCGTCGGACGTCGGCTGACCGGTGATGACTTTGGCGACCCGTCGCTCACTCATGGGCACCTCACGCTTATAAGGATGCCGGCACGATCGCGAGCGATTCGGTTCACTTGCCCTTGAGTGCCAGGTCCTCATATGGCGCGGAGCTCGCCATGTTCGGGATCAGCCCCATGCCCGACTCCGCGACTCGAGGCCCGTAGCCGGGTCGCCGTTGTGGAACCGCACGCCCTGGCGCAGGACGAAGTCGTAGACGAGGCCGTCCTTCGACGCGCTCCACGACTCGGCGAGACTCGACGCCAGCGAGTGATTCGGCATCGGCTTCACGAGCGCGTCGTGCAGCGCGTAGTAGAAGATGAACGGCGTGATGATGCCTTCCGCTTCTGCGGGATCGAACCAGCGCGGCGCGATCGCGATGGTCTGCGCCAGCACCATCTGGCCTTCCGGGCCGGCGCGGGCCGCGGATGGCGCGACCGCGGTCCACGCGACCAGGAGGAGGAGGAACCGGATCATCAGCTAGCGGCGGCCGCCTGCGCCTGAACCTTCCGCCCCATCGGGGTGGCCTCGAGCCGGAAGTACTCGAGCATGTTACGGGCCGCGATCTTGAACGCCTCATCGCTCGGCACACCGGCGAACAGCCTCTCGGCGAACGGACGGGTGTTCGGCCAGTCGCACTCGATGTGCGGGAAGTCGGTCGCGAACATGATGCGATCGACGCCCATGTGATGACGGAGCTCGATCGCCACGCGCTCCACGTGTTGGACGCTGAAGAAGATGTGTTGCCGGACGTACTCGCTCGGCCGTTGCTTGAGCGGCTTGAAGTTGAGCAGCCGCGCTGCCCAGTGGCGGTGCCGTTCGTACCAGTAGTCGGCCTCCTCCATCCAGAACGGCACCCAGCCCAGCCGGGTCTCGGCGAAGAAAATCTTGAGGTCGGGCAGGCGATCGAAGACCCCGGACAGGATGAGCTGGGCGAAGCTCATCGACGGCGCCGTCCCCAGGAACGGCAGGGCCACCCACTCGACCAGCTTTCTCGGCCCGATCCTCTTAAGGATGTCGGGGTCCACGCCCGGGTACTCGAAGGTGGGTTGCGAGGCGCGCGGCCCGAGGCGATCGAAGCCGACGTGGACGGTCAGCGGCATCTTCATGCTGATGGCGGCCGTCCAGAAGCGATCGTCCTCTGGCGTCGGATAGCCTTTGCCGCTCGGGAACACGCCGAGCGCCACGCCCTTCAGACCGAGGCGGGCACAGTGCTCGAGCTCCGCGATGGCGTCGTCGACGTTGGTCCACGGGATGACGCCGAGACCGATCAGGCGGTCGCGCGACACCGCGCAGTAGTCCTCGCCGAGCCAGTCGTTGTAGGCGCGGACGATCGCGCGGTAGACGTCGTCGTCCGTCATCTGGCGCCAGAGCCGCGGCCCTACCTGCATGTTGGGGAAGAGCACCTCGCCGTGCAGTCCGTCCACGTCCTGCTCACGGAGCCGCTGCTCGGGAGGCCCCACGCCCGCCGTGTCTTCGACCGTGACCCCGAGCGGCTCCCAGGTCTCGTTCGTCCGCCCGGCCCGAAGATCGAGGAACGGGGCGGGGTAGGGCGGCTGCCCCTCGAGCGCGATCGCGTCTCCACCGTCCGGGAGCTTGATCGTCTTCGGAGCCCGGTCCCGGTGCTTCGCGGGCATCCGGGAGCTCCAGCGCTCGGGACGAACCTCCAGGTGACCATCGCTCGAGATCAGGGGAGGCAGGCCGGGGGTTGTCATCACGGGCTCTCCTTTGGCTGAGCGCGATGGTACCATCGGCGGCAACGAAGGAGGAGCGGCCATGAGCGCGATCCTGGGTCTCGGCCTGACGCACTACCCACCCCTGTGCGGACGTGACGAGGAGATGGCGCGCATTCTCAAGCGCGTCCTTCAGGACCCCGATCTGCCCGAGCGCTACCGGCGCCCGGACGGCTGGCCGGCGGCGATGCGCGAGGAGTACGGCGCCGACGAGGGGCTGAGCGCGGCGCGCCGCCACCGCGAATCGCTGATCGCCGGCTTCCGTGACATGCGCAAGCGGCTCGACGACTTCGCGCCCGACCTCGTGGTGATCTGGGGCGACGACCAGTACGAGAACTTCAAGGAAGACGTCATCCCGCCGTTCTGCGTGCTGGCCTACGAGTCGATCGAGCATCGGCCGTGGGCGGAGCCGCGGTGGAAGAAGTCGGGGAACGCCTGGGACGAGAGCGGCGACACGACATTCGTCTACAAGGGCCACCGCGCCGCCGCCAAGTCGCTCGTCACCGGCCTGCTCGAGGCGGGCATCGATGTGTCGTATGCGTACCGGCCGCTACATCACCCGCTCGGCCACGCGTTCATGAACACGCTGCTCTACCTCGACTACGACCGCCAGGGCTTCCCCTACCCGGTCGTGCCGTTCTCGATCAACTGCTACGGCCGGCGGGTCATCTCGCAGTACGGTGGGGCGGCGACCTTGGCCGATCTGCCGACCGAGGAGCGGCTCGATCCGCCGTCGCCGGCGCCGTGGCGCTGCTTCGACGTCGGAAAGGCGTCCGCGCGCATCCTGGCCAAGGGCCCGTGGCGTGTGGCGCTGATCGCGTCGTCGAGCTGGTCGCACGCGTTCCTGACGCCGAAGAATCACCTGCTCTACCCGGACGTCGAGGGCGATCGCGCGCTCTACGAGCGGCTGCGCGCCGGAGACTACCAGGCGTGGCGGCAGACACCGCTGGCGGCGCTCGAGGAGAGCGGTCAGCAGGAGATGCTGAACTGGATGTGCCTGGCCGGCGCGATGTCCGAGCTCGGGCGCAAGACCGACGACGCGCGGTTCGTCCAGACCTACATCTTCAACTCGAGCAAGGTCTTCGCGTCGTTCAACCCGTGACGGCCCCGCCGCCGCTGGCGGGCCTGCGCGTCATCGACGCCGCGAGTTGGATCGCCGGTCCGGTGGCGACGACGATCCTCGCCGACTTCGGCGCGGACGTCGTCAAGATCGAGCCACCGGCCGGCGATACCTACCGCCACCGCAGCGGCGGACCCGGTGTCCCCGAGAGCCCGTACAACTACCGCTGGATCGTCGACAACCGCACCAAGCGCGGACTCGCGCTCGACCTCCGCAAGCCGGAGGGGCGAGAGGTGCTCTGCCGTCTCGTCGGCCGCGCCGACGTGTTCGTCACGAACGCCCCGCTCGACTCCCGCGCGCGCCTCCGCATCCGCTGGGAAGACCTGGCGCCCCTCAACCCGCGGCTGATCTACGCCTCGCTCACCGCGTATGGCGAGAGCGGCGACGAGGCGCCGAAGACCGGCTTCGACGCGACCGCGCTCTGGGCGCGCACCGGGCTCATGGATCTGGTTCGGGCGGCGCCCAACGCGCCGCCGCCGCGCTCGCTGCCGGGCATGGGCGATCACCCGACCGGGGTCAGCCTGTTCGCGGCGATCATGACCGCGCTCTACGAGCGCGAGCGGACGGGGCGCGGCACGATGGTGTCGACGTCGCTGATGGCCAACGGCCTCTGGTGGAACGCGATCCAGGTGCAGGCCGCGCTGTGCGGCGCGCACGTCGAGCCGCGGCCGTCGCGCGAGGAGGCGGCCAGCGCGCTGGCGAACCTCTACCGGTGCGCGGACGGCCGCTGGTTCCTGCTGAACCTGGTCCAGGACGAGCGCGACTGGCCGTCGCTGGTGCGGGCGATCGAGCAGCCGGAGTTATTGAACGACCCGCGTTTCGCGACCGCGCCGGCGCGGCGAGCCAACGCGCGTGCGCTCGTGTCGGTCCTCGACAAGGTCTTCGCGGCGCGTCCGTGGCCGAAGTGGCGGGCGGTTCTCGACGCCCACGGCCTCACGTTCGGCGTCGTCGGCACCGTCGACGACACGCGGGGCGACCCGCAGATGGTGGCCAGCGGCGCCCTCGTGCCCATCGACGACCCGCGCGCCGGTGCGAGCCTCACCGTCGCGAGCCCGCTCTGGCTCGAGGGCGTGACGAAGATTCCCCCGCGCCTGGCACCCGGGCTCGGCGAGCACTCGGTCGAGATCCTGCGCGAGGCCGGCTACACCGACGCCGAGATCGACGCGCTCCTCGCCGCCCGCGCGGTGGTCCAGAGCAAGGACGGCTCCTAGCGCGACAAGAACTCCAGCTCACCACACGATTTTTCGCTTGACGGATTTCTGCGCGAGTAGTCGTCGCGAGACTGCAGACGAGGAAGGCTATCAGCTCGATCGCGCGCCCGGTGGCGAGCTTCGATTCCGTCGCCCCGACGGCGAGCTGCTGCCCGAGGTGCCGCGCCCGCCGGAGGTACCGGGCGATCCGGTCAAGACGCTACGGATGCAGAGCGACGCGGCGGGGCTTGTGCTGCACGCGCGCATCGCGATGCCGGGCTGGTTGGGCGAGCGCCTCGACGTGCGCTACGCGATCGACGTCTTGCATCCGCTTGCGTGCGAGCCGCGACGAACCTAAAGGCAAGGCCGACGCCGAAGGGCGGTGGATGCGCTTGACCAGCACCAGGCCCTGTCCTACCGTTCCGGCAGGCGAGGGTGCCTGAGGGTCTGGAGCGAGCGAAGGAGGAACAGCATGAGAAGCGGGTTCAAAGTCTACGACGCCGACACCCATGTCATGCCCGTCGCGGAAGTTCTGGAGCAGTACGTGGATCCCGGATTTCGACCGCGGTTGCAAGAGCTCGCGGCCTACCGGCTTCCCTCTGGTGGGACGGCCGAGGGAGCGGCACAGCGCCATCGCTACAGCGTGCATCAGCGCTTCTATCGCCGCGTCCTCGGCGAGGCCGGCCCGCATCCGAGCTTTACTGGCAGGGGCGGCGCCTGGCGGGGCACCCAGCGCCCTCGTCCCGGGGTGCAGGACGATCAGGCCCACAACCGCGTGAAGGACATGGACGAAGAGGGCGCCGACGTCCACTTCCTCGTCCCGTCCGCATGGACCGGTGTGGTGGGTTTGGACGACACCACGCTCGAAGTGGGGCTGATCCGGGCCTATCACCGGCATATGGCCGACTTCTGCGGACAGGTTCCCGACCGGCTGAAGAGCATGATCGTGGTGTCCACGGCGCATGTAGACGAGTCGGTGCGCGAGATCCAGCGCTGGGGGACTTCGAAGTGGGCGGTGGCGGTCATGCTCCTGGTCCGGAAGCCGGTCGACCACCCGGATCTGGAGCCGATCTGGCAAGCGGCGCAGGATCATGACCTGGCCGTCGTGCACCACAGCTCGACCTGGAATCCCCCCTATTTCCCGGGCTCCCAGGATGTCTGGGACAACATCTTCCTGGGGCGCATGGCCTCGCACCCCTGGGGGGCGATGCGCTTCGTCGCGGCGTTCGTCGGTGCCGGGATCATGGATCGCTATCAGCACCTACGGGTGGGGATCTTGGAATCCGGCTTTGGCTGGCTGCCATTCTGGGCCAAGCGTATGGACGAACAGGCCGGCTACGTGGGGGGCACGGCGCCCCTGAAGCACCAGCCGAGCGAGTACCTCACCGGCGGGCGGTTCTTCAGCAGCATCGAGATGCACGAAGGGGAGGACATGTTCAACAGCGTCACCGGCCTTTTGGGGAACGACGTCTTGATGTACGCGTCCGATTATCCGCACTCCGAGTGCCACTTCCCCAACTCCATCGACGACGTCCTCGGCTGGTCGAGCCTGAAGCCGGAGACACGACAAAAGCTGCTCTGGGACAACGCGGCGCGGTTCTACAAACAGACGTGAGCAGAGGTGAAGTGTAGACCAGGCGCATTCTAGCCGAACATGTCCTCGTCGCTCGAACGGCGCGTCGCGATCGACGCCGCGCGCGCCGCCGGCCACCTTCTGCAGTCCCAGTTTCGCGAATCTCACCGCATCGCGTTCAAGGACACCTCCATCGACCTCGTGACCGAGATGGACGCGCGCGCCGAGGAGTTGATCGTCGGCCGGCTCGCCGCCGCCTTCCCGGACGACTCGATCCTGGCCGAGGAGCGCGGGTCGGCGCCCGGCCGGTCGGGCCGGCGATGGATCGTCGATCCCCTCGACGGCACGACCAACTACGCCCACGGCCTGCCGATCTTCTCGGTGTCGATCGCCCTCGAGGTCGGGCGACGGGTCGAGCTCGGCGTCGCGTACAACCCGAGCCTCGACGAGCTCTACGTCGCCGAGCGCGGCCGCGGCGCGACCGTGAACGACCGCCCGCTCACCGTCTCGACGACGACGACGCTCGAGCAGAGCCTGCTCACCACCGGCTTCCCGTACGACATCCGCGAGACGCGGGAGACGAATCTCCCGCAGTACGCGGCCTTCGCGGTGCGGTGCCGGGGCGTGCGGCGGCTCGGCTCCGCGGTCCTCGACCTCGCCTGGGTGGCGTCCGGGCGGCTCGACGGCTTCTGGGAGCTCCGGCTCGGGCCATGGGACGCGGCCGCCGGCAGCCTGCTCGTCGAGGAGGCGGGCGGCCGAGTCACGAACGTGATGGGCGGGGCGCTCGACCTGAACGCGCCCGCGGTCGTGGCGAGCAACGGACGGATCCACGACGCGATGCTCGCAGTGCTGCGGCAGGCGCGCGAAACCTAGAGGCTCGACTCGAGCCGGCGGACGCGACCATCACTCGATCGCGCGGACCGCGCTACGTGCCTCCGTGATGTGGCTCGCCTTGATCACGGTCTCGCCGGCGGTGATCGTCGGCTCGGTGTAAGTGGGTTGGGACACCGCCGCCGCAACGTACGCCGCCCCGAGCGCCGACCGCACCTCGATGAGATCCATCGCGCGCACGACCGAGGCGCCCGCGACCAGCGCGTTCGTCCACGCATAGGCCAAGAGACCGTACTGCGTGCGCAGCGCGTCGATCGCCGACCGCAGATCGAGGACGTGCACAGCGGCGACGACGGTGCTTCCGGCCGTCAGCGTCGAATCAGTGAAGACCTTCGAGAAGGTCGCCGTGACGGACCGCGCCGCGGTCATGCTCACGACACAGGTCACGGACGCGCCGCTGCACGCGCCGCCCCACACCTTCAAGATGGCCCCGCTGCCCGCCTGCGCCGTCAGCGTGACCGAGGCGCCGCTCGCGAAATCAGCTGCGCAGGTCGACGGGCACGCGATCGCCGCGGGGGCGCTCGTCACCGCCCCGGGCGCCGAGCCCTTGACGGAGACCGTCAGCGAGAACGTGGGGGCCGGGAGGATCGTGAACGTCGCCGCGGCCGACGTGCCGCCGGCGGGTGTCCCGTTGAACACCGTCACGCTCACGTTGCCGGCTGCGGCGATGTTGGCCGCCGGCACCGGCACCGTCAGCTGGAAGGCGCTCACGAACGTCGGCGCCGCGAGCTCCGCCCCGTTCCATCGCACCACCGACGTCGGCACGAAGTTCCCGCCGTTCACGGTCAGCGTGAAGGCCGCGCTTCCCGCGATCGCGCTCGACGGCGACAGCGAGCCGAGCGAGGGCACGGGATTGTTGATCGTGAGGCTCGCGGCTGCCGACGTTCCCCCCGCCGGCGCCGGGTTGAAGACGGTCACCTGAACGACCGCGCCCGACGCGACATCGGCCGCCGGGATATCGACCTGAAGCTGCCCGCCGCTCTCGAAGCGCGTCGTCCGGGGCGAGCCATTCCAGCGCGCCACCGACGAAGGGACGAAGTTGCTTCCGGTGACCGTGAGAATCGCGCCGCCAGGGCTTCCAGCCAGGATGAGGTTGGGGATCAGCGAGCCGATGGACGGTAGCGGATTGTTGATCGTGAACGCTTGCCCGGCCGAGGTGCCGCCGCCCGGCGCCGGGTTGAGCACGGTCACCGTCACCGTCCCGCCGTCCAGGCGGTCGCTGGCCGGGATCGACGCGGTGAGCTGCGTGGTGCTCACGAACGTCGTGGCGCGATTGGCTCCGTTCCAGCGGACGACCGACGTCGACACGAAGCCGCTGCCGTTCAGCGTCAGCGTGAACGTCGCTCCACCCGCGGTCGTGCTCGACGGCGCCAGCGACGCGAGCGAGGGAGCGGGGTTGTCGAACTGGAGCTGCGCGACGAACGTCGCCCAGTTCCAATCGCCGGTCGACGCAATGTACTGACCGATCACCCACACCTTCTCCGGCGCGCTCGGGTCGAGGGCGGCGCCCGAGTAATCGCCGGTACGACCCGACGGGTCGGTCTGCGCGCCGCCGCCGGCGCGGAGCAGGGTCGACGCCTGGAGCGTGTTCAGCGGGTCGCCGACCGATCGGCCTGCTACTCGCACGCTCATATAGCTCGAGGACGACGAGGACGAGAAAACGACGTGGAGGTTTCCGAAGGCGTCGGGACGGAGAGCAGGGTGGTAGTAGTACTGGCCGCTCGCGCCGTACGTCAGGTCCTGACGCGCCGTCATCGTGTCCGTCCGGAGCTCGACGATCCGCAGGCAGCTTCGCGCCACGGCGTCCCCCGTCGGCATGCACGATTCTGGAGCGGTCGCCCAGAGCGAGCCGTTCTGCCACACCGCGCTCTCGATGCGCCCGTCGCTGGTGTCGAGCAGCACCCCCGATCCGAGCTGCGGCGCCAGAGGCGGCGGCACTCCCGCCCGGATCGGGGCGATGGTCGTCGTGGTCGTGACAGTCGACCCGGGGACGCCGCTCACCTTGTACACCTTGATCTGCGTTCCGCTGTCGAGCGCCTCCGCCATGTAGAGGTCGCTGGTGGCCGAGAGCGACTGGGCCGGATGGATCGTGAAGGCGTTGACGTTGGGGGCGACGCGGTTGACGGCTAGGCTCCCGGCGCAGGTCGTCAGGTCCGTTTTCTTGATGACGTAGTACCCAGCGCCGATGAATACGGCGAAGTAGCTCGGGAAGGTAAAGCCGTTGTAGGAGACCACGACCTTGTCGTCGCTCACCCCGATCATCGGGAAGTCTTGGATGAAACCTTCGGTGGTCGGGTTCCCCAGGCGATACCGGCAGAACACGCCGGTGGGATCGCTCGTGGTCGAGACGGCGAGGATGATGGAGGACTGGCTCGCGTCATCGGAGAACTCCAGATACGTCGCGAACCAGCGCCCGCTCATCGCGTCGTAGATCACCCGCGGATCGCCCTCGAAGAAGCCGGAGTCGACGTTGAAGAACGAGCCGAGGCTGAACGACGACAGCGTGGACCCGGTCTTGGTCGTGATGCGGCCGACGAGGTTGACGATCTGAAACACGTGGTCGGGTCCCACGGCCAGGTTGTCATCGGGCGGGATGACGACGAAGCCGATGATGGCTGCGTTGTCGTCGTTGGTCAGCCCTTCGAACGACTGCACGAGGTTGACGGCGAGGGCTGGTGAGGCGCTGCCCAGCAGCAGGGCGGCCATGAGGAAGAGCGCCGCGCGCCCTGGCGGCGAGACGATCACTCCCCTTGCCCGCCGGCGCGGTCCTCGACGAACCCAGGCGCCGGCGGCAGCAAGTGCGGCGACTGGCGCAGGAGCTCGCGCAACTGCCGCAGCCCCTCGGGGTCGGGAGTCCGATACGGCTTCACCTGAAGGGGCACAGTCCTCCCGCGCGTCGGTCTGGCGGCTTCGTACGCGTGGGCGTTGTCGGCGGAGTGGAGGGGAACGGACTGCGCGGGCGGAAGGACCTCGACGTCCGCGGCGCCGAGGACGGCGGGCGAGCCCGGGCCGGCGAACACCGCAAGTGCGGCGAGGAGGCCCGTGAGGCCACTTCGAGCGCCGACACGCCGCATCGCGATCCTCCCAGTCCTCCGAGGGTGTGGTGGCGAGGAATCTACGCGACGATCGCGGGCGCTGTCAACGCGGGGAGGGAGCGCGGGGGAACGCGCGGGAGCTCAGTCGTTGCGACGCTGACGAAGCTCGAGGCCGCCGAGCGGCGCGGGGACGTCGTGCAGGGTGATCTGCACCGAGGATCGCGAGTGCGGGCGGCCGACGACGATGACGTCGACGTCGACGCCGTCGGCGGTCGCCAGGATTTCTTCGAGCCACTGCAGGAGCTTGTCGGTCTCGAACGGTGTACGGGTCATAGGCTCTCCCGTCGTTTTTTCCGGAAATGGCTTATAATCCCCGCCGGTTCCTCTTATGATGTCGGTGTCATCGACGAGGGTCCCCGAGCGCGCCGAGCCTCGGCCCGACCCGCTCTGGTACGTCCTGCGCACGCGCTCGCGCCACGAGAAGACGGTGCGCGATCAGCTCGTGCGGCATGAGGTCGAAGTCTTCCTTCCGGTCGTCGAGCAGTGGAGTCGCTGGAAGGACCGTCGAAAGAAAATCGCCTTTCCCCTCTTCCCGGGATACTGCTTCGCCCGCTTTCCGCTCGTCGAGCGCTTCCGCGTCCTCAACGTGGTCGGCGTCGCCGACCTCGTCGGCACCGCCGGCCGACCCGAACCTGTGCCGGACGCCGAGGTCGAGGCGATCCAGCGGCTCGCGAGTACCACGTTGCAGTACGACCCGCATCCCTTCCTGTCCGAAGGCATGGACGTCGAGGTGGTCCGCGGCCCGCTCGCCGGCCTGCGCGGCAAGCTCCTGCGCAAGGACCGGGTGACGCGGCTCGTGCTCGCCGTCACGCTCATCCGCCAGGCCGCAGTGGTCGAGATCCATCCCGCCGACGTCGTCCAGGTCGGCTCGCCCTAGTTCCGCAGCAGCACGCGCGCCTGCCGAGCCGCGACGCTCGCCGGGTAGTCCTTGACGACGCGCTCCCAGGTCCGCTTCGCGCGCGCGGCGTCGCCGAGATCCCGGTGGCAGAGCCCGATCTTCAGGAGCGCGTCGGGAACCTTCTCGCCGCGCGGCACCGCGGCGATCAGCGCCTCGAACTCCGCGAGCGCGCCCCGGAAATCGCGCTGGTTGTAGAAGATGTCTCCGACCAGGAACTGGGCGCCCTCCCGCAGCGGATTGTCCGGGTACGTCGCGATGAGGTCGTAGAAGATCAGGATCGCGGCGTCGAGGTCCTTGGCCTGTAGCTTCTGGACGCCCGCGCGGTAGAGATCGGCCGCCGGCGTCGTGGTCGCGGAGGCCAGCGGGGTCGGCGGTGGTGTCGGCGGCGCCCCGGGCGCAGGCGGGGCGAAGCCGCTCGGCACGGGCGCCTGACGGCTTCGGTTCAGCGCCTCCAGCTCCTCCACGCGGCGCCGAAGGTACGACAGCTGGTCATCCTGGAGCCGCGACGACGCAATCAGCTTGGCCACGGCGTTCTGCAGCTCGCCGAGCTCCGCGGCGATCCGACTCAGCTGCTCGGCGACGCGCGGCTGGTCGACGGCCGCCGACCGCGTCGGCTCGCTCTCGGCCGGGGCCGTGGCGGCGGGCGGCTTCCGCGCCTCCAGCGTGGCCGGCGGCTTGTCGAACGACTCGCAACCGGCCAGGACGAGCGCCAGCACGGCCGCACGGGCCGTCGTGCACGTCACTGAGCGATATCCGTGGTCACGGCGACCGCCTCGAGCGGCCAGCGGGCGGGCGCGCGAAGCTGGAGCGTCACCCTCACTTCCCGGCTGAGCGGGACGTCGACGAGCCAGAGCCAGCCGTCGGCCCCGCTCACCGACGGGTAGCTCCTCAAGATCTCACCGCGCACGAAGACGCGCCGCGGTCCGTCGGCGCCGAGCGTGTGAATGCGCTCGCCGACGACGAGCGTGCCGCTGCTGGTGACACACAGGAGATAGTCGATCTCCTGCGGCGGCGACACGCGGACGATCGTCACCGGCGCCGCATGCGGCACGGTCGGCCGCGAGATGTCGGCGACGATCTCCTCCAGGACCGAGTAGGCGACGGGCGCCTCGCGCAGGGCTCTCAGCTCGTTGCCGCCGGCGTGGATGCGAATGAGCGGCTGCGGCTGGCTGTCGGCGCGTGCCGAAACGAGCGCGAGCGAGACCGCGATCGCGACGATCCATCCCTTCATTCACGAGTCAGCGCGGTGCGTGCCCGGGGGCCTCGCTGCGTCGCGATCCATCCGCTCCGGCCGGCGACGGCGCCGCGCACCACGGGCACCACCGGGACCTCGTCCACTCTGGCGAGCGCCTGAGCCGCGATCTCGTCGAGGGTCGCGAGCACCGCGCCCCTCCGTCGGAGGTCGGTGAGAAACGTCTCGAACACCGGCGCGAGAGGTCCTCCCTCGACCTCCGCGTGGAGCGTGAAGACGTTGACGCCGGGTCGAAGCGAGCCCGCGAGCGCGCCCGGCAGATCGCTGACGCGCCCCAAGAGCTCGTCCATCGTGGGCAGCGTCGTCGGCACCTGGAGCGTTGCGAGCACGGCGCCGCCGACGCTCGGCCGGAACGGCGTCTCACCGCGCGTGTCGCTCGCATAGCGGAAGCCGAAGGTCTCCTGGACCGAGAGCGCCGCGTCCGACGTCCGCCAGCCCGGCGCGGCGCTCGCGTGCGGGGCGACGCCCATCGCCGCCTCGAAGGCCTGCGCCGCCCGCGCCAGGTCGGCGCGAATGGCGTGCGCATCGAGTCGATGGATTCGGTCCTGCCAGCCGACGTGGTCCCAGCCGTGGACGGCGAGCTCGTGGCCCTGGCCGGCGATCTGCCGGAGCAGTCCGGCCGCGCCCGAGCCGACCGGGCGCGACGGCAACAGCGTGCCCGAGAGCAGCGTGCGGAGCCCGTAGAGCCTGAGCGCGTTCGTGCGCCACATCTTGAGCAGAAAGCCTGGCCGCAGCATGCGGCGGATCGCGCGCCCGGAGCGATCAGGCCCCATCGTCACGAAGAACGACGCGCGAACCCCCGCGCGCCGGAAGAGCTCGAGCAGTCGCGGCACCCCTTCGGTGAGGCCGCGGCGGGTGTCGACATCGACGCGCAGGGCTACTGTCGTTTGTACCACTCGATCGTCCGCTTGAGCCCGTCGTCGAGCGGGGTGTCGGCCCGCACGCCCAGGATCTCCCGCATCCGGCCCGCGGCCGGCACGCGCCGCGGGATGTCCTCGTAACCCGTCTCGTAAACCGCCTCCTGCGGCACCCGGATCACGCGGGAGGAAGAGCCGGAGAGCCGGACCATCCGCTGGGCCAGGTCGAGGATCGAGACCTCCTCCTCCGAGCCGACGTTGATCGCGAGCCCCTCGGCCTCCGGCCGGAGCCCGGCCTGCACGGTCGCGCGCACGGCGTCGTCGACGTAGGTGAACGTGCGCGTCTGGGAGCCGTCGCCGATCACCGTCAGGGGCTCGCCCCGCAGCAGCTGACCCATGAAGATCGTGACGACGCGGCCGCGGTCCATCTGGTCGAGCCGCGGACCGTAGACGTTGAAGTACCGCAGGACGACCACGCGAAGCCCCATGCGCGCGAACGCGAAGCAGAGATGCTCGCCGGCGGCCTTCGAGGTCGAGTAGCACCACCGGTCCGTCCGCGTCGAGCCGAGCACGCGGTCGCTGTCCTCGTGGAACGGCACGGCCCTGTTCCGTCCGTAGATCTCGGAAGTCGATGTGAAGACGACCTTCTTCTGATGACGGAACGCGGCGGTCAGCACGTCCTGGGTGCCGTTGATGTTGACGGTGAGGACCTGGTAGGGATCGCCAACGTAGTGCTCGACGCCGACAACCGCGGCGAGGTGGTACACGAGATCGGACCACGCCACCAGGCCCTCGAGAATCTCGCGGTTCAGCACCGACTCGCGGATCGCCCGGAATCGCGGATTCGCGCGCAGGTGGCGGATCTTGAGGTCGCTCGCCGGATCGAGGACGGTGACCTCCTGCCCTCGATCGAGCCACGCCTCGGCGAGGTGCGAGCCGAGAAAGCCGGCGCCGCCGGTGATCAGGACCTTCACGCGACCTCCGTCAGGCGCATGCCCGGGCGCAGACGCCGGTAGGTAGCCCATGCGTCGGCGGGCTCCTCGGCGCCGCCTCCGCTCTGGACACGGGTGAGTAGCAGCGCGCCGACGCCGGTGGCCACCGTGACGCCGCGACCGGCGACGATCTCGAGGAGCGTGCCGGGGAGTGCTGCGTGCGGAGCCTCTGGCAGGGGCGACCCGGCCCACAGCCAGAGGCGCGCGCTCCCGTCGCCCGCGAAGGCGCCGGGGAACGGATGCGTGACGGCGCGGATCATGTTCGCGATCCGCACGGCCGGCCACGTCCACTCGATGCGACCGTCCTCGGGACGCCGGCGCCCCACTGTCGTCGCGCGCGCGTGATCCTGGGGCACGCGCGGCGCGGTGCCGGCGACTACCGCGGGCAACGTCTCCAGCAGGAGATCCACGCCCTCCTTCACCATCCGCTGATACAGGGTCAGGGCCGTGTCGTCGGGCGCGATGTCGATCGGCCGCTGCGCCACGATGTCTCCGGCGTCGGCCGCTTCGTTCATGTGGTGGAGCGTGACCCCGGTGCGCTCCTCGCCGTTCACCAGCACCCAGTTGAGCGGCGCGCGCCCGCGATACCTGGGCAAGAGCGAGCCGTGCAGGTTGAGCGCGGCCACGCGGGGCAGCGCCAGGAGCGCAGGGCCCAGGAGCCGCCGATACCAGACGGACAGGAGGAGGTCGGGAGCGAGCGGTCGCAGCGCGTCGATGAGCTCGGGGCGATTCGGCGAGGACGGCGTCAGGCACGGCAGACGGTGCGCGCGCGCGAGCCCGGCGACCGACTCGAACCAGTCGCCCTCGCCGGGATCGTCGGCGTGGGTGACGACGGCGATCACGTCTTCCCTTCGCGCGAGCAGCGCCTCGAGCGCCCGGGCGCCGATCGTGTGGTATGCGAACACGACCGTTCTTAGCCGCGCCTCGGCCGGCGGGGCCCCAGCCCCGCGACGGCCTGCGGCGCGCACTGCGCGCGCGCGGCTCACTCGAGCACCTCGCTGATCACGTAGCGCGGCCGCCGCCGGACCTCCTGGTAGATGCGGCCGACGTACTCGCCGATCAGCCCCAGCGCGAGGATCTGGAGGCCGACGAAGAAGAACAGGATCGCGAACAGCGTGAACACCCCCTGGACCTCGGGTCCGATCAGGAGGCGGCGCAGCCCCAGGAACGCGCCGAAGCCGAGACCCAGGAGCGACACGAGGATCCCGATGAGGCTCACGAGCTGGATCGGGAGCAGCGAGAACCCGGTCAGCAAATCGAAGTTGAGCCGGAGCAGCCGAAAGAGCCCGTAGCGCGAGCGCCCGTGCTCCCGCGCGGCGTGACCGATCGGGATCTCGCTGACCGACGCCGCGAAGCTGGCCGCGAGCGCCGGAATGAACTGGGACACGCCCTGACACGCCAGGATCTGATCGACCACCGTGCGCCGGTAGGCTCTCAGCATGCAGCCGTAGTCGCGCTGCCGGACGCCGACGACCGCGGACGTCACACGGTTGACGACCCACGACGCCGCCCGCCGCCCCCACGAATCGTGACGGCCCACGCGCCGGCCGCCGACGACATCGACGCCGTCGGTGAGCGCCTGCAGCAGGCGCGGGATCTCCTCCGGCGGGTTCTGGAGGTCGGCGTCCAGCGTGACGACGACGTCGCCCCGCGCGCGCTCCATGCCCGCGAACACCGCCGCGTGCTGGCCGTAGTTGCGGTTGAACCGGATCATTCGGATCGCGGGGTCCTGGGCGTGCAGCGCGCGCAGGATGTCCGCCGATCCGTCGCGGCTGCCGTCGTCGACGAAGATGACCTCGTACGTCTGCCCGATCCCCTTGAGCGCGAGCGTGAGGCGATGGTGGAGATCGACGAGGCTCGGCGCCTCGTCGAAGACGGGGACCACGACCGACAGGGTGGGTCGCGTCGCGTCGCTCAGCGCTCGATCTCCCGCACGAGCAGACAGTCGTTGTGGCCGCCGAAGCCGAACGAGTTCGAGATCGCCGCCCGGATGCGCGCCGGCGCCGGCACGTTGGGCACGTAGCGCAGGTCGCACTCCGGGTCGGGCACGCGATAGTTGATCGTTGGCGGCGCGATCTGATCGCGGACGGCCAGGATCGTGGTCGCCAGCTCGATGGCGCCGGCGGCCGAGATCGTGTGACCGATCATGGACTTGGTCGAGCTCACCAGCAGGCGCGCCGCCTCGGCGCCGAACACGGTCTTGATCGCGGCGGTCTCGACCCGGTCGTTCATCGGGGTCGAGGTGCCGTGGGCGTTGACGTAGTCCACGTCCGCAGGGCCCAGGCCCGCGTCGTCGAGGGCGCGGCGCATCGCGCCGATCGCCCCGCGGCCGTCCGGCGCCTCGTCGGTGACGCGGTAGGCGTCGCACGTCGTCCCGTAGCCCGCGAGCTCGGCGACGGCCGGGGCGCCCCGGCGCCGCGCGTGCTCGGCATCCTCGAGGAGCAGGAATCCGGCGCCCTCGCCCATCACGAAGCCGTCGCGGCGCGCGTCGAAGGGACGGCTCGCCGTTGCGGGGGCGCCGTTCTGGCGCGACATCACGCCGAGCAGGCAGAAGAGCTGCACCTCGATCGGCGAGACGATGCACTCGGCGCCCCCGGCCAGCGCCACGTCGATCTCGCCGCGGCGGATCGCCCGGTACGCTTCGCCGATGGCCTGGGCCGACGAGGTGCAAGCGGTCTGGATCGTCGCGGTCGGGCCTGCGATCGCGAAGCGCGCCGCCAGCCGCGAGGCGAGGTACTGGGGCCAGATCCGGTAGAAGCGCCCCGCCGCCGCGCGACGCGCGAACTCCTTGATGAACCCGGCCGGTGTCAGGAGCGCGCCGGCCGGCCGGCTCGCGTACGCGATGTCCCCCAGAGTCCGCAGATCGTGGCGCTCGCCGCTCGTGCCCACGAACACGCCCGCCCGGACGGAGGCGAGCGGCTCGCGGGCCCCGGCGCGGGCGACGGCGCCGCGCGCGGCGCGCACGCCCACGACCACCCCGCGCGGCTCCAGCGGATCGAGGGCCGCCTCGGACCGAAACTCCTCGATCAGCGTACGGTCGTCGAGCGCGGCGGCGATCTGCGTCGGCAGCCCCTCGGGGTCGAAGTGGGCGATGCGCTTGACCCCCGAGACGCCCGCGAGCGCACTCTTCCAGAACCCGTCCAGGTCGGCCCCGATGGGCGTCACGACGTCGAGGCCGGTCACGACTACGCGCCGGCGCGCGTCGGGCTCAGGCGAGGAGCGAGTAGCCACCGTCCACCGTGAGGACCTGACCCTGGATCGCCCGCGCGGCCGGGCTCGCAAGGAAGAACACCACGTCGGCGACCTCCTCGGGCGTGACCAGCGCACCGCCGGGCGTGCGCTCGCGGATCGCCTCGAGCGCCGCGCCCCCATCGGGCATCGCCTGCCACACGTCCGTGCCCACCGCGCCGGCCGAGACCGTGTTGACGGTGATCCTCTTCGGGGCCAGCTCGGCGGCGAGGTACCGCGTGAGGGCCTCGAGCGCCGCCTTCGAGACGCCGATCGCGGCGTAGCCTGGGATGACGCGCTGGCTTCCCAGGCTCGACAGCGCGATGATGCGCCCGCCGGCGGTCATGAGGCGCGCCGCATCCTGGGCGAGCACCAGCAGCGCGCGCGCGTTGGTCGCCAGGACCCAGTCCCATTGCTTCGGCGAGAGCTCGAGCCCGCTGCGGAGGACGCCCGACGCGGCGTTGCTCACCAGGACGTCGAGGCGCCCGGCCCGGCGCTCGACCTCCGCCATCAGCTTGCGGATCTCTTCCGGCTCCTTGAGGTCGGCCTGGAGCAGCTGCGCCGTGCCACCGCGGAGCTCGACGTCGCGCGCGGTCTTCTCGGCCGCCTCGCGGTTCACGAAGAAGTTCACGAACACGTGGGCGCCCGATTCGGCGAAGCGCAGCGCGATCGCCCGCCCGATGCCGCGGCCGCCGCCGGTCACCAGCACCTGGCGCGGCGCCGGGTCACTCATCGACGCCACCGGGCGCCGCCGCGGCGCTGCCTCGCGGCGCCAGCGCGAGTGACGCCGGCTCGAGCTCGCGCTGGAGGACGCGGAGCCGTTCGGCCTGCCGCGCGGCGCCGGTGCCCGGCGCCGACCGCTCGAGCGTGTACTCGAGCACGGCCGCCGCGACGCGGACGCCGTCGACGGTGGCGGTGGCGTCGAGCGCCCACGCGTCACCCCCGGTCCGCCGCTCGCACCGGATCCGCAGCTGGTCACCCGGGCGAATCGGCCGGGCGAACGCGACGCGCGAGAGGCGCTCGAGCCGGCCGATCTCGGCGAAGTCATGACTCATGGCGATCAGGAGCTGGCACGCTTGCGCGAAGCTTTCCACGACGAGCGCTCCCGGGAACACCGGGTAGCCCGGAAAGTGATCGGCGAACACGTCCTCGTTGGCGCTGACGTTCTTCAGCGTCTCGATGCGCCGCCCGGGATCGGCGCCGACGATACGATCGACGAATACGAAGCGCATCGGGATCGACGGCGCCCCGGCGGGCGCCTGAGCGCGAGGCTCCCTCAGGCTCCGGGCGCGAGCCGCCCGGCGCGCGCGAGCTGCGTCACGATGTACTCGCCGACGGCACGCACCGTGAAGCGGTTCATCACCGCGTCGAGCGCTCCCGGCGCATGGAGGCCGCCGTCGAGGTAGCCGGCGAGGTCTTCGACGGTGAGACCCGAGAGATCGAGCGGCGTCGCGGCCAGATCGTCGAGGATGCGCCGGACCAGCTCGCGCACGAGCGCGCGCTCGTCGCCCTCGACGCGGCGCACGCCGTGCTTGGCCGCCACGTGCGCGAGGACGGCGGCGGCGGTCGCCGGCGCCACCGTCCGCAGCTCCTCGGCCGGCACCCGGACGCCGTGCCGCGCCTCGATGACCTTCGCCAGCACGGTCAGATCGCGCCACTCGATCCGGCGGTCCTGGATGAGGCGCATCGGCAGGTCGACCCCGAAGATCTGCTGGCACTTGAAGCTCATGTCGAGGAAGTCGATCGACTCGGCGCCGAGGTCGCGCACGAGCGCGGCGTCGTCGGTGACCTTTCCCTCGTCGACGCCCAGAGACTCGACGATCATCTTGCCGACGCTCACGTGCACCTCGGATCGGGTCCAGATCTTCAGGGTGTCCGGCTCCATGCGTTCGCGCCCTCCTCACATAGCCTTCAGCCGATGCCGCCGTCCACGGCGATGACCTGGCCGGTGATGTAGCTCGCTTCCTCCGACGCCAGGAACACGGCGAGCGCCGCCACCTCCTCGGGTCGGCCCACGCGTCGCATCGGGACCCACTCGCGGATCCGCGAGGCGGTCGCGGCGATGAACGGGCGACTCATGTCGGTCTCGATCAGCCCCGGCGCGATCGCGTTCACCGTCACGCCGCGGGGCGCCAGCTCGCTGGCGAGCGCGCCGGTGAGGGCGTTGACGCCGCCCTTGGAGGCCGCGTAGTTCACCTGACCGCGGCCGGCCCGCGACACCAGCACCGAGCTCACGTTGATGATCCGGCCCCAGCCGCGCCGGAGCATGTGGTGCGCGCCCAGTCGCGCGCAGTGGTAGACGCCGTCGAGATTGGTTTTGAGCACCGATGTCCATTCGTCGTCCGACATCTCGAGAAACAGTCCCTCGCGGGTGATGCCCGCGTTGTTGACGAGGATATCGAGATGTCCGGCGCGGGCGACGACGGCCTCGATCAGCTCGCCGGCCTGGCGGCGGACACTCACGTCGGCCTGGTGCACGAACGCGTGGCCGCCCGCCGCCTCGATCGCCAGCAGCGTCTCCTTGGCTCGCTCGTGTTGCTGGCGATAGTTGATGCAGACGGTCGCTCCGGCGCGCGCGAGCGCCGCCGCGATCGCCCGGCCGATTCCGCGCGACGCACCGGTGACGAGGGCCACCCGACCGGTCAGATCAATCTGCAGCGCCATGGTCCGCAGTGCGGCTATGAGGGGTCCGCACGATCAGCGCCGCGCACTCGCCGAACAATCCGAGCGAGATCACCAGGGCGCACCGAAACGTCGACGGCGGCGAGGACGGAGATTCTGCGACGGCACGCGGCAGTGTAGCGTGCTCGATGGCCGCCGAACAAGCCAGGAGTTCCACGGGACTCGACGCCGCGCCGAGATCCGCGTGGGCCCCCTTCATCCGCAGGCGCGGCGTCGCGTGCGCGCGCGCGCCGAGCACGTGCGCCAGCGCCGCCTGCTCGGCCGCATCGTGCGCCGGCAGCGAGTCGCCGTGAAGGCTCACGAGGTCGGGGGTCTCGGCGGACTCCTCCAGGACGGCGTCGATCACCCGCGCCAGTCGCTCGGCCAGCCGCGCCGGCTCCTCGTCGCCGGCGAGCTGCCCGGCGCCGGCGCTCGCCGCGAAGCCGGCGATCTCGCCGTGCGCCGTCGCGCCGCGCGCGCGCGCGCGCTCGGCCGCCTCCAGCACGAGCAGACCGCTTCCCTCGCCCGGCACCAGCCCCGGCCGGCCGTCGTCGGACGCCATCACGCCCGCGCCCCAGTGCGTGGCGAAGAAGAGCTCCTCGAGCTGGTCGTCGGCGCCGCCGCAGAGCGCCACGTCGAGGTCGCCCTCGGCGATGAGGCGATAGGCGTCGCCCACCGCGCGCGCACCGCCCACGTGTCCCTCCGTCATCGCGCGACAGAAGCCCTGCGCGTCGTGCGCGATCGCGACGTGGCCGGCCACCAGATTCGGCAGTGTCTTGAGCGAAAAGTCGAGCGGGTTGATCGACCGCATGCAGTAACCGTTGGCCAGCGTCATGTCGAGGCGCCCGGGCGCCTGCCGCGACTCGGACGCCGCCAGGTACTCGAGCATCGCGCGGAAGTCCCACGAGAGCGTGTTCACGCCCAGCAGCACACCGAAGCGGCCGGGATCGCCGGCCCCGGGCCCGAGCCCGGCGTCGTCCATCGCGAGCGCGGCGCCGAGCATCGCGAGGAGCGTCGCGCGGTTGTAGAGCTTCTGCTGCTTGCGCGGCAGCCGCGCCAGCTCGGGCTGGATGGAGTCGGCCGTCACCTCGGCGCCGCGGGACGCCGGCAGCCCGAGCGCGGCGAGCCGGTCGAGCCGGCCGACCGCGGAGCGGCCGGCGCAGAGCGCGTCCCAGTGGACGTCGGCACCGACGCCGAGCGGCGAGACGATCCCGCGTCCGGTCAGCACCACGCTCCGCGCGCTCACGCCCCGCCTCCGTTGGCGGCCAGCGCGGCCCCCGGCACGCTCACGCACACGAACATGAGCCGTGCGTGCGCGAGGCGCTCGCTCCCGCGGTACACCTGAGCGTCGGTTTCCGCGACGCTCGTCCCGTCGGCCACGAGGGACACGCCGCGCAGCTCGGCCACGGCGCGCAGTGGCTCCCCGGCGACCGCGGTGGAGTCGAACGAGCACTCCCGCACCTTGAGCAGGAGCGGCAACCGGCTCCGGCCCAGGTGACGAAAGATCAGATGTCCGCCGGTCATGGCCATCAGCTCGAGCAGCATCGACTCGGGGACGCGATCGACCTCGCGCGGGCCGCTGAAGACGTCGTCACCCGCATCGAAGCGCTTGGCCACTTCGATGCGGGGCACGCCGTCAAGGGCAAGCGACACGATCTCGTCGACGAATTGATAGCGCATTGTGTTGTGCGTGCGTGCCTTTGGGGGGCCCTTCGAGGCCCCAGACCGGCGCGCCTCGTCGAGGCGCGCCCCGGCTAAGCCGGGGCGTGTCCGAGCGCGGGGGGCTTGGGGGGCCCTTCGAGGCCCCCCATTAGAACAAAATAGCCAGCGCCGCCATGCCCAGGAGCGCCGAGCCGATGGTCTGGACGATGTCGCGGATCGTCGGCAGCGCCCGGATCTTCTCCTCTTCCTTGGGCGGCACGATCACGGCATCGCCCGGCTCGATCTCGCGGACGTTAGTGAAGCTCGAGATCGCCGAACCGTCGGCCTTCACGATGTGGGTTTCCTTCTTGTCGGCTTCCTTCGCGAAGCCCCCGACCCGGTTGATGTAGTAGTCGATGGAGGCGCCTTCTTTGTACTGGACCGAAGTCGAGTTGCGGACCGAGCCCAGCACGTACACGGACTGCGCCGGCTCCGGCACGGTCAGCGCGTCGCCGTCGATCAGGATGACGTCGTTCTCGGTGCCCTTGAGCTTGTCGGGCGGGCCGAGCTGCACGACCATCCGTCCGACCGCGACCTTCGAGGCCAGGATCTTCACCATCTCGCGGCGTGCCTGCAGCGCCTGCTGCTGGGCCGCAACCTCCTCCTTCTCGGCGCCGACGACCATCGTCGCCGCCGAGGCGAGCATGCGCTGCTCCTGCACCTTGAGGAAGCCGTCCAGCTGCTCCTGCTCGATCTTCCGCAGCGACGCCCGCGTGAAGACCGAGCCCTTCAGGAACGCGCGGTCGGTGAAGCCGCCGGCCCGCGCCAGGACCGAGCTCAGCCGCTCGCCCTCGGCGATCGTGTAGATCCCCGGGCGCACGACCTCGCCGCTCAGCGTGATCGTCCGAGCCGACCTGAGCTCGGTGCGCACTGTGACCTCGTCCAGCGGCTTCAGCAGGAGATCCTGGCTCGTGTCGCCGCTCCACGCCTTCTTGAGATCGACGGAGACGATCTCCATCGACAGATCGGGCCGGCGGCGAGCCACCTCGACGCGTTCGGCGTACGCTTCGGGCAGAAGCTGGTCGGGCGGCAGGAGCTGGCCGATGCGCATCATCGGCTTGAGCTCATAGGCACCCGGATACCTCACCGCGCCCTCGACCTTCACGATGTTGTAGACGCGCGGGTCGCTCCGGTGGATCAGCACGAGGTCGCCCGCGTTGATCGGCGGGTTCCCGGGCTCCTCGCCCTTGAGGTAGTGGCTCGCCAGGTCGACGTCGAGGGTGACCCGCTCGGCGTCCGGGAGGGCGCGGACGATCTGGACCCGCTTGACATAGCTCGTGGGCGTGACCCCGCCGGCGAGCGAAACGACATCGGCCAGCCGCGTGCCGCTCGTGATCTCGTAGATCGCCGGTCGCTTCACCTCGCCCGCCACCGCCACGACGTCGCCGATGGTCGGGACGAAGATCGTGTCACCCGACTCCAGGCGGTAGTCGCGCGTCCGGTCGCCACGCTGGAGGAAATCGTAGAGGTCGAGCTTCGCGACCTGCACGTTGCCGCGGAGGAGACGCACCTCTCGAAGCGAGCCGAGCTTGGTCGGCCCGCCGGCGCTGTAGAGCGCGTTCGTCACGGTGGAGAGCGAGCTCAGCGTGTACACGCCGGGCTGGCAGACCTCGCCGACGACGTGGACGCTCACGGTGCGCAAGCGACCCATCGTCACGCTGGTCTGGAAGCCGCGGAAGTAGCGGCCGAGCTCGTCGCGGATCAGCCGGTCGGCCTGGGAGAACGTGAGGCCCCAGATGCGGAGGTCGCCGACCTTCGGCAGCACGATGCGGCCGTTGCGGTCCACGGTGCGGATCAGCGTGCTGTCCACCGCTCCCCACACGTTGATCGTGAGGTCGTCGCCCGGGCCGAGGACATAGTCGGGCCCGACCGGGATGTCGTCGACGGGCGCGAACGTGGAGACGTTCGTCGCGAACATCGCGTAGCCGTACTGGCGCAGCGGCGTTCCGTAGGGGCCGAGGAATGCTTGATCCTGCAAACCGGTTTGCTGAGCGCCACCTTGCTGCAGGACCGAGACTTGCTGCGGAGCCGAGCCTTGCTGCTGATTCGCGAGTTGCTGATTCGTGAGCTGTTGATTCGTGAGTTGTTGATTCGTGAGTAGTTGGCTCGTGAGCTGCTGGCTCACCCGCTGGGCACCGTATTGCGGTTGGAAGCCGGGCACGGCCACTGGACGCATCGGGTCGAGATTGAAGCCGGCCTCGATGCGCGAGAGCTCGTCGACGTCCGGGCTGCCCTGCGTTTGCCCGCCGGCCGGCGCCCTCGCGTCGGCGGTCGGCTGCGACGCGATGCCCTGAGCGCCCTGCGATACCGTGACCTGAGTGACCGTGGTCGTCGGGGCCTGTGGCTGGAACGGCAACGGCTCCGGAACGCGTGTGCGCGGAACCGAAACGGTCTGATACGACCGGCCGGCCGGCTGGCAGAGATTCTGAACCACCGGGCCGGCCGGACGCTGAACGACCGACGGCTGTCCCTGCGGGAGCATCTGGAGCTGCGGCTGCGGCCCATTCAGGTACGGCGTGGTCGTGCCGGGGCCGGGCAGAACCTTGCCGTAGGTTCCGTCGCCGCTGCTCAACGGCGGGACCATTCCTGGCCCGCTCCCGGTCTGCGCGATCGAGATCCCGCCCGCGAGATCGGATCCGAGCATCGAAGCGAGCGTGACCGCGAC
Source organism: Candidatus Rokuibacteriota bacterium (assembly GCA_003220435.1). GTDB lineage: Bacteria > Methylomirabilota > Methylomirabilia > Rokubacteriales > CSP1-6 > AR31. The sequence continues at coordinate 5,695 of QHSL01000087.1, read as the reverse complement.
GATGAGGTTCCTAGACCACATCATCTTCTTACCTCCTGTGCTCCTCGAAGCAGAGAGGTTGAAGTATAGGCGGTAACGCCTGAAGGGGCGCCATTTTTGCGCGCCTATCGGCTGATCTTCCAGCGCGGGAACGCATACTCGGGATTGGCTGGATCGAAGTCCCGCGCGCCGAGCGGCGGGTCGAGCTTCAGGTCAAGGTACCCGTACTCGGCGACCATCCGGTCGGCCCAGTCGTAGATGACCGCCCGCAGGGGCAGGCCCGAGCTTTCACCGATCACCAGGGCGAGCCGTCGGCAGTAGTAGCCCTTGTCCGCCTGAGCCGGCAGGACCATCTCGACGCCCCGTCCCGGGCCCTCGGGGCCAGCGGAGGCGCCCAGGTCGCGCACCACGAGGTCGCCGGCGGCGGCCGCCCGACGCGCGTTGTCGAGAATCAGACCGATCAGCCGGCCGATCCCGATGTCGGTCACGGGATGGCGGCTCTCCTCGAGCACCCGCGGGCTGTCGGGCGCCATGACGATCGTCGCGAGACTGGCGAAGAGCCCGGGCTCCCGCACGAGCATGCGGTCACCGTTCTGGCCCGGTACGAAGAGGATCTCGCGCCCGGCCGGACGGCCGGCGGTCCAGCGCAGATAGATGGAGCCGGGACGCTGGAACTTGAGCAGCGCTTCCTCGCGCGGCCTCAGCGCGCCGTCGACGACCTCCTGGCGGACGAAGCGCGCGGTGTAGCTCTGCACGCGCGCGTAGGCGGCCTCCATGTCGGACAGGACGGGGGCCGGCTCCTGGCCGGCCGCCGGGGACGTAAGAGCGACCGCCAAAGCGATCCCGGCCGTCACCGAACCGGCACGCTTGCGAGCCGCCTCGAAAGTGACCATACTAGTCATGTCGATCAGACCAGAGGAGGCCGAGAAATGCGGAGTGCCCCAGTTTCCAGGCTCAAGGCGAACCTGAGCGAGCATCTGGCTCGGGTCAAGGCAGGAGAAGAAGTAATCGTGACTGAGCGCGGCAGACCCATCGCAAAAATTATCCCGATCGGTCGTGACTCCACGGCGATGCCGGCCCATCTGACCGAGCTGGCTCGCGCCGGCCTCGTTCGCCTCGGGTCCGGCAAGATTCCCAAGGGATTCTGGAAGCTGTCGCGCCCCGCCGACCCGAGCGGAGCCGTCCTCAAGGCGCTGCTCGAGGAACGTGAGAGCGGCCGCTGAAGTTCTGGGACGCATCGGCGCTCGTTCCGCTCTGCCTGCGGGATGCGCACAGCAACCTCGTGAGAAGGCTCGCTGCCGATGACCCTGCTCTCGTGGTCTGGTGGACGACGCCGATCGAATGCTATTCCGCCTTCGCTCGGCGGAGACGCGACGGCGCCCTCACCCGAGCCCAGGAGGAACAGATGCGACGAATCCTCGCGCACCTGGCCGCGGACTGGACGGAGATCCAGCCCAGTCATCGCGTCCGCGACGCGGCGGCGCGCGCCCTCACCTTGCACTCGCTGAGCGCCGCCGACGCCCTGCAGCTGGCGGCCGGGCTCTTGTGGGCGGATGGGCACCCCGCTCAACACGATTTCGTCTGCCTCGACCAGCGGCTCCGGGACGCCGCTCACGCCGAGGGCTTCCAGCTCCTGCCGTAGCCGGAGCGCGGCGGTCACCTGGGGCGGATCCCCTGGACGGCCTGTGCGACCCACGCGGGCGGCCCGCTCCCTCGCTCGTCCACCAGCCGTAGCAGCTTGCGCGCGGTGCGGAGCCTACCCGGCGCGAAAAACGCGAACTCAACATCGATCAGCCGCTGGCAGTAGGCGAGCCACGCGTCGGGCCGCGATCTCTGGAGCGCGCCGAGCACCTCCTGAACCGCGCGCTCGCGCGCAGCGCCATCGCCCTCGACCTCGAGACGCAGCTGGACGACGTGCGTGAGCTCGCGCTCGTAGACGCCGACCTGCCAGTCGCTGGCGAGCCCCGGCACCTCGCGCAGCAAGGGCTCGAAGAACTCGGGATGGAGGTTGCCCCAGGCGCACGACACCTGCTCGTCGAGCCGACCGCGCAGCGGAGAGAGCCGGCGAAACGCGAGGCCGCAGGGACACGGCTCGGGAAGCCAGCGGGCGACGTCACCCGTGCGGTACCGGATGAGCGGCATCACGCTCCGGCTCACCGTCGTGAGCACGATCTCGCCGTAGCCCTCGGAGTCCCCGTCGGCGATCTCCACGCAGAAGTCGAACTCGTTCACGTGGTAGCCCGCGCGATGCGTGCACTCGAACGCGAGGATCGTCGCGGCCTCGGTCGAGGCGTACGTCATACAGAGGATCGCACCCCAGAACGACTCGAGCTCGGCGCGCGCGCGCTCCGTGATCCCCTCGCCGCCTCCGATCAGGACCTTCAGCGGGCCGGGCCGGCCGCGCTCGCGTGCGATCTCGGTCAGCCGCGCGAGCCAGAACGGATCGCTCACGACCACGTTGAAGCGGTACTCCGCCAGCCGGCGATACGCCTCGTCCGGATCCACGCGCCCGACGACCATCGCGAAGAGTGGGGTCCGGCGCACGAGCCGCTCGACGAGCACCGACCCCAGGCCCCAGCCGAGATCGAGCGTCGACAGGAGCCGGTCGCCGCGGCCGAGGCCGTAGAGGCCGAGCATCAGGCCTCCCTGGCGCGCGTTGTACTCGAGCTCGCGCCGGCTCAGGTAGACGCGCGACACGTGCCCCGAGGTGCCGGAGCTCTCGAGGGCGAGCTCGGGCGTCCCGGCAAGCAGCGCCTCGGGGCGGGTCTTCAGCACCTCGGGCGTGAGGAAGAAGGCGCCGAGATCCTCGGGCCGGCGCGCCCGGCGGACGTCGACTCGCGCAGCGGCGAACGCGTCGCGATACCACGGTGCCCGCGAGGCGACCCGGAGGGTCTCGCGGAACGCCGGCGCGCGCAGCGCCAGCAGAACGGGACGCGGCATCGCGCGCAGGAACGCGACGGGCAGTCGCGGGTAGCGACGGCCGAGCGCGAAGAGGATCTCGGATGCGGCGCGGAGATTCATCGGGCGTGGCTCATCGGGCGTAGTGGGCGAACACCTTGTCGAGCGCTCGCAGCACGTCGTCCTGATCGTCCTCGGTCATCGCCGGGAACAGCGGCAGCGTCACCAGGCGCGCCTCGACGGTCTCGGCCGCGGGACAGAGCCCCGCCGAGTACCCGAACCGCTCGCGGTAGGCCGTGTGACGGTAGACGAGCGGATAGTGGACCGTCGCGCCGATGTTCTCGGCCCGCAGGGCTTCCACGATCGTGTCGCGGTCCGCGCCGAGGCGATCGAGGCGGAGCAGCACGACGAAGAGGTGCCAGCCGTGCCGCCGATCCGCCGGCAGCGTCGGCAGCTCGACGAAGTTCGAGCCGCTCAAGCGGTCGCGGTAGCGACGTGCGAGCCGATCGCGGCGCTCCCAGAAGCGGTCGAGCTTGGCGAGCTGCGAGAGCCCGAGCGCCGATTGGAAGTCGGTGAGCCGGTAGTTCTGCCCGATCTCCGGGATGTCGTGGCGCCAGGGGCGCGCGGGGTCGGCGTAACGGATCCCGTGATGGCGCATCGTACGGAGTCGGTCGGCGAAGTCCGCGCGGTCGGTGAGCACCGCGCCGCCTTCGCCGGTCGTGATCAGCTTCGCCGGATGGAACGACAGCGTCGTCATGTCGGCGAGGGCGCCGACCGGGCGGGCGCCCGCCGCGCCACCGAACGAGTGGGCGGCGTCGGCGATGACGACCCAACCGTGCTCGCGCGCCAGCGCCACGAGCCGCGCGTAGTCGCACGGCAGCCCGGCGAAGTCCACGGGCAGGAGCGCGCGGGTCCGCGCGGTCGCCACGCGCTTGACCGCGTCCGGGGCGACGTTCAGCGTGCCGGTGTCGATATCGGCGAACACCGGCCGGGCGCCCTGGTACACGACCGCGCTGGCGGTCGCCGCGAAGGTTAGAGGCGTCGTGATGGCCTCGTCGCCCGGGCCGAGGCCCGCCGCCCAGCACGCCGCGTGAAGCGCGGCGGTGCCGCTCGAGAACGCCACCGCGTGCGCGACGCCCGCGCGCGCGGCCAGCACCTGCTCGAACCGCGCGACGAGGGGCCCCTGCGTGATCCAGTCGCCGCCGAGCGCCGCCTGCACGGCGGCCGCGTCGTCGGCCTCGATCGTCTGGCGCGCGTAGGGCAGACGCGTCGCGCGCACTGGGGTTCCACCGAACAGTGCGAGCTTCTCCATCGTCGTGCTACGCTCCGGCTGTGGCAGGCAAGGTCGTGAAATCGAGACTCATGGCCGCCTGGCTCGCCTTGCTCGCGAAGGTCAGGCGGACTGGAAGGTCGAGGGGGGCGAGATAGTGAAAGGTGTTCAATTCGTGATTGACGATTCCGGTCACAAGACAGCGGTCCAGATCGATCTCAAGAAGCAACGCCGGTTGTGGGAAGACTTCTACGACCAGGCACTGCTGAAGCAGCGCAAGTCGGAACCTCGAGAATCGCTGGAGAGCGTAAAGCAGCGCGTCCTGGGGCGTCGCCGGCGACGTCAGCGTGGCTGAGTACTCCGTTGTCTTTGCACGGTCGGCTCGTCGGGAGCTCGAGCAGCTCGAGAAGCGAGTGGCACGCCGCGTTCTCTCCCGTGTCGAAGCTCTCGGATCGAACCCGAGACCGCAAGGCTGTATAAAGCTTCAAGGACCCGACGACCTCTGGCGTATCCGCATTGGTGACTATCGCGTGATTTATTCGATCGATGATGGACAGCGAACCGTGGATATCGGCGCGATACGGCATCGTGGTGATGCTTATCGGTAGGTGCGCCGGCCGCGTCGTCGGCCTCGCCGGGGATTGCCTCACTGAAGGCTAGGAGCGCAAGCGGCTCCATGCCTTCTCGAACCCGTCCGCCCACGCGTCGACGACCGCGAGCGGCTGGGCGAACAGCGGATACGACTGCGAGCCGATGACGAGCGTGGACGCGAGCGCGGCCTCGGCGTTCGGATAGTGCTCGCGCGAGCCGAACAGCGGATGGGCCGGCAGCGGAGCCGTCTGCCACAGCACAGCCTCGACGCCCTCGGCGCGGAGCGCCTCGAGCGTGCGATCTCTCAGGGCGGCCGGCGACAGCCGGCCGGCGGCGCGCATCGGATCGAGACGCACCCGGTACTTGTGGAACACGTGGGTGCGGTCGGGCCGCGTCGCGGGTGGCTCCACGCCGGGCAGCGCGGCGAGTCGCCCGCTGAGCCGCGCGGCGTTCCGCCGGCTGCGCGCGGTCGTCTCGCTGAGCCCCTGGAGTTGGGCGCGCGCGAGCGCCGCGGTCATCTCGCCCGGCAGATACATCCAGCCCCTGAGCGTCGCGTAGGACTCGGCCTCGTCGTCGAGGGGGTGGCTCGCGTCCCACTTCGACGGAGGCTCGAGGCCGTCGAATCGCGTGCGCGCCGCCCGGCGGTAGAGCTCCTCGGAGTCGGTGACGAACAGCCCGCCCTCACCCGCCGGCAGGTTCTTGGTCGAGTTGAGGCTGAACGCCGCCATCGCTCCCAGGGTCCCAATCGCCCTTCCTTTATATGTCGCCCCGTGAGCTTGGGCCGCGTCCTCGACGACGGTGAGCCCCTGGCGCCTCGCCAGCGCGTCGATCGCGTCCATCTCGGCGGGGAGGCCGTGTAGATGGACCGGCATGATCGCCCGCGTGCGCGACGTGACGCGCCGGGCGGCGTCGGCCGGGTCGATGTTGTAAGTGTCGGGCTCCACGTCGGCGAAGACG
>QHSL01000086.1 GCA_003220435.1 Candidatus Rokuibacteriota bacterium | reverse complement strand
CCAAGACCGTGGTCGAGCCGCTCGTCTCCAAGCAGTGGTACGTGAACGTGAAGCCGCTGGCCGAGGCCGCGCTGAAGGCGGTGCGCGAGGGCCGGATCAAGCTTGTGCCCCGCACCGCGACCAAGACCTACTACCACTGGATGGAGAACATCCGGCCCTGGTGCATCTCGCGGCAGCTCTGGTGGGGGCATCGGATCCCGGCGTGGCACTGCGACCGCGACGGCTCCGTGCACGTCTCGCGCGAGGATCCGACGGCGTGCCCGCAGTGCGGGGGGCCGCTGCGCCAGGACCCCGACACGCTCGACACCTGGTTCTCCTCAGGGCTCTGGCCGTTCTCGACGCTGGGCTGGCCCGACGACACGCCCGAGCTCCGGACCTACTATCCGACGTCGGTGTTGATCACCGCGCCCGACATCATCTTCTTCTGGGTCGCTCGCATGGCGATGTTCGGCATCCACGTCATGAAAGAGGTGCCGTTCCGGGACGTGTACTTGCACGCGATCGTGCGCGACGCCGAGGGCCAGAAGATGTCGAAGTCCCAGGGCAACGTCGCCGATCCGCTGGAGGTCATGGGGAAGTTCGGCACTGACGCCTTCCGCTTCACGCTGGCGGCGCTCGCGGCCCAGGGCCGCGACATCCGGATCTCCGAGGAGCGAATCCAGGGCTACCGGAACTTCGCCAACAAGATCTGGAACGCCTCGCGCCTGGTCCTGTCCAACCTCGATGGCTACGACCCGGCGCTCGCCAAGAAGACGGCGCCGGCGCTGGCCGACGTGTGGATCGAGAGCCGCCTGGCGGCGGCGATCGCCGAGGTGCGCGACGGGCTCCGGCGCTACAAGTTCAACGAGGCAGCCTCGGCGGTGTACCAATTCCTCTGGCACGAGTTCTGCGACTGGTACCTCGAGATCGCGAAGCTGTCGCTCTACCGGGCCGAGAGCCCGGGCCAGCGCGCGCGCACCCAAGTGACGCTGGTGACCGTGCTGGAGACGACGCTCCGGCTGCTGCACCCGTTCATGCCGTTCATCACCGAGGAGATCTGGCAGCGGCTGCCGCACAAGGGCGAGTCGATCATGATCGCGCCGTTCCCGAAGGCGGCACGGAAGCAGCGCAACGCCGACGCCGAGCGCCAGATGTCCGTGGTCATGGACCTCGTCACCGCGGTCCGGAACATCCGCGGTGAGATGCGGATCACGCCGGCGCAGACGCTCGGCGCGACCGTGCGCCCGAGCCCAGACACCAGGGATCTGTACGCCGCAAATAGTGCGCTCATCGAGACGCTGGCGCGCGTGAGGTTGACCATCGATCCCGGGGCGGCGCGGCCGAAGAATTCGGCCCTGGCGGTCATCGGCGGATCCGAGCTCTACGTGGATCTGACCGGCGTCGACCTAGCCGCGGAGCGCCAGCGGATCGAGAAGGAGATCCACCGCCTCGACGAGGCGGTCGCATTCGGCCGGAAGAAGCTCGAGCGGCCGGAGTTCGTCGAGCGTGCGCCCGAGGAGGTCGTGGCGCGCGAACGGGAGCGGCTTGCCGAGAACGAGGGGCTGCACGCCAAGCTCGTCGCCAGCCTCGCCTGGATCGATGACGGCGCCCGCTAGCACCGACGCCGCCATCGTTCGGCTCGCTTCCGTCGACTCCACCCAGTCCGTCGCGTTCGCGCTCGCCGAGCGCGGCGCGGCCGATCGCACCGTGGTCGTCGCCGACGAGCAGTCGGCGGGCCGGGGCCGACGCGGGCGAGCCTGGCGGGCGCCGGCCGGAACGAGCCTGCTCGCCTCGATCCTCGTCCGATCGCGGCTGCCAAAGTCACTTCTGGCGACGCTTTCGCCGACGGCGGCGGTCGCCACCGCCGAGGCGCTCCGCCGGGTCGCCGCCGTGACGGCTCGCCTCAAGTGGCCGAACGACGTCCTCATCGAGGGCAAGAAGATCGCGGGTATTCTCCTCGAGTCCCGGATGGGACCGGCCGCACCCGTTACAATAATCGGCATCGGGATCAACATCGGCCAGCGCGAGTTCCCACCCGAGCTGGCAGGGATCGCCACCTCGGTCGCCCTCGAAACCGGCCGCCGGGTCGACCGCGACACGATGCTCGCGGTCCTGCTCGAGGAATTCGATGCCTGGCGCGCCCGGCTCGAAGGCGAAGGCTTCGGGCTCGTCCGCGAGCGGTGGCGGGCGCTCAGCGACACGCTAGGCCGGCAGGTCACGGTGGACACGGTGACGGGCGTCGCCCAGGATCTCGACCACGACGGCGCCCTCTTGATCGACGTCGGCGGCACCGTTCAGCGGGTGATCGCCGGAGAGATTGCCTGACAGTGGTGCGTGCTGCAGGCCGTCGCGGGGGTGGGGCCCCGCCAGCCGAGGCACGGCGATAGACAAGGAGCCGGCCCATGCTGCTCGTTGCTGACGTCGGGAACACCAACACCAAGATCGGCGTGTTCGACGGGTCGCGTCTTCTCGCCTCCTGGCGCCTGACGAGCCGGCGTGAGCAGACCGCCGACGAGTACGGGCTCTTCATCGGGACGTTGCTGCAGACGCGCGGCATTCGCGCCGCCGACATCCTCGGCATCGCCATCTCGAACGTCGTGCCGCCGGTCCATCAGACCCTCGAGCGCATGTGCGAGATGTACTTCGGCGCGGCGCCTTACTTCATCGAGCCGGGCGTGAACACGCGCATGCCGCTCGTGGTCGATGCCCCGGCCGAGGTCGGTGCCGACCGCTACGTGGACGCGTTTGCGGCGACCGTGAAATACGGACCGCCGCTGATCGTGATCGACTTCGGCACGGCGACGACCTTCAACTGCGTGAACGGGCGCGGCGAGTTCATCGGCGGCGCCATCGCCCCGGGGCTCGCGACCTCGGTTGAGGCGCTCGTGACCAGGGCCGCCCGCCTCGCCCGGGTCGAGCTGGCACGCCCCAAGGAGGCGATCGGCCGCAACACGACGACCAACCTCCAGTCGGGAGCGATCTACGGCTACGCCGGCCTGGTCGACGGGCTCGTCGATCGGATGCGGGGGGAGATGGGCGGGACCGCACAGGTGATCGCCACCGGGGGAAACGCCGGCCTCGTCGTCGAGGTGGCCCGAAGCATCGAGAAGGTCGACGAGCACCTGAGGCTCGATGGGCTCCGCATGCTCTACGCCGACGCGCACCCGTCGGACTCCGCCGTTGACAGTGGATAGCCCCCTCGGTATACTGCACGAAATCTAGTGGGTCTCTGGGCGGGGGATCCCTATATACAGGGGATGCCGGGAATCGACGAGGGTTTGGCCGACGGGAGGGTGAGATGGGGATGTGGGTCGGGCGAGGGCGCAAGGCCAGGGTCGCGTACGGGTTCGATGACATAGCGCTCGTTCCCGGGACCGTGACCGTCAACCCGAACGAAGTCGACATCTCCTGGGAGCTGTGCGGTCACCGTTTCGAGCTGCCGATCATCGCCGCGGCGATGGACGGCGTGGTAGGGCCAACGCTCGCCGTCGAGATGGGACGGCACGGGGGCCTCGCGGTCCTGAACCTGGAGGGCATCTTCTCCCGCTACGCCGACCCCGAAGAAGTCCTCGAGCGCATCGTCTCTGCCAGCCAGGAAGAAGCGACCAAGATCATCCAGTCGCTCTATGTCGAGCCCATCAAGGAAGAGCTGATTCATCAGCGGATCCGCGAGATCAAGAAGGGTGGGGGCCCGGCGGTCGTTTCCTCGATTCCCCAGCGCGCCGAGCGCTTCGCCCAGATTGCGCAGGAGGCCGGAGCGGACATCTTCGTGGTCCAGTCCACGGTCACCACCGCCCGCCACATCGCCACCGAGTATCAGCCCGTCGATCTGCGCAACCTCAAGCGGCACCTGGCCATCCCGCTGGTGATCGGCAACGTCGTGACCTACGAGGCGTGTCTCGAGCTCATGGACGTCGGCGCCGACGCGCTACTGATCGGCGTGGGTCCGGGCGCTGCGTGCACGAGCCGCGAGGTGCTGGGTCTGGGCGTGCCGCAGGTGACGGCCACCGCCGACGCCGCTGCGGCGCGCGATTTCTACTGGAAGCAGACCGGGCGGTACGTCCCGATCATCACCGACGGCGGCATGACGACCGGCGGCGACGTGTGCAAGGCGCTGGCCTCCGGCGCCGACGCCGTCATGATCGGCTCGGCGTTCGCACGCGCGACCGAGGCGCCCGGGCGCGGATACCACTGGGGTATGGCGACGCCCCACGCCAACCTGCCGCGGGGTACCCGGATCCGTGTCGGCATCGCCGGCTCGCTCGAACAGATCCTCTTTGGACCGGCGTTCACCGAGGACGGAACCCTCAATCTCGTCGGCGCGATCCGTACGTGCATGGGCTCGGTCGGCGCGCGGACGATCCGTGAGCTACAGCAGACGGAGCTGATCATCGCCCCGACCATCAAGACCGAAGGGAAAGTCTTCCAGCAGGCTCAGAAGCTGGGGCGCCCGCGGTAGCGGGGCGTCCGATGTCGGCCGGCGCCGGCAAGATCGCGGTCCTCGATTTCGGGGGTCAGTACACCCAGCTGATCGCCCGCCGTGTCCGCGAGCTGTCCGTGTACTCCGAGATCTTCTCGTGCACCCATCCGCTCGAGCCGATCCTGGCCGCGGGCTACAAAGGCATCATTCTCTCCGGTGGTCCGTCGAGCGTCTACGAAGACGGCTCACCGCTGCCGCCGAAGGCGCTCTTCGACGCTGGCGTGCCCGTCCTCGGGATTTGCTACGGCATGCAGGCGATGGGCTACCTCATGGGCGGCCACGTGGTGCCTGCCGAGCGCCGCGAGTACGGCAAGGCCGAGATCGCGCTCCAGGGAACGAGCCGTCTGCTCCGGGGCGTCGAGCCGGAGGAGACGGGGCGGGTCACTGTCTGGATGAGCCACGGGGACACGGTGCTGCGCCCGCCGAAGGGTTTCACCGCGCTCGCGCACACCGCGAACTGCCCGGTGGCGGCGATGGCCGACGAGGACCGCCGGCTCTATGCCGTCCAGTTCCACCCGGAAGTCGTCCACACACCTCAGGGCCAGAAGATCTTCGAGAACTTCCTCTCGATCTGCGAGGTGAGCCGCACGTGGTCGATGGCCGGCTTCATCGACTCCACGGTGGAGTCTATCCGGGCTCAGGTAAACGGCCAGCGCGTGCTTTGCGCCCTCTCCGGCGGTGTCGACTCGGCTGTGACCGCCGTGCTGGTCCATCGAGCGATCGGCGACCAGCTCACGTGCATGTACGTGGACAACGGGCTCATGCGCAAGGGCGAGAGCGAGTCGGTCGTTCACACCTTCCGTGATGCATTCAAGATCAACCTCATCCACGTGGATGCAACTGGCCAATTCGTTGGAGCTCTCCGAGGGGTCACGGATCCGGAGATCAAGCGCAAGCGCATCGGGGCCGAGTTCATCGCCGTGTTCGAGGACGAGGCGCGGAAGCTCGGCGACATCCCCTGGCTGGCTCAGGGCACCCTGTACCCCGACGTGATCGAATCCGTCTCATCCCGCGGGCCGTCGGCCACGATCAAGACCCACCACAACGTCGGCGGGCTCCCCCTGAAGATGCGGTTCAAGCTCGTCGAGCCGCTGCGGGAGCTCTTCAAGGACGAGGTCCGACGTTTGGGCGAGCTGCTGGGGCTGCCGCCGGAGATCGTTTGGCGCCAGCCGTTTCCGGGGCCGGGGCTCGCCATCCGCGTGCTCGGCGAGGTGACGACGGACCGTCTCAACATTCTTCGCGAGGCCGATGCCGTGGTGCAGGAAGAGGTGCGAGCGGCCGGCTTCGAGCGTGAGGTGTGGCAGGCGTTCGCGGTGCTCCTGCCCATCAAGACCGTAGGGGTCATGGGCGACTTCCGCACGTATGCGCACGTCGTCGCGCTGCGGGCCGTCATGAGCCAGGACGCGATGACGGCGGACTGGGCGCGTCTGCCCTACGATCTGCTGGGGCGGATCAGCAGCCGTATCATCAACGAGGTGAAGGGCGTCAACCGCGTAGTCTTCGACATCTCGTCGAAGCCTCCGTCCACCATCGAGTGGGAGTGAGGCAGTAGGAGGTGAGGCCGTTCGACGGCCGAGCCGACGCTTCAATGGCTCTGAAAATAGCCGGGGGAAATAGCCCGACCAGCGATGCAGCATAGCGACTTCGTCCACCTGCACGTTCACTCCGAGTACAGCCTGCTCGACGGCGCCGCCCAGCTCGAGAAGCTCGTCCAGAAGGCGAAGGAACTGCGCTTCCCCGCGATCGCTCTGACCGATCACGGCAATCTCTTCGGCGCGATCGATTTCTACCTGGCGGCCCAGAAGGCCGGTGTCAAGCCGATCGTCGGCTGTGAGCTGTACGTCGCGCCCGGCAGCCGCAAGGAGCGCGGCTCGCAGGACGGCGGCTACGAAGGGGCCAACCACCTCACGGTCCTCGTGCGCAACCGGACCGGCTACAAGAACCTCATCAAGCTCGTCTCGCGGGCGTACCTCGAGGGCTACTACTACAAGCCCCGGGTCGACCACGAGCTCCTCGCACAGCACGCCGACGGGCTGCTGGTGCTCTCGGGGTGCCTGAACTCCGAGGTCTCCCGGAACCTGAGCGCCGGCGATGTCGCGCGGGCGCGGGAGACGGCCGGGTGGCACCAGGAGGTCTTCGGCAGGGACCACTACTTCATGGAGGTCCAGGCCCACGGCCTCGACGAGCAGACGCGCGTCACCGCCGAGACGCTGCAGATCGCGAAGGCCATCGGCGCGCCGATCGTCGGGACGAACGACTCGCACTACCTCGACGCCGGCCACTCGCGGGCCCACGAGGCGCTGCTCTGCATCCAAACCGGCACGAACCTTCAGGACTCGGGCCGCTTCCGATTCTCGACGCAGGAGTTCTACGTCAAGTCCGCCGAGGAGATGGCGCTGGTCTTCTCGGAGCTCCCCGAGGCGTGCCGCAACACGCTGGCGGTCGCCGAGCGGTGCAACCTGACGCTCGACTTCGGCGAGTTCCATCTGCCGCGCTACGTCGTCCCCGAAGGTCACACGCTCGACAGCTTCTTCCACGAGCAGGCTCACGCCGGGCTCCGCCGCCGGTACGGCCCCAACCCCGGCGACGCGATCCAGGCGCGGCTGGCCCACGAGCTGGCCGTGATCGAGAAGATGGGGTTCGCGGGCTACTTCCTGGTGGTCTGGGACTTCATCCGATACGCCCGCGAGCGGGGCATCGCGGTCGGGCCCGGTCGCGGCTCGTCGGCCGGGTCGCTGACCGCATATTGCCTCGGGATCACGAACATCGATCCGATACGTTACGGCCTGCTCTTCGAGCGATTCTTGAACCCCGAGCGCGTCTCGATGCCCGATATGGACATCGACTTCGCGGACGACCGCCGTGACGAGGTCATCCGCTACGTCGCCGAGCGCTACGGGCGCGATCGGGTCGCCCACATCATCACGTTCGGGACCCTCGGCGCCAAAGCGGCCATCCGCGACGTCGGCCGCGTGCTCGGCATGCCGTACGCCGACGTCGATCGCATCGCGAAGCTGGTGCCGAACTTCCCGCTGAACATCGCGCTCGACGACGCGCACCAGAAGTCGCCGCCGCTGGCCGAGATGGTGCGGAGCCAGGCGAACGTCCGCGAGTTATGGGACATCGCCCGGACGCTCGAGGGCTGCACGCGCCACGCCTCGGTCCACGCCTCGGCGGTCGTGATTTCGGACGAGCCGCTCGAGGAGCACATCCCGCTCTACAAGGACCCCAAGCGTCCGGAGCTGATCACCGGCTACGCCATGGGCCCGATCGAGAAGCTCGGCCTGCTCAAGATGGACTTCCTCGGCCTCCGGACCCTCACGGTCCTCGCCAACACGGTGGGGCTGATCCAGGAGTCGCGCGGCCTCCAGCTCGACCTCGACACGCTGCCGCTCGACGACGCCAAGACGTACGAGCTCCTCTCGGAGGCGCGCACGTTCGGCGTGTTCCAGCTGGAGTCGGGCGGCATGCGCGACGCGCTGCGCGGCCTCAAGCCCGAGCGTCTCGAGGACCTCATCGCGATGGTCTCGCTCTACCGGCCCGGCCCCATGGAGCTGATCCCCGACTTCATCCAGCGCAAGCACGGCCGGTCCAGGATCACCTTCGAGCATCCGGCGATGGAGAAGTTCACGCAGGAGACGTACGGGATCATGGTGTACCAGGAGCAGATCATGCAGATCGCCTCGGACATGGCGGGGTTCGCCATGGGCGAGGCCGACATCCTGCGCCGCGCCATGGGCAAGAAGGACCGCGAGCTGATGGCGAAGCAGCGCGAGAAGTTCGTCATCGGCTGCCGCGAGCGCGGGACCGCCGCCGCCAAGGCCGAGCGCGTCTGGGAGCTCATGGAGAAGTTCGCGGGGTACGGGTTCAATAAATCGCACGCCGCGGCGTACGGGCTCGTCGCCTACCAGACCGCGTACTTCAAGGCGAACTATCCGGTCGAGTTCATGGCGGCGCTGCTGACCTCGGAAATGGGCGACACCGACAAGATCGTGAAGTACATCGAAGAGTGTCGGGCGATGGAGATCCGCGTCGAGCCGCCAGACGTGAACGTCTCGGCCGTGCAGTTCACCGTGGCCGGCGACACGATCCGTTTCGGCCTGGCGGCGATCAAGAACGTCGGCGAGGCTGCGATGCAATCGATCCTGACGTCCCGGCGCGAGCAGGGCGCCTTCCGCACGCTCGAGGATTTTTGCGCGCGGGTCGACCTGCGGCTCGTGAACCGGCGGGTCGTGGAGAGCCTCGTCAAGGCGGGAGCGTTCGACTCGCTTGGCCTGACGCGCGCGCATCTGCTAGCGACCACCGACGCCGCCCTCGAGAGTGGGCAGCGCCAGCAGCGGGACCAGGCCGAAGGCCAGGGGTCGTTCTTCGAGCTACTGCCGCCGCAGCCGGCGCGTCAGGGCGGGCCGGTGGCCGAGATCACGCCGGAGTGGGACGCCGACCAGCGTCTCGGCTTCGAGAAGGAAGTGCTCGGCTTCTACATCTCCGGTCATCCGCTCGCGCGCTTCCGCGGGGTCGTCGAGACCCTCGGCATCACGACCTCGGGCGACCTCGCCGCCAAGGGCCACGGGGCCCGCGTCATCCTCTTCGGCCATCCCCTCGATCTCAAGGAAACGTCGACCAAGAGCGGTAACCGGATGGCCTTCTTCACGCTCGAGGACATGGACGGCACCGTCGACATCACGGTCTTCCCGGAGCCGTTCAAGGCCGCCGCCGTGTGCCTGCGCTCGCGCGAGGCCCTGCTCGTGCGCGGGCGTGTGGACGACGGGGAGAAGGGACGGGTGGTGCTCGCCGAGGACATCCGGCTGCTGGAGCAAGCGCTGGCGGAGTCGGCCGGTCGGCCGCGCAACGGCGGGACAGCCGGCGAGCCGAACGCCTGCCGGATCCGCGTGGCGCCGGGCGCGGACGCGAGCGCGTCGCTCGCCGTGGTGCGGCAACTGTGTGAGGCGCACCCCGGACGCGTGCCCGTGTTCCTCCATCTGCTGCTCGGCATCCAGGAAGTGGTGGTTCGAGCCCGTGGCCTGTCCGTCGACGGCAGTCAGGAGCTCGTCGCCGACGGCGAGACGACCCTCGGCGCCGGCGCGATCAGCGTGGACTATGCCGGACGCGCTTGACTTCGAGCAGCCGCTCCTCGAGCTCGAGAATCGGATCGCCGCCCTTCAGACCGACGAGGGCGGGCCCCGGGCGCGCGACGAGATCGCCAAGCTCGAAGACCGGCTTGCGCGCCTCCGCCAGAAGACCTATGCGAGCCTGACGGCCTGGCAGCGTACACAGATGGCGCGCCACCCGAAGCGTCCGCACACGCGCGACTTCTTCAAGCTGCTGTTCGAAGACTTCGTCGAGCTCCACGGCGACCGCGTCTTCGGCGACGATGCGGCGGTCGTCGCCGGTCTGGCGCGGTTCAACGGGGAGGGGGTCGTCGTGATCGGCCACCAGAAGGGCCGGGACACCCGGGAGAAGATCGCGCGCAACTTCGGGATGCCGCACCCCGAGGGCTACCGCAAGGCGCTGCGGCTCATGCAGATGGCCCAGAAGTTCGGCAAGCCGGTCATCACGTTCATCGACACGCCCGGCGCATACCCGGGGCTCGGGGCCGAGGAGCGCGGCCAGGCCGAAGCGATCGCGCGCAACCTGCGCGAGATGGCCGGCCTGCGGACGCCCATCCTGGCGGTCGTGACCGGCGAGGGCGGCAGCGGTGGGGCGCTCGCGATCGGCATGGGCAATCGGGTGCTCATGCTCGAGTACGCGATCTATTCGGTGATCTCGCCCGAGGGATGTGCGGCGATCCTGTGGGGCGACGCCAGCAAGGCCCCCGAGGCCGCCGAGTCGATGCGCATCACCGCGCCGGATCTTCTCAAGCTCGGCGTGATCGACGCGATCATCCCCGAGCCCGTCGGGGGCGCCCATCGCGACTGGGAGGGAGCGGCCGGCCACCTGCGCGAAGC
Organism: Candidatus Rokuibacteriota bacterium; assembly: GCA_003220435.1. Lineage (GTDB taxonomy): Bacteria > Methylomirabilota > Methylomirabilia > Rokubacteriales > CSP1-6 > AR31. Next base: position 41,358 of record QHSL01000086.1, on the reverse strand, counting down.
CCTACGCGACCAGCTCGGCCAGCTGGCGTCCAAGCCGGCCGATAGCCTCGTCGCCGAGCGCTACGAGAAATTCAGGAAGATCGGGGCGTTCGAAGAGGCGTCGACGCCGGGCGCGGGCGCCTAGCGCGCCGGCCCGTCAGCTCGGGCGTCGCAGCAGTGCGGTCGCCACGTCCTCGTCAGTGACCAGCACGTTCATGAACCGGCCCGCGACGGCACCGCGCACCGCCTCGAGCTTCGCCTTGCCGCCGGCGATCGCCACCACGTACCGGTCGTCGCGCCGCGACAGAGCCTGGAGCCGGTCGCCCTGCACCGAGAGCACGCGCCGCATGAGGGCTTGCAGCTCGGGGCGGTCCACGATGCGGCCCTCGTGGTCGAACGGCTGGTAGTTGATCTCGCCGACGACGCCGAGCTGTCGCAGCCGCTTCACGCTCACGCCGTAGGATTCGGCCAGCGAGCAGAATCCGGGCGTCTCCTCACCGATGACGCCGATCCCCACGAGCGCGATGTCGACGTCCTGGGCCGCCTCGTAGATCCGGCGGATCTCGGGATCGCGCAGGAGCCGGCGGCGCTCCCGGTCGATCTCCCGCAACGAGAGCAGGTGCTGCACCGGCAGCGCGTAGGCGTGTACGTGGGGCCGGTACTTCGCCGCCATCATGCCCACCAGCGTATTGGGGAAGAGGTCGACCAGCTCGAGCGTGCTCTCGCCGGAGAGCGGGTAGAGGATCAGGTCGCGGAACCGTCGCTCGTGGAGCTGGCGGATCGTCTGGTAGAGCGTGAAGCCGCAGGAGAGACCCACGCGCAGACCGTTGGCGGCGATCTTCTCGAAATACGCGGCGGCGGCGGTCCCGAGCTCTTCCTTGACGTCGCCCCGACCGCCGGCCGGGACGACCACCGCGTCACGGAGGCCGAAGCGGTCGACCAGCGCGGCCTCGAGCTCTTCACGCCTGGGGAGATCGAGCTCGACCCGCACCAGCCCCTCGTCGAACGCGCGCTTGAGCAGGCGCGAGACCGTCGCCGCCGAGACGCCCAGCGTGCCCGCGATGTCCTTCTGGCTGCGCCCCTGGCGGTAGTAGAGCTCCAGACACCGCACCGTCTGGCGGAGCTCGCGCGGGGTGAGGGAGGCCGACTTCACACCGGCGATCCTCCAGAAATAAATTTCATTGCCATAAATTTCTTGCTTGACGGTCTCAGTGTACCTCGATATTCTCGAACGCAACCACCCATTCTCTTGTCCCGACCTCGCAAGGAGGCGTGCATGGCGGCGAAGCGCTACGGCCCCCAGGATGGCCAGTCCCCAGTCAAGATGAGCGAATACCACCAGTCCAAGGACGAGCTCGCTGGGCTCCCCGTGACCGTCACGGAGAAGATCCCGGTGACCAACACGCCGAACATCTTCTCGTACAAGTCGTACGTGTTCGCGAAGAACCCCGCGCTCGTCCGGCGCTTCATCAAGGCCACCAAGGCCGACGTGGGCGGGGTCGGCGGGCACGTCGTGGCCGCCGACGAGGTGAAGTCGATCCTCGCCAAGTACGTCCTCGACAACAACAGCTACCGCGGTGAGCCCATCTTCACCTCGCTCATCGTCACCCACACCGGCGACGACTGCGCCGTCACCGGCATCATGGCCGAGACCGTGGACATGACGGTGGTCGACGAGCTCATGTGGGACGCGCTCCAGGAGGGCGCCACCAAGGCGGCCGAGCTCGGCCTGTACGGCCCCGGCCAGGACCTGGTCGCCGACGCCTTCACCGGCAACCTGCGCGGCGCGGGCCCGGCGACGGTCGTGCTGCCGTTCCCGGTCCGTAAGGACAACCCCTCGCAGACCGTCCTCGTCTCCTTCGCCGACAAGACGGAGCCGATGGCGTTCAACCACTACGCCACCGGCGCTTACATGCTGCCCCGCTTCAACACCGGCCTGATCATCGCCGCCTCCAAGATGAAGCGCGGGTACCTCTTCGAGATCGTCGACCTCGACACCAAGGCACAGGCCATCGAAGCCGGCGCCCATCCGCGGGATCAGCAGGCGCTGGACGGCAAGATGGAAGAGCTCGCCAAGGGGCTGCAGGAGAAGGTGATCACGCTGCGCGCGCCGGAGGATCTCTACGACATCGAGGGGCTCACGCGCTCCTCGCGCTTCGTGATCGCGCGCATCTGGAGCCGCAACGAGAAGGGCGAGCGGGATCAGCTCGGCTACGTCTGCTCGGCCGAGCGGCTGCACAACATCAAGACCAAGAAGGGCTTCACCTACGGCGGCAAGGACGACCCGGTGCTGCTGGCCTTCGCCCAGGGCGACTGGCCGGCGCCCGGCGAGATCACCTCGCCGTGGGCCACCGCGCCCATGGTGGCCGGCGACTGCCGCGGCAGCCACAACCTGCACATCCTGCCGATGCCGCTGAACTCACAGACCTCGTACTGGTCGGGCCCGATCCTCTCGGCCGTCACGCTTTCATGCAATATCCACACCGGTCGGATCGGCGCCATCTCCGATCAGTTCGCGCTGGGCACGCCGTGGGACGAGGTGCGTCGCACCGCCTCGAAGCTGGCGATCCAGTTCCGCCACGCGCACGGTGTCAAGCAGCCCGCCACCCTGCACGAGGACGAGCTCGAGTACCAGGAAGGGTGGAAGGAGCGGCGCAACCGCCTCGAGCGGCAGTTCGTGCTGCAGCCGCCACTGACCTTCGGCAACGGCAACGGCCACGGGGACGACCGCGGCAAGAAGCCAGCCGGCGCGCGGGGCAGCGGCCGACCCGAAGAGATCGATTAGAAGATCGGGGGGAGCGGCGCCGCTCCCCCCGATTTCCCCCCACCGGGAGTACTCGGCGCTTCTCCTATAGGACTCGGGGCGCCGGCAAAGCCGGCGCTCGAAACTACGACTGACTCGACCCTGCGCACGTTCCGTTTGGGCGCTTTCCCGCTGCGTTCGTTTGACTTGCCCTAGCGTGGATGCTACGGTCAGGTCAGCGTAAAGACTGAATTTTCCGGGGACGCATGGCCAAGCTCCACTTGATCACCTACGGCTGCCAGATGAACGAGTACGACTCCGAGCGCGTCGCGGGCTTGCTGCGCGAGCGGAGCTGGGAGCTGACGGACGAGGAGGCCGAGGCCGACCTGATCCTCGTCAACACCTGCGCAATCCGCGAGAAGGCGGAAGAGAAGGTCTTCTCGAAGCTCGGCGAGCTGCGGTTGCTCAAGGCGCAGCGCCCGGACCTCGTCATCGGTGTCATGGGCTGCATGGCCCAGCTCCACCAGCACGCGATCCAGCGCCGCGCGCCGGCGGTCGATCTGGTCTTCGGCTCGCCGGCCATCGCGCGCGTCGGCGAGCTCGTCGATCGCGTCCGGCGCGACCGGCGACCGGTGCTCGAGACCGGCGAGGGCCCGCTCGTCAAGATCACCGCCCGCCCGTCGTCGGCCGGACGCCTCAAGGCCTTCGTCACGGTGATGGAGGGATGCGAGAAGCACTGCACCTTCTGCGTCGTGCCGCGCACGCGGGGGCGTGAGCGGAGCCATCCGCCGGCGGCCATCGTCGACGAGGTGGAACGGCTCGCCGCCGAAGGCTGCCGCGAGGTCACGCTGCTCGGTCAGACGGTGAACGCTTACGGGCGCGACCTGACGCCTGCCAGCGATCTCGGTGAGCTGTTCGCGCTGGTCAACAAGGTCGAGGGCATCGCGCGCATCCGGTTCACCACCTCCAACCCGTACAACCTCACGCCGAAGCTCATCCGCGCCATGCGCGACGTCCCCAAGGTGTGCGAGTATTTCCACCTGCCGCTCCAGTCGGGCTCCAATCGCGTGCTGGAGCGCATGAACCGCGGCTACACCCGCGAGCGCTACCTCGAGCTGGTCGCGGACATCCGCGCCGCGGTCCCGACGATGGCGTTCTCGACGGATCTGATCGTGGGCTTTCCGGGCGAGACGGAGGCGGACTTCGGGGAGACGCTCGCGATGGTCGAGCGCGTCGGCTACGACAACGTGTTCGTGTTCCGCTACTCGCCGCGGCCGGGCACGCCCGCCGCGGCCATGCCCGAGCAGGTGTCGGAGGATGTGAAGGCCCGGCGCAACACCGAGCTCCTGGAGACGGCGACCCGGGTGGGCGCCGCGCGGAGTCGCCGGCTCACCGGACAAACGGTCGAGGTGCTGGTGGACGGGACGTCGAAGAAGAACGCCGGCGAGCTCGCGGGCCGGACCCGTTGCAATCGCGTCGTCAACTTCGACGGGCAGGGGAGCGTGTCGGTCGGCGACGTCACCCGGATCCGTATCACCGACGTACTGCCGCACAGCCTGCGCGGGACTCTCGCGTCCCGGCCGGAGGAGGCCGCATGTTTGTCGAAATGAAGGTTCGCGGGCTGGCTCTCGACGCCGTCTCGAACATGCCGATCATCATCCTCCGCGATGAAGAGGACAAGCGCTCGCTGCAGATCTGGGTGGGGATCTTCGAGGCCAACGCGATCGCCCTCGAGCTCGAGAAGGTGGCCCCGGCGCGCCCGATGACCCACGACCTCATCAAGAACATCCTCGAGGCGCTCGAGGCTCGCGTGCTCAAGGTCGTCGTGACCGATCTCAAGGAGAACACCTTCTTCGCGGTGCTCCACGTGCAGCTCGGCGAGACCGAGTACACGGTGGACTCGCGCCCGTCGGACGCGATCGCGCTCGCCCTCCGGGTGGCCGCGCCGATCTACGTCGACGAGGAGGTCATCCGCAAGGCGAAGAGCCTGGAGGTGACCAAGGAAGCGGAGCCGGTCAAGGCCGACGACCCCGAACAGCTGCGGGAGTGGCTGCAGAACATCAAGCCGGAGGACTTCGAGAAGTTCAACAAGGCCTGACAGGCGTCTGCCGGTGCGGATCGCGCTCTTCACCAACAACTATCTGCCGTTCTGCGGGGGCGTCACGATCTCGGTCGAGACGCTTCGCGGCGGGCTGGAAGCGGCCGGGCACGAGGCCTGGGTCTTCGGACCGCGCCTGAGGGGCGCCAGCGACGCCTCGGCCCGTGTCGTCCGCTATCCGTCGATTCCCGCCACGACCTATCCCGAGTTCGCGCTGGCCGTCCCGTACTCACGGCGGATCGCCCGGCTGGTCGCGGCGGTCGACTTCGACGTGTTCCACGCGCACCATCCGTTCCTGCTCGGGCCGGCGGCGCGCCGCCTGGCCCGACGGGCCCGGCGCCCACTCGTGTTCACCTACCACACGCGCTACGAGAAGTACGCGCACTACGTGCCGCTCAAGCGGGCCCTCGTCGAGGCGGCGGCGATGCGGTTGAGCGCCGCGTTCGCGGCCAGGGCCGACGCGGTACTGGCGCCCTCGGCGGTCATCCGCGACGAGCTGGGCGCCCGCGGCGTCCACACGCCCATCAGCGTGGTGCCGACCGGCGTCGACCTGAAGCGTTTCCGGCCCGGCGACCGGGCCGCCGCCCGTCGCAGACTCGGCATCGCCGACGACGAGGCGGTAGTGCTGTACGTCGGGCGCCTCGACCGGGAGAAGAGCGTCGACTGCGTCCTCCTGGCGTTCGAGCGCATCGCCTCCACGGTGCCGGCGGCGCGCCTGTTCCTTGTCGGACACGGGACCGAGGCAGAGCGGCTCCGCCGGCTCGCGAGCACGCTGCCAGTCGCGACGCGGATCGGATTTCTCGGCGTGCGGCCGCACGAGGCACTCGTCGAGTGCTATCAGGCGGCCGACGTGTTCCTGTTCGCCTCCGAGACCGAAACCCAGGGCCTGGTGCTCGCCGAAGCCGCCGCCTGCGGCCTGCCGGCCGTGGCCGTCGACGCGCCCGGGTGCGATGAGGTCGTGCGCGACGGCGACACTGGCCTCCTGACGAAGGGCGACCCCGCCGCGCTGGCCGAGGCGGCGATCGGGCTCCTGCTGGATCCGCAGCGCCGCCGCGGGATGGCGCGACGCGCGCGCGAAGTGGCCGAGCGCCTGTTCGACGTCCAGCTCCAGATCGCCCGGACGATGGCCGTTTATCAGGAAGCGATCGCGCGCGCCCGATGATGGGGCTCCGCCAACCGCCGCGGCGCCTCGCCGACCGGCGGCCGGCGCGCACGTGAGCGCCGACCCTCCCCGCGTCCTCATCGCCGATGGGGCGCCAGCGAGCCGGGCGCAGCTCGAAGGGCCTCTGCGTCAAGCCGGCTGGAACGTGCTCGCGGTCGGCTCGAGCTTCGAGGTCCTCCGCGCGGTTCGCGACCACGACGACGTCAGCGTCGTCCTCATCGATCCCGACCTACCGGGCCCCGGCGTGTCCGGCGTCGACGTGGTCCGCACGCTCAAAGCCGCACCGCGCTTCCGCCAGGTCCCGGTGTTCTTCCTGCTCCGCAACGGGCAGAGCGCCCCAGCCGGAGTGCCGATCGATGGCGCGCTCGAGCTCGAACAGCTCAGCGGCGCCGCGCTGCTCGACACGATCCGGACCGCGCTCCGGGCGCATGGGTTCGGCTACGCGGGCGAGGGGACGGTCCGTGAGGCCGCCGCCCGCGCCGCCGAGGCGGCGGTGACGCGTTCCTGCGAGGAGGAAGTGCGTGCGGCCGTCGAGCGGATCGTGCGCGAGGTAGCGCGAGACGTCGTACCGGGGATCGCCGAGCGGCTGATCCGCGAAGAGATCCAGCGCCTGCGCCGGGAGCACGGGTTCGAGGACCCGCCGCGATGATCTGGAACCGCGAGGCCGAGACGATGTCGCGCGAGGCGCGCGAGCGTCTTCAGCTCCAGCGCCTCGCCGAGACGATCGCCTGGGCTGTGGCGCGGGTGCCGTTTCACCGGGACCGGCTGGGCGCTGCCACCGTCCGCGGGCTCCCGGATCTGGTCGATCTGCCGTTTGTGCGCAAGAGCGATCTCCGCGAGCAGTACCCCTTCGGGCTCCTGGCGGTGGACCGCAAGGACGTCGCACGCGTCCACGCATCGTCCGGCACCAAGGGCAAGCCGACGGTCGCCGCTTACACGCCCGACGACCTCGAGGTCTGGCGCGAGGTGATGGCGCGCGTGATGACCGCCACCGGCGCGCGGCGGGGCGACCTTCTGCACGTGGCGCTGGGCTACGGTCTCTTCACCGGCGGGTTCGGCTTCCACGACGGCGCCGAGCGGATCGGCATGACGGTGGTCCCGGTGTCGGCCGGTAACACCACACGCCATCACTTGCTGCTGCAGGATTTCCGACCGGATGCGCTGGCCGCGACGCCGTCCTTCGCCCTCCACCTCGCCGAGACACTGATCGAGCAGGGGGGGAAGCCCGGCGAGCTCGGGCTGCGCATCGGGATGTTTGGCGCCGAGCCCTGGACCGAAGGCATGCGCGAGGCCCTCGAGCGAGCCTTCGGTTTCCGGGCCTTCGACACCTACGGCCTCTCCGAGATCATCGGGCCGGGCGTCGCCGGCGAGTGCGAGGAGCGCGCGGGTCTGCATATCGCCGACGATCACTTCCTGCCGGAGATCATCGACCCGGCGACCGGCGCCAGCCTGCCGCCCGGCGCCGAGGGCGAGCTGACGCTGACCACGCTCACCAAGCGCGCGATACCGCTCATCCGCTACCGGACGGGCGACATCACCTCGCTGACCACGGAGCCGTGCCGCTGCGGCCGGACCTCCGTCCGGATGGCGCGCGTCAAGGGCCGCTCCGATGACATGCTGGTGGTCAAGGGCGTGAACCTCTATCCGTCCGAGGTGGAGCGCACGCTGCTGAGCGTCGAGGAGCTGGCGCCGCACTATCAGCTCGTGGTCGACCGCGCCGTCACGCTGGCGAGGCTCGAGGTCCAGGTCGAGCCGGTGCCCGAGCTGGTAGCCCGCTGTGGCGGCTTCAGCGTGGAGCACCCGGAGATCGCCGCGCTCCGGCGGCGCGTCGCCGACCGTCTCCAGAAGGCCATCGGCCTCAGCGTCGAGCTGACGATCGTCGCCCCGCGGACGCTGCCACGGTCGGAGGGCAAGGCCGTGCGCGTCATCGAGCGCGGTAGAGTATCCTGAGAGCGTGGGAGGGGACGCGATGAGCGATGGGGCCGGGGACATGATGGCGAAGATCAACGGCGGCGTCCGGCTCGAATCAGCCGAGGAGATGACGCCCGAATATCGGGACAACCTCGTCCATCTGCTGACGATGCAAGCCGACTCCGAGCTGGCCGGCGGCTACGGCTATGTGCCCTGGATCACCAAGGCGCCGACCGTGGAGGAAAAGCACGTCGTCGCCCAGATCGTGAAGGACGAGCTCCGCCACGCCGCGGTCATGTACGGGCTCCTCGGCGACCTCGGCTTCGACGTCGATACCCACGTGCGCAAGCACGACGAGACCCTCACGATGCGGATCGAGGCGACGGCGGACATCGGGACCGCTCGCATCACGAGCGACAAGCGCGTCAACATCTTCTACTATCCGATCGACACCTGGGCCGACTTCGTCTTCTTCAACTTCTGCATGGACCGCGGCGCCGGTCACCAGCTCGAGGACGTGCGCGAGTGCTCCTACGGTCCCTGGGTCCGCGCGATCGACGGGATCTTCAAGGAAGAGAAGTTTCACATCCGCCACGGCGAGTACTGGGTGAAGCGGCTCTCCGAGGATCCCCGGACCCACGACGAGGCGCAGGCGACGTTCGGCAAGTGGTTCATCCGCACGATGAACATCTTCGGACGGCCCGGATCGCCGAAGAATCAGGTCTATCGACGCCTCAGGCTCAAGCTCCGTGACAACGACGAAGTCCGCCAGGCGTTCGCCTCGGAAGTGAAGGACCTCTGCGAGAAGTTCGGCCTGACCGTCCCGGTGTGGACGCCGAAGTGGGCCGAGCTGCCAGAAGAAGCCCACATCCCCGGGTAGGAGTACGCCTTGAAAAGCCGCCGCCAGAGCGGCCTGCCCTTGAAGTTTACATAATCCTCCTTATCGGAAGTCTTGCCGAGCGCTGACGCGCCGTCGGGGCGCCGCCCAAGCTAGGCGCCGAGCGCGGCCAGGCGCGCGCGAATCTCCTCGGCTCGACGGCTTTGGGTCAGCTCGCTGAGCGCGCGGCGGTAGGTTGCGATCGCCTCGGCCTTCTGGCCGGCCAGCTCCTGCGTGCGGCCGAGGCCCAACAATAGCTCCTCGTAGTAAAAGTCCTTCGGGCCTACGCCGGTGAGCGCAGTCTTGAACGCCTCGACGGCTTTCTGATAGTTGCGCTCGGCCTCCCACGTGTAGGCCACGCCGCCCAGGCTCAGTGCCTTCAGCGTGCGCGTGGCGCCCTGGGCGACCGCAAGCTCCCAGGCTCCCCGGGCCTGCGCGTATTGCTGGGCTTCGAAGCGGAGGTTCCCCAGCTGATAGGCCACCTCGGCGGCGCCGGGGCCCGCGGGGTACTGCGTGAGCGCCGATTCGAGGGCGCGGATGGCGGCTTCTCTGGCATCGGGCGTGGCTTGCGGGCTCTGAGCGGGTTGCGCCTGCGTCAGCGCCGCCGCGTACGCGGACAGCGCGCGATGCTGGCCGGAGAAATGCCAGAACCAAGCGCCCGTCCCGAGCAGGGCCGCAGCCACGATCGCGGCAGCCGCCATGAGCAGCGCACGACGCGACGGCAGAGTCATTGTCAGCCCTCCGGGCGGCTCCGGCCAGGCGCCGTCATCGGATGCGGAGCCCGCGGCGATACTGGCGCCCACAGGCGCCGCAGCGACGCCAGCCCTGACCCGCGCGACGGACGAGGTGCCCGCAGTGCGGACACCGCTGGTAGTTCATCCAGCCGAACACCAGCCCGATCCCCGCGGCGATCGCCACGCCGATGATCAGCGGCGGAGAGGAGAGCACGAGCTCCACGAGCAGACCCGATCCTCAGGGCAGGTCGACGAAGATCGTGCCGTGCTCGACGGCGACCGGGTAGCACGCCACCTTCACGGCGGGGTTGTTGACGTTGGCGCCGGTCGTGACGTCCCAGCGCCACGCGTGCCAGGGACACATCACGACATTGCCGTCGAGGTCGCCCTCGCCGAGCGGTCCCCCGCGATGCGAGCACAGATTGTCGATGGCGTAGTAGGCGCCGTCGACGTTGAAGACCGCCAGCGTCTTGCCCTCGGCTTCGATCACGCGCCCCTCCCCGCCCGGGATGTCCCCCACGGCCGCCACCCGCACCCTCCGCTTGTCAGCCATTGTCGTCTCTCCAGCTCATCGCGGCCCTCCGGGATCTAGTGCCGCGCGAGCCGCTGGACCTCGCGCCACCGAAAGCAGTCGCGGGTATGGTCGTTCACCATGCCCACGGCTTGCATGAAAGCGTAACAGATCGTCGGTCCCACGAACCGGAAGCCGCGCGCGAGCAGGTCGCGGCTGAGGGCCCGCGACACGTCGGTCTCCGTCGGACACTCGCCGTGGCGACGCCACGCGTTCTGGATGGGCCGGCCGTCGACGAACCGCCACAGGTACGCGTCGAAGCTGCCGTGCTCGCGCCGCACCGCGAGGAACGCATGCGCGTTGCCGATCGTCGCCGTGATCTTGGCTCGGTTGCGGACGATCCCCTCGTCGTTCAGGAGGCGCCGGACTCGCACGGCCGTGTAGCGCGCGACCTTCGTCGCGTCGAAACGATCGAACGCCCGGCGGTAGGCGATCCGCTTTTTCAGGATCGTCGACCAGCTGAGACCCGCCTGCGCACCCTCCAGGATCAGCATCTCGAAGAGCCGGCGGTCGTGATGGACCGGCACGCCCCATTCCTGGTCGTGATAACGGCGATCGAGCGCCCCCTGCGCCCACGCGCACCGCCGCCGGCTCACCACGTCGTCACGGAACCGCCACCACCTGAACCTTCACGTCGGTCGCGCCCGCGACCGTACGGTAGAGCGGTCAACGCCCGCGATAGGTCGCGACCAGCTCGTCCGCCTGCGCCGGACTCACGCCAGAGATCTCGAAGGTCATCGTGACGGTGGCGAAGCGGTTCGGCTCGGCCGCCGTTCGCGCGCCCTCGATGGTGACCTGGATGGACCGCATCGGCACTCCGACGTCCTTGGCGTGCCCCTCGATCAACGTGACGCCGCAGGACGAGACGCCGGCCAGAAACGCCTCGCTGTTCGTGAACGCGTCCGGCTGAGCCCTGGACGACGAGTCGAGGAGGAGCCGGTAGCCTCGCGCCTCGCTCTGCGCCCGACCGACCACCCCGCTGCTCGATGATCGTACCGTGTCGACCTTCATATCGCTCATCGCGCGCCCTCCTTCGGGCCCCACGATACCTCACTCTGCCGCTTCCAGCCTTGCGGAGAGGCTGTCCGTTTTTCTAGAGCCCGGGCACCCCCCCTCACCTACGATTGAAAGGATGACAGCCAGCACCAAGCCGAACTCGCTCCGTCACGCGGCCTCGGCCGTGTTCGCGGTGACGACGATTCTCCCGCTGCTGATCTTCGTCCTGACCCTGTATAGAATCGGTGCGCTCAACCACCAGCAGTCGCAGGTCGGCCTCGGCCTGGCGCTGGGCGTGGCCCTGTTCGGCTTCTATATCTTCCGGCGGCTGATGGGGCAGATGTCCGACCTCGTTTCGGCGCTCGGCCGCGTGGTCGCTCAGGGTGCCCGAGCGACGTCAGAGCCGCGCGCGGAAGTGGTCCCCTCCGTGGCTGCGGCTCGAGCCGCCACTCCCCTACGCCGCGGGAACGACGAGCGATCGCCAGGCGCAGCTCCCGCCCCTGCGCACGCTGCCACCGCTCCGGCGGCCCACAGCGCACCCCGCGGCGCGCCACCGGCCGAACCCGTCGTGGTACTGCCGGCATCGGTTTCGGCGCCCGACACGCCGAGGGTGCCCGGCCTCGGGGCGATCCGCGAGGTCGACGACTTGAGCCAGGCCATGGCGTTGCTCTGGATGGGGGAAGCGGCCGTCCACAAGGGGCAACGCGTCTCTCTCTCCGTCATGAATGCTCGGGCCCCGATCGTCGGGACGCTCGTCGATCTGACGCGCGAGGGGCTCCTGGTCGACCAGGGCGGCGGCGGGCAGGTCGTGGTCGGCTACGCTCGGCTTTCCGGAATCGACGCCGCGTAGCCTCGCGTTCGGTCGTTCGCGGTCCCTCGATCGTCCCGCAATCTTCGCCTGGCCACCGCGCCACTGCTGACGTACGATACGCGCACGCTCAGACGCGGAGCCCGCGCGGCCCGCCGTGGTGCGCGCCGCAGGCCGTCGCGGGGCTGGGGCCCCGCCGGCCGAGGCGCGGCTTCAAGAGGAGGCTCGGTCGATGCCCTACGACCTGCTGATCAAAAACGGCACCGTGGTCGACGGATCCGGCCTGCCCCGCTACCGGGGTGACGTCGCGGTGCGACACGGCCGCATCGCGGCGATCGGGCGCATTCGCGAGGGAGCGCGGGAGGTCCTCGACGCCGACGGCCAGGTGGTCGCGCCCGGCTTCGTCGACGGGCACACGCACATGGACGCCCAGATCTTCTGGGATCCGCTCGGCACCTGCTCGTGCTGGCACGGCGTGACGAGCGTGGTGATGGGCAATTGTGGCTTCACGCTCGCCCCCTGCGGCAAGGCCGAGCGTCACCTGGTCGTGCGTAACCTCGAGCGCGCCGAGGACATCGCCGGCGCCGCGATGGACGCGGGGATCGACTGGACCTGGACCACCTTCCCGGAGTTCCTGGATCGCGTCGACGCGCTGCCCAAGGGGATCAACTACGCGGGCTACATCGGGCACTCGGCGCTGCGCACGTTCGTGATGGGCGAGCGCGCGTTCGAGAAGGAAGCGACCGAGGACGACCTGCGGGCAATGGAACGCGAGCTGCGCGATGCGCTGCGGGCCGGCGCCATCGGCTTCACGACCTCACGCTCGCCGAGCCACGAGACGCCCGACCGGCGACCGGTCGCGAGTCGCCTGGCCTCCTGGCAGGAGATCCGCCGACTCGTCTCCGTCATGGGCGAGATGAACGCGGGGATCTTCGAGCTCGCCGGGGAGCGCGCGGACGGCGACCCGGCGCGCCTGCGCGAGTATCACGTGCGGCTCCGCGATCTGGCCGTGGAAACGGGCCGACCGATCACCTGGGGGCTCTTTAGCCGGCGCGAGGAGCCCGACCTCTGGCGGGTCTACCTCGCGCTGCTCGAGGAGACGGCGGCCGCGGGCGGCCGGATGTTCGCCCAGGTGCACAGCCGCGCGCTCGCGATCGTGCTGTCGTTCCAGACCAACCTGCCGTTCGACCGGCTGCCGGTGTGGCGGGAGCTGCGCGCGCTGCCGCTCGAGGAGCAGAAGCGTCGGCTGCGCGACCCCGCGATGCGGCGCCGGCTGGTCGAGGCCGCACGCGAGCGCGACGAGCGCCCCCCGGTCGGCGCCGAGGCGCGTCAGACGTCGTACGAATGGATCTTCGTGATGGACACGGCCGACGGGCCGCACCGCTCGGTGGCCGAGATCGCTCGACAGCGCGGTGTCGACCCGGTCGAGGCGATGATCGACCTCGCCCTCGAGAAGGATCTGGAGCGATTCTTCCTCCAGCCGATCGCCAACGAGAATCAGGCGCACGCCCTCGAGCTGATGAAACATCCCCGCACGGTGGTGACGTTCTCGGACTCGGGCGCCCACGTCTCGCAGATCATGGACGCCTCGCTCCAAACCCATCTGCTCAGCTACTGGGTGCGGGCCAAGCAGGCGCTGACGCTCGAGCAAGGCGTGCGGATGCTCTCCTTCGAGCCAGCCACGCTGTGGGGATTCAGCGATCGGGGCCTGATCCGCGAGGGCATGGTCGCCGATCTGCTCGTCTTCGATCCGGAGACGATCGCGCCGGAGATGCCCGAGGTGGTCCACGACCTGCCCGCCGGGGCGCGGCGCCTCGTGCAGAAGGCGCGCGGGATCGCCGCGACCGTCGTGAACGGCGAGGTCGTGCTGCGCGACGGCAAACCAACCGGGGCGCTGCCGGGCCGGCTTCTGCGCACGCCGCGGCCGTGGTAGTGCGCGCCGCAGGCCGTCGCGGGGCTGGGACCCCGCCGGCCGAGGTGCGCAATCATGGAAATCCTGAGCACCGAGGAGGTCACACGATGAGCTGGACGTTGGAGCAGTTCGGCGCCGCCTGTCAGCGTGCGCTGACGGAGGAGCCGGGGTCCGCGGGGCGCAAGAAGGTGTGCGAGATCGTCCAGGATGTTCTGAAGGACGACGCGTTCATCGCCAAGCACGTCGGCGACGACGTGCCGGAGCGCAAGATCCTCTACGAAGATCCGAAGCTCGGCTTCTGCATCCTCGCCCACGTGTACCACGGCGCCAGGGAGAGCAACCCGCACGATCACGGGCCGTCGTGGGCGATCTACGGCCAGGCGCGCGGCGAGACGATCATGAACGACTGGGCCCTCGTCGACCCGGCCGGCCCCGACAAGCCCGGCAAGGTTCGTCACGTCCGCAGTTACACGCTCAAGCCCGGCATGGCGTACGTGTACAACGAGGGCGACCTGCACTCGCCCCGGCGCGAAGGGTCCACGCGGCTGATTCGTATCGAGGGCACGAACATGGACAAGGTGCGCCGGCTATCCTACGAGAAAGTGTGAGGGAAATTCCATGGCCGCACTGAGCTACGGAGTCGTCGAGGGCTGGGAGCAGCTGCCGTCAGGCTGGGCGCATCGTGACGTCGCGGGCGTCGCCGTCGACGGCGAGGACCGGGTGTTCCTGATCTGCCGCGGCGATCATCCGATCATCGTCTACGACCGCAAGGGCAACTTTCAGAGCTCGTGGGGCGAGGGACAGTTCACGCTGCGGACGCACGGGATCACCGTGGCGCCGGACGGCACGCTCTACTGCTCGGACGACGGCAACCACACCGTGCGGCGGTTCACGCCGCAGGGCAAGCTGCTGATGACCCTGGGCACGATGAACACGCCGTCCGACACCGGCTACGACGGCAAGAACACGGCGACCGTCAAGCGCCCGGGCGGACCCTTCAACCGCCCGACGAACCTCGCGGTCGGCCCCCGCGGCGATCTCTACGTGTCCGACGGCTACGGCAACTGCCGCGTCCACCTCTTCTCGCCGACCGGCGAGCTCAAGCGGTCGTGGGGCGTGCCGGGTCAGGGTCCGGGCGAGTTCTTCTTGCCCCACGGCATCGCCATCGCCGCCGACGGCCGCGTCTTCGTCTGCGACCGAGAGAACGACCGAATCCAGATCTTCAGCCCCGACGGCGAGTACCTGGCCGAGTGGACAGACACGCGGCGCCCGACTCACCTGGTGTTCGACAGCCAGGGGCGCGCCCACGTCTCCGAGCTCTGGTGGCAGCCCGGGCAGACGTCGCACCGCTACGGCCCGGCCGGCGAGATCCGCTCCGGGCGCGTCAGCGTCTACGACCGGGACGGACGCGTGATCGCGCGCTGGGGCGGGCCCGATCCCGTCGCGGCCGGAAGCTTCGCCGCCCCGCACGGCATCGGGGTGGACTCGCACGGCGACGTCTACGTCAGTGAGGTGACGTGGACCTTCGCGGGCAGCCGCGGTCACGTACCCGAAAGCTGCCACACGTTCCAGAAGTTTGCGCTGAAGTCCTGAGGGCGTCCCGCCGGCTCAGGATGCGTAGCGGCGCGTGAGCCCTTGGGCGTACGCGTCGAGCAGCTGGTGCATCTCCCGCATCGCGGCTTCGGCGGCGCGGAGGTCGTCCCGCGTGCGCAGGTGCTTGAGGATGATCTTCTGCGTCTCGCCCGATTCTTCCTTCTCGATCGCCTCGTGCGCGGTGTAGTTGAGGCCGCCCCACTCCGGGCGCACCCCGTAGTGGTGGACGAGGGCGCGGCCGACCGTCTGAGCGATCTCCACGACCTCCTCTTCCAGCAGCGCCGTCGCGCAGAGCGCGGCGCTCCACGGGACGTCGTAGGCCAGGCGTCGGAAGAAATCGAGGATCGCCGCCATCTCGGGGACGGCGACGATAGCGTCGTAGGCCTCGCGCGGGTAGCCGAGGTCGTCCCCGATCCGCCGGAACATCTCGTCGTGGTCGGGCGTTCCCCCCACCCGACCGTCGAAGTAGCCGAGATCCTCGACCAGCAAATGGCGCGCGCAGTCCTTGCGAACCTCCAGATCGTCACAGCGTGCGTGAATGCCGCTGAAGATCCGCGGGAACCACGCGACCAGCAGATAGTGCTGGGCGACGTGTCCCCAGACCTGCTCGCCGCTCAGCGCGCCGCTGGCGAACCGCTTGAAGTATTCGGAGCGTCGGAAGGGGCTCCGCGCGAGCAGCTCCGCGGTCAGCGCCTCGAACCACTCCTCGGGAGTCATACCGCCGAATTATAGCGGAGCGCCGGGATTGGAGGCGGCGCCCTCAGCCGATGCTCGGGGCGGGCGGCGGTGGCTGGTCCCACGCTCGAACGCGTGGGCCAGGCGGATCAGCGTCGGCTCGCTCCACGCCCGGCCGAGGAAGGTCAGGCCGACGGGGGCTCCAGCGGCGGTGTAGCCGGCCGGCACGATCACGCTCGGATACCCCGCCTTGGCGCCGATGGCCGCCCCCGACCACCCGGGAAAGACGAGCGCGTCGAGCCGGGCCCCTTCGAGCACGGGGTCGACACCTTCCGTCTTCGCGAGCCGGAGGTCCTCGGCGCGGCTGTAGCGGTACGCTTCGGCCCTCGGACCGCTCGTCGCCTGGGCGGCGAGCAGGTGGACCTGGCCGTAGCGCAGCATCTCGCGAGGATGGGCCTCGTTGTAGCGGATCACGTCTCGCAGCGACCGAATCGGCGAGTCTTTATCCAGACCCGACAGGTAGCGGTTCAGATCACGCTTGAACTCGTAGACCATCACGGCGGAGCGGAAGTCCGCCACCTCCTGCGCGGTGCGAATGTCGGCGGGGTCGACGAGGACGGCGCCGAGGCCGCGCAGCGCCTGCAGCGCGGCCTCGATCACCGGCGCCTCGGCGTCGCTCAGCTGCTGGAAAAACCCCGCTCGCGGCACACCCAGCCGGGCGCCCTCGAGCCCGAGCGGATCGAGGGCCGCGGTCTGGTCGCGGCGACCATGCACGCGACTCGCGCGAGTCGCGCGGTCGGTCGGATCGACGCCCGTCATCGCGCCCAGGAGCACCGCCGCGTCGGCGACCGTCCGCCCGAACGGGCCCGCGGTGTCCTGGCTCGCGGCGATCGGGATGATCCCGGAGCGGGAGATGAGCCCCAGCGTCGGCTTGATGCCGACGATCGAGTTCTGGTTGGCCGGGCTCAGTATCGAGCCGGACGTTTCGGTGCCGACCGCCACGGTGCACAGATTGGCGGCGACGGCGACCGCCGAGCCGCTGCTGGAGCCTCCGGGGCTCAGGGCCGCATCGTACGGGTTCTTCACCTGCCCGCCGCGCGAGCTGTAGCCAGCGGGCATGCTGGTGGTCATGAAGTTGGCCCACTCCGTCATGTTCGCTTTGCCGAGGATCACCGCGCCGGCCTCGCGCAGGCGCGTCACGAGAAACGCGTCGCGCGGGGCGACGCTCTCGCGAAGAGCGAGCGAGCCCGCGCTCGTATGCAGGCGGTCGGCGGTGGCGACATTGTCCTTGAGGAGGACGGGGATTCCGTGCAGCGGCCCGCGGATCCGGCCCGAGGCGCGCTCCCGGTCGAGCGCTTCGGCGATCTCACCCGCCTGGGGGTTCACCTCGAGCACCGCGTTGAGCCGCGGGCCGCTGCGATCGTACGTCGCGACGCGCTGCAGAAACGAATCGGTCAGACGAAGGGAAGTCAGGCGCCCGTCCTGCATGGCCGCCTGGAGCTCCGCGATCGTCGCGCCGCACGGATCGTCAGGCGTCGCTGCCACCCGAGCGATTCTAACGCACGACGCGGCTCAGCACTTCGGCGCTTCGCGAAGCGTCGCTTCGATCCGATCGCCTTTCTTCATATCCTGCAGCGTCTCCTGGTTCGCCTGAAACTCGTGCGTGGTGCCGCTCTTGTCGCGCACTGTGACCCGCCCGGCTGCCTGATCGACGTTCACCACCTGCCCCTCCACCCGTTCCGGCGCCTTCGCGCGACTCTGGCAGTCCGCGGGCTTCGACTGCCCGAAGGCGAGACCTGTTGTGAGGGCGAGGGTTGTCGCGAGCGCCCCGGCAAGAATCGTCAGCCAGCGATTCATCGTGTTCGCCTCCCTACTTGTCGTGCTTCGTGAGGTCGTAGATCGCGCCGGCCGCGGCGCCGACGCCAACGCCGATCAGCGCGCCCTTGCCTGCCCCGTAGCCGGTCCCGGCGCCGATGGCCGCACCGGCGCCCGCCCCGACCGCCGCGCCGGTCGCGGTGCCGCAGCCCGTGGCCGCGAGGCTCAGGAGCGAGAGACCGAGCATCCCCGAGACCAGCTGTCGAGAAAGCAGCTGTCGAGAGATCATCGTGACCTCCTTGATCGTTTGTCGGATTTTGGTTCGTCGGTCAGGACTGCGTTGCCGCGGCGTGAGCGCGAGGCGCTCGACGCCATGACGTCGAGTGTAAACCCCTCTTCCGCCTCTCGCATCTCCGAGCGCGACCGCGTATCATCCAGCGCATGACGCGGAGACGCTCGAGGGCAGCGGCGGATCAGGTGTTACACCGAGAGCCGCCGCGGGGGAAATCCATGACCGCGTTCGCGGGAGCCACCGGGCGTCACGTGGCTCACGGCGCGATCGCGCTGCTCGTCCTGGCGCTCGTGCTCATGGGCATCGTCCCGGCATCGGCTCAGCTGATGTTCGCGCCCGAAAGCCTCCAGCGCTATTTCCGGGTCGAGTGGCAGGCGACGCAGAATCGGAAAGGGCCGGGGATCGAAGGCTACGTCTACAACACGTCCTCCCGAACGGCCCAGCGAGTCAGTCTCAAGATCGAGCGCGTAGACGCGTCAGGGCGCGACGTCGGGTCGTCGACCGTGTGGATCCCCGGCGAGGTGCCCATGACGGACCGCGTCTACTTCAGCGCGTCCGTCCCGGCGGCGGCGAACTATCGCGTGCGGATCATCTCGTTCGACTGGTCGTGCGAGGGGGGCGGGGGCGGGATGTAGTCGAGCGTCGCTCGACCCTCCACGCGCCGACTCCAGCCGATGATCCACTCGCCCGCCGCCCTCCCGCTGGTCTTCGTGCTGCTGGTTCTCCTGGGGCTGCTGATCCTCCTGTTCGAAGTGCGCATCCTGACCTACGCCTACCGCAAGGTCGGCGTCCACCCGCGCTACGCCTTCGCGGTCATGCTGCTCTCCCTGCTCGGCAGCCAGGTGAACATCCCGCTCTACCAGGCGTCGGGAGGCACCGTCGTGGCGCTCAACGTGGGCGGCGCGCTGATCCCGATTCTCGTCTCGGTGTACCTGGTGGTGCGCACGGGGATGCTCGGTCGGATGCTGATGGGCACCGCGGTGGTCGCGCTGATCGTGCACCAGCTGGCGTACGTCATCCCCGGCGTCGGCATCGCGGTGCCCATGCTGATGCCGCCCCTGATCGCGGCCGGCGTCGCCTTGATCCTCGCCTTTCGGCGCGCGCCGCCGGTGGCCTACGTGTCGGGGTCGATGGGCACGCTGGTCGGCGCCGACCTCCTCAACCTCCGGCACATCGAGCGGCTGGGCGCACCGGTCGCGTCCATCGGGGGAGCCGGCACGTTCGACGGCGTGTTCCTGACCGGGATCCTCGCGGGCCTGCTCGCCTGAGCGGTCGGCGAATCCGGACGCCGCGCGACGTCTCTCAGTCGGCGGGCTCGACGGCGACGGACGCCGCCAGCGTCGCGCGGTCGCCCGGCGTCCGGCGTGCTCGCACGAGCATGAGCGCAGCGACGGCGCCGGACGAGTCGATGACGAAGTCCCGCGCGCTTCCCGAACGCGTGGGGAGTGTCGATTGATGCCCCTCGTCGGCGAATGCGCACAGCAGACACACGCCCAGCGCGATCCAGGCCGCCGCCCGCCCCGTGCGCCGGCCGCTGAGGATCAGCGCCCTGAACCAGAGCAGAGCCAGGATCGCGTACTCGGTGAGGTGCGCCACCTTCCGCACCACGGCGTGGATCGCGTTGAGCTGCCGGAGGGAGGCGTGGGGCACGAAGACCTTCAAGACGGGCAGGACGAGCACCGCCGTGTTGTGCGCCGCGAAGTATGACCCGCCCAGGAACAGGACGACGGCGAGCCAGAGCACGGCGACCGCGTAGCGGGGCCAGACCATCCCGACCAGCGTACTCTCGACGGGGCGCGCGTGCACGCGCGTCGAGCCGCCGGCGGCGCCCCGTCAGTTGCCGGCTGGCGTCGCCGTCAGCTTGTCCGCCGCCGCCGCCGCGGTCGCTTTCCGGAAATCGTTCTCCGTGAACCCGTAGAGCTGGGCGCCTCCCATGAAGATCTGGCCCGCGATCTCGCGCGGGACGTTCTTGAGGAGATTCGTGGACACGTACGGGAAGTTGGAGTCGAAGTGCGGATAGTCCGTCGAGATGCACATCCGGTCGGCGCCGATGAGTCCCGCCGTCGCCTCGATCTCCGGCTCGCTCCCCTCGACCGCTGCCCAGCAATTGCGGCGAAAGTACTCCCGCGGCATCAAGCTGAGGTAGGGCGCGTGGGAGTCACGGTACTGGGGATAGTCCCACTCGATGCGCGACAAGATCCCGGGCACCCACGAGTTCTGAGCCTCGAGGAAGCCCACGCGGAGCTTCGGGTGGAACTCGAACACCCCGCCGATGATCATCGCGATCAGAGCCTGCTGCATCTCGATCCAGTGGCTGGCCACGTGGCGATAGAACCGGTTTTCGCCGTAGAGCACGTTCATGTGCGAGTACCAGGCGCCGGTGCCCTCGTGGAACCCCCACGTCACGTTCAGCTCTTCGTGGATGCTGTAGAGCGGATCCCAGTAGTTCGAGTGCCAGAAGTGCCCGTTCACGAGATTCGGGCGTATGAAGGACCCGACGGCGCCCATCTCCCGCACGCAGCGCACCAGCTCGCGGCAGGCCAGGTGCACGTCGTGGACCGGCAGCATCGCCACGAACTTCAACCGCTCCGGGCTGTACTGGCAGAACTCGTGGATCCAGTTGTTGTAGGCCTGGCAGAGCGCCAGCGAGAGCAGCGGATCGAGGTTGTCGCGGGCGATCAGGCTCAGGCCGGTGGTGGGATAGAGCACCGCGATGTCGACCCCTTCCATCTGCATCCCGATCACCTGGGCCTCGGCGTTGTATTTGCGCTCGATCGCGAAGTCGAGCCGGCCGGTGTCGGCCAGGCGCGAGCCCGAGAGCGGCTGCGAGCTGTGCGTGGAGCCGGGGCGGTTCCGTTTCCGGTATTGCTGCAGCTCGGCGTCCATCGTCGTCGGCAGGCCGTCGATCACGATCGTGCCGCGCCGGGGCCGGCCGTCGGCCCCGATGGTCGTCGTCACGCGGTCCTTGAAGCGCGGATCCAGATAGCGCTCGAAGAGATCCACCGGCTCCATGATGTGCATGTCGCAGTCGACAAACCGCAATCCATCCTTCATCCCACCCTCCCCGTATGATCTCTGCTCGCGTCGCCTGAGAACGCTCAGCCGTCGGCCAAGCTGGCGTCGCGTCCAGATTCGCGGGCACTATGAATCCGCCAGCAGACGGAGTCAAGTTCCCCCGGGTGACCGGGGAGTGAGTGAGGTCGATGTGGGCGGGGTCAGCGGGACCCGTTCCCGAAAGGCGACGGCGGGCGCCCGGCGCCCGGATGGAGCCCAGCCGCAAACGGTATGCGCACGCGTGCCGCGTGGTCCCGCGACCCCGCCCACGTCGGCCTCACCCACTCCCCGGCCGCCAGCGTGGAGATTGACGCGTGAGCGCGAGGTTTGATATAGCGGCGGAGTCCGGAAAGGGAGGGTGCCATGTGCGTTGACAACGATTCGCGTCCCCCGATTCATCCGATTGCGGGCGGCTCAGCCGGTTCGCAAGATCTCAAGCTCGCGTCGTCCGACGGCACGCGCTTCATGGCTCACGCGGCCCGGGCGAGCGCGCCGACGGGCGCCGGGATGGTCGTCATTCCTGACGTGCGCGGGCTGCACCCCTACTACAAAGAGCTCGCGGACCGCTTCGCTGAGATCGGCGTGGATTCGGTGGCCATCGACTTCTTCGCACGCACCGCGCCCTCCGAAGACCGGAGCGACAGCTTCGACTTCATGGCGCAGGTGCCACTGACGAAGCCCGAAAGTCTCCAGGCGGACATCGCGGCCGCGGTCGTGTATCTGCGCAGCCCGGCCGGCGGCCAGGTCCGCTCGGTCTTCTCGGTCGGCTTCTGCTTCGGCGGGGCGCTGTCGTATCTGCAGGCGGCCAGCGGACTTCGGTATGCCGGCGTGATCGGATTCTACGGCTGGCCGCTCGGGCTCACGCGCTGGCCGGATCGGCCCAAGCCCATCGACGCCGTCGCCCAGTACACGTGCCCGGTGCTGTCGCTCTTCGGTGGCGCGGATCAGGGCATTCCGCAGAGCGCGGTCGACCAGTTCAGCGCGGCGTGCACCAAGGCCGGCGTCAAGCACGATGCCGCCGTCTACCCCGGGGCGCCGCACAGCTTCTTCGACCGCAAGCAGACGGAGTTCGCCGACGCGTCGGCCGACGCCTGGAAGCGCGTGCAGGGATTCGTGCGACAAAACACCGGGAAGTAGCGCGTGCTGCCGCGGGTGGCCCGCGCGCAGGGACTCGGGCTCGCTCTGGTACTCCTGCTGGCTGGCCACCCGAGGCCTGTCTCGGCGGCGCGCGCGCCTGAGACCGTGCACTTTCCGAGCGCGGACGGCACGACCACGCTGGTCGGCTATCTCTTCGCGCCCGAGAGCTCCGGCGCTCATCCCGCCATCGTCCTGCTGCACGGGCGAAGCGGCGTCTATTCCTCTCTCGCCCGCGGCGCGTACAACGCCGGGACGCTCTCGAAGCGACACATGGCCTGGAGCGAGTTCTGGCAGCAGCGCGGCTACGTGGCGCTCCTTGTGGATAGCTTCGGTCCGCGCGGCTACGCAGGCGGCTTTCCGCGCGGAAGCTACTCGAAGCGCCCGGCCGAGGTGAGCGAGCAGAGCGTGCGGCCGCTCGACGCGTACGGGGCGCTCGCCTACCTCCGGCAGCGCAGTGACGTCGTGCCGGATCGTGTGGGGATCCAGGGCTGGTCCAACGGAGCCATGACGACGCTGGTGACCGTGTCGGACACGGCACCCGGCATCACGAGGCCCTCACCGGCGACGGGGTTCCGCGCTGCGCTGGCGCTCTATCCCGGCTGCAACATGGACCGCGTCAAGCAGCGCTACCTTCCCTACGCGCCCCTTCTGGTGCTGCTCGCGTCGGCCGACGACGAGGTGTCGCCGGCGACCTGCGCGAAGCTGGCCGAGCGCACCCGAGCCGCCGGCGGCCCGCTCGAGCTCGTAATGTACGAAGGGGCCGAGCACAACTTCGACGACCCGGGCGAGACCAAGCAGAGCCGCGACGCCAACCGTCGGGCGACCGAAGACGCCCGGGCCCGCGCCGAACGATTCTTCCGCGCGCACCTGGCCTCGCCGTGAGCGCAGCGGCGTTCGCCTACTTCGGCTGCTACACCACCAGGGAACGCAACGGTCGGGGCGAAGGCATCAGTGTTCGCCGGATCGACCCCAGCTCGGGCGCCATGACGCAGATTCAACTCGTGCGGGATCTGGTGAACCCGTCGTTCCTGACGCTCGATCGGGCACGGCGCTTTCTCTATTCGGCTCACGGCGACGGTGAGCACGCGACCGCGTTCGCGATCGATCGGCAGACTGGCCGGCTCGAGGTGCTGAACCAACAGGCGACCGGCGGCAGGAACGGCGTGTCGCTCGCCGTCGACCCGGCTAGCCGGTTCCTCGTCCTCGTCAACTACAGCTCGGAGACGATCGCGGTCCTGCCGATCAACGCGAATGGCTCGCTCGAACCCCTATGCGATCTGGTGAAGCTGGCGGGCGAGCACGGGCCCCACCGGACGCAGCAGACCAGCTCCCACCCGCACGACATCCGATTCGATCGGCGCGGGCGCTTCATCGTGGTACCCGACAAGGGCTTGGACAGAACCTTCGTCTTCAGGTTGGATTCGGTCAGTGGCAAGCTGCTGGCGAACGACCCCCCGTCTGTGGCGGCGCGGCGGGGCGCGGCGCCGCGACACGTCGACTTCCATCCGAGCAAGCCCGCGTGCTACGTCCTCAACGAGCTCGACTCCACGATCACGACCTATCACCTCGATCCCGAGCGGGGCACGCTCGAGCCGCTCCAGGTGATCCCGACCCTGCCGCCGAGCTTCACCGGCAACAACACCACAGCGGAGATAGCCGTGGCGCCCTCCGGCCGCTTCGTCTACGCGTCGAATCGTGGGCACGCGAGCATCGCGATCTTCACCGTCGACGATGGCGCCGGCGTGCTGGCGCCGGTCGGCTGGGAGTCGACACAGGGCAAGACGCCGCGCTTCTTCGCGCTGGATCCCGACGGCGCGACTCTCTATGTCGCCAACCAGGATAGCGACACGATCGTCTGCTTCCGGGTCGACCCCTTTCGCGGCCTCCTCACCCCCACGGGCCAGGTCATCCAGACCGGCAGCCCCTCCTCGATCGTCTTCGCCTAGTTCACGCCTCGTCTTCGCTGGTTCCACGCACGCGTGGCCGAGCGGTCGGGGCGTGGGCGGGCGGGTGCGGTCTCAGCGACCCGTTCCAGAAACGCGTCGGCGGGCGCGCGGCGCCCGGATGGAGCCCAGCCGAGCCGGGGCAGCGCACGCGTGCCGCGTGGTCGTCGCTGACCCCACCCGACGCACCCGACCCGCGGCCGAGCGTTTGTTGCCACGACCCGCGGGAAGCGAGTACTCTGCGGGCAGGCCGGCGGCCCCGAGCCGCCGCGACTGGAAGGAGCGCTTCCCCCGTGAGCACGACCGTCGGCGCCTGGGTCACCGAGACGATTCCCATCGCGGGCCTCGCGATGCCCGTGGCGCGAGCCGGTCAGGGACCGCCCCTGCTGGTGCTGCACCACGATATCGGAACACTACGCCCGCTGCCCTTCTACGACGCGCTGGCCCGACGGTTCACGGTGCTCGTACCCTCGCACCCCGGGTACGACGGCGCCGAGCGGGGCGACTGGATTCGCAACGTGCGCGACGTCGCGGCCATGTACCAGTGGCTGCTCGGCGAGCTCCCCGCAGCCCGCGCGGCCGGCCCTATCGCCGTGGTCGGCCTCGGCTTCGGCGGGTGGATCGCGGCCGAGATGGCCGCGCTCGCGCCACGCGCGTTTCGGCGGCTGGTCCTGGTCGGGGCCATGGGCCTCAAGCCCGAGCGCGGCGAGATCGCCGACCAGGCGCTGCTGTCCTAC
The DNA here is from genome assembly GCA_003220435.1 of Candidatus Rokuibacteriota bacterium. GTDB lineage: Bacteria > Methylomirabilota > Methylomirabilia > Rokubacteriales > CSP1-6 > AR31. Next base: position 16,321 of record QHSL01000086.1, on the reverse strand, counting down.
ATCGACTACGTGCGACTCGGGTTCGCGGACCCGCGAACCTTCGATCGCGTGTTCGGCGCCGAGCCGCCGACCCGGCTGCTCGAGCAGTGGGACCTCAATCGCGAGATGAGCTTCCGCATCGCGTGGAAGCCCTACATGTACAACCCGACGCTCCCGCACCTGCTCGGCGGGGTGGCGGCGCCGAGTCTCGTCGTGTGGGGCCGGGACGATCGCATCGTCCCGCTGGAGTGCGGCGAGCGCTTCGCCAAGATCTTGCCGAGGGCCCGCCTCGAGATCGTCGATGGGGCCGGGCACTTCGTCGAGCTGGAGAAGCCGGATGAGCTGGCGCGACTCGTCGCGGACTTCGTGAGCTAAGGAGACCTGCGATGCACCTCATGTACTTCACCGAACAGCCGATGTCGGCGTACCCCGCGGACGAGGGGCGCGAGTTCGGCGCCACCGCGCTCATGTTCTCGAACCGTCACTTCGACCCGGTCGCCGGCAGCCGTCTCTACAACGAGTACCTCGAGCACTACCGGCTCGCCGAGGACGTCGGCTTCGACGGCATCATGCTGAACGAGCACCATAACGCGCCGTTCTGCATGCAGGCCAAGTGCAACGTCTTCGCGTCGATCCTGGCGGCCACGACGAAGCGCGTGAAGATCGTCCTGCTCGGCAACCCGCTGCCGCTCGCCGACAACCCGGTTCGGCTCGCCGAGGAGCTGGCGATGATCGACATGGTCTCGCGCGGGCGCCTCGTGTCGGGCTTCGTGCGCGGCGGCGGCCAGGAGCAGCTGGCAACCGGCGTCAACCCCGCCTTCAATCGCGAGCGCTTCGAGGAAGCGCACGACCTCATCGTGAAGGCGTGGACCCAGCCGGGGCCGTTCCGCTGGGAGGGCACCCACTACCAGCATCGCGTGGTGAACCCGTGGGCGGTGCCGCTCCAGAAGCCCCACCCGCGCGTCTGGATCCCCGGCGTGCTCAGCAAGGAGACGATCATCTGGGCCGCGCGCAAGCGCTATCCGTACATCGCGCTCAGCACCGAGATCGAGGCGACCAAGAAGATCTGGGAGCAATACGATCGCGTCGCGGCGGAGACCGGGTACGCCGGCGGGCCCGAGTACCGCGGCTATCTCCAGCGCTGCCACGTCGCCGAGACCGAGGAAAAGGCGATGCAGAACGCGCAGCAGTTCATGTGGATGCAGGGCGAGTTCACCGGCCTGGCGCATCCGGTCTGGTCGACCCCCTCGGGCTACTTCTCGCCGTCCTACCGCTCGGCGTTCGTCGAGTACGCGGTCGGGCGCCGCCCGAACCCGCGCGGCGCCGCGTTCGAGGATCAGATCAAGAACCAGCAGATCGTCGCGGGAACGCCGAAGACGGTCATCCCGAAGCTCCGGCGCCTGCTCGAGGAGACGCGGCCGTCCATCATGGGCTTCTGGGCGGCCGACGGATTCGTCACCAACGAAGACACCAGGAACTGCATCCGGCTTCTCGGCGAGGAAGTGCTTCCAGCGCTCCGGGAGATCGCGAAGGAGCTCGATCTGTGGAGCCCGTTCGAAGCCAACTCGCCCGTCAGCATGCAATTCCAGGCGCCCGCCCAGCCGGCCGGCGCCGCCGCGATCTAAGGGAGGTGGCCCCCGAGGTCACGTCGCACGCGCGGGCCTCCACGTGAGACCCGCGCGGTTCGCCACCAGCACGATCACCGCCACCGCCAGCAGCCCGGCGGCGCCGCCCGCGGCACATGCCACGCGCACGCCCAGGTGTTCGGCGATCGTCCCGATCAGCAGCGAGCCGAAGGGCGTCATGCCGGCGAAGGTCACCGTGTAGAGCCCCATCACCCGACCGCGGAGCGCGTTGGGCGCGCTGAGCTGCAGCGTCGTGTTGCAGCCCGTCGTGAAAAAGATCTGACAGCCTCCCAGCAGGGCGAGCACAACCGCCGCGGTGACGAACTGGTGGGCCAACGCCAGCGCCAGGAGACCCGCGCAGAGGATCACGGCCGAGCCGGCCAGGAACGAGAGCGGCGGCAGGTCGCGGCGAAGCAGCGCAATCCCGAACCCACCGGCCACGGCGCCGACGCCCAGCGCCGACATGAGCAGCCCGAACCCATGAGCTCCCAGCTTGAGCATGTCGCGGGCGACCAGCGGGACCACCACGTTGAAGTTGAGGACCAGCAGGCTCACGACGACCATCAATCCGAGCGTGAACGCGACGGGCGGAGTCTCCGCTGCGTAGGTCACGGCGCCGAGAAGGCCCTTGCCGATCCCGATACGTCCGGCGGGGTCAGGCTGGCCCTCGGTGCGGATGGCCAGGAGCACCGCGAGCACGACGACGAAGCTCGCGCCGTTGAGGAGGAACGCCATCGCGACGCCGAAGCCCGAGATGAGCAGCCCCGCGACGGCGGGCCCGACGATGCGCGCGCCGTTCATGACGATCGAGTTCAGCGCGACCGCGTTCGCCAGATCGCGGCGGCCGACGAGATCTGTCACGTAGGCCTGGCGTGCCGGGATATCGAGGGCGCGCCCGAGCCCGTAGACAGTGGCGAGGATCGCGACGTGCCAGAACTGAATGTGGCCGCTCCAGACGAGCAGCGCCAGGACCAGCGCCTGGAGCTTCATCGCCACCTGGCTGATGAGCAGCACCCGCCGCTTGGCGAAGCGATCGCTCAGCGCGCCGCCCACCGGCGACAGCAGGAGGACCGGCGTGAACTGAAGCGCACTGACGACTCCGAGCTTGAGCGGAGATTGCGTGATCTCGAGCACCAGCCACGCCTGCGCCACGCTCTGCATCCAGGTGCCGATCTGGGAGATCAGCTGGCCGGCCCAGAACAGCCGGAAGTCCCGGTGCCGGAGAGCGCCGAGACGTCTTTCACTCGGCGCATGCTCCCCTGCTCCTCGGGTGCCATCCGGTCCCCCGGGCATCGCCCTGACTCTACACGAGCCGACTGAGCGAGAACGACACGTAATGCACACGGGCCCGTAATCGTGACATGCTCTGCTCCGGCCTCGAGAACAGGAGGGGACCCCATGGACCTCAAATCGCGCGCCGTCGCGCTTGCTGCCGCGATCGTCGTCGCCGCGGCCGTCCAGTTCGCATCGGCGGACGAGGGCGGGGCCAAGACGTCCAAACCTCAGGTCGTCGTGATCTCTCTCGACGGCGCCAAGCCGGACCTGATCCAGAGCTATCTCAAGTCCGGGGTGCTGGACAAGAAGACCGGCCTTGGCCGCCTCAAGGCTCACGGGGTCGTTGCCGAGCAGAACATCACGGTCACGCCCTCGGTGACCGCCGTGGCCCACATCGCGATCGCGACCGGCTCCACCGCGCCCCACAACGACATTCCCTTGAATACCTTCCATCCCGTCGCCGCGTCCATCGGCACCAGCATCAGCGGGTTTGCCGCGCCGATCGGCGGCTACCAGCTGAGCCCGCTCGGCGCGACCACGACGCCGACGGCCGAGCCCCTGTGGGTGCAGCTGCGGAAGGCTGGGAGGAAGGTCGTGACCGCCACGTGGCCGGGCAGCGACGGCGCCGACATCGGCATCGCCGGAACGCTGGCGCAGGCCGCGGTCCCGACACGGACGACCGACTATACGCTGCCGTTCGGCGCGTTCGGCGGGCTGGGCGCGCAGGGCTTCTCGCTGGTCGCGGGAAGCTTCGTGGCCGCCGACGCGACCCTGAACAGCCAGCTCGCGGCCGCCGGTCACCCGTCGTTCAGCCCCGTCCAGGTGACGGCGGCCCCGATCGAGACCGTGTTCTGCGCCCCGGCGACCACGGCCACCTGCGGGACCACCAACGCATCGGGCCGCACGCTGCGCTACGACATCAAGGCCGCGGCTCTCGACACGACAGACGACAACACCGTCAACTACGACACGCTGGTGTTCTTCGAAGCCACCGCCGGCATCCCGCCCGGGCCGTTCCCGCTCCCCTCGACCGGCCCGGCCTACGTGAAGCTCGGGGGCCCGTCGGCGAAGTTCTTCTTCGAAGGCTCGGGCAACAAGGTCGGCGCCGCGTACTTCGTGAGCCTGCTGGCCCCCGACCTCTCGACCGTCCGCCTCGCGCGCTACTCCGCGAACTTCATTCCCCGCAACGCGCCCGTGCTCGCGGTGGTCGACGACATCAACAACAACGTCGGCTTCTGGGCTCCGCAGCCCGACTTCCGCATTCCCGAGCGGCTGAGCCCGGGCTTCGGGACCTTCCCGGATCTCGAGCTCGAAGCGATGTACCGCGATCAGGTGGGAACCTGGACCAGCTACCAGATCCAGGTGGCGCTGCGCGCGATCGCCCAGAACCCCGACGCCGACCTCATAATGCTCTACTTCGAGCAACCCGACGGCTCGGGCCACCAGTTCACTCTCACCGACCCCCGCCAGGCGACCAACCCGCTCGACGCCGGGACGGTCGGCACTCCCGGCAACCCGCCCGGCGCCGTCGGCCAGGACGCGGACAAGATCGCCCGCTATGACGGCTATCTCAAATTCGCCTACCAGCAGGCCAACGGGGCCGTGGAGGCGATCCTGAACGCGGTCGGCGCGCGCCCGAACGGCGAGCCGCTGCGCGACGTGTTCGTCGTGTCGGACCACGGCATGGCGCCCTTCCACACCGCGGTGAGCCTGCGCAACCTGCTCGCCAACGCCGGCGTGAACGTGAGTCTGCTCGGCCTTCGGACCACCGGCCCGGCCGCCAACGTCCACGTGAACCTCCAGGGTCGCGAGGCCGGCGGCACCGTGACGCCGGCGGACTATCCGGCGCTGGTCACCCAGGTCGGGGCGGCGCTGCGCGCGGCGATCGACTCCAATGCGTTCTACAACCCCGGGGCCGCGGGGCTCTTCAGCGACGTCGTGACGCGGCCGAACAACTGCGGCTTTCCTGGCTTCTGCACCAACGAGAGCATCGGCCAGGACACCGGCGACGTGGTGGGCCTGATGATCGAGGGCTACAACTTCGACGGCACCCAGACCCCCGGGGTCGCCCGGCTCGGCGACGCGCCCTTCAATGGCACGACCACCGTCTACTCGGTGCCCAACTTCTACGGCGCCCACGGCCACAACTCGGAGCTGCCCTCGATGAGCGCGATCCTCTACGCCGCCGGCCCGAGCCTCAAGCAGCACCGGAAACTCGACGTGATCCACAACGTGGACGTGGCGCCCACGGTCATGGCGATCCTCGGCGTGGCGCCGGCGCCTACCGTCGACGGCGCGGTGATTCCGAAAATTCTGCGCAAACAGGGGGACTGAGGCGTCTCCGGAAACTGCCGCAAATTCGTCCGCTGCTCATGGAGCTGACACCGAACTGGCCGCGCTGATCAGACTCCGACCGGTGAATTCTTCAGGCCTCCGGAAATCGACGCCTCGCAAATGTTCGAGATAGCTGCGGTGTACCTCGACCGCTGCGTGGCACCAAAGCTGCTCTCTCACTCAGCCACGGAACAACATCTAACTCCAAGCGGCAGACGCTGAGTCAGGGGGCTTCAATGTTTCAATGGTGGACGAGAAAGCGGCTCACGGTTGCGAACCAGCGAGGCTTCACCCTCATCGAGCTGATGATCGTCGTGGCGATCATCGGCATCCTGGCGGCCATCGCCATCCCGCTCTACGCCAACGTTCAGGCGCGCGCGCGGATCGCCAAGGCCCAGGCCGACGCCCGGACCCTCGCCTCGGCCGTCTCGATCTACTCCGCCCACATGGGTGTGGTCCCGGCCACGCTCAACCCGCTGACGGCGGTAGTTACCAACTCTCAAAACCAGACGGCCGGTCCGTTCATGGCGTCGCTTCCGACGCCTCCGTCTGGGTGGACGACCCCGTACGTGTACGCGGGCAGCACCGCTGCCGGCACCTTCGTCATCTCGGCGTCGGGTGACGGCACGACCGTCTCGCTGCCGTAACGGTCAGCGAGGAAGCACAACGCGCACGGGAAGGGTGCCGGCCCTCCCGTGCGCGTGTCTGTTTCAGCGCCAGCCTACGGGGTCAGAGCCAGCCTGAGTCGCCACTCTGTTGGAAGGTGTAGTCCCACACGGTGACCCGGTACTGCGCGGCGGACGGAAGGTCGGGAATGTCGAAATACGCGCGCTGGAAGCCGTTGACGCCCCCGGGCACCCACCTGATGCGCTGCGCCACGACGGCGCCGGATGAATCGAGCGCCTGCGCCAGCAAACGGACCGGCTCAGCATACGCCCCCTGCCGTCCGGTTACATAGCCGACCAGCCGATGCGTTCCGCCTCGCTCGGACTCGGTCGTCCAATCGACGGCGAAGTGGCGCTCCCAGCCGGCCATCAGCGTGGTGGTCGACGCCGACGGGCCCAGGAAGCCACCGGAGCTCGCGCAGGCCGTCACGGCGAGGGCAACCAGCGCGAGTCGTACGACGGTGAACAACGACGCAGGGCGCAGAGCCATCGTAGATCCTCCCTGCGCAGGGTAGCATCACACACCGAGATCTTGACGCCCCCTCGCACTCACCGTAGGTTGGCCCATGGCCCTGAGCATCCGCTGGGCGCGAGCGAGGAAGAGCTGCAGCGGCTTCAGGAGATCGCGCGTGGCAAGGACGCGGGCAGCATCAGCAAGGAAGAAGCGCTCGAGCGTGTGAGGGCGAGTCTGTAGAAGGGCGCAGTATAATCCAAGCGCTGCAGAGGAGACTGACATGCACGTCGGCCTGGTGATGGAATGCGACTACCGCGAGGGAAGAACGCAGGAACAGGCGTTTGCGGAAGCGATGTCCATCGCCGAGATCGCGGAGACCCAGGGGCTCGACGGTGTCTGGCTGGCCGAGCGACACTTCGCGATCCACCGGAGACCGACTGACCCGATGGGCGCCGGCATCCCGTCGATCGCCTCCGTGCCGCTCGTGCTGGCCGCGGGCATCGCCGCGCGCACCACACGCATACGGATCGGCACCGGCGTCAGCGTTCTCCCGCTCAGTCATCCCATCCGCACCGCCGAGGAGGCGGCCACCGTCGATCAGATCAGCCAGGGCCGCCTCGATTTCGGCGTCGGGCGCAGCGGCTTCCCTCGCGCCTACTCGGGCTACGGCGTTCGGTACGACGAGAGCCGCGAGCGCTTCCTGGAATCGCTCGACGTCATTCTCAAGGCGTGGACGCAGGATGGCTTCACGCACACGGGAAAATACTTCACGTTCGACAATCTGACGGTGGTCCCGCGGCCGTATCAGAAGCCCCACCCGCCCATCTGGGTGGCGGCCACGACCCACGACACGTTTCCGATGGTCGGGCGCATGGGCTTCTCGCTCGTCACCGGGTTGCGCGGCTTCGACGTCCCCGAGGCCGTCGGGCACCTGAAAGCGTACCGCACCGCCCTGCGGGAAGCCGGACATCCAGGCGACGGCAACGTCTACCTCCGCATGCCTGTCTATGTGGCCGCGACGGCGCACCAGGCCCGCTCGGAGCCGGAGGAGAGCACCATGCGTGCCTATCGCCGGCTCGCCGAGAACATGGCCGCGTCGGTCGGCGCGGCCGGGACGACCGCCGCGGAGGAGCGCGCGGAGCGCGCCGACCGCCTCTCCCACGTGACCTACGACGAGTTGTTGCGCGATCGGGTCGCCTACGGTACCCCGGACATGGTCGTCGACCGGTTGCGCCAGCTGCGGAGTCAGCTCGGGCTGTCGGGGGTCATCATGGAGTCGAACGTGGGCGGGCGGATCCCGCTCGAGCGCGTTCTTACGTCGATCCGCCTCTACGCGCAGGAGGTTGCTCCGCGTCTGCGCTGACGAGGGCGGCTCGCCGAGCGACCGCTGGTCGCCCGGGAGCGGCTATCGTTCCAGCCACAGGGCCGCGACGCGGCTGCCGTAGTCGAACGTGGGGTTCTGGGAGAAGTTCTTCACGTACGGCTGCCACGAGCCGGTGTACATGGGAGAGGCCACGCACACGTAGTGCTGCTGCTCGGCCATGTATCGCTGGATCTCGAAAACAAGCTTCTTGCGCGCCTCCAGGTCCTTCAGCCGACGCTGCTCTTTGATCATCGCCGTCAGCTTGGTGTCGTTGACGTGTCCACGGTTGCGCGGTTGGTCCGGGACATACGGCCCGTACAGCGCGTCATCGGGGTCCCACGCGACAGCGAAGGGGCCCATCGTCATGCCCTCGAACTTGCCCTGGATCGTCGTCGCCTGATAGGCGCCGTATTCCTGCAGCTTCAGCTCGACCTGGATTCCGACTTCTTTGAGATGGCCGAGCACCAGCTGCACCGCATCGATGAGATCGGTGCCGTAGCCGGGCGTTGCCGTGAGCTGCGTTTTGAAACCGTTGGGGTAGCCGGCCTCGGTGAGGAGCCGCTTGGCGTCCTGCGGATCGTATCGATAGTTCTTAGCGCCCTCGCCGAGCCGGTCGACGGGCAGCGACCACTCCCTCAGGCCACGGGGCATGGGCCCGCTCGGCTCGCCCCTGATCCATACCGACTCGATGATCGACTGGCGATCGAGGGCGCGCGAGACGGCGCGTCGCACCCGCACATCGTTGAACGGAGGTAGATCGTTCCGCAGCGAGATCGCATAGACCATGTTGCCGAGGAAATCCTGGTAGGTCAGCTGGGGGTGACTCTTCTTCATTCCTCCCAGGTCTGCCTGACGCACCGCCCACCAGGTGAATGGCCCGGCGTCGATTTGCCCGGTGCGGTACGTGGCCAGCCCGGTCGATTCGTCCTCGACGATCAGCCACTCGACGCCGTCCAAGAACGGCTGAGGGGAGCGGAAGTACAGCGGGTTGCGTCTGAAGCTCGCCTTCACGTTGCGTTCATAACGCTCCAGGGTGAAGGGTCCGGTGCCGATGGCCGTTTCGGGTTTCTTCAGGTCGCCGTATTTGTCCACCACCTCGGGAGCGACGACCCACATGCAGAGAGCGTTGGCCAGCTTCTGAGGCAACCAGACATACGGCTCTTTGAGGACGAACTTCACGGTATAGCGATCCACCGCCTCGACCCGGTCTACCGAGTCGAGCAGATAGCGCTCCGGGTTCCCTTTGACCGTCAGGAACCGGTTGTAGGTGAACTTGACGTCTTCGGCCACCAGCTCACGGCCGTTGACGGGAGGCTTGTTGTGCCAGCGCACCCCCTTGCGCAGATGGAAGATGTAGGTCGTGTCGTCCGGCTGCTCCCACCGCTGGGCTAGGTCGGGCTCCACGACAAAGGTGCCCGGCGGCACCTCCGCGCCCACTTTGTGGCGCAACAGCTTGCTGTAGACAAAGCTCAGGGTCGTCATCGTCATGAAGTTGCGCGTCAGATGCGGATCGAAATGCGGGGGATCCCAGCCTCGCACGCGTAGGATTCCACCCCGCTTGGGCGGCCCCGCTTCCCCAGCGAGGAGCGACGCCGGCCCGGAGAGGGACAGCCAGGCCCCGCCGGTGATGCCGCTCTTGAGCAGATCACGGCGGCTCAGATCGGGATCGATACGTGAAGTGCTGTTGCGCCTTTGCATACGCACCTAGTCCAGCCGAAAGATTCGTTTCGCATTGCCCGACCCGATCCGCTGCGCGGCTTCTGGCGAAAGCTGGCCCAGAACCTTCCGATAGAAATCGATGATGTCCTTGTACTGGCCGAGGTCGTCAGCATCGGTTCCGACGAGGAACCGGTCCGAGAATGCTTCCAGCAACTCCCTCCAGTCCTCAGCAAGCTTGGTTCGAAACCCGGTGATCTCCGCTCCTCGGCCGCGCTGCACTTTCGCGAGATGCACCGCGTCGCGCCAGGAGAGCTCACACAGGAGATTCGGCTGCTGCTGGAGCAATCGGCGGATCAGGGCGGCGTGGGCCCAGGTCCCACAATGCGCCCAGATGACGACCCCGCTCCGCTCCGTCGCGACGAGGGCCTCGAGCCCCGCGACCGAATCGGCCTCGGCATCCATGTGAATGCTGAGCGGGACGGCGTACTTGGCGGACAGCGCGAGAAGTCGCCTCACCAGCGGCGAATCGGCCGGGTACTTGGTCGGGGGAAACCCCCGGGGGTGACTGCTCGTATTGTTGACGAACAGCTCGCCAATGCCGCGGAAGCGGCCCGCGCGAAGCCCGCGCTCGAGGCTCTCTAGATACGAGTTCATCGGGTCCGCCTTCAGCGTCCACGCCATCTCGCCCAGCTCCTGGACCATCCTCCCGATCGGCCCCTGGCCGGCGAAGGGGAGGAAGCGAGAGGCACCGGCCCCACCTGGTCCATCGTCTGGAGCACCTTGTCCGGTGACAGTCCTCGTTCCGCGTGGAAATGAAGATCGATCAGGGCCGGGCTCGCGGGAGGCTGCGCCTGGGCCGTGAGTGGCACGAGAACGAGGCTGAGCGCCAGAAGTGCGATCAGCCGAGCAGAGCTCATGGCGCGAGGGTAATCGAGTATCGCGGACAACGCCACGCTACACTGCGGCGCGACATGGATCTCGGGCTTGGCCGCGCCATCGCGCGGCGCGACTTCCTGAACGGCGTCGCGCTTACCGTCGGCGGCGCGTTGCTGTCACCGGACGAGCTGTTCGGGCTGGGCGCCGCCGACGTGGCACGCGACGCGGCGCCGTATCCACCTGCGCGCACGGGCCTGCGCGGCAGCCACGATGGCTCGTTCGAAGTCGCCCACCGTCTGCGTGACGGGACCTTCTGGGAGACCGCGGGCCCCGCTGTCGACAACGGCGAGAGCTACGATCTCGTGGTGGTGGGCGCCGGCATCAGTGGGCTGGCCGCGGCCTGGTACTTCCGCAAGGCCGCCGGCCGATCCGCGCGCATCCTCATTCTCGACAACCACGACGATTTCGGTGGTCACGCGCGCCGCAACGAGTTTCAGGTCGGCGGGCGCACGCTGATCGGCTACGGCGGCACGTTCGCTATCGACAGCCCGGCGCCGTACAGCGCGACCGCACGCGCAATGGTCTCGGAGCTCGGCGTCGACGTCACGCGCTGGGCGCGCATGTTCGAGCGCGGCCTCTACGCCGGCCTCGGCATGGGGCCGGCCGTATTCTTCGACCGCGAGACGTTCAGTGCCGATCGGCTGCTGCGCGCGCCGGCCGCGGGCGACTCGTGGTCGGCGTTCCTGGCCCAGGCCCCGTTATCGGAGGCGGCCAGGCGCGACATCGGGCGGCTCGTCAACGATCGTACCGACCATCTTTCCGGGCTCGACGACGACGCGAAGAAGGCCCGGCTGGCGCGGATGACGTACGCCGACTTCCTGGTGAAGAGCGCGGGCTGCCATGCCGACGTGCTGCCGTTCTTCCAGGCGCGCCCCCATTCGCTCTACGGTTTGGGCATCGACGCGGTCTCGGCGCTCGACGCCTGGGGCCTCGGGTTGCCCGGTTTCGCCGCGATGAAGCTGGCCCCGACCGCGGGACCCGGAATGGGACTCGACGTGCGGCCGGGCCAGCGCTCGCCGTTCTTGCACTTCCCCGACGGCAACGCGACCCTGGCCCGGTTGCTCGTCCAGCGGTTGATTCCGGGCGCGGTTCCCGGCCGCAGCGTCGACGACGTAGCGGTGGCGCGCGCCGACTACACGCGGCTCGACGAGCCGGGGCCGGTGCGCCTTCGCCTCGACAGCACCGTCGTGCGCGTGCACCACCCCGGCGGGGCGGCGCGGGCGGCGGAGGTCGAGGTCGTCTACGTGCAAGGCGGTCGTCTGGAACGCGTGCGCGCCCGGAACTGCGTGCTGGCCTGCTGGAGCAGCGTGATCCCGTATCTCTGTCCCGAGCTGCCCGAGGCGCAGCGCGAGGCGCTCGCGTACGAGACCAAGGTGCCGATCGTCTACACCAACGTCGTACTGCGAAGCTGGGCGAGCTTCCACGCGCTGCGCGTCAGCCGCGTGCACTGCCCGGGTGGCTTCCACACGTCGGTCGAACTCAACCTGCCGGTGCGCGTGGGAAGCTACCGCCCGCCGCGCCGGCCCAACGAGCCGATCGTGGTCCATATGATGCGCACACCGTGCCTGCCTGGCCGGCCGGCCCGCGAGCAGCACCGAGCCGGCCGCCTCGAGCTGTTCAGGACGACCTTCGCAACGTTCGAGCGTAACGTTCGCGAGCAGCTGGCACGAATGCTGGGAGCCGGCGGCTTCGACCCGGCGCGTGACGTCCTGGCCCTCACCGTGAACCGCTGGCCGCATGGCTACGCGTATCAGTACAACTCGCTGTGGGATCCGTTCTGGATCGCCGGCGGCCCGCTGCCGTGCGTGGCCGCGCGCCAGCCGTTTGGTCGCATCGCGATCGCCAACGCTGACGCGGCGGCCTACGCCTACACCGACGCGGCTATCGACCAGGCTCACCGCGCGGTCGGCGAACTGCTGCGGCTCACGGGCGCGCCCAGTACAGGAACGCCGTGAGCCTCGATCCCGCCGTCTGACGGCCGATTGGGCTCCCACCGAGGTCCTCGACGCGCTCATCCGCGCCGTCGGAGATCCGGACCGAGCTGCCATCATCCACATTGACAACATCTCGTGCACGCCTCTCGGCGACCGCGAATACCTCGCCTTCACCGGGCGGATCGAGTTCGCAAAGTAGACGCGGCAGACCGCAAGGTGCGGTTGCGTCTCTATTGCTTGAGCTCGCGGAGCGTGACGTCGTCAATCCAGACGGTGCCGGGAGCCTCGATGACGAAGCGGAGGTCGATAGAGCTCGAGTCGCCGATGTTGAACACATGTCGATACTCGCGCCATCCAGCGATTTCGTTTTCGACGTAGGTTCTATTGGCCCACTGAAGATCGGCCGTCAGAAAGAGGGGCCTCGGCTCCGCCCTGCTCACCAGAGCCCAGAAGGTTGCCACGTAGACGGTCCGTGGTCGCAACCCTGTTATTCGTTGGGAGAGGGAGCCCCAAAGGTGATCGGCCTTCGGGCTGCCGTGGTCAAATCGGAATGCGGCCGCTCCGGAGTGGCGGTCGGTCGTATCCAACGTCCCTTGAGAATCCGCGCCTCCAGAAATGACGAACGGTAGCCGCTTCAGCTGCTCGGCAACGTTACCGTCCCTGATTCGCTCCTCCAGGTCGCCAGTCCCCCAAAAGTCCGTCCCCTTCTCAAAGCCGCCATTACGTACGCGGTCCCGGAGAGCCCGCGCCTCTTCTTGTGTGACGAGGACCCATGCGGCGGCGCCGCCCAACCCGCCCGTTATGAGAGCGGCTGCCAAGACAATATCCACGGGATGCGTCCTCCCCAGCCTGGACCAGACGTGGTGTCTGGTCGGCTCGGCAGTAAGTAGGAGGCCATAACCGATGACGGCTGAAGCCACGGCGGCGTGGACGCCCCAGGAGGAGTCGATCCGGTGACTGATCTGGTTGATGGAGATTGCGAGCAGGATGCTCGCAATGCCAGCTAGGAATCGCCGCACATTGCGAGGCTACTATCTAACGTCGAGATTTGCGACAACCATCCTGCTGCGCATCAGCCTCGGTTGCATAGCACAGTTCCGGCTTCGTCTTCCCGTAGAATTGGCCGCCGGGCATGTGATAGATGCACGACTCGCCCGAGGAGGTCGTGAAGTTGCCTTTGATAGGCTGGGCGCTGGGACACCTCCACGCGTCCTCCGGATGGACTCCCGGCCGAGCTGATGCGGTCGGGCGGTCAGCCTGGGCGACCGGTGCCGGGGTGGGCGTCGCTTTTGGCGCCTCGATGCTCTTCGGGACGGCACGCCATGCTGCCCGCAACTGACGCGCCGGAAGGCTGATCTCGTAAGCCGGGAGAAGCATGCGACATTCGACCGCGTCGAGCATGAACTTGGCGGTATTCGCTGGCACCCCGTAGATCGCCAGGATCCTGTTCCCTACCAGTTCGGAGCGAGTCAGCGCGATCGCGCGCCGCTGGCCGTCACATGTCACATCGACGGTGGGATAGGTGGGCGTTCCCTGGCCCGTGAGTTGGATGGACCGCTGATCGGTCCGGGGATCGACGCTCACGACCACGCGCGGGCGTCCTGGGCTCCCCTCCTGGATGACGATCGGCTCCGCGGCGCTGGTGTCAAGGGGAAGCGCGAGAAGGGCGACGAGGACGAGAAGGACTATCCAGCCCACGTCACCTAGTTTCTTCTGACATCGACCGTGGACCAAGGAATCAGACGGTGACTCGCGGCGGTCGAGCCGTCAACCTCCCGCCAGCGGTGAATCCGGCGCGCGGGCGCCTGGCTCGATCGTCACACCGCGGATCGTGCCGGTGTAGCGGAAGGTCCCGTGCTTCTGATAGACGTCCCAGGACACCGGGGCGCGGCGGTCGAGGCCGATGTCGAGCCCTTCGTGAAAACCCACCATCAGGGTGGGCGACAGCGCCTGCCACGGAGTCTTCTCAACGCCGTTGAGAAGGATGCGCCCGCGACCCTGGCGGTTGCCGAGGGCCTCGTACTCGAGCGTCGCCTCGACCTCGCCCGCCGCCAGCGCCACCGGAGGCAGTTCGCTGAATTCCCCGTAGCCGTTGTAGCAGAGTCGGAGCCGGCCATCCTCGACGTACAGCACCACGCCGCCGATCTGCTCGCCGATCGCCCAGACGACGCCCTGGTCGATGTCGCGCCAGACGAACGCCGCGCGGACCGTGTACGAGCGGTCCGAGATGAGCGGGACGACGACCGCGCGATGCACCGTCTGCGTGCCGGACGCGAACGCGCGCGCGGCCGGCGCGGCCCCGACCGCTCGCGCCGCGCCGTCACTCATCTTCTGCACCATCGTGCGGTTGTCGAGCGGGTACACCAGGTTGGTCCAGGCCGCGTCGTCAAAGGCCGCGACCAGCTCGCGCAGCGTGTCCGGGTGGCGCTCACCCACGTCCACGCTCTCGGAGAAGTCACGGTTCAGATCGTGCAGCGTCCAGTTGTCGAGGTCGATCGGTTGGCCGCGCTTCTGGAGCGAGCGCGCCAGCCAGCCGTCTCGATAGTAGCCGCGGTTGCTCCAACACTCGTAGTACTGCTCGTGGCGCGGCGACGCCGCGCCGGCGCTGGACACCACGGCCGCGAAGCTCCGGCCGTGCAGCTCCCGGGCGGACCGACCGTTCACCTGCGTCAGCGCCGGCACGTCGAAGTGCTCGAAGCCACGCTGCGTCGGCCAGGAGTCCTGGACCGAGGAGGGCAGGCTCAAGGGCCCGGGCGTGTTGTGCCACTTGCCGACCATCATCGTCGCGTACCCACCGGCGCGCAGCGTCTCGGCCAGGGTCGCGGCGTCGAGCGGGATCTCGCCGGTGTAGCCAGGAAAACCGGCGTTGTTGTTGGCAAGCCATCCGGTGCCGACGGAATGAGCGTTGCGACCGGTCAGGAGCGCGGCGCGCGCCGGCGAGCAGATCGGATGCGTCGTGTAGTGATTGAAGCGCAGCCCACGTGCGGCCAGCGCGTCGATGCTCGGCGTCTCGATCTCCGAGCCGAAGCAACCCGGGTCGGAATAGCCCATGTCGTCCATGTAGACGATCACGATGTTGGGCGCGCTCATGCCGGCGCCCGTCGGTGCCGGCCACCAGGGCTCGGAGTCCGCGCGCGTGCGTTCTACCCTGCCCCGAAATCCCGTCGCGTCGTAGCGGCTGCGGTCCATGTTCACCTCGGCTTCGCGAGTATATCCGAGGGCTTCGACGCCTGAGAACCGCGGGGAGGGCGGGTTCAAACGCTGCTCGGCCAGAGTTTCCGGAATAGCGCTCCAAATCTCCCGAACTCCGCACAAATCAGGGGATTCACCGGCTTCAGTAGCGGCGTTTGCCCGATTCCCGCTCCGCCCACAACAGATAGACTTCAGACCATCTCGGAGGCAACGGCGCTTCTGAGGGCCCACGGAAGTGGGCGAAGGGAGACGGCGATGGTGACCCAAGTCTCCGCTGAGATCGCGACCGTGTATCGCCTATTCGACGGCAATCTTCACCACGCGCGGTGTGGCCGGCGACTGATAGTGCAAGGTTGGAGCACGGAGGAACTACACTGCTACTGCCTCACGTGCGTCGAGTCGGTCTGGCTTCCGCTCTCGGTGCTCAATGAGTAGCGAGCTCGTCGAAACTCCCAACCTCGCCGGGTCGTATTGTCCTGGCTGCGACCCTGAGCGTGATCCCCTTCGGGAGATTCTGACAGTCGGCTGGTGTGACGAACACCGGCCCACGTGCGAGGGCACCGAGGACGCGAGGGCGAGCGTCGACCGGACCGCTTTCAGCATGGGCGATCTCGCCAATGCCGAGACGAACCGCCCCTGGTGCGAATGGGTGCATCGCGGCGTCCGAAGGTAATCGCGATGAAATGGGGATTCGCCACGCTCAACGCAGATCTCGATCCGAGCGACACCCCGTCCCGCGAGGATAAGCTTCGCGAGGCGAACCGGCAGCTCGTGCAGGCCTTCAACCAGAACGAGAAGCTCGTGAACGCGCTCTACGAGGCGCGCGAGCAGATCACCGCGCTGAAGGAAGAGGTCGACAAGCTCTGCGCGCCGCCGTCGACCTATGGCGTCTACCTCGCCGCGAA
>QHSL01000085.1:100797-170367 GCA_003220435.1 Candidatus Rokuibacteriota bacterium | reverse complement strand
GCGTCCATGTTGCGGAAGGCCGGCACCAGGAAGATGGTCAGCAGCGTCGCCCACCCGGTGACGCTGACGAAGATCAGCCCGCCGTAGGAGAAGACGTCGAGCGGCCCGGTGTCGCCCGCGAAGAACGGCAGTTGCCGCAGGAGCTGGTTGAGATAGCCCTTCTGCGGGCTCAGCAAGAGCGCCCAGCCCAGCACCTTGCCCAGCAGCGGGAAGAAGAACGAGAGGATCAGCAGGAACTCGAGCTGGTTTCGGAAGGGACAGTCGGTCCGCGCGATGATCCAGGCGAGCAGCACGGCCAGCGCCAGGGCCAGGACCGCGCGCACCGTGGAGAGCCAGATGGTGGTCCACAAGATCTGCCAGACGTCCGGCTGGGCCATCACGGCGAACGACGCCTGGATCGACTCCCACGAGATCGCGCCCGGCCGTCCGGGCGGCGCGTTCCTGAAGCCGGCGAGCAGCGCGACCACCACCGGCGTCACCGTGAGCACGGCGACCGTGATCAGCAGCGCCGTCGGCAGCCATGCCCCCAGCGCGAGCCTAGGCCAGCCGAGCCAGCCAGCGCGTGCTAGGCGCTGGGCAACCGCCATAGCATCCTCGCTAGAAACCGCATAATCGCGCCTCCCGTTCGCCTCGCGCTAACGAGGGGCGCCACGGCTCCGCCGGGGCGTCCCGAGCGCTGGGGGGTATGGGGGGCCATTTCGGGGCCCATCTCAGTAATCAAAGAGCTTGGAGGCAATCACCCACTTCAAGACCTCAGTAATCTGCCGCTCGGCGCGGTCGTCACCTTGGAACTGGAGCTTGTGCTTGGCCAGATCGTCGAGGGGCCGCGGGGCCACCTCCGCCCGTGCCGGCACGTTGCCGAAGTTCTGCACGCGCCACTCCGCGTACTCCTTGCTCAGCATGAAGTCGACGAAGACCTTGGCGGCGTGGGGATGCGGCGCGCCCTTGATCACCGCGAACAGCGGGGCCTGCGTGCTCACGCAGCCCGGCTCGAGGCAGATCTTCGTGATCGGGACCGTGCCCAGGTTGTACTCCACGCGCCACGGCCCGCCGAGCATCGCGTGGAGCTCGCCGCGCGCGACCTCGCCGGACTCGTTGAACCCGAGCAGCTTGGGCTTGAGCCCGGCGAACTCCCGCACCCACGGCTCGCCGAAGTCCTTCGCGTTCACCTCTTTCAGCCCGTACGTGTGGTAGACGCCGATATTGGCGATGCGCGGGTCGGTGAAGGCCACGCGCTTGCGCTTGATGAGGTCGACCCAGTACGGCTCGCGCACCAGGTCCCAGTAGCTCTTCGGGTACTTCTCCGGCGGCACGAGCTTGGTGTTGATGTTCAAGCCGCTGACGCTCGCGAACACGCCGGCGAGCTTGGTCTCGGCGTTCATGACCGGCCACCGCCACCTCACGCTCGGGTCGAGCGCGGTCGGCGGAGTGAAATCCTCGGCCAGCCCGCGCCACGAGACCGTCCGCCCGCTCTGGCCGCCGCACTGGTAGACGTCCGCCTGCAGCCGCCCCGCGGCGGCCTCGGTGCTGATCTTCTCGACCATCTGGTAGCCCGGTCCCAGCACCTGGCTCACCTGGATGTCGGGGTAGACCTTGTTGAACAGCTTGATCGTGCCCTCAGCCTCGATCGCCTGGGCGCAGCTATACCAGATGACTTCGCCCTCTTTCTTCGCGGCGGGAACGATCTTGCTCTTCCATTCAGCCATCGCGGCCTGGAACTTCGCCGGATCCGTCGCCGCGGGAGCGGGCGGGCGTGGCTGCTGCGCTCCCAGCCGCTCCGGCGGAAGCCCGATGATGGCGACCGATACCAGGAGCCCTGCGATCGCCGCCGCCGATCGTCCTCTCGTCATCGCGCTTTGCCTCCATTCGTCACGGCCGGCTCGGTGCCTCGCGGCCAAACCTGCACCGCTCGCGGCGAGACTCGCAGCGCCGCGCGCGCATCGCACGGGAGCCGCGGATCCTCGGGACCGGTGGCCCGCACCGTGAAGCCCCCGAGATCCACGACGTACTCCACGCGCCCGCCGACGTAGACGGACGACCGCACGACGCCCACCCAGGCGCCGTCACGCTCGGCGGCGCACGCCTCGACGCCCTCGGGCCGAAACGCGAGCAGGACCTCTTGCTGGTCTGCCCATTCGCCCTCGCCGAGGGCCAGCTCGGACCCGTGGCCGTCGACCACCGCGATCCAGCCGTGGGGCCGCTTCTCGACGCGAGCCGGCAGATGGTTCGCGCGGCCGAGGAAGTCCATGACGAACCGTGTGCTCGGCCTCTGATAGACCGCCTCCGGGCTGCCCTCCTGCTCGACGCGCCCGCCGTTCATCACGATGATGCGGTCCGACAGGGTCATGGCCTCCGCTTGATCGTGCGTCACGAAGATGCTGGTAATCCCGAGCCGCGCCTGCATGTCGCGCAGCTCGAAGCGCATCTCCTCGCGCAGCCGCGCGTCGAGGTTCGACAGCGGCTCGTCCAGCAGCAGCACCTGGGGGTTCGACACCAGTGCGCGGGCCAGCGCGACCCGCTGCTGCTGGCCGCCCGAGAGCATCGGCGCGGGCCGCGCGTGCATGCCGCCCAGGCCGACCGTGGAGAGGATCGTCATCACGCGCTCCCGGACCTCGCCGCGCGGCCGGCGGAGCTCCTCGAGCGGGAAGGCGACGTTCTCGAAGACCGTCATGTGGGGCCAGATCGCGTAGCTCTGGAAGACCATCCCCATCCCGCGCTGCTCCGGCGGCACGAAGAGCCCGGCGCCGGGCGACGAGACGAGCCGGCTGCCGACGTGGATCTCGCCCCGATCGGGCTTCTCGAGCCCGGCGATGAGGCGCAGGGTCGTGGTTTTCCCGCACCCGCTGGGCCCGAGCAGCGTGAGGAATTCGCCGGCCTTCGCCTCGAGGCTCAGGTCGTTCACGGCGACCACGGGGCCGAAGGTTTTGACGAGACCGGTCGCTCGGACGGTGCCCATTTTGGGGGCCATACTATACCCCGTTACTCGCCGAGGTAGATCTCCTTGGTGCGCGGATGAGCGACCACTTCGGCTCGCGTGCCCTCGACGACCACCTCGCCGAAGTGCAGCACGGTGATCCGCTCGGCGAAGTCGAGCGCCACGTCCATGTCGTGCTCGATCATCACGATCGTCACATCGCGCGGGATGCCCGTGACGAGCCGCAGCACGTCGCGCCGCTCCTCGATCGAGAGCCCGGCGAAGGGCTCGTCGAGCAGGAGGACCCTGGGATTTTGCGCGAGCGCCATCGCGACCTCGACCCTCCGACGCTCGCCGTACGAGGTCTGCGCCAGCGGCCGCTCGGCCAGATGGTCGAGCCCGACGCGCGCCAGCACCTCGCGGGCCCGCGCCGCCAGCGCGTGCTGCCGCCCCAGCGGAACGAGCGGGTTCCAGCGCAGGCGCGACAGCCCGAGCAGCGAGAGGGTGACGTTCCGCAGCAGGGTCTCGCGCGGGAACAGCGTGATGATCTGGTAGGTCCGCGCGATGCCCAGGTGGAACCGCCGGCGGCTCGGCACCCGCGTGATGTCGCGGTCGAAGAGCGCAATCGCCCCGCGATCCGGCTTCAGCTCGCCCGTGATGAGGTTGAAGAGCGTCGTCTTGCCGGCGCCGTTCGGCCCGATGATGAGGCGCCGCTCGCCCGGCTCGACGGCGAGGCTCACTCCCGAGGTGACGCGCAGCCCCCCGAACGACTTGGCGAGATCGCTGACGGCGAGCGCGGTCACCCCGCCCTCAGGCGAGCGCCAGCGGCTGCCCGTCCAGGTCCTCGGACCTCTCGACCTTGATCAGCACCGCGAATCCCTTCTTGTCCGGATCGCGGTCCTTCTCGGGCTGCACGAGACGGCGCCAGACCTCCTCGTACGCCGCGCCCGACCGGTGGATCTCCGCCGTGCCGTAGAAGCGCGCGATGCCGCCCTTCGGCAGCACGCCCGCCTCGCGGAGCTGGGGCTTGCGGAGAAAGACCGTGACCTTCGTCTTGTCCTTGAGGTTGGCGTTCGTCGAGCCCTTGCCCCGCTCCCACAGCGCCAGGTGGTCGTCGTCGTAGACCATCGTGCTGCCTCGCGGCGTCACCTGGGCGAACCCGCTGGGCAGCACGGTGGCCACCAGGCACACGTTGGCGGGAAACGCGGTGTTGATGTGCTCGTGCAGCGTCTTGGGAATCGTGCCCACGTCGGGCCTCCTTGTCCGGGGTCGTGCCCCGGAGCCACGGCATTGTCGCATGTCGCCGAACGCCTAGGCGCGGCCGAGCGCCGACCGCGCCCAGCGTGCCACGCGGACGGTCCCCGGCACGAGACCGTCGGGCATGAAGACCACGATCACGACGAAGATGGCGCCGAGCACGAAGTTCCACCGCTCGATGTAGGCGCTCGCCACGTTCTTCATGACCACGACGAGCACGGCCCCCACGATCGGCCCGAGCAGCGTCGCGGTCCCGCCGGAGATCACCATCAAGAGCGCCTCCGCCGACGCGGTGAGCGCCACCATCTGCGGGCTCACGAACTGGTTGTAGTAGAGGTAGAGGAGCCCGGCCACGCCGCTCCAGAAGCCCGAGAACAGGAACGCCAGGAACCGGATCATCCACACGTGGTAGCCGAGCGCGTTCATGCGTCGCGGCTGGTCGCGCGTGCCCTGGAGGCTGGCGCCGAACGGTGAGGCGACGAAGACCGCCATCGACGCGAGCGCCAGCAGGAACACGACGAGCGTCGCCCAGTAGAAGCCTCGCGGTGACGCCAGCGAGAGCCCGAACGGGAACGGCCGCCCGGTGATCGTGATGCCGTTGTCGCCGTTGGTGATGCTGATCCAGCGATAGGCCACGCCCCAGACGATCTGGCCCAGCGCCACCGTGATCATGACGAAGCCGAGGCCGGTGCCGCGCAGCGCCAGCGCCGCGAACACCGCGGCGGTGACGAGCGTCGTCGCCAGGGCGATCACCGCCACCACGCTGTGGCCGTAGCCTGCGGTGATCGCCTTGGCGCCGGCGTAGGCCGCGATGCCGAAGAGCCCGGCGTGGCCCAGCGAGACCAGCCCCGCGTAGCCCGCGAGCACGTTCACGCCGAGCGCGAAGATCGCGTAGAAGAGGATCTGGCTCGCGATGTTGACGTAGTACGTGCCCGGCATCCACAGCGGCAGCGTCGCCAGCGCCACGAACGCCAGCGCGAGGGGAAAACGCGTCACACCGCCGGCCGTCCGAACAACCCCTGAGGTCGCAGCACCAACACGATCAGCATCGGCAGGAAGAGCACGACGTAGGCCAGCTCTGGAAACATCGCCTGGCCGAAGTTGTAGAGGAAGCCGACCACGAAGCTGCCGACGAGCGAGCCCAGCAAGCTGCCGCTCCCGCCGAGGATCACGACCACGAGCGCCAGCGGCAGCATCTCCCCGTCGAGGCCGGGATATACCGAAAGGATGGGTCCACCGATCACACCGGCGAAGCCAGCCAGCCAGGCGCCCAGGCAAAAGACGATTGTGAAGAGCCGGGACACGCGGATGCCGACGACGCGCGCCATCGCCGCGTCGTCGACGCCGGCCCGGATCATCGCGCCCAGACGCGTCCGGTCGAGCAGCGCCCAGAGGCCGGCCGCGAAGACGACCGCGATCAGGCTGATCGCCAGCCGGTATTTGGGGAACCCGAGGCCCGCGACCGAGGCCGTGCCTCGCAGCGCCGCCGGTGTGGCAATGCGGATGGGATCGCCGGTCCACACCATGAGGCAGACGTCGGCGACCATGAACGAGAGGCCGAGGGTCACCAGCACCTGCGCCAGCTCGGCGCCGGCCAGGCGGCGCAGGATGAACCGCTCGACGAGCCCCCCGAACAGCGCGACGCCGAGGCCGCCCAGGAGCGCGGCCGTCCAGAAGTCGAGCCCGTACGCGATCAGGCTCGTCGCGAGATAGGCGCCCAGCATGAAGAACGAGCCGTGGGTGAGGTTGGGGATCTTCATGAGCCCGAAGATCAACGAGAAGCCGGACGATAGCAGGAAGAGGAGGCCGCCGAGCGTGATGCTGTTCACGGCCAGCACAAACCACAGGCTCATGCTCGGCGGCCCCGGTCGCGAGTCGCGATCAGCTCTTCAACGGCGGATAGTCACGCGAATACACCGGCTGCGCGAGGAACCACTTCTCGTCGTACGTCCAGAACTGGCTGACTTTCGGATACGACTTGATCGTGGTGTTGACGAGCTTGTCGCCCTTGCGCTCGGTGCGACGGATGTAGAAGGTCCCCACGACGTTGCCGAGGCGATCGAAGGTGAAGGGGCCGCGCGGCGTGTCGGTCAGCGACACCGCCCGGAGCGCACGGATGAACGCCTCGCGGTCGTCGGTCTTGCCGCCGGTCTTCTCCAGCGCCGCCTCAGCCACCTGGCCGTTGATGTAGAGGCCCGCCGAATAAAGTCCGGGAATGTTGCCGTAGTCTTTCACCATCCCGTCGATCAGCTTCTTGTTGCTGGGCGTGTCGAGGTCCCCCGTGTAGGCCGAGCACGAGATCATGCCGACCGCCTCGTCGCCGTAGCTCTTCAGGAGCGCCTCGTCGCCGGCCGTCCCGTTGCCGAGGACCGGCAGCTTGAGTCCCGTGTCCTGGTACTGCTTCATGAACTTGAGCGGGTTGGAGCCGGCGAACCCCTGGACGACCGCGTCGGCGCCGCTGATCTGGGCGATGTACGGCGTGTAGTCCGGCGTCACCAGCGGCGGCCAGAGCTTCTTCACGATGCGCCCGCCCGCGTCCTCGAAGACGCGCTGGAAGCCCGCCATCTGCTCGTGGCCGAATGCGAAGTCGTCGGCGATCGTGATCAACCGCTTGAGCTTCATTTCCTTCGCGGCGTAGTCGGCCAGCGGGTGCATGTACTGCGCGGAGGTGCCGGACGCGCGGACGAAGTACGCGTTCGGTTTTCGCTGCGTCATGTCCTCGGCGGCGGCCAGGCTCAGGATCGGCATCTTCGCCTGCGCCGCGTAGTCGGAGATCGCCAGCAGCTCGAACGCGGCGAGCGGTCCGAAGATCATGTCGACGCCGTCGCGCTCGACGAGCTCCTGGATCTTGGTCTTGGTGCCGGCCGGGTTGCCGCCGGTGTCGCCGACGATGAGCTCGACCTTCCGGCCGGCGAGCGTGTAGTTCCGGTCCTTGAGGAACCGGATCGTCCCCTGCTCCATCTGGATGCCACCCGAGGCGAGCGGCCCGGTCTTCACCGTGAGCAGGCCGATCTTGACCGGCCTGGACTGAGCCCGCGCCGCTCGCGGCAGCGTCGTGGCCAGCGTGAGGCCGCCCGCGCCCACCAGGAACCGTCGTCGATCGACACTCAGCGCCATCGCTGTCTCTCCTCCAAGGAGGGCCTATCGGGCGGCGTCAGTAGCTCTTGGGTAGCCCGAGGACGTGCTCCGAGAGATAGTTGAGGACCATCTGCTGCGAGACCGGCGCGATCTTGTAGAGACGGATCTCGCGCCAGAGCCGCTCGACGTGGAACTCCTTCGCGTATCCGTAGCCGCCGTGCGTCTGCAGCGCGGCGTCGCACGCCTCGAACCCCGCCTCGGCCGCCAGCAGCTTGGCGGTGTTCGCCTCGGCGCCGCAGGGCCGGCCGCTGTCGAAGAGCCACGCGGCCTTGAGGCACATCACCTCGGCGCTCTCGAGCTTGGCCCAGGCGAGCGCGAGCGGATGGGCGATGGCTTGGTTCTGACCGATCGGGCGATCGAAGACGACGCGGTCCTTGGCGTACTGCACGGCGCGCTCGAGCGCCGCCCGCCCGATGCCGACCGCCTCGACCCCGGTGAAGATGCGCTCGGGGTTGAGCGAGTCGAGCAGGTGGTAGAAGCCGCGGCCCACCTCGCCCACGACGTTCGCGGTCGGGATCTCCAGCCCGTCGATGAAGATCTCGTTCGAGTCGACCGCCGCGCGGCCGAGCTTCTCAATCTCGCGCACGGTGATCTTCGCGCGGTCGAACTCGGTGAAGAACAGCGTCAGGCCCGCGAACGGCCGGGCGGCGTCGCGGGGCGACGTGCGCGCGAGCAGCAGGGTGTGGGTCGCGTGCTGGGCATTCGTGTTCCACACCTTGCGGCCGTTGACGACGAATCGGTCGCCGTGGAGCTCGGCCCGCGTCTGGATGCGCGAGGTGTCGGTCCCGGCGTTGGGCTCGGTCACTCCGAACGACATGACGATCTCGCCGGTGGCGATCCGCGGCAAGTAGCGGCGCTTGAGGTCCTCCGAGCCGTGCTTGATCACGGGCAGCGGCGGGAACAGGTAGAAATGGATGGGCGAGGCGCCCGAGGTGCCGGCGCCGGCGGCGCAGACCTCGTGGAGCATCAGCGTCGCCTCGGTCACGCCGAGGCCGGAGCCGCCGTACGCTTCCGGAATGATCATGCCGAGCCACCCGGCCTGCGCGAAGGCCCGCATCCAGTCGGTCGGGTACTCGGCCTTGCGGTCCTTCTCGAGCCAGTAGTCGAGCGAGAACGACCGGGCGAGGGTCGCGACCTCCTTCCGGATCAGCTCCTGTTGCTCCGTCAGCTGGAAATCCATGCCGCGCATTGTAGCTCATGAGCGGGGTGCTATCATGCGCGGCATGGCCGTGCAGGCGCTCTATGCGCTGCAGAACGGGTTCATGGGGTTCCAGCGCTCGGGGCTCTTCTACGGCGAGTTCTCGGGCGAGCGCGTCCAGATTCCGATCGCGTGCTGGCTCGTCCGCACCTCCGGGGCGATGATCCTCTTCGATACCGGTCTCTCGCCGCGGGCCATCCCGGGACTCATGCGCAACGATCCGCTCGCGCGCTTCACCGAAGAGGATCTGCTGGTGCACCGGCTCGATCTCGTCGGCCTCGAGGCCGAGAACATCGACGTGGTGGTCCTGTCGCACTTGCACTACGACCACGCGGGCGGCGCCGCCCTCTTCCCCAAGTCGGAGCTGGTCGTCCAGAAGGACGAGTACGCGTACGCGCACCATCCGGCCTCGTTCTTCGAGTCGTTCTACTACCGCAAGAATTTCGACCTGCCGGGCTACCGGTGGCGCCTCCTGGACGGCGACACCGAGCTCGCCCCCGGGGTGACCGTGCTGCGCAGCGACGGCCACACGCCGGGCCACCAGTCGCTGCTGGTCGAGCTGCCCGAGACGGGCCCCGTGATCCTGAGCGGCGACGCGTGCTACTGGCGGGAGCACGTCGACAAGGAGCGCGTGCCCGGCGTGGTGTGGAACCCGACGCTGGCGCTCCACTCGATCAAGAAGATCAAGACGATCGCGCGGCTCGTGCGCGGTCGTATCTTTCCCGGCCACGATCCCGTCTTCTGGGAAAGCGTCAAGCAGGCGCCGGACGCGTATCGCTGAGAGCCACACAACGCAGGTCCAGCAAGGGAGGATGCGATGAAGGACGGGCTCCGTTTCGTCGACTCCGACATGCACATCATGGAACCGCCGGACCTCTTCGATCGGTATCTGGATCCGGCCTTCAAGCATCGCATCAGCGTGCCGGTCGGCTCCGACGGACGCCCCACTCGCGCCGCGGCCGGCGTGACGCTCCTCGATGGTCTGCCGACCTCGGACACGGACCTGCAGCAATACCGCAAGCGCGTCAAGCCGGCCTCGTCACAGACCACCCAGCCGCTGTCGGGCTCGCGGCTCTTCGACACGGGCCGCCTCGATTTTGCCATCGCGCGGGACTATGACCCCCTCGCGCAGGTGATGGGCATGGACATGGAAGGCGTCGACATGGCCGTGCTCTATCCCACCAGCGGCCTGGCGCTCATCGCTCGCGACGGCCTCGATCCCCTGCTCTCGCAGGCGGTCTGCCAGGCCTACAACAACTGGATCCACGAGTTCTGCAGCTACAGCCCCGACCGGCTGAAGTTCGTGGCGATGCTGCCGGTGCACGACGTGCACCTGGCCTGCCGCGAGCTGGTGCGCTGCGCGCGCGAGCTCGGCGCCGTCGGCTCCTTCATCCGTCCCAACCTGCTCAACGACCACTACTGGCACTCGAACTACTGGGACCCGCTCTATGCGGTGCACGAGGAGCTGAACGTGACGTGGGGGTTCCACGAGGGGGTCAGCGCCATCTACTCGCGGATGATCCCGCTCTACGGCGAGAACCGGTTCTACCGTCACGTCGCCAGCCACTGGATCGAGATGCAGCAGGCGCTGGTCGCCATGATCATCGGCGGCGTGTTTGAGTTTCATCCCAGGCTGCGGGTCGGCTACCTCGAGGCCCAGAACTCCTGGGTGCCCGGGCTCCTGTCGAGGATCGAGTGGGACTACCCGCAGTACCGCGACTCGCACGCGCCCTATCTGGCGCTGACGCCACGCGAGTACTTCCGGCGCAACTGCTGGGCGGCGGTCGAAGGGAGCGAGCCGGAGATCGAGGCGACCGCCGGGCTGATCGGCGCCGACCGGATGTGCATCTCGACGGACTATCCGCACTTCGACTCCAACTTCCCCCACGTCTCGACCAACCTCCTGAAGAACGTCCCGCGCGCGATCGCCGCCCAGATCATGCTCGGCGGCGCGAACCTCTACGGGTTCACCGAGACGCACTTCACGAAGGCCGACGCGGCGGCGGAGAGGGACAGGCTCAGGGCGCCGAAGTCGTAGCGCGCTCAGCCCGGCGGGTGGGGCCGGCGGTCGACCGCGAGCAGGAAGAACAGCAGATACGCGGTACCGCCGGCCGCCCCGCCGACCACGTCGCTCAGCCAGTGGGATCGCAGGTAGATTCGGCTGAACGCGATCCCCACGATCAGGATCACGAGGACGACCGTCCCCGACCACCGCGAGACCCGGCCGAGCCCGCTCGTCCACAGCAGGTAAATCAGCCCCCCGAAGAACACGACCGCGCCGAACGTGTGCGCGCTCGGAAACCCGTACCCCGACATGCGAGGTCGTGGCCGGCTCACGACCCACTTGGAGAGCGCGAAGACCACGTACGCGCCGAGGACCATCAGCGGAACGAATTTCGCAATCGGGTGGGCGCGGTGTCTCAACAGGAGGAACGTGGCGAGGCTCAACGGGATCAGGGCCCAGCCCGACCCGAGACCGGTCAGCGCCTCCATGAGAGACTTGAGCCGCGGATCCCGCGCCGACGCGATCAGCGCGAGCGTCGCGTGGTCGAGGTCGAAGAAGTGCTGGCCGAAAGCGAGCACGGCGAGGACCAGATATGCGAGGCCGGAGACCATCGCCACGAAAAGTGCCGCCCGCCGCGTCGCGTCCATCGGCCGGCCACGATTATGGCACGGCCCCCGGCGCCGACATCGCGGCGCGCCTGGCCCGCCTCGACTGGCGCGCGATCGAGCGCTCGCTGTGGGAGTGGGGCTACGCGAAGACCACGGCAATCCTGACCGGGTCCGAGTGCGCCGAGCTGATCGGCCTCTACGGCGATGCGTCGCGCTTCCGGAGCACCGTCGACATGGCGCGCTACAAGTTCGGCGTGGGCGACTACAAGTACTTCGCCGCGCCGGTGCCGCCGCTCGTCGACGCCTTGCGCCACGCGGCCTATCCTCCGCTCGCGGCCATCGCCAACCAGTGGGAGGCCGCGCTGGCCACGGCGACCGTGCATCCGCCGACCCTCGACGGCCTCCAGGCGGTCTGCCGCCGGCGCGGCCAGACCAAGCCGACGCCGCTCCTGCTCCACTACGAGGCGGGCGGCTACAACTGCCTGCACCAGGACCTCTACGGCGACGTCGTGTTTCCGCTCCAGCTCACTTGCTTCCTGAGCCGACGCGGCGTCGACTACGCCGGCGGGGACTTCCTGCTGGTGGAGCAGCGACCGCGAGCGCAGTCGCGGGGGGAGTCGATCGCCACCGAGCAGGGTGAGATCGTCATCTTCGCGACCCGCTACCGTCCGGTCGAGGGAGCGCGCGGCGTCTACCGCGGGGCCATGCGCCATGGAGTCAGCCGCATCACCTCCGGGTCGCGCTATACGCTGGGGGTCATCTTCCACGACGCGAAGTAGGCGTGCTATCGTGCCGTCCATGAGCGCCGCCGCCCGCCTCGCCGAATTCATCGTCAAGACATCGCTGGGAGACTGTCCCGCCGACGCCGTCGCCCAGGTGCGCCGGGCTGCGCTCGACACGCTGGGCGTGATGCTCGCGGGCGCGAGCGAACCCGTCGCCCGCATCGTGCGCCGGGTGGTCCACGCCGAGGGCGGGATCGCGCTCGCGACCGTCGTCGGCACCTCGCTCAAGACCTCGCCGGGCTGGGCCGCGCTCGCCAACGGCGCCGCGGGCCACGCGCACGACTTCGACGACACGAACTTCGCCCTGCTGGGGCACCCGAGCGTGCCGCTCCTGTCGACCGCGCTGGCCGCCGCGGAAGCCGAGACGGCCGACGGCCGCGCGCTCGTGCTCGGCTACGTCGTCGGCTTCGAGGTGGACGTGGCGCTGGGCACCGCGCTGAACCCGGGTCACTACACGCGCGGCTGGCACTCCACCTCCTCGATCGGCACGCTCGGCTGCGCGGCCGCGGCGGCGCGCATCATGGGCCTGGACGTCGTCCAGACCCGCAACGCGCTGGCCCTCGCCGCCTCGCACGCCTCCGGTCTCAAGGAGAACTTCGGGTCGATGACGAAGCCCTACCACGCCGGCCACGCCGCGCGGAACGGGATCCTGGCCGCGCAGCTCGCGCGCGAGGGGCTGACGGCGTCCGAGACCGCCCTCGAGGGCAAGCAGGGTTACGCCGCCGCCTTCGGCGGCGCGCACGCGCTCGACGGCGCGCTCGAGCGCCTGGGTCGGACCTGGCACCTGCTCGGGTCCGGCATCGCGGTCAAGCCCTACCCGTCGTGCGCGCTCACGCACTCGGCGATCGACGCGCTCATCGACCTGCGCGCGCAGCACCGGCTGAGCGTCCGTGAGATCGCGGGCGTCCAGGTCGGCGTGAACTCCGTGGTCCCCGACGTGCTCGCCCATTCGCGGCCGACCACGGCGCTCGAGCGGAAGTTCTCGATGCAGTACTGCGCCGCGGCCGCGCTCGCCGAGGGTCGGGTGGACTTCGCCTCGTTCGCGGACGGCGAGGTCGCGAACCCCGAGGTACGCGAGCTGATGGAGCGGGTCGCGATGGTCGTCGATCCCGGGCTGCCCCAGGGCGCCGAGCAGCAGGCGTGGAGCCGCGTGACGGTCCGGCTCCGCGACGGGCGCATGCTCGCGACCGACGCCCGCGGCGCGCGAGGTCATCCCGACGCGCCGCTGTCCGACGCGGCGCTCCACGAGAAGTTCCTGGCGTGCGCCGGGACCGTCCTGTCGGCGGACGAGGCGGCGGGCGTCGCCGAGCAGCTCGGTCATCTCGAGGACATTCCCGACGTCCGCGCGCTGACGTCGCGCCTCGAAGCGAATCTCGAGTAGCCTCGACGCGAATCTCGAGTAAAGGGAGAGGCAAGATGGGCGTGCTCGACGGGATCAAGATTCTCGAGCTGGCGCGGGTGGCGCCGGCGGAGCTTCCCGGGATGCTGCTGGCCGACATGGGCGCCGAGGTCCTCAAGATCGAGACGCCCGAGGCCGGGCGCGACTCGAGCGACGCGTGGGTGCGGCGGACGATCCACACGTTCGTCAACCGCAACAAGCGCTCGATGACCTTGAACATGAAGGCGCCCGAGGGTCAGGCGATCTTCCGCAAGCTCGCCGCGACGGCGGATATCCTCGTGGAGGGCTTCCGACCCGGCGTCATGAAGCGGCTCGGCGCTGACTACCAGACCCTGAGCCAGGTCAACCCGCGCCTCGTCTACTGCTCGCTCTCCGGATTCGGCCAGGACGGTCCCTATCGTGACCGCCCGGCGCACGACATGAACTATCTCTCGCTCGCCGGAGTCCTCAACCTCATCGGCGAGGCCGACCGCAAGCCGGCGATCCCGCTCAACCTAGTCGCCGACTACGCCGGCGCGAGCCTGCACGGCGCCCTCGGCATCGTGCTGGCGCTCTACGCGCGCGAGCGGACCGGACGCGGCCAGCACGTGGATGTCTCCTATCTCGACACGACCGTCTCGCTCCTGGCGGCGACGCCGAACATGCGCTTCTTCTTCAGTGACGGCCTGGCGCCGCGCCGGGGCGAGGGGTTCCTGGGCGGCTCGTATCCCTATTACGCGATCTACGAGACGCGCGACGACAAGCTCCTCACGATCGGCTGCACCGAGCCGTGGCTCTGGGAAAACTTCTGCAAGGCGATCGGGCGGCCGGACTTCACGCGCTTCGCCCGGAGCGCCGACCAGTTCGTGCGCGCGGCCAACGCCGAGGAGGAAGCCGCGCGCCGCGAGATCGAGGCGCTCATCCGGACCCGCGACCGCGACGACTGGTACGAGGCGCTGGTGAAGGCCGACGTGTGCGTCGGGAAGGTCTACGACGTGGCCGAGATGGTCGCGGACCCGCAGATCAATCACCGCCAGATGGTCGTGGACGTCGAGCACCCCACCCACGGTCGCGTCCGACAGATCGGGATCGCGATCAAGCTCTCCGACACGCCCGGGACGATCCGGAGCGCGGCGCCACTGCCGTCGGAGCACACCGAGGGCGTGCTGAAGGACCTGGGCATGGCGGCCGCCGAGATCGCCGAGCTCAAGCGAAAGGGCATCGTCGAGTAGCAGGGCGTGGCGGCGGCCTGGCGCCAGCTGATCCTGTTATCCCTCGCCGAGCTGCTCGCCCTCTCGCTCTGGTTCAGCGCCTCCGCGGTCCTGCCCGCGCTGCAGCGCGAGTGGGGGCTGGGCGACGGCGGCCGCGCCGGCCTGACGATCGCCGTGCAGGCCGGCTTCATCGTCGGCACGCTCGCGAGCGCGCTCACCAACCTCCCCGACGTCATGTCCGCTCGGGCGTTGATGGTCATCGGCGCCACGCTGGGCGCCCTCGCCAACAGTGCCCTCGCCCTGTGGGTCGGGAGCCTGACGCCGGCGCTCGCGCTGCGGTTCGCGACCGGTGTGTGCCTGGCCGGCGCGTATCCGCCGGCGATGAAGATCATGGCGACATGGTTTCGCGAGGGGCGTGGGCTCGCGATCGGCGTCCTCATCGGCGCGCTCACCGTCGGCTCGGCGACGCCGCACCTCATCCCGGCCGTCACGACGCTCAACTGGCGTGGAACGCTCCTCGTCGCCTCGGCCCTCGCCCTGGCCGGCGCCGGCGTCGTCCTGTTCTTCGTCGGCGACGGGCCGCACCGCTTTCCGTCGGCCCGCTTCGACGTCCGGATGGCCGCGGCGGTCTTCCGCGAGCGCGGACCGCGTCTGGCGTGCTTCGGATATCTCGGCCACATGTGGGAGCTCTACGCGATGTGGACGTGGATCGCCGCGTTCCTGGCCGCGAGCCTCGAGGTGCACGGCGGCGGCAGCTACCTCGGCCTCGGCCCGAGCGGCGCCACGTTCCTGGTGGTGGCGCTCGGCGCCCTCGGCTGCTGGGCGGGGGGCGTGGCTTCGGACCGCTGGGGGCGGACGGCGCTCACGATGGTCGCGATGGCGCTCTCCGGCGCCTGCGCCGCGGTCATCGGGCTCACGTTCGGCGGACCGCCGTCGCTGACGCTGCTCGTCGCCGTGCTGTGGGGCATCACGGTGATCGCGGACTCCGCCCAGTTCTCGACTGCGATCACGGAGCTGTCGCCCCCGGCCTACGTGGGCACCGCGCTCACCGCGCAGACGTGCATCGGCTTCGCGCTGACGATGGCGTCGATCTGGCTCGTTCCGCCGCTCGTGACCCGCGTGGGCTGGCGGTGGGCATTCGCGGTGCTGGCGATGGGGCCCGTGCTCGGCGTGGTGGCGATGGGTCGGCTGCGCGGGAGCGCCGAGGCCGCGAAGCTGGCCGGGGGGCGTCGCTAGGCCAGGCGGGGCTCGGCGAGAAGCCGGCGCAGGAGCTTCGTGCCCTGGCCGGGGAGCCACTCCTTCGTCGACTCGTAGCCGAAGCGGAGCGCCGCGCGGCTGGCCTCGAAGCCCATGGACGGCCCGCCCATCGGCGTGTCGTCGCGCGACGGCTGGATCAGGTGGAACTCGGTGCGCGGATGCTTCATCCGCAGAGTCGAAAGGCCGAGCAGGAGCAGATTCTGGCTATAGATGCGGCCGGCCTGTTCCATGATCGAGTAGAGCCCGCGGTTTCGCAGCGGCACCACGCCGCCGTCAGGGTTCGGGACGAGCGGGTTCACGACGATCACCACGTCCGCGCCCGCCTCCGCCGCGAGATCGGCATGGCCGCTGAAGCCCACACCGCCGTCGACGTAGTCGCGGCCACGCAGCGTGTAGGGCTCGAAGAATCCGGGAATCGCCGAGGAGGCCGCCACCGCTTCGCTGATCAGGACGTCGCGCAGCCCGTCGCGGCCGAAGACCACGCGCTGCGCCCGGTCGATGTCGATCGCCGGGATCAGGAGCGTGCGGTCCAGCGCCGTGAACGAGTTCTGGAGCCCACCCGCCGCGAGGGTCTCTCGCATGTAGCGCTCCAGGGCAACCAGCGAGAAGAATCCCGCGGGCAGGTCGCGCTCGGCGCGCGCCAGGATGTCGGGGACCGAGGTGCGGAGCCCGGTCACCGCGTTCTTGCCGACCGCCCACAGCAGCCGGCCGAACCGGCCCGCGGCGTGGCGGAGCGAGTTCGACGCATAGACGGCGCCGCGACGGAAGTTCAGCGGGTGGTCGCGGTCCTCGTCGATGATGCGGAAGATCTCCGAGGCCGGGACCCCATTGGCCAGCAGCGCGGCCACGACCGAGCCGGCGCTGCAGCCGACGTAGATGTCGAAGCCGCGCCCCCCGGTGAGCCGCTCCTCGATCGCTGCGATGACGCCGACCTCGTACATGCCGCCGATCACGCCCCCACCCGCGAGGGCCAGCGCGTAGCGCGGCCGTCGCTGCGGCCGCAAGCGCCTGATCAGGCGGTCCACCAGATCCATCTCAAGCCTCATACGTCCCTCATTGTATCAACCGCGGCAAACCACATGCCAGGCCGGTGATATCCGGAAACTACTGATTTTACGGACGAAGCTCCATGACACCCCTATCGGGTCTTCACCGGAGTGGTCAATTTCTGTCACTCAGCTGGCCAGCGCCGCATCCAGCCGGTAAGCTCCGCTCCACCTACCGGAAAGAATCTTCGCTGCCGAGAATCGGATCCACGGTTTCGCAGGGATCAGAACGGCAATGCCCGCTTTGCTTTGGCCGACACCGCAGGCCTTGGTATCGGCATTGCTCGAGCAAGGGGGTGATGATTCGCCTTGAAGGCATACGCGCACCAGGGATGCTCGGGTTCCTGCGGCCCGAGGCGCAGCGGCTGATCAAGCTGGCCGCCACTGTCGCGCTGCTGAGCTTCGTGCTCGCGTCGATCGCGTGGGGCTATCAGCAGCGCCAGCTTGCGCACACGTGGCAGAAGCTGGCGTGCACCTATCGGTTACAGCACTCGGTTCGGCGCGCGCCCATGATGGCCGACGTGCTCGACACGCCCAATTCCTGCGCGAGGCTCGAGTTCCTCGGGCTCTCGTTCGGCTATCCGGCCCTGGGAGTCTCCGAGGTCAGCGCCGCGCCGCGGCGCGACAGTACCCGGGGAGGGTCGTGATGAGGGCCGCGGGGCTCAAGGCCGACCTGCACGTCCACACGCGAGAGGCCGAGCCGGCGATCCCGTACAGCGCGCGTGAGATGATCGACCGCGCCGCCCGTGAAGGGTTTCGCGTGCTCGGGATCACCAACCACGACGCGCGCACGTACGACGACGAGCTGGCCGCCTACGCGCGCGCTCACGGCGTCCTCCTGGTGCCGGGGGTCGAGGCCACCGTGGAAGGCCGGCACGTGCTCGTCTACAACGCCGACGTCGAAGTCGACAAGCTCGGGACGTTCGCCGACCTCCGTCGATACCGGACGCCCGACTGGCTGGTGGTCGCGCCGCACCCGTTCTTCCCGACGTCGTACTGTCTGCGCGAGCGGCTCTGGCAAGAGATCGAGCTCTTCGACGCGATCGAGTTCAGCCACTTCTATACCGCGCGCATCGACTTCAACCGGCCGGCGGTCAAGCTGGCCGCCGCGGTGGGGCTCCCCGTCATTGGAACCTCCGACTGCCACCTGCACGAACAGTTCGGGACCACGTACTCGCTGATCGACGCCGAACCGTCCGTCGAGTCGGTGCTGTCGGCGATCAAGAAGGGGCGGGTCAGCGTCGTCAGCCGGCCCCTGAGCCTGGGGCGCTGCGCAAGCATCGTCATCCGGCAGGCGCTCGCTCACGGCAAGGCACAGGCGAGGACGCCCCTGCGCCGAGGTCCCGAAACTCCGCTCAGGGCTCCAGACCCGGCTGGCCGCTCTCTCTGATCCGGCGCAGCCGCTCGAGCTCGGGCTCGACGAACTTCTCGCGACACTCCGGACAGATTCCGTGGGTGAACTGGGCGTCCGAGTGACCCTCGATGTAGGTCTCGACCTGCTGCCAGTAGTTCTGGTCGTCTCGGACCTTCTTACAGTACGAGCAGATCGGCAGGAGCCCCTGGAGCTGCTTCACCCGCGCCAGCGCTTCCTCGACCTCGCGCACGCGCTCGGCGAGGGCCGCCTGCAGCTCGAGCATGCGGAAGCCGACCTGGACGCGCGCGCGCAGCTCCTCGCGCTCGAAGGGCTTCACGATGTAGTCGTCGGCGCCGGCGCTGAGGCCGGCCACGATGTCCTGGGTACGCGCCTTGGCGGTGACGAAGATGATGTAGGGCTTGGGCTCCCGGCCGAGGGAGCGGACCCGCGTGCACAGCTCGAGGCCATCCATGCCGGGCATCGTCCAGTCGAGGATCGCGAGCGAGGGCGCATCCGGCCGCTGGAAGATCTCCCACGCCTGCTCGCCCCCCGACGCCGAGATCACCTGGTAGCCCCAGCCGGTCAGCGAGGTCTCGTGCAGGCGGCGGACGATCGGCTCGTCGTCGACGATCAGCACCCGCAGGCTCACGGCGCGGCCTCGATGTCGAGCCGCTCCGGCCAGCTGGGGTCGCTGAAGAAGGCGAGGATCCGGTCGAGCTCCCTCGCGATCCGAGCGACCAGCTGGGGGCTGTCCTCGGGATGCCCGTCGTGCGCGGCATCCTCGAGCGCGAGGGCCGCGCTCTGCAGATCGGCGGCGCCCAGGATGGCGGCCGAGCCCTTCAGGCTGTGCGCGACGTGCTCGACCTGAAGGATATCCGATGCGCTCATCGCCGCCCGCAGCGAATCGAGGCGCTTGGGGCCGTCGTCCATGAAGATCCCGACCAGCTCGAG
The DNA here is from genome assembly GCA_003220435.1 of Candidatus Rokuibacteriota bacterium. Taxonomy (GTDB): domain Bacteria; phylum Methylomirabilota; class Methylomirabilia; order Rokubacteriales; family CSP1-6; genus AR31. The sequence continues at coordinate 151,268 of QHSL01000085.1, read as the reverse complement.
CAGCAGCCTTCGGTCCCCGCCGAGCCAACGCATCGCGATCGCGAGGTCGACGGGCTGTTGGTGAGCGGGCGCGGCGGTCACGATCTCAGACCTGCACGCATCGGCATCCCGGCCTAGCCTAGCATAGGCCTCGTTCAGAACAGGCCGACCACGTTGCCCGTCGCGTCGATGTCGATTGTCTCGGCGCCGGGCACCTTTGGCAGGCCCGGCATCGTGAGGATGTCGCCGGCGTACACGACCACGAAGCCGGCGCCCGCGGAGAGCGCGGCATCGCGGATCGTCACCGTGAACCCACGCGGCCGGCCGGGCCGCTTGGGGTCGTCGCTGAGCGAGTTCTGCGTCTTGGCCACGCACACCGGCAGCCGTCCGAATCCCAGCGCCTCGAACCGCGCCAGCTTGGCGGCCGCCGCCGGAGCCAGCGCGATGCCGTCGGCGCCGTAGGCGCGCTTCGCGATCGTCTCGAGCTTCGCCGCCAGCCCGAGGTCTTCGGGATACAGGTAGCTGAAGCGCGAGCGGTCGGCGGAGCCGATCGCGTTGAGCACCGCGCCGGCGAGGTCGGTCACTCCCGCGCCGCCGAGCTCCCAGCCGCGCGACACCCCGCAGGGCACGCCGAGGTCCTTGCAGGTCGCGACCACCGCGGCCACCTTGTCGTCGGTGTCATCGGTGAAGCGGTTCAGCGCGACGACCGGCGGCAGACCGAACAGGCGGACGTTCTCGACGTGCTTGGCGAGGTTCTCGGATCCGTGCAGCGCCAGCGCGCGCGTCGTGACGACGATGACCGCCGCGGAGGGCACGAGGCCTCCCGTCCGGCACTTGATGTCCACGAATTTCTCTCCGCCGAGATCGCTGCCGAAGCCCGCCTCGGTGACCACGACCTCGCCGAGCTTGAGCGCCAGCCGGGTGGCGATGAGGCTGTTGCAGCCGTGGGCGATGTTGCCGAAGGGCCCGCCGTGCACGAGCGCGGGGGTCCCGTCGAGCGTCTGGACCAGGTTCGGCTTGATCGCGTCCTTCATGAGCACCGCCATGGCGCCCGCGGCCCGCAGCTCGCGCGCGGCCATCGGCGCGCCCGCGGTCGTCTCGCCGACGATCACCCGCTCGACCCGCGCCTTGAAGTCAGGGAGGTCGCGGGCCAGGCACAGGATCGCCATGATCTCCGAGGCCACCGTGATGTCGAAGCCGCTCTCGCGGGGTACCCCGTGGGCCGGCCCGCCGAGGCCGGCGACGATGTGGCGCAGCGCGCGGTCGTTCATGTCCATGACGCGCTTCCAGGAGATCCGTCTGACGTCGAGCCCGAGCGCGTTGCCCTGCGCCAGGTGATTGTCGAGCATCGCGGCCAGCAGGTTGTGCGCGGTGCCGACCGCGTGCATGTCGCCCGTGAAGTGGAGGTTGATGTCCTCCATCGGCGCCAGCTGCGTGTGGCCCCCACCCGTGCCGCCCCCCTTGACGCCGAACACCGGCCCGAGCGACGGCTCGCGCATCGCGACGATCGAGCGCTTACCGAGCCGCCGCAGCCCGTCGGCCAGGCCGATCGTCGTCGTCGACTTGCCCTCGCCCGCGGGCGTCGGCGTCATCGCCGTCACCAGGACGAGCGCTCCGTCCGGCCGCGCGCTCACGCGCTCGATCACCTCCCACCGGATCTTCGCCTTGTAGGTTCCATACGGCTCGAGGTCGCCCCCGTTCAGCCCGAGCAACTCGCCGATCGCCTGGATCGGCTGGAGCTTCACGGCGCGGGCGATGTCGATGTCCTGTTTTCCCATTTGCTAGATCCTCATGAGCAAGGTGGCCTCGATCGGAAGCTTCGTGATCCGCACGCCCAGGTGGCGCACGGCGTCGGCGACGGCGTTGGCGATCGCGGCGGGAGCCCCGATCGTCCCTCCCTCGCCCATGCCCTTGACGCCTCCGGGCATGATAGGCGACGGCGTCTCCAGATGATCGACCTCGAACGGCGGCGTGTCGTCGGCCCGGGGCAGCGCGTAGTCCATCAGGGTGCCGGTGAGGAGCTGGCCGTCTTCGTCGTAGACGACACGCTCGAGGAGCGCTTCGCCGATGCCCTGGGCGACCGCCCCGTGGATCTGGCCCTGGACGATCATCGGGTTGATCACGGTGCCGCAGTCCTCGACGACGGCGTAGCGCTTCACGGCGACGCGCCCGGTCTCGGGGTCGACCTCGACCACCGCGACGTGGACCGCGCCCGAGAAGGTCGGCCCGGGCGGGTCGAAGTAGATCGTCGCGTCGAGGCCGGGACTCAGACCGTCGGGCAGGCCGCCGAGCGGCGGCGCGTACGCGATCCGGGCGATCTCGGCGAGCTGGATCGCGCGATCCGGAAGGCCGCGCACCCACGCGCGACCGCCGGCGAGCACGACGTCCGCCGCGCTCGCCTCCAGGTGATGCGCCGCCAGCGTCCGGATCTTCGCGGCGATCACGTCGGCGGCGGCGCCGGCGCTGCCGAGCATCGCGACGGTGCCGCGGCTCGCGAACGTGCCGCTGCCGCGGGGCGAGTGCCGGGTGTCAGCCGGCTCGACGCGAACGCGCTCCAGGTCCAGACCGAGGCGATCGGCGACGACCTGGGCGATCGTGGTCGCGTGGCCCTGGCCCTGCGTGGGGAAGCTCACGGAGCACCGCACGGTCGCGTCGGGGTCGACCCTGATGGTGGCCGCCTCGATGCCGGGGACGTCGTGCATGCCGCGACGGCGGAAGACCGCCGAGCCCATGCCCGTGTACTCCGTGTAGCACGCGACGCCGACACCGATCAGTCGCCCCGCCGCGCGGGCCGATCGCTGAGCGGCTCGCAGCGCGTCGTAGTCGACCAGGGCCAGAGCTTGCTCGAGGGCTTTCGGGTAGTCGCCGCTGTCGTACAGCTGGCCGCTCGCCGACGTGAACGGATACGCCTCGCGCGGGATGAGATTGCGCCGGCGGACCTCGGCCGGGTCGAGCGCCGCGCGCTCGGCGACGAGATCGAGCAGCCGCTCCATCACGAACGCGCCCATTGTCATCCCGACGCCGCGATAGGCGCCGAGCGGTGGCTTGTGGGTCGCCGCCGCGATCGCTTCGTACTCGTACGCGGGCGTCCGATAGGGGCCGGGCAGGATGTTCGCCGTGCCCAGCGGCTCGAGGGCGGCGGTGGTCGGGTAGGCGTGATACGCCCCGTTGTCGGACACGACGCGCGCGCGCAGCCCGAGCACGGTGCCGTCGGCCGCCGCGGCGATCTCGACCGACGTGCGCTGGGCGCGAGCCTGCGAGGCGGCGCCGAGGTTCTCTCGCCGCTCCTCGATCCACTTCACCGGACGTCCGAGCCTCCGGGCGAGCGCGGCCACCGCGACGTCCTCGGGGAAGATCTGCATCTTGAGCCCGAAGCCGCCGCCGACGTCCGGCGTCACGATCCGCAGGCGCGACTCCGGGAGCTCGAGGGCGGCGGCCAGCGCCGTACGCATGATCGATGGGGCCTGGCTGGCCGACCAGAGCGTCAGGGTCTCGCCGTCCCAGTCGGCGACCATCCCGCGCGGCTCGAGGGGCGACGGCGCGCACCGGCCGTGCTCGAATGTCTCGGCGATGACGATCGCCGCGCGCGCGAACGCTCCGGCGACGTCGCCGTGTCGATGCCGGCGCTCGAACAAGATCCGCTTCTGCGCCAGCGCCGCGTCGAGCGTGGTGACGACCGGCCGCACCTCCCAGTCGATTGCGACCAGCTCGCGAGCGTCGGCGGCGACGTCGGGGCTGGTGGCCACGACCGCCGCCACGGCTTCGCCGCAGAAGCGCGCGACCCCGTCGGAGAGCGCGAAGGCCGCGGTTGGCGTGAATCCCCCGCCATCGAGCCGTGGCACGAGCGGCTTCGTCACCGCGCGCAGGTCCTCGCCCCTCACGACGTCGACGACGCCGGCGAGCGCGCGGGCGGCGCCCGTTTCGATCCGCGCGACGCGCGCGTGGGCGTGAGGGCTCCGCACGAAGACGACCGAGAGCGCCCGCGGCAGCACGAGGTCGTCGAGGTAGCGGCCGCCGCCACGGAGAAGGCGCGGATCCTCGACCCGCTTGACCCGCGCGCCGGTGTAGCGAAGCGTCATCGCCGGCTCACGTGTCGAGCCGATGGAACACGAGCCCGTCCACGAGCTTCGGATAGAAGTGGGTGGACTTCTGCGGCAGGAGCTCGCCGCCGCGTACGACGGCCTGAAGCTCCGCGGGGGTCGGCGGCGCGATCAGGAAGGCCGCCTGGTAGGTGCCGGCGCGAGCCAGCCGCACCGCTTCCGCCAGGTCCGCCGTGTACTCCACGTGAGTCTTCGCGTCGAGCCTGGCGTCAGTGATCCCGAGCAGGGGGTGCAGGAGCCCTTCGTGCAGGATCGAGACCGCCAGGGCGCGCCAAGCCGCCGACGTCCCGGCGGGCCACGCGATCAGGTCGCGGCTTTCGGCCCGGAGCGTGAGCACGGCGGCGTCCGGGCCGCTCACGACGCCGATCGACGCCGTCGTCGGCCTGAAGGTCAGCGGATCCTCGAGCGGGGCCACCGCGAACCAGCGCGAGGCCATCTGCACGAAGTCGTCGAAGTCGAAGGGCTGGACGTTGTGCACCAGGCGATGATTCGGCAGGATCGTGAGCCCGGGCGCCTCCAGCGGGAAGAACGCCATCATCTTCTCTGCGGCGCGCGGATGGCGCTGGCGGTACGCCACGGCCGTCTCGTAGCGGTGATGGCCGTCGGCGATGATCACCGGGCGGGGCGCCATCAGCGTCGCGATGCGCGCGAGCGCCGCATCGTCGGTGATACGCCAGAGCCGGTGGTGCTCCCCGCGGAGATCCTCCGCCTCGGCGATCGGCTCGCCGACAGGCGCGGCGGCGCGCCGCAACTCACCATCCGGATCGCTCGCCAGCATGAACAGCAGCCCGATGTCGGCGGCGGTCGCCTCCAGGAGGCGCATCCGGTCTTCCTTGGGCCCGGCGTGCGTGCGCTCGTGCGGGAGCACGACGCCGCGCGCGTAGTCGCTCACCTCGCCCAGCGCGATGAAGCCCGTCCGCGTCAGGGACTGGCCGCCGACGGAATAGGTCTGCTGATAGGGATAGAAGGCCGGCCGCTCGTCGCGGCGCCACACCCCCTCGGCCACCCACGCCTCGAGCACGGAGGCCGCCTTCCGGTATTTCTCGTCTCCGTCCCGCGGATACGTCACCCGGACGATGTTGTGCGGGCTCAGCGCGTGGAGGCGGTCCTGCGTCTCCGGGCTGATCTGGTCGTAGGGCGGCGCGACGATCGCCGACACGTCGGGCTTCGTCGCGCCGGCGTATCGGTATCCGCTGAAGGGTTTGATCTCCATGTCTCGCGTCGCTTCGTGGCAAACGCGCGAGAAGTCTAGCACGCGGCGCGGGGCTAGACTGCTCCGGCCGTGAGGCGATGATCCGCGGTACACTGTCGCCCGCATGAAGCATCAGGTGTTCGACCTGCACGCCCTGAAGGACTTCGCCTCCGACAAGCGAACGTCCCTCACGACGTCCGCAATCTCGGCTCCGATCGATGCGTCATCATGTTCTTGAAGGTGAATCCCAAAGTTCTCAAGGCCGACCGCGACGGCAAGGGGGCCTAGCGATGGGCAACGTCGAGCGCTGCGACAAGACGCTGCCGACCAACGAGATGATCTTCCGGGTCCGGGGCGACGCGGCGCTGCGGGCGCGATTCGCGAGCGACCTCGAAGGGCTGGCGCGCGAGTTCGGCCTGAGCCGCGCCGAGTACGAGGCCCTGCGTGACAAGGATCCGCGGCGCCTGATGGACCTCGGCGTCCACCAGTACTACGTGCCCCAGATCCTCCGCCTGTTCTTCGGCGCCTCGCACAACAGCAACGCCAGCGCCGCCCTCGAGTGCTACAAGCGCGCGTTCCCGGCGGAGACCGCCCAGGCGATGGCCCTGCAGGAACGCCTCGAGCGAGGCCGCTGATGGCGCAGATCGTCGCCGCGATGGCCATGACCCATTCGCCCGGGCTCACCGGCTGGTTCACGCGCGCCTCGCAGGAGTACCAGCAGCTGGCCCTCCAGGCGACCGCCGAGATGCGGCGCCGGCTGGAGACCGCGCGGCCGGACGTGCTCGTGATGTTCAGCAATGACCACCTGCTCAACTGGCCGATCAACAACGTGCCCGAGTACACCGTGGGGATCGCCGAGGAGCACGTCGGCCCCGCCGAGTGGTTCGACGAGTGGCTCGCCATGGAGAAGTACCGCGTCGCCGGCCACTCGGCGCTGGCGCGCTGGATCGTCAACGACGGCGCGCGGCGCGGGCTCGCCCTCGCCTACCTGCGCCAGATGCAGTTCGACGACGGGATCTCGGTGCCGACCCACTACCTGAACCCGGACGCGCAGTTCCGCCTGGTCCCGGTGACGATGAACTGCACTGTCCCGCCGATCCCGACGCCCGAGCGCGCCTACCGGGTCGGGACGCTCATGCACGAGATCCTGCGCGCCTATCCCGGCGACGAGCGGATCGCGGTGATCGCCACCGGCGGCCTCTCGCACGAGCCGGGCGGGCCGCGCTACTTCTGGGTCGACGAGGAGTTCGATCGCTGGTTCCTCGATCTGCTCAAGCGGGGCGACCACGCCGCGCTGCTTCGCGAGTGCGCGCTCGAGCGCATGGAGGCGGCGGGCTCCGGCGGCACCGCCGAGCTGCTGGCGTGGATCCTGGTCCTCGCCGTCACCCAGGGCCCGGCGGACGTCCTCGCGTACATGCCGGCGGTCGCGTGGCGCTCGGGCACGGGCATGGTGGTCTGGAACGAGCTGGCGAAGTGACTGGAGGTACCTGACGCGATGCCGACTACTCATCATCTCGATCGCGGCACGGTCCATCGGGAGTGGAACAACGCGCTGCCGCCCCGGCTGACGATCGATCCGGGCGACACGGTGATCTTCGACACGCGCGACGCAGCCGACGGCTACTACTCGCCGTCGTCGACCAGCGCCGACGTCCTTGGGCGTGGCCCGTTCCGCGGCCATCCGCTGACGGGGCCGGTGAGCGTCCGGGGCGCCCAGCGGGGCGACGTGCTCACGGTCGAGATCCTCGACGTGAAGCCCGCCGCCGCGTTCGGCTGGACGGCGATCCGTCCGGGGCGCGGCCTCATGCCGGAGGCCGAGTTCCCGAAGCCTCACCTGACGATCTGGGACCTGAGCGACGGCACCCACGCGCGGATGAGCCGGGACATCGCCGTGCCGATCTCGCCGTTTCCGGGCGTGATGGGCGTCGCGCTGGACGAGCCCGGGTCGCACAGCACGATGCCGCCGCGGAAGAACGGCGGCAACATGGACGTCAAGCACCTCGTCGCCGGAACCACGCTCTCGCTGCCGGTGTGGGTGGACGGCGCGCTGTTCAGCGTCGGCGACGCCCACGCGGCGCAGGGCGACGGCGAGGTGTGCGTCACCGCGGTCGAGATGATGGGACAGGTCACGCTCCGGTTCGGCCTCACGAAGGGACGGGAGCTCAAGGAGCCGCAGTTCCGGACGCGCGGGCCGTTCCTGGCGGCGGCCGACCGCGGGCCGTGCTTCGTCACGACCGCCGCCGGCCCCGACCTCTTTGCCGGCGCTCAGCAGGCGATCCGGTACATGATCGACCACCTTGCGACCGAGCGCGGGCTCAGCCGTGAGGAAGCGTACATCCTCTGCAGCGTGGCCGTCGACCTCAAGATCAGCGAGATCGTGGACGCGCCGAACTGGATCGTCTCGGCGTTCCTGCCCGAGTCCATCTTCGTGTGACGCCCGCCCCACAGGAGGATCCATGCATTACGGCGTCTTCATCTTCCCCACGGACTATTCGATCCGCATCGACGAGCTGGCGCGCGCGGCCGAGGAGCGCGGGTTCGAGTCGCTGTTCGTCACCGAGCACACCCACATCCCGACGAGCCGGCGCTCGCCGTTCGCGGGCGGCGGCCCGCTGCCGAAGGAGTACTGGCACACGCTCGACCCGTTCGTGGGGCTGATGGCCGCGGCGGCGGCGACCCGCCGCCTCAAGGTCGGCACCGGCATCTGCCTGGTCGTCGAGCACGATCCGATCACGCTCGCCAAGACGATCGCGACGCTCGATCTGCTGTCGAACGGACGGTTTCTGTTCGGCATCGGCGGGGGCTGGAACGCCGAGGAGATGGAAGACCACGGCACCGTCTTCAAGTCGCGCTTCCAGCTCCTGCGCGAGCGGATCCTCGCGATGAAGGAGATCTGGACGAAGGAAACGCCCGAGTACCACGGCGACTTCGTCGACTTCGATCCGATGTGGTCCTATCCGAAGCCCGTCCAGAAGCCGCATCCGCCGGTGCTGCTGGGCGGCGAGAGCGCCTATACGCTCCAGCGCGTGGTGGACTTCTGCGAGGGCTGGTTCCCGCGCGGGCGCAACGCCGACGCGATCCTGCCGGGCCTGGCCGATCTGCGGGCGCGCGCGGCGAAGGCCGGCCGTGACCCCAAGACGATCTCCACGTCGGTGTTCGGCGCGAAGGCGGAGCGCGCCACCCTCGACACATACGTCGGCGCCGGCATCACCCGAGCCATCTTCAGATTGCCCTCGGAGGGTCGCGACGCGGTCCTGCCGCTGCTCGACCAGTACGCCAAGCTGATCCCGTGAGTGCGGAGCTGTCCGCCGCGGCCGCCGAGCTCCTGCGCGAGAGTCGGGTCGCGCGGCTCGGCACGGCGGATCGCGAGGGACAGCCGCTAGTGGTGCCGGTGTGCTACGTCTTCGACGGGCGCGCCTGCTTCTCGGCGATCGACGCCAAGCCCAAGCGGGTCGCGCCGCGGGCCCTGCGGCGTGTCCGCAACATCGCCGACAACCCGCGCGTGTCCCTGGTGGTCGATCGCTACGACGAGGACTGGTCGCAGCTCTGCTGGGTGATCGTCCAGGGGCGCGCCGACATCCTCGGCGAGGGTCCGGAGCGTGCCCTCGCCGTCGATCTGCTGCGGGCGAAGTACCCGCAGTATCGCGCGATGGGGCTCGACCGGGACACCGCGATCGTGATTCGCATCTCGCCCGAGCGAACGACCTTCTGGAGCTGGAGGAGCTAGCCCTACCGCCGTTCGATCTGCAGTCCAGCCGGGGTGACCAGCACGCCCGCCTGGCCCGCCTGTCGCATCGCCTGCGCGACCTTGTGCTTCTCGATCCACGCCCGGATCTCGAGATCGCGGTGGGCGTCGAAGAACTCGGCGGTCATCGTGATGAGCTGCGCGACCTTCCCGTGGTTGTCCTGGAGCTGGAACACCTGGGCGTTACGCTGGAAGTCGTGGAAGTCGTAGACGGTGGACAGCGGAAACTCGCGCTGCAGATAGGCGCGGACGACCGAGATCTTCGAGTCGTCGAGCGCCGGGCCGTCGAGGAACTTGCGCCATTGGGGCGCGAGCTCGCCGTTGTCGGGCAGCTTGAGCCCTTTCAGAATCATCTTCTGCTTCTCCGTCAGTCCCGTCTCCTTGGGCTCGTCGGGCGCGACGTCTTCGGCGGTGACCTCGATCTCGGCGGCGTACGTCTGGAGAACCAGCGGCGACGCCGGCGCCGGGGGCGGGGTCGGCCGCGGCGGCTCGGGCGGCGGCGGCGCTGCGGGCCGCGGCTCGAACGTGCCCGTCAGCTTGTCGAGGAATTTCCGCCAGGTCGGAGCGAGCTCGCTGCGGGACGCGCCATCGCTCTTGGCGGGCGGCTCGGGCTCCGGGGTCTCCCGCTCGACCTTCGGCGCCTGGGCGACCGTTGGCACCTCGGGTTCCTTGACGGGCACGGCCGGCGTATCGAGCAGGTCGAGCCACTTCCGATTCTTCGGCTCGTCGGCCGGCCCGCGGAGCCCCCGGAGAGTCACCTGCGAGAGCTCGCTGTCACCGAGCTCGCGGCTCTTGGTCCCGTTGGGCCCCAACGACGCCGCCTTCGGCTCTTCGTGGAACGGGCTCGCCGGAGGCTCGGGACGGTCGGAGTCGTCCTGAGAGCTCGTCGTGCTCGTAACCCAGTCGACCCGGTCCAGGTAGAAGCCGGTCGCACCGTTGACCTCGATGTACCGGAACTCGAAGCAATCGACGGAGGAGAACTTGAGCAGACGCAGCTTCCTCACGAACGACTCGAGGAGCCGCTCGGCCACGAAGACGACCCGGGGCGGCCAGTTGGGCTGCACATTCGCGGGAACGAGCCGCTGCACCGACTCCGGGTACTCGAGGCACCACGCGTACGCTTCGAGCGCCCTCACCAGCAGCGCGTCGTCCGCCGTGAGCGCCAGCGCGACGAGCACCGGGGTGTGCGTGTGGTCGATTGCCGCGAGGTCGACGCTGGTGCGTCCGAGGTTCAAACTGGAGCTGAGGATCTGGAGCCCGGGCTCGATGGCGTCGGCGTTCTCGGCCACAAGCGTCCCGAGATCGTGGAGGCTCTTGACTTCGCGCCGCTTGAAAGTCAGCTTCATGCCACAGATCTCCGGGGCCCTTTTGAGCAACGGTTGTGCCAGGGAGGGCCGAAGATTTCGCCAAACGAAATCATGCAGTTCCGGCTGTTGAACCTACCCAGAATCGCCAGGATGACACGCCGGGGATCGGTCTGCTGCCATCCGGTCATCCAAATACCCAACTTCGGCAACAAATTGTTCAATGGTAAGAAATTACATGGACAAAGGCTTTCCGGAAGCCCAGGAGCCTGTTTGCGTGATTTCGTCAACACATAGGAATTCAAGGGTGATTTTCTCATGCTGGTCGTATCATTTTCTGGCATCTATATTGCTGGATTGTACGACGCCGTGGTCTAGCTCGATGTATTTGGGGATTGCGCCTTGCACAGCAACGTCCGCCCGGAGGGGTTGGTGAGGCAACCAGAAGTGCCATCGCTGAATCTGACCCAGGCCTTCAAGGACCTGGTCCAGATCGGGATCAATCTCACCAGCGAGCAGAACCTGGCGACGTTGCTCGAGCGCATCTTGACCGAGGCCCGGCGCTTTACCCGGGCGGAGGCAGGCACGCTGTTCCTTCGGGAGGGGGACCAGCTCCGGTTCTCCGTGGTTCAGAACGACAAGCTCGCCCGCGAGCTCGGCCTCGAGGAGATGCGGCGCCGCCTGCAGGCCGAGCCCCTGAATGTGCGAGAGCTGAGCCTCGCCGGCCATGTCGCGCTGACCGGCGACATCCTCAACCTGCACGACTCCTACATGATCCCATCGGATCGCCCGTATGCCCACGACTCGCGTGTGGACGCGCGCCTGAGCTACCGCACCCAGTCGATTCTCGTCGTTCCGCTGCAGGATCCGACCGGCAACATAACGGGGGTGCTCGAGCTGATCAACGCGCTCGATCGCGGACGCGTCGTGCCCTTCGACTCGCAATACGAGTCCCTCGTACGCTCACTGGCGTCGCAGGCTGCGGTCGCGCTGCGCAACGCTCGGCTCGAGGACCTCTCGTTCAAGGACGCGCTGACCGACGTCTACAACCGGCGGTACTTCACGATCCGGATCGAGGAGGAGTTCAAGCGCCACTGCCGGTTCGGCGAGCCGCTCTCGCTCGCCCTGGTGGACCTGGACCACTTCAAGGAGGTCAACGACCGCTTCGGCCACCGGGCGGGCGACGAGGCGCTGCGCGCCGTCGCGCAGCTGCTCGTGAAGCACTCGCGGAGCTTCAGCATCGTCACCCGGTACGGCGGCGACGAGTTCGCCATCATCCTCGTCAACACCGCGAAGGGCGGCGGCGTGACCTACGCCGACCGGATCCGCACCGTGATCGAGCAGCATCCCTTCGCGCTCGCGCCGGTCACCATGAGCCTCGGCGTCGCCAGCATTCCCGAGGACGCGACGAACGTCGACGACCTCATCGGGGCGGCCGACCAGGCGCTCTACGAGGCGAAGCGCGCGGGCCGAAACCGGGTCGCGGTGCCCTGAGGCGGATACCCATGGTCGACCGCGAGAAGCTCCTGGCCGAGCTCATCGAGATCGGCATCGCGCTCACGGGCGAGCGCGACCTGTACGCGCTGCTCGACCGGATCCTCGACCAGGCGCGACGGTTCACCCGCGCCGAGGCGGGCACGCTGTTCCTGCGGGAGGGGGACACCCTCCGCTTCGCGGTCGTGCAGAACGACTTCCTCGAGAAGAAGCTCGGCAAGCACGAGACCCAGCGCCTGCTCCAGGCCGAGCCCCTCCAGCTGAGCGAGTCGAGCCTCGCCGGCCACGTCGCGCAGACCGGAGAGCTGGTCAACGTCGCCGACGCCTACGCGGTCGGCGTGCAGGAGACCCGCGGGTTCAACCAGAAGTTCGACGCCACCAGCGACTACTCGACCCGTTCGGTCCTGGTCGTGCCGCTCCAGGACCTGAACGGCAGCATCGTCGGCGTGCTCGAGCTCCTCAATGCCCTCGACGACTCCGGCGCGATCGTGCCGTTCGATCGCGAGTACGAGAAGCTGGTTCGCGCGCTCGCGTCCCAGGCCGCGGTCGCGATCCGCAACGCCCGACTCGAGGACCTCTCGTTCAAGGACAGCCTCACCGAGCTCTACAACCGGCGCTACTTCGCGCTGCGGATCGAGGAAGAGGTCAAGCGCCATACCCGCTTCGGCCATCCGCTGTCGCTGGTCGTGCTCAACGTCGACCACTTCAAGACGCTCAACGACGAGCACGGCCGATCGGCCGGCGACGAGGTGCTCAAGGAGGTCGCGCGCCTGCTCGTGAAGCACTCGCGGAGCTTCACGATCATCTCCCGGCAGGAGGGGGACGACTTCGCGGCGCTCCTCGCCAACACGCCGAAGGCGGGCGCGGTCACCTACGCCCAGCGGATCCGGGGAGTCGTGGAGGGCCACGCGTTCGCGCACGGGCGGGCTACCGCGAGCCTCGGTGTCGCCGGCCTTCCCGCCGACGCCGCCTCGACCGACGACCTCATCGGGGCGGCCGGCCGCGCGCTCGGCGAGGCCAAGCGCCTCGGCCGCAATCGCGTCGTCGCCCTGTAACGACCCCGTCGACCGCCCTCTTGACTTGTATACATCTCGTATGTCATTAGTCCGTCCGGACGATGCGACGCGCACGCCCCCGCTACCTCGCCTCGACCGTTCCATCGCTATCTCCTGAAGCGGGCCGACAACACGAAGCTGCTGCAAGTTCTCGAGCAGATGCGCGAGGAAGTCCAACCGGCGTGGACGATGTCGATCGTCGCCCCGGGGCGCGCACAGGCGCTGGTCCGCGAGCACCTCGCGATCATCGACACGCCCTAGAGGAGGTCCCCCATGGCTGACAGCCCGTTCCGCACGCAGCTCCAGGCTGCCGTCAACGCCCGGCACAGCCGGCTGAACCCGTTCACGGACAAGTGGGTCCGCGGCGAGCTGACGCGCGCTCAGCTCGGCGCCTGGGCCGCGCAGCACTACCAGTACGTCTCACAGTTCCCCCGCTGGTGCGCCACGGTGTATGGCCGGTGCGCCGATCCCGACGCGCGGGATTTCCTGCTCGAGAACATCATCGAGGAGGAATCGGGCACCAAGCACGTCGACCTCCTGATCCGCTTCGCCGAGGCGTGCGGCGTCTCGCGCGCCGAGGTCGAATCCCGGCAGCAGCTGCCGACCACCCGCGGCCTCACCGCGTGGTGCTTCGAGATGTCGCACCAGCCGTTCCACGTCGCGGCGGCGGGCTTGCTGGTCGGGCTCGAGTCCCAGGTGCCGGGCATCTATCAGCGCAATCTCCCCCCGCTCAAGACGCACTACGGCTTCACCGATCGCGAGGTCGAGTTCTTCGCGATCCACATCGAGGCGGATGAGGTCCACGGCGAGCGCGGCTACCAGATCGTCGAGCGTCATTGCACGACCGGCGCGCTCCAGGCCGACGCAATCGACGCGGTCCGCCAGGCGACCGAGATGCGGTGGCAGTACATGACCGGGCTCTACCGCGCCTACGTCGCGAAGGAGGAGCTGTGAGTCGCTGCCGCGTCGCCCGGCTGGACGAGCTCCCGCCGGGCGAGGCCAAGCTCGTCGACGCGGGCGGAACGCGCGTCGTGCTGACGCGCGTCCACGACGAGGTCTACGCGTGCCACGACGAGTGTGCCCATCAGGGCGGCCCGCTCAGCGAGGGGAAGCTCTCGGGCAGCCGGCTAACGTGCCCCTGGCACGGCTGGATGTACGACGTGAAGTCCGGCACGTGCCTGATGCCCGCGCGCGGCGGCGCGGTGCCCACCTACCCCGTGACCGTCGCGAACGGCGAGATCTGGGTCGAGGTGCCGTGACGTGGCGCTCACCCTGCGGCAGGCGCGTGAGTGCATCGAGCGGGGCTTCGCCCAGGCGCACGCGCTCGGCTTCAAGGTGGCGATCGCGGTCGTCGACGACGCCGGCCATCTGGTCGCCTGCGATCGGATGGATGGCGCCCTCTGGGTAACGCCCGAGATCGCCCGCGCCAAGGCCAACGCGTCGGCGGCGTTCGGCGCGACGACGCTCGATCTCGAAGAGAGGTTCGCCCAGCGTCAGCTCTTCGCCGACAACGTCGCGACGCTCGGCGACTACCGGTTCGTCTTCGGCAAGGGCGCGGTGCCGCTGGCGCCCTACCCTTCCGCGCAGTCACTGAGGTAAAGTCTGGGGATGCAATTCGAGGTCGAGGTCCATCGGAACGAGCTGGGTAATTGGGTCGCCGTCGCCGTCGAGTACGGCGTCCAGGCGACGGGACGAACCGAGAACGAAGCGCTTGCCCGGATCATGGACGCCCTGGCGGCGCACTTCAAGACACACCCGCGCAAATGACGGGAGCGCTCGCCGGGCTGCGGGTGATCGACTGCTCGCGCCTGATCGCCGGCGGCGTGCTGGCGACGCTCCTGGCCGACCACGGCGCCGACGTGATCAAGGTCGAGAATCCCCGCGGCGGCGATCCGCTGCGCACGTGGCTTCGAGACCGCGGCGAGCTGTGGTGGAAGGTCTACGCGCGCGGCAAGCGCGCGATCACGCTCGACCTCGCGAAGCCGCGGGGCCAGGCGCTGCTGCGTCGCCTCGTCCGTCACGCCGACGTCCTCATCGAGAATTTCCTGCCGGGCACGTTCGAGAAATGGGGGCTCGGGTGGGACGTGCTCTCGGCCGACAACCCGCGCCTGGTCTTCGCCCGCGTGTCCGGCTGGGGTCAGGACGGTCCCTACCGGCTCAGGCCCGGATTCGGGACGATGGTCGAAGCGATGAGCGGCTTCGCGGCGTCGACCGGGCCGGCCGACCGGCCGCCGACGCTGCCGGCGTTTCCGATGGCCGACATGGTCGCCGCCCTCTCCGGGGCGACCGCCGTCCTGGCCGCCCTGCGCCACCGCGATCTCGTCTCGGGCCACGGGCAGGTGATCGACATCTCGCTCTACGAGCCCTTGCTCTCCGTTCTGGGGCCGACCCCGGCCGACCACGCCCTCGACGGCACCGTGAGGACGCGTCACGGCAACCAGTCCGACAACGCGAGCCCGCGCGGCACCTACGAGACGCGCGAGGGCAAGTGGATCGCGCTGTCGGCGTCGACGCCCGCGTCAGCGAAGGCCCTGTTCGAGGGTCTCGGGCTCGGCGCGCTCCTGAGCGACCCGCGCTTCGCCACCAACGACGCGCGCGTGGCCAACAACGATCTCGTCGACGAGGCGCTGGCCCGAGCCATCAGGTCGCGGACGCTCGACGAGATGCTCCGCCTCTTCGAGACGCTGGACCTCACCGCCTCCCCGGTCTACGACATCGCCGACATCACGAAGGATCCGCACGTGCTGGCGCGGGGCATCCTCGTCGACGTTCCCGACCCCGAGCTCGGCACCGTCCGCATGACCGCGCCCACTCCACGGCTCGGCGCGACGCCCGCGACGATCCGGTGGTCCGGGCAGCCGCTGGGCGCGCACAACCGCGAAGTCTATCGAGAGGTCGGGATCGATTCGACCGAGCTCGAGGAACTGGCGCGTGAAGGCGTTATCTAGCGTCGTGCTCTCGTTGCTCGTCCCGCTCGTCGCTGCCTCGGCGTGGGGCGCCGACTATGCCGGACCGCTGATCGACGCCCACTCGCACGTGTCGAGCGCGACCGCGATCGACGGGTACGTCGCGGCGATGAAGCGTCACAATGTCAGCCGCGTGGTGCTGCTGGCGGTGGGCGGCGTGCAGAAGGACGACGCGGCGTGGCTCGCGGCGGCGAGCAAGAAGTATCCGGATCGCGTGGTCGCCGGACTCCCCCTTCCCGACCCCACGGCCGAGACGGCGGCCGCCAAGCTCGAGGAGGCGTTACAGCGGACCAAGGCGCCGGTGCTCGGCGAAATCCACATGCGTCAGGTCGGGAGCCGCAAGATCGACCGCGATCCCAATGACCAAGCGTTCGGCCGCGTCCTCGACGTCGCGGCGAAGTTCGGGGTGCCCGTGGTCATCCACTACGAGCTGACCGACGAGGCGGTGGCGGCGCTCGATCGGGCCCTGGCGGCCCACCGGAAGACCGTGGTCGTCCTCGCCCACGCGGGCGAAGGCCCACCGGCGCGCGTCGACGGCCTGCTGTCGCGCAACTCGAACCTCGTCGTCGATCTCTCCGGCATGCACTTCCAGCGGAAGCCGGCGCTCGCCACCGAGACGGGGCCGCTGGACCCCACCTGGAAGGCGTTGATCGAGAAGATGCCCGACCGCTTCCTGATGGGCGTGGATGTCTGGGCGCCGCGGCTCCTCGAGCCGGCCATGCTCGATCGGCTCTTCACGTGGACCCGGCGGATCCTCGGTCAGCTCAGGCCCGACGCGGCCGAGCGCGTCGCCTACCGGAACGCGACCGCGCTCTTCCGCATCGAGTAGCCGGGCGGCGCCCGCGTAGCTCGACCGTGGCCCCGCGCCCTCTCGCCGCCACGACCCGCCGCCTCCTCGAAGGCCCCATCGCCCTCACGCTCCTGCGCCTGGCCGCCCCCAACGTCGTGATGCTGGTGGCGCAGGTGGCGATCAGCGTGCTCGAGGCGTACTTCGTGGGCTGGCTGGGCGCCGACGCGCTGGCCGGCGTCTCGGTCACTTTCCCGCTGGTCATGCTCATGCAGACCATGTCGGCCGGGGGCATGGGCGGCGGAGTCGCGTCGGCGATCGCCCGCGCGCTGGGGGCTGGCCGCCGCGAGGGCGCGAGCCGGCTGGGGGCGCACGCGATCGTCATCGCGCTGGTCATGGCGGGGCTGTTCACCGTGGTCGTCCTGGCCGGCGGCCGCGCGATCTACGGCGCGATGGGCGCCAGCGGTGGCGCCCTCGACGCGGCGCTCGCGTACTCGAACGTGATCTTCGCCGGCGCGGCGGCGGTCTGGCTCTTCAACACCCTGGCGAGCGTCGTCCGCGGCTCCGGCAACATGGTGTTGCCCGCCGTCGTCGTGCTGGGCGGGAGCCCGGTCCTCCTGGTCCTCTCGCCCACGCTGATCTTCGGCTGGGGACCGTTCCCGGAGCTCGGCGTCAGCGGCGCGGCCGTCGCCGTCGTCGCGTACTACGCCGGCGGCGCCCTGGCGTTCCTCGGCTACCTCGTCTCTCCGCGGAGCCTGGTCCGGATCTCGCCGCGGACAATCCGCTTCCAGCAGGCGCTCTTCGGCGACATCTTGAGAATCGGCGCGCCGAGCCTCCTGAACAACCTCCAGACGAACCTGACCGTGGTGCTGCTCACCGGGCTGGTCGGATCCTTCGGCACCTTCGCGCTGGCCGGCTACGGCATGGGCGCCCGTCTCGAATATCTGCAGATCCCGCTCGTCTTCGGGTTCGGCTCGGCGCTGGTGACGATGGTCGGGACGAACGTGGGGGCTGGGCTCGACGCGCGTGCCCGGCGCGTGGCGTGGACCGGCGCCGCGATGGCGGCGGGCGTCACCGAGGCGATCGGGCTGGGCGCCGCGCTCTTCCCGCACGCGTGGCTCGCGCTGTTCAGCACCGAGCCGGCGGTGCTGAGCGCCGGCACCACGTATCTGCGCATCGTCGGGCCCACGTACGGCTTCTTCGGGCTGGGCCTCGCCCTCTACTTCGCGTCGCAGGGTGCCGGGCGCCTGCTGTGGCCACTGGTCGCGGGGCTGAGCCGGCTCGTCGTCGCGGCCGGCGGGGGCTGGATCGCGCTCCGCCTCCTGGACGGCGGCCTCACATCGGTCTTCACGGTGATGGCAGTGGCGCTGGCGCTCTTCGGGACCATCGTCGCCCTCGCGATCCACCGCGGCGCCTGGCGCCTCCGGAGGGAACCATGAGCACGACGCAGATCTTCGGACGGTCGCGATCGCCTTCGTCTGGCTTTTCAGCGTGGTCGGGACGCTCGACCTGATCAACGCGCTCTTGCAGGGCAACCGGCTCGGAGTCCAGGTCGGAGCCGCCTACTTCATCCCCACGATCGTCGTGCCGGCACTGCTCGTCACGCACGCGATGATCTTCGCGATGCTGATCCGGCACCGGCGCTGAGGCGCCACCGGCCGCTAGACCGTCCGCCGCCGGTCGAGTATGCTCGGGCTCAACCCCCGCACTCGAGGAGACGCCCGTGAAGCTCGACGTCGGCATGCTGACCCACGACCTCAAGTCGATCCCGAGCTTCGCGCGCAAGGTCGAGGCGATGGGGTACGACTGCCTCTGGTCGTCCGAGACCCAGCATGATCCGTTTCTTCCGCTGGCCGTCGCCACGAGCGTCACATCGCGGATCCGCCTCGGCACGGCGATCGCGGTGGCGTTTCCGCGCAGCCCCATGATCCTCGCCCACATCGCGTGGGATCTCCAGAACGCCTCCGACGGCCGGTTCGTGCTCGGCCTCGGCACGCAGGTGAAAGGGCACAACGAGCGCCGCTTCTCGGTGAAGTTCGAGTCGCCCGGACCCAAGATGCGCGAGATCGTCCACGCCCTCCGCCACATCTGGGACTGCTGGCAGAACGGGACCAAGCTGGCCTTCAAGGGCCAGTTCTATCGCTTCGATCTCATGACGCCGTTCTTCAACCCCGGACCGATCGCGCATCCGAAGATCCCCATCTACATCGCCGGCGTGAACCAGTACATGTGCCGGATCGCGGCCGAGGTCTGCGACGGCCTGCACGTTCACCCGTTCAACAGCCCCAAGTACCTGCGCGAGTACGTCCAGCCCGCGGTCGCCGAGGGGCTCCGCGCCTCGGGCCGGACGCGGGCGGACTTCACGTACACGACCGCGAGCTTCGTGGTCGTGGGCGACACCGAGGAGGAGCTGGCGCGAAACCGCCAGTCGGTGAAGCAGCAGATCGCCTTTTACGCCTCGACGCGCACCTACGAGCCGGTGCTCGCGGCCCACGGCTGGCACGACCTCACGCCGGCGCTCCACCGGAAGTCGGTCGAGGGCGACTGGAAGGGCATGGCGGATTTGATCACCGACGAGATGCTCGACACCTTCGCGGTCAGCGGGAGCTACGAGACCATCGGCCGGCGACTCAAGGAGCGCTACGCCGGGCTCCTCGACAGCACCGCGCTCTATCAACCCTACCAGCCCGGGCTGGACGATCCCCGGCTGCCGCGGTTCATCAAGGAATTCAACGGATGATCGACCTGTGTGAGCTCGGAGAGCGACCGCCGCTCGGCGAAGTGCCGAAGCGGATGCACGCCTATGTCGTGCGCCAGAACCGCTTCGGCCAGCCGCGCGACGCCTGGCGACGGGAAGTCATCCCGACGCCGACGCTCGGCCCCGACGAGGTGCTCGTCCACGTGATGGCTTCGGGCATCAACTACAACAACGTGTGGGCCGCGCTCGGCACGCCACTCGACGTCATCGCCGAGCGCCAGCGCGCGGGCGAGCCCGAGGATTTCCACGCTGGCGGCAGCGACTGCTCTGGGATCGTCTGGGCGGTCGGCCGCGACGTGAAGAGCCTCCCCGCCGGCGCCGAGGTGATCGTCCACAGCGGCTGGTGGCGTCCCGACGATCCCTGGGTGCGCTCGGGCAAGGACCCGATGCTCGCCGAGAGCACGCGCATCTGGGGGTATCAGACCAACTACGGAAGCTTCTGCCAGTTCGCGCGCGCGCAGGCCCATCAGTGCGTGCCAAAGCCCGCGCAGCTGACCTGGGAGGAGGCGGGGTGCTTCCTGCTCTGCGCCTCGACCGCGTACCGGATGCTCATGGGGTGGCCGCCGCACGTCATCGAGCGCGGCGACGTCGTCCTGGTCTGGGGCGCCGCGGGCGGCCTCGGCAGCATGGCGCTCGAGATCACGCGCGCGCTCGGCGGGCGGGCCGTCGCGGTCGTCTCCGACGACGCCAAGCGTAAGTTCTGTCAGGAGCACGGCGCGGCGGCGGTCATCAACCGCAGCCAGTTCACGCACTGGGGCCCGATGCCCAGCACCGAGGACGCGAAGGCGTACGGCGAGTGGGCCAAGGGGGCGCGAGCCTTCGGCAAGGCCATCTGGGACGGGCTGGGCGAGCGCGTCAGCCCCAAGCTCGTCTTCGAGCATCCGGGCGAGGCGACGCTGCCGACGTCGATCTTCGTCTGCTCGACCGGCGGCATGGTCGTGATCTGCGCCGGCACCACCGGCTACACCGCGACCATGGACCTGCGCTATCACTGGATGCGCCAGAAGCGCTTCCAGGGCAGCCATCTCTCGAACGACGCGCAGGCGGCGGATGTCACCAAGCTCGTGGCCGACGGCAAGGTCGATCCGTGCCTCAGTCACACCTACGCGTTCGACGACATTCCCCAGTGCCACCAGCTGATGCTCGAGAACAAGCATCCCTACGGGAACATGGCCGTGCTGGTGAACGCCCTCCAACCAGGGCAGGGCGCGAAGAAGTGACGCGGCGGCTCGTGCTCGGCCTTCTTCTCATGACAGCTCAACGCCTGGCTGTTCCATCCGCGACCATTCCGGGTGGTCAGTGAGTGGGACGCGGGAGCGCGCGCGCCGCTCGCGGCGCGGTTCGCGGGCGGACTCTCGCTGGTTCTGTGGGCCGGCGTGATCGCCTGCGGCCGGCTCTTGGCCTATTTCTAGAAATATCCCGGATCGCCGGGGAGCAGGACGCGGCGCTCGTCGCCTTCCATGATCACGCGCGGCAGGATGGTCCGCACCTGCCGTCCGCGCATGCGCTCGAGCGCGGCGGCCGTCGATGGCGCCCCGTCGAACAGTTCCAGATTCTTCACCGTCGGATTGCGCAGCGGCAGCTCGCCCCCGGCGTGAGCGTCGAGCGCCTCGCGCGGGGCCAGCCACCTCACCTCGGTGATCTCCTGCTCATCAGCGACGGCCTCCTGGGCCGCCGGCATCGCGGCCGCGAAGAAGCGCGTATCGAAGCGGAGCGGCTGGATCTCGGGCGTGATCCAGTGGGCGAAGTACACGAGCCCGTCGGTCGCGAGTACCAGTCGCTCGGCGCGCAGCATGTCCCCGAACGCGCGATGATCCGCCTGGCAGGCGCGACGGTAGTCCGCCAGGCGACGGCCGTCGATGCGCGCGGGCCCGCCGTCGGCCGCCGCGGCGAGCAGGATGCCCACCTCCTCGAAGGTCTCGCGGATCACGCCGACCCAGTGAGCGAGGGCGGCCTGCGGTGCCGCGGGCAGATCGAGAGCCCTGGCGGCATGGGACGCGTCGACGCCGCGGCACCGGGCGGCGGCGTCGTCCGCGCCGTCGCCGGGCTCGATCATGCCCCCCGGGAACACGAAGTCGCCCGCGGCGAACTTTCTCGCGCGGTGACGTCTGATCAGGAGGACCTCGTACGCGCCGCGCGAACGATCGCGGAGCAACACCAGAGTGGCGGCCGGGACCGGCGTCACCGGCGACGGTTTGACGGGCACGGGCCAGTGTGCCACGATGACGCCGCTTAAGAAAAGAGGACCGTCTCTATGAGCGCCGAAGCCCGACTCAAGGAAAAGAACCTCACGCTCCCGAAGCCGACGAGCCCGATGGCGAACTACGTCGGCGCCGTGCGAACGGGCAATCTCCTGTTCGTCTCCGGTCACGGTCCCGTGCGCGACGGCAAGGCGACGTCGCAGGGTAAGGTCGGCAAGGATCTCACGGTCGAGCAGGGTTATCAGGTCGCGCGCGAGGTGGGCCTCTCCCTGCTGGCCACCGTGCGCGCGAATCTCGGCAGCCTCGACAAGGTCCGCCGCGTCGTCAAGGTCCTCGGCATGGTCAATTCGGCCGAGGGGTTCGGCGATCAGCCCAAGGTCATCAACGGCTTCTCCGACCTGATGGTCGAGGTCTTCGGCGAGGCCATCGGCAAGCACGCGCGCTCGGCGGTGGGCATGGGCGGGCTGCCGGTGAACATTCCGGTCGAGATCGAGATGGTGCTCGAGGTAGAGTGAGTCATGGTCTTGCTCCTCGACACGTGCGCGATGCTGATCTCGGCGGTGTTCCTGTCCATCGTCGGCTTGGTGGCGGGGGTGGCGATCCCCGGGCTGTTCATGGTCGCCGCCGCGCCGTGGCTCGACTGGATCCTGCCGGTCAAGGAAGGGAAGTAGCGCCCTCGCCGATCAGCCCGGGGAGCGTGCGCAGCGCGTCCGCGATCCTGGGCCCGTGCCACGAGAACGGCTTGCCGTCGACCAGGTAGATCCGCCCGTCGCGCACCGCCGGCACGTCGGCATACGGCGCGAAGTCGGCGAGATGGGCGCGTCTGAACCTGAAGGGCTCGTCCGGCAACAGAATGACGTCGGGCCGTCGCGCCGCGACCTCGTCCAGCGTGACGCTCGGGTAGCGTTCCGTCCGATCCGAGAAGATGTTGCGTGCCCCGCACGTGTCGAGCATGTCGTGGATGTACGTGTCGGCGTTGATGGTCATGTACGGGCCGCGCCAGATCGGATAGAACGTCGCCACTGGCGGCCGTCCGGCGCGGGCGGCGCGGACACGCGCGTACAGGGGCTCGAGCTCTCCCAGCAGCTCCTGCGCGCTTTCCGTGGTCCCTGTCACCTCACCGAGCTCGCCGATCAGCCGGATCCCTTCGGCCACCGTACGCGGATACGTGACCCAGACCGGGATCGACCAGGCGCGCAGCTGGTCGATGTGCTCGCGGAGGTTCTCCTCGATGTTGGCGATGATCAGATCGGGTGCGAGCGTGCGGATCTTGCCCAGGTCGGGGTCCTTCTCGCCACCGATACGCGTTTTGCCCCGCACCACGTCGCGGGGCTCGACGCAATAGACCGTGATCCCGACGAGCGTGTCGGCGAGCCCGAGCACGCAGAGGGTCTCGGTGATGGACGGGACCAGCGACACGATCCGCCGCGGCGGCCGCGCCAGCGCGAGGGCGACACCCGAGGCATCGACGCGCGCCGCCATCACGCGATCCGCCGGCTCCGCAGGCGCTCGACGAGGGCGAGCATCTCGCGCGTGCGCTCGGCGACCTCCTGATCCCATTTC
Organism: Candidatus Rokuibacteriota bacterium; assembly: GCA_003220435.1. Lineage (GTDB taxonomy): Bacteria > Methylomirabilota > Methylomirabilia > Rokubacteriales > CSP1-6 > AR31. The sequence continues at coordinate 128,124 of QHSL01000085.1, read as the reverse complement.
ATGATCTCGTCCATCGGCGCCCTGCGATCGATCGCGTCCTCCAGGCTCGTCACCGCAACCCCGAAGAGCTTCAGCACCCGTCGCGTTTCGTCGCTCGGCATCGCTTCGTGTCTCCTCCCTGCGGATCCGCCAGGCTACGCGTCGAGATCGAGCGCGGGCGCGTCGCTCCAGCGGGGATCGCCCTCGGGCTTGAAGTTCCGCGTGTTCACGAAGTGCATCCCGTGATGGAGGTTCATCTTGAACTTTCCGCCGCCGTACTGCGTGCCGATCCAGCCGGTCGGGTCCTCCAGGAACGGATCCATCTCGCCCGACGACAGGCGCACGAGCCACTTGAACCGGATCGTCCCGGCCCACGGCTCCTGCACGCCGATCGTCGCGGTGAGCTCGGGCCACACGCGGACGAACTCCGCGAGGATCTCTCGGCGCGTCGGGTGCGCGACGCCACGGTTCACGAGGTTGCGCTTGAGGTACGGCTCGACGAGGTCCCAGCACCACGCGGCAATCACTGCGGCGCGAAGTGTATCATGAGGCGGTGCGGTTGACCGTGCGGCGCGGCGCGCTCTGGGCGTTGCTCGCGGCGAAGCTCGTCGGCGGCTGGGGTGTGGGCTGGGACATCCGCTGGCACCTGCTGATCGGTCGCGACTCGTTCTGGATCGCTCCCCACGTGATGGCGTACGCGGCGGTGGCGGCCACCGCCGTGCTCTCGTTCGGCGTCCTCGTCCTGGAGACGTGGCGGGCGCGCCGCGGGGCGGCGCCGCCGGACACCGGCACGATCGTGGGGCTCCGCGGAACTCGCGGCTTCCACCTGGCGTGGTGGGGAATCGCGATCGTCATCCTGGCGGCGCCCATCGACGACCTGTGGCACCGGCTCTTCGGAATCGACGTGACCCTCTGGAGCCTGCCCCACCTCCTGGCGCTCGCGGGCTCGCAGGTCTCGAACCTGGGCATCGTGCTGATCGCGCTGGAGGTATACGACGAAGGCGCGCTCCGCTGGACGGCGCTCGCCGCCGGCGGGGTTCTGCTCCTGGGCACGTTCTACATCATCGTCGACCCGTCGATCCAGACGGCCTTCCACCGCGGCGCCGTCTTCTTCTTCACCTACGCGATCCTCGGCGCGCTGGCGTTCACGTTCGCGCTCGGTCTCGTCGCCCGGGTGGCGCGAAGCCGGAGCGCCCCGCTCGTGTTGACGGTGGGGGCGCTGGTCGTGCAGCTTTCGATCATCGGGGTCGGCGACATCGGGTTCGCCCTGCTCCAGCCGACGCCGGCGATCGAGGAGGCGATCGCCGCCGACCCGTCTTCGCCGATCGCGGTCGCCCACGAGATGGCCCGGCGCAACGGTACGACCCCGGGGCGCTCGCTGACGCTGCGACTGATCCCGCTGGTTCCGGGAGCGTTGATGGCCCTTGCGAATCCGCTGAGGCGCGGGCGACTCGCCGCGGTCGTCTTCGGCCTCTCCCTCGCGGCGGTCTCGGGAGCCGCGCTGGCGCGGCTGCCGGCGTTGAGTCATGCGTTGCCGTCCATCGGGGACGCCGCGCTCGCGCTGGCGCTCACACTGGTCGCCTCGCTGATGGGCACGGCGTGCGCGTCGAGCGTCGCGGAGCTGATGGAGCGCTACACGCGGGTCGGGCGCCAGGCGGCAAACCGGTCGAGCAGCGCGGCCGGCGTCTCGGCGAACATCAGCAGCTCGGAGTATTCCGGGCGCACGAAACCTTCCGCCACGGCCTGACCGAGCAGCTGCCGGAGCCCGTCCCAGTAGCCCTCGACGTTCAGCGCGCCGACGGGCTTGGCGTGGATGCCGAGCTGCGCCCACGTCAGGATCTCGAACGTTTCCTCGAGGGTGCCCAGACCGCCCGGCAGGGCGATGAACCCGTCGGCCAGCGCCGCCATCGTCGCCTTGCGCTCGTGCATCGAGCCGACGATACGTAGCTCGCTCAGGCCTCGGTGGGCCAGCTCGCGAGCAACCAGCGACTCCGGGATGATGCCGATCACCTCGCCGCCCCGGGCCAGCACCGCGTCGGCGAGCACGCCCATGAGCCCGACTGCGCAGCCGCCGTAGACCAGGCCCATCCGGCGCGCCACCAGCTCGGCGCCCAGGCGCCGGGCGGCGTCGGCATAGCCGGGGCGGCGGCCCTCCGACGAGCCGCAGAAGACGCAGACGCGGCTCACAGCGACGCGGCGAACTCCGCAGTGAGCGTCCCACGATAGACTTCCTCGACGGGACCGTCCAGGCGGAGCGACCAGTCCGGGCGCACCTCGATCGTGAGCGCGCCCCCGGGCATGCCCACCCGCACCCGACCGTGATCGCAGAGTCCGTTTCTCACGGCCGCCGACGCGGCGCCGCAGGAGGAAGATCCGGAGGCCAGCGTGTAGCCGGCGCCGCGCTCCCAGATACGGATGTCGAGCGAGCCGCGCCCGGAGACCTTCGCGAACTGGACGTTCGTCCGGTTCGGAAACGCCGGGTGCTTCTCGATGAGCGGACCGAGCCGGCGGCACTCGCCCTCGTCCAGGCGGTCCACGAAGGTCACGCAGTGCGGGTTGCCGACCGACACCGCGGTGACGGCCAGCGTGGTGCCGTCAGGCAGCTGGAGCGGCACGCTCACCACGTCGCGGTCCGGGCCGTTCATTGGGATCTCGGGCGCGCGGAACGTCGCGTGTCCCATCTCGACGGTGACGAAGCCCATCCGGCCGGCCTCGACCCGGCACTGGCACTCGACCACGCCGCCCTTGGTGTCGACCGTGAACGTCGTCTTCTTCGCACGGCCGTGGTCCCAGAGGTACTTCGCGAAGATGCGGAGCCCGTTGCCCGACTTCTCCGCCTCGCTCCCGTCCGGGTTGAAGATGCGCAGCCCGAAGTCGGCGCGCGCGCTCGGGACCCGCAGCAAAATTCCATCGGAGCCCACGCCCCAGTTCCGATCGCAGAGGCGCTCGATGGCCTTGGTGGAGAGCGGCGCCTTGAGATCTGCCTCGTCGATGACGATGTAGTCGTTGCCGAGCCCGTGCCCCTTCGCGAAGGGGATCATGGCCGGGGCAGCTCGACCCGGCGGCCGGAGGCGGCCGAGACATATCCCGCATAGATCACCTCCACGACTTCCCGAGCGAGCAGCGCGCCCGACAGCGGCTCGCGGCGCTCCCTGATCGCCTCTATGAAGTCCTCCAGCTCCTGGGGATACCCTCGCATCCAGTCTTCCTCCGGGCTCGGGAACTGCCAGCCCGCCTTGGTCTCGACCTTCTCGGTGATGTACTCGTCGCCCCACACGGCGCCGTCGGGCGCGTACACGGTCAGCGTGTTGTTCGGGTTGATGTTCGCCTGGATGACCGCGTTCGTGAGGTAGGCGGTCACCACGTTGCGGACGCCGCCCAGCGTGATGTCGTTCGAGTGAATGGTGGCCATCGTGCCGTCCTCGAAGGTCAGGACGGCGACCGACCAGTCCTCGACGTCCTCGGCCTTGGTCGACATGTGTCGCGTGAGCCCGGAGACCGCCGGCAGCCGGGTGAGGCTCGCGACCTCGGCGAAGACCGCGCGGGCTCGCACCGGGCGCCCGCGCCGCCGCAAGCCCTCCCAGTGCTTGAGGTGGAGCACGGCGCCGATCGGGTGTGAGCCCATTCTCAGGAGCGCGCCGCCGCCGGCGCTCTTCCAGCGCCGCGCGTAGGCGGCGTGGGAGCCCGAGTGGCTTTCCTCGGCCCGCAGCTCGAGGATCCCGCCGCCGCTCGCGTCGACCAGGCGCCGGAGCTTCGCCAGGGGCGGGGCGTAGACGAAGTCCTCCGCGTAGCACAGCGTCACGCCGGCCTTGGCGACGGCGTCGAGCACCGCGTCGGCGTTGGCGAGCGCGGCCGCGAGCATCCGCTCGCGCGACTCCGTCGCCTCGCAGAAGGCGCCGGTGAGCGGCTTCTCGACGATGACGTGCTTGCCGGCTTGCGCCGCCGCGATCGCGATCTCGTGGTGACGGTCGGTCGTGGCGCAGATGTCGACGACGTCGACGTCGGGTGAGTCGACGAGGGCCCGATAGTCGGTGAATACGCGCGGGATCGCGTGGTGCCGTGCGAAGGACTCGGCCTGCTCCCGCGTGCGCGCGCACACCGCGGTCAGCTCGACCCGGTGCCCGCGGAGCGGCCGGTAGCTCGTGGCGTGCAGCTCGGCGGCGAACCGGGCGCCGACGATCCCGATCCTGAGCGCGCTCATCGCCGCGTCCCGGCGATCTTCCGGGCGAAGTCGCGCAGGCGCTCGCCGGTCCCCCGGACGTCACACGGGAGCCGGTGGCGGTACTTCAGCGCGAAGCGGGCGACCGCCGTCTGGCGCTGGGTCAGGTCGGCGCGCTCGCGCTCCGGATCGGCGCCGAATCCACGCGTGCGGGTCCGGCCGCCGCGGTGGTCGAAGGGGGCGTGGACGACCAGGCACCGCCGGCCGCGCTCGAGGACGGCGAGCGAGAGGTCGCGGTCGTGGCCGTGGTAGAAGCCGTAGCCCTCGTCGAAGCCGCCGAGGCCGTCCATGAGCTCCCGCGAGATCGCCATGCAGACCGAGTCGACGAAGACCACGTCCTCCCACGGCGCGCGCACCGTCGGCGAGGGAACGAGGCTGTGGACGATGGTGCGGCCCACGGCCCGACCGTCGCCGCGAAGCCGCTTGGCCCCATAGAGGCCGGCGAGCCCAACGCCGGGCTCGGCGAGCGCGGCCAGGAGCCGCGACAGCCACGCCGGCTCCATCATCGCCGTGTCGTTGTGCAGGAAGCAGAGGAACTCGGTGTCGGCGAGCCGCCAGGCGCGGTTCAGCGCGGCGATCACGCCGGTGGTGGAGTCACCTCGCGCGTGGGTCAGCGGGTACGGGTACGCGAAGCGCTCGAGGAACTGAGGGGTACCGTCGGTCGAGCCGTTGTCCATGACGACGAGGCGGAACGGCTCGGTCGTGCTGCGCAGGCTCTCGAGGCAGGCACGCGTGTCCTCGAGCCCGTTGAAGACACACATCACAAGGCTCACGCGCGGCGAGGCGCGCACCGCCCCCCTAGCGCCGGTCGATGGGGACGTACGTGGCGTGCGTCGGGCCCGTGTACTCCGCGCGCGGCCGGATCAGCCGGTTGTTGGCGTGCTGCTCCATCACGTGGGCCGCCCAGCCGACCACCCGGCTCATCGCGAAGATCGGCGTGAACTGGTCGGTCGCGATCCCCATCGACGCGTAGGCCGCACCCGAGTAGAGGTCGACGTTCGGGAAGATCTTCTTCTGCTCGCCGACGACCCGCACCACCGTGTCCAGGATCTGCACCGCGCTCGTGTCCCCCGCCTGCTGGCCGAGCTCGGTCGCGAGCCGCTTCAGGTGCTTGGCGCGCGGGTCCTCCACCCGGTAGACGCGGTGGCCGAAGCCCATGACCCGCCCGTGGTCGGCGAGCGTCTTCCGGATCCAGGCGTCGGCGTTCGCCGGCGACTTGATCTTCTGGACCATCAGCATGACCTGCTCGTTGGCGCCGCCGTGGAGCGGCCCCTTGAGCGCGCCGATCGCCGACACGATCGACGAGTGCAGGTCGGACATGGTCGCCGCGGTCACCCGCGCCGCGAACGTCGAGGCGTTGAACTCGTGGTCCGCGTGGAGGATCAGCGCGACGTCGAACGTCTTGGCGGCCAGCGGCGTCGGCTTCTGGCCGCTCATCATGTAGAGGAAGTTCGACGCGAGGTTGAGCTTCGGGTTCGGCGCCACTGGCGCCTTGCCGCGGCGGATCCGCTCCCAGGCGGCCACCAGCGTCGGCATCTGGGCGGTCAGCCGAAGGGCCTTGCGCGCCGTGGCGTCCTTGGAGTTGTCCGCAGCGTCCGGATCGTAGGCCGAGAGCGCCGAGATGCCGGTGCGCAGGACCTCCATCGGGGTGGTCTTTTTCGGGAGCGCCTTCAGGAGCGAGACGAGTCCGGGGGGGAGCCGCCTGGTCGCGGTCGCGTTGAGGGCCTTCGTGTGGGCGACCAGCTCCTTCTTGCTCGGCAGGCCGCCGTGCCAGAGCAGGAAGATGACCTCCTCGAAGGAGGAATGCTCGACGAGGTCGTTGACGTCGTAGCCGCGATAGACGAGCCGGCCCTCGCGCCCATCGATGAAGCAGATATCGGACGTCGATACGACGATGTCTTCGAGACCGCCTCGGCCGCCAACGCCCATGGGCTTACCTCGCCGGAAATATGGTGAAACCGGGTTTGCTTTTACCATACGTCAGCTAATGCTTCAAGGCATCCCCGGCCGCTGCGTGAGCGAGTTCTACGACCACCATCCCATCAGCGAGGCGGGGGTGCTCGCTGCTCTCGCCCGGCGCGGGCGCGATGATCCGGCCCTCCTGACCGTCGACGACCTCTTCGAGTTCGACCAGGATCACTACGGAGGCCTCGCCGCGGTGGATGCTCTGGCGCGCCGCGCCGGCGTGGGCGCCGGCAGCCGGGTCCTCGACGTGTGCGCCGGCCTGGGGGGGCCAGCCCGGTTTCTGTCGAGGCGCCGCGGGGCGAGGGTCGTGGCGCTCGAGCTCCACGCGGGACGAGCCCAGGGCGCCGCCCGTCTCAACCGGCTCGTGAACGAGAGGCGCGTCGCGGTCGTCCGCGGCGACGCGCTGCGCCTTCCCTTCGGCTCCGGCGCCTTCGACGCCTGCCTGAGCCAGGAGGCGCTCCTCCACATCGCCGACAAGCCAGCGGTGTTGCGCGAATGCCACCGCGTGCTGACCCCGGGAGGGCGGCTCGCCTTCACCGACTGGGTGGCTCGGCCCGGCCTCGGCGACCGGGAGCGAGAGCGCCTCTGGGAGTGGATGGCGGCCACGACCCTCCAGACGCTCGAGAGTTATCGGGCGCTGATCGGTCACGCCGGATTCAGCGCGATCGATGCTGAGGATCTCTCGGAGGAGTGGCGACCGATCCTGCGACGACGATTGGAAATGTACCGGGCCCTGCGCGGCGATACCATTGCGCGTCTCGGCGAGCAGCGCTATCAGGAGTACGACCAGCTCTACACGTTCTTCGTGGGGCTGGTGGAGGACGGCAAGGTCGGCGGCGGGCGCTTCAGCGCTACCGGCTGACAGCACGCCTCAGCGCTTGAAGCGCTTCAACAGGTCCTGGATCCCCTCTTCCACCTTCTGGCGGCCTCCCTCTCCGAGGACCGACGAGGGGTCGACCCTGACGGACGGCGACGCGGCGTTTCCGGTGACCTTCGCCCTCACCTCGCCGCGACCGTGAATGACCCTCATGTCGGCGTTCACGCGCCCGGTCGCGAGGCCGTACTCCCCGGCGACCGCGATCTTCATGGCGCGGCTCGTGTACAGCAGATCGCGGGTGGCGAGGACACCGTTCGTGATCTTCCACGTCCCCGTGATCGAGTCGAAGTCGACCGGCGAGGCGAACAGCGTGGACGGCAGATCCGCCGCGAGCAGCGAGGACACCGCGCCGCCTATCCGCACGACCGAGCCGATGAGCGCGAGCGCCTGGGCGCCGACGACCTTGCCGGGACCGATCCGAAGGTCGCCCGCGCCGTCGAGCGTGTTGAAGACATCGGACGCGCTGAACCCCACGGCGCCCGTGAGATCGAGCGGCCCGGCGACCGCGTACCCCTGGCAGAGGAAATCAACCAGGACCCTCTCGATTGGGACCTCCTTGAGCCTCAGCTCGCCCAGCTGCACACGCACGCCGCGCTCGAGCGTCGCCCCTGCGTTGAGGCTGATCGTGCCCTTGCCGATCGAGGTGGTGACGGGGCGGCTCTGGAATCGCCCGCCGTTGTACGAGGCGCCGGCGACCTTCAAGGCACCCAGCGAAAGCACGCGCTGTTTGGGCTCGGGGCAGGCCGCATTCGTCTGGGTCACCGACGGGCTCGACAGCTCCACGTCGCCCGAAACCCTGGGGGCTCCGACCGTGCCGCCCAACGTGAACGCCCCCGTGATTGGCCCGGAAATCGCCGGACTCGGGCCGGCGGCGGCCGCGGCGACGAGCCGGCTGATGTCCTTGCCCTCGATCGTCACTCGGGCGCGGACCGGCGCCTCGGAGACGGCCTTGGCGCCGTTGAGCGCGACGACTCCGTTGGCGAGCTTGACCACGAGGTCGCCGGGAACCACGCGGAGCGCGCCTTTGAAGTTGAGCTGCATGCCCTGGCCGGTGAGCGTCAGGTCCAGGTCCTCGACGCGGTACGGCGTCGCGCCTTCCTTGCCGTGAGCGACGTACGTCGCGGCGCCGCGCTTGATGGAGACCTGCGCCGCGACCGCCGCGATCGTCCCTCCGGCTCCACCGGCGGGTCGCCCCGGACGGGCAGCGACCTTCGGCTCGCCGGTGGCGCCCAGGCTCGCGACGTTGAGCCGGCCGTCGGCGCTCTGGATGATCGCGATGAGGGGTCGCTCGAGCGTGATGTCGCCGAATTCGACGCGCCCGGTCAGCAAGGGGCGGAGTTTGACGCGGATCCGACCGGTCTCGAGCGTCAGGAAGGGCGCGGTGCCGAACTGAGGATCATCGGCGATCTCGAGCTTGTGCAGCTCGACCGCCGGGAGCGGGAACAGCGCGACGGACAGCGACACAAACTTCACGGGCCGGCCAACCGCCTGGGAGGCGTTGGACGCGATCATCGCCTGGACGCGCGGGGTGTCGACGAGGTAGGGGAGCGCAATCGCCGCGACGATCGCCAGAAGGACGACCGCCACGGCGATTCCGACGAGCCACTTCAGGGCGCGCTTCAACGCGCACCTGCGAACGGTTACGCAGTCTGGATCGCCGACAGTCGCCAGGACTTCGGGCCGACCGGGCGGGTGAACGTCCAGTACTCCTCGATGCTCTCCGGCGTCGTCGAGCCCTCCACTATGGCGCCGCTGGTGTCGTCGACGATGTAGTCGACCAGCGAGACCGCGAACGACACCGTGATCCAGTCCTGGCCGGTCTCCTGCCAGGCCTCCGTCACCTGCGCCCGCCCGATCTGGACGCGCTCGATCCGATTGGTCCGACGTGCGCCCCGGAGCTGGTCGCACTGAGCCTGGAGACGGCCGAACTCCTGCGGCGTGAGGCGATCCTGGACCCCGCTCAGATCGCGCCGGGCGACGGCGCCCTGGACGTCGACGAACGCCGCCTTCGCCCATTCGGCGAACGCGTCGGGATCGAAGCTCGGGTCCATCGCTCGGATGTGCCCGAGCCCGCGGTCGAGGTCGGACACGCTCGGCGGCGCGTCCAGCGTCGCGGCGCTGCCGCCCGCCTGCCAGCTCGGGCCCCCGGCGCCGTATGCGCTGGAGCCGCCCGCACCCGCGTACGCCGGCTCGGGCTGCGAGGCCTGGCGTCCGCGAAGCATCCTGAACAGCAAGTAGGCGGCGCCTCCGATCAGCACGATCTCCAGGAGGCCCACGCCGCCACCGAAGCCCCCGCCGAGACCGCCGAACAGCATCGAGCCGATCAGGCCGCCGAGCGCGAGGCCGGCGAGGCCACCCATCAGGCCACCGAAGATGCCCGGCCGCTGCTGGGGCGCCGCCGGCGCCGGAGTCGTCACCCGCGAGGGGCTCGACGGGCTCGACGGCGTGGCGGGCGCCGAGTAAGAACGGGAGCCGCGGCTTCCGCCGCTACTGGCGCGGGCGAACACGGCTCCGACATCGAGGAACAGCAGCGACACCAGCGAAATAAGAGATATGAGCAGGAGCGCTCTTGGTCGCATGGCTTACCTCCGGACCCATTCTAGCGCGGTCACGGAATCAGGAGTACTTTCCCCGTCGTCTTGCGCGCCTCGAGCGCGCGATGCGCTTCGCTGGCGTCCTTCAGCGGGAACTCGAACTCTGTCCGCAGCTTGAGCGTGCCGTCACCGATCCAACCGAGCAGCTCGTTGGAGCGCTGCAGCAGCTCGGCACGCGTGACGATGTGGTGGTTGAGGCTCGGCCGCGTCAGGAAGAGCGAGCCCTTGGCGTTCAGCGTCTGCGGATCGAACGGGCCGATCGGACCGCTCGCCTGACCGTAGAGCACCATCATGCCGCGCGGCGCCAGGCAGTTGAACCCCTTGTCGAAGGTGGTCTTGCCCACAGCGTCGTAGACGACCTGGAGCCCCTGGCCGTCGGTGAGCCGCTTCACCTCGGCCTCGAAATCCTGCTTCGTGTAGACGATGACCTCGGACGCGCCGGCCTCGCGCGCCAGCTTGGCCTTGTCCTCGGTGGACACGGTGCCGATGACGCGCGCACCCCGCATCTTCGCGATCTGGCACAGGAGCAGCCCGACACCGCCGGCGGCGGCGTGAACGAGGCACGTGTCCCCGCTCTTGAGCGGATAGGTCGAGCACGCCAGGTAGTGCGCGGTGAGTCCCTGCAGCATCGCCGCGCCGCCCTGCTTCGTGCTCACGCCGGGCGGGAGCTTGACGAGGCGCTGCGCCGGCACCGCGGCGAACTGGGCATAGGCGCCCGGAATGCCGGTGTAGGCGACCTTGTCCCCTACCCTCACCTCGGTGACGTCCGACGCGACGACCGTGACGGTGCCGCCGGCCTCGAGACCGAGCGTGAGCGGGAGTGCCAGCTTGTACTGGCCGGAGCGCTGATAGACGTCGATGTAGTTGACCCCGGCCGCGTCCACCTTGACGATCGCCTCGCCGGCCTTGGGCGTGGGCTCGGCAACGTCCTCGTAACGCAGGACTTCGGGACCGCCGGGCGTCGAAACGCGGATCGCTTTCATGAGGGTGTCCTCCGTGAGGTCGCTGATCGGTGTCCGCGGATTATAGCACCGGGGTCGGTGCGCTCCGGGCGGCCACGAGCCCGCGAAGCCACTGGTACATCGCGAAACACTCGAGCGCGAACGGCGGAAACCCGAGATAACCGAGCACCGGCATCTCGAAGATCTTGACCCCGCCGAGATACGGGACGGTGTACGTCCATCGCGTCGCGGCCCAGTAGTTCCAGAATTCCCACAGAACGCCGCAGACCGCACCGGCTGCCAGCAGCGCGAGCAGGCGAGACGCGTCGCCGTTGCCGAGATCCGCGAGCCATGACGGCCGCCCGGCGCGGTAGTTCATCGGCTCCAGCAGAAGCGCCCAGCCGATCCACACGAGCGGCACGAGCCACGCGGACACGACGACCAGCGGCAGGACGACGCTCGCCGCTCCCAGCGCCATTGCGAGGCCGAGCGCTCCGCGCGGGGGCCGCCGCGGACGCACGCGCGCCTGGCGAAAGATCGTCGCGCGGAGGACGGCTGCGGTGAGGAAGAGCGCCGGGAGAATCGTCGCGAAGGACCAGTCGTAGCCGACGCGCCGCAGGAAGAGGTTGGGCTCGAGGCCGCGGTACTGCCACCAGAGCCCCACCGCGTCGGCGCCGCCACGCCAGAACCGCGGTGCGTTGTAAAGCTCGAAGAGCCACCAGCAGGCGACCGAGGCGAGCGCGACCAGAATACCGTCACTCCGGTCGGACGTCACATAGGAGCGGCCGGTGAGCCGGCGGACCAGCGCGTCCACGAACAAGACGTACCCGGTCCACACGATCGGCGTGAACCAGCCGGCGACGATCGGCTCGCCGCCGGCCAGCAGGATTTCCGCGCCGACGATGACGGCGAGCCCGAGCCAGCCGTGCGCCGGCAGCGCGCATCGCACCGCGAGGGCCGCGCTCACCTCATCGTGGCGAGGTCGATCGTGAATCGGCCGACGTCGCGGCCGTCGGCGTCGCGGACGACCAGGAGCAGGCGCGCCTTCGGGGTCAAGTCCTTGACCGGAAACCCGTACACGCAGCGCGCGAGGTATCCGCCGGCCTCGGCCCGCACCGCGGTACGCTCGTTCTGCACGAAGGTCGGCTCGATCTCCCGGGTGCCCAGAAGAATCCGGGGGGCGTAGAAGCGCGCGAAGTCCTCTCGCTGTCCGTAGAGGCTCGCCCAGATCACGAGCCGGTCCTGCTGCTCGCGCAGGAGCTTTTCCGGCTCGCTATCCTTCATCCGCTCGTTCCGGAACGCGGCGTGGCGGGCGGCGAGGACGAGACGGTGAAACGGCGTGATCACGGTGACGGTGTCCCCCGATTGGCCCGCCACGCGCCACTCGGCGTCGAACGTGTCGAGCGTGACCGAGCGGGCGCCCACCTGGAGCGCGGTGCTCCGCTCCTGGGGTCCGAGCGCGAACGACGCCGCCGCGACGACGGACGGCCCCACGAGGAACGCGGTGAGTGCCAGCGCCGCGGCGCGCATCATTTGGTCTCGCTGACGACGACGCGACTGAAGCCCACCGGCGGGAAGTACTTGGCTGCGATCCGCTGGACGTCCCGGACGGTCACGCGCGCGATCCGCTCCCGGTAGCGATCCGCGTAGTCCAGCCCGAGCCCCAGGTCCTCGATTGCCACGAGGAAGTCCGACACCTTGCCCGATGTGTCCAGACGGAGCGGGAAGCTGCCGATCAGGTATTGCTTGGCCAGCGCCAGCTCCCTCTCGGCGACCGGCTCCCGAGCCATGCGGGCGAGCTCTTCACGGATCATCACGACCACCTTCGGCGCCTCGGTCGTCCGCGTCTGGGAGGTCACGATGAGCGCGGATCCGTACCGCGAGGGTTGGACCCAGCTGTAGACGGCGTACGCGAGCCCCGACTCCTCGCGCACGCGGCTGTACAGGCGCGAGGCCGAGCCGCCGCCGAGCACGTAGGAGGCGACGACGAGCGGGAAGTAGTCCGGATCGGTTTGTCTGATCGCCTGCCGGCCGAACATGATCGTGGCCTGGGTCAGCTCGCGCGTGACGGTCTCCTCCCGCGGCGCCGGCGGCGCCGTCGCCTGGGCGACCGACGACGGCGGGGATGTCGGTCGGGCCCACGCGCCGAACCTGCCGATGATCTCGCGGCGGGCCTCGGCCACGGTCACCGCGCCCACCACGGCGATCACCGTGGTGTCCGGGCGCATGACCTCCTGCTGGAACTTCACGACGTCGTCCCGGGTCAGTCGCCCCACTGATTCGCGAGTCCCCTCGACCGGCACGCCGTAGGGGTGGCCCGGGAAGACGAGCCGCGACAGCACCCGTCCGGCCACCGCGTTCGGATCTTCGTCCGATCGCTTGATGGCCGCCTGGATCTCCGAGATCTTGCGGGCGACCTCGGCTTCGGGGAAGGTCGGCGACAGCACGACCTCGCCCAGGAGATCGAGCCCGAGCGCCATGTCCTTCCGCTGGACGGCCAGCGAAACTGTGATGGAGTCGCGGCTGGCGCCGGCTTCGAGACTTCCGCCCACGAATTCGATGGCCGAGTCGAGCTCGGGACCTGTGCGCTTGGCTGTTCCACGCGTGAGCAGCGCGCCGGTCAGGTTCGCGAGCCCGGCGCGATCGGCTGGATCGAAGGCCGCGCCGGCCCGGCTCAGCACGCGCACCGCGACGATCGGGACCGCCGGGCGCTCGGCGACCAGCAGGACGATGCCGTTCGGCAGCACCTCCCGATGGGCCAGCGGCGCGCCGGTAGCGGTCGCGGCCGGGAGGATGCCGAGCAGGACGACGGCGCTCCGGACGAGGCGCTTGGCGATCATTGCTTCGGCTGAAGGATGCCGATGCTCTTCTTGTCCTGGGCGAACCACGTGCTGGCCACTCGCGCCAGATCCGCGGCGGTGACGGCGCGGATCCTCGCGATGAAGGTGTCCTTGAGCGCGAAGCCGCCGATCACCTCGAAGCGCGCGAGAAGCGACGCCCGGCGATGGATGGAGTCCTCCTGGAAGACCATCGCCGCCTCGATCTGGTTCTTGGCCCGGGCCAGCTCCTCCTCGGTGACCGGCTCGGTCTTGAGCCGGTCCATGTGGGCGAGCAGCTCCTTCTCGAGGGTCTCGGCCGTCTGGCCCGGCATGGGCGTCGCCCAGAACCAGAAGAGGTTCGGGTCGATCGAGAAATACGAGTAGTCGCCGCCCGCCTCCAGCGCGAGCTGGCGCTGGTAGACCAGGTCCCGGTAAAGCCGGGAGGCGCGGCCGCCGGCGAGGATCGTCGACAGCACCTCGAGGGCCGGAGCGTCGCCGGACCGCTGGTTCGGCACGTGCCATGCGAGATAGACGATCGGGAGCTCGGCTTGCTTCTTCACTGCCACGCGGCGCTCGCCGTTCTGGGGCGGCTCGACCGCCAGCACCGGCGGCGGAATCCGCCCGCGTGGGATCCGCCCGAAGCGCCGCCGGATCTTCTCGAGCACCTCGGACGCCTTGAAGGCGCCGACGGCGACGACGATCGCGTTGTTCGGGACGTAGTAGGTCTTGTAGAAGGCGCGGATCTCGTCGGGCGTGATCCGCTTGATGTCCTCCATCCAGCCGATGATCGGATAGCCGTACGGATGCGCCTTGAACGCGATGGAGCCGACCTCCTCGCCGAGGAATCCGCCCGGGTCGTCCTCGGTCCGGGTCCGGCGCTCCTCGATGACGACCTCGCGCTCCGAGCCGATCTCCTTGGGGTTGAGCAGCAGGTTCTGCATCCGGTCGGCCTCGAGCTCGATCACAAGGTCGAGCTTGTCGGCGGCGATGTCGACGAAGTACGAGGTGACGTCCTGGGAGGTGAACGCGTTGTCCTGCCCGCCGTTCTCCTCGACGAGCCGTGCGAACTGCTTCGGGCCGTGGGTCGGCGTCCCCTTGAACATCAGGTGCTCGAGAAAGTGAGCGATCCCGGTCGCGCCCCGCTGCTCGTTGCGCGAGCCGACTCGGTACCACACCTGGAACGAGACGATCGGGCTGCGGTGATCCTCGAGGAGCAGCACCCGGAGCCCGTTGTCGAGGGTGGCGGCGACGACGCGGTCGGCCGCGCGCGCCCCGGTGGGGCCCAGCAACGCGGCGATCAGCAGCATCAAGGTGACGACGCGCACTTCGGGATTATACCGCCCGGCGCGAATCCCGCCCGGTAGTGCTATGATCTTTGAGATGCGCGTGTTCGCCCTCCTGCTCCTGGCGATCCTGCTGCCGGGAGTCGCCATCGCGCAAACGTGTACGGAGTCGCTCGCGACGCTCTTCGAGCGCGTCTCGCCGGCCGTCGTGTCGATCCAGGTCACGAAAATCAACAAGGCGAAGCCCCAGCGTCGGTTCGAGACCGTGGTGGGCTCCGGCGTCGTGATCGAGCGCGACGGTCAGGTGTTGACCAACGCCCACGTCGTCGACGGCGCCGCCTCGCTCTCGGTCACGCTCGACTCGGGCTCGCGCGCGACAGCGCGGCTGGTCGGGATGGACACGGTCACCGACCTGGCGCTGCTGCGAATCGAGGCATCCACGCCCCTGCCCGCGGCGCGCCTCGGGGATTCGGCCGCCCTGCGCGTGGGCGACGAGGTCGTGGCGATCGGCAACCCGATCGGGCTCGAGCAAACCATGACGCGCGGAATCGTGAGCGGGCTCAATCGCCTCCTGCCCGGCCTCGCGGAGCAGCCGATGATCCAGACCGACGCGCCGATCAACCCCGGGAACTCCGGCGGCCCGCTGGTCGACCGGTGCGGCGCGGTCGTCGGGATCAACACCTTCATCTCCGAGGAAGCGAACTCGATCGGCTTCGCGTTGCCGATCAACGCCGCCAAGGTGCTGCTCCGCGAGCTGCGCGAGACGGGTCGCGTCGTCCGCCCGTGGCTGGGGCTGCAAGGCCGCGAGGTCGACGGCCAGCTGTCGTCGATCCTCCGCATGCCGCTCGCCCCGGGCTACCTCATCGAGGTCGTGTACGACGGCAGCCCCGCCGACCGCGCCGGCGTACGCGGCGGCAACCTGTCGGTCGCTGTGCAGGGCGAGGAGTATCTCGTCGGGGGGGACGTGCTTACGACGATCGAGGGGACGGCGATCCGGACCCACCAGGACTACCTGGCGAAGGTGAAGACGCTGCGCCCGGGTCAGCGCGTGCGCATCACGATCGTTCGCGACGGCAGCCGCCGCGACCTCACGCTGACCGTGGCCGAGCGCCCGCGTCTGCCCGCCGACCTTCTGGATTGAGTGAATGGGGGGGCCCGAAATGGCCCCCCATTTCCCCCCAACGCTTGGCGTCCGGTCACGCCGTGGGTGCCGCCCCAACGCTTGGCGAGGCCCCACGCAGGTTCTGCGCGGACGAGGCGCGCCACGGCTTTTTGGGGCGCGTCCGAGCGCTGGGGGGCTTGGGGGGCCATATCGGGGCCCCCCATTATTTAGTCATCGAGGATTCGACGCGCGGTGTCGAAGATTCCGCGGAGCATCGGGCGGGTGAGCTTGCCCGTGAACGTGTTCTGCTGGCTCGGATGATACGAGGCGATCAGCGTGACCCCGTCGTCGAACCGCGCAAGCGTGCCGTGTCCGAATTTCGGCGCGGGGCGCTGAGCCGGCGCCCCGAGCGCGCGCCGCGCCTTCAGATACGCCTGCCAGCCGATTCGCCCGAGCCCCACGACCACGCGCACGCGCGCGAGCAGACGAAGCTCTTCGAGCAGGTAAGGCTCGCACGCGGCGATCTCCGCCAGGGTCGGCTTGTTGTCGGGCGGGGCGCACCGCACGGCGGCGGTGATGTACGCGTCGAGGAGCTCGAGGCCGTCCCCGGGGTGCGTGGACGTGGGCTGGCTCGCGAACCCGGCGTGGTGGAGCGCGTCGAAGAGCCAGTCGCCGCTGCGATCCCCGGTGAACATCCTCCCGGTTCGGTTGCCGCCGTGGGCGGCCGGCGCCAGGCCCACGAGCAGGAGTCGCGCGCGCGCGTCGCCGAAGCCGGGCAGCGGCCTCGCCCAGTACCGCTGATCGACGTAGCGGCGGGGCGGCGGCGCCGCGACAGCCTTGCGGTGGGCGACGAGTCGGGGACAGAGCCGGCACCGGACGATGCGCGCGTTCAGCTTGTCGACGGGCTCTTGCAATCCGCCGGGATTGTGACACGGTGAGCGCCGTGCCGTCACCCACCAACCGTGTTCCGGCGACGCGCGTTCCGACGATCATCGTCCACGGCGGCGCCGGCGCCGACCCGTCGGATGCACCGGACGAGCTTCGGCACGGTGTGCGGACCGCGGCGCTGGCGGGCTGGCAGGTTCTCTCGAGTAGCGGCACGTCCCTCGACGCCGTCGAGCGCGCCGTCCGTGTGCTCGAGGACCATCCTCGCTTCAACGCGGGCCACGGCTCGGTCCTCACCGCCGATGGCACTGTCGAGATGGACGCATCGATCATGGAGGGTGACCGTCTGGAGTGCGGTGCGGTCGCAGCCGTCACACGCATCGCGAATCCGGTCACGCTCGCCCGACGCGTGCTCGAGACCCGCCGTCACGTGTTGCTCGTCGGCCCCGGCGCCGTCGCGCTGGCCAAATCGGCGGGAATTCCCGAGTGCGCCGCTGAGTCGCTCGTCACCGATCGCCAGCGGAGGCGCCACGCGCAGCTCTCCGCCCGAAGCGCCTCGCGTGACGGCGGGACTGTGGGGGCCGTCGCGCTCGACCGCAACGGCACCGTGGCTGCCGCCACGTCCACCGGCGGCACCGCCGGCAAGCTTCCGGGCCGGGTCGGCGACAGCGCGCTGATCGGCTGCGGCACATACGCCGACAGCTCGATCGGCGGCGTCTCCTGCACCGGCGACGGCGAGGCCATCATCCGCGTCGTGCTCGGCAGTCGGGCGCTCCACTATCTCAAGGAGGCGGACAATCCCGACTACGCCGCGAAGGTCGCCGTCGATCTCCTGGTCGAGGAAGGTCGCGGCCAGGGCGGGCTGATCCTGGTGGACTGGCGCGGTCGCGCGGCGTACGCCCACTCGACGCCGCTGATGCCCGTGGCGATCATGTCGCCCGCGCTGGCCGAGCCGCGAGTACCGTTTTGACCGCTATGGTCGCCACGGCAGACATCGAGGCGGCGCGGCAGCGGCTCAAGGGCGCGATCTATGAAACACCCTGCCCCTACTCCCAGACCCTCTCGGAGCTCAGCGGCACGAACTGCTTCGTGAAGCTCGAGAACCTCCAGATGACGGGCTCGTTCAAGGAGCGCGGCGCTGCCAATCTCCTGCTGCAGCTGGGGGCCGAGGAGAAAGCGTGCGGCGTCGCGGCCGCCAGCGCCGGCAACCACGGCCTCGCCGTCGCGTTCCACGCCGCGCGGCTCGGGATCGGCGCCGTCATCGTGATGCCCGAGTGGGCGCCGCTGGTCAAGGTGACCTCCTCGCGGCGCTACGGCGCCGAGGTCATCCTGTGGGGCGCCAACTACGACGAGGCATACGGCTACGCCCGCGAGATCGCCGGCCAGCGCGGGCTCACCTTCGTCCACCCTTTCGACGACGCGCGGGTCGTCGCCGGCCAGGGCACGCTGGGTCTCGAGCTCCTCGAGCAGCGTCCTGACATGAACGCGATCGTCCTGCCGGTCGGCGGCGGTGGGCTCGCGGCCGGCGTGGCGCTCGCGATCAAGTCGGTTCGCCCCGAGGTCCGGGTGATCGGGGTCCAGGCCGACGCCCTGCCGGCGATGAAACGCGCGCTCGCGACGGGCACGCGCGTCACGCTGGAGCCGGCCTCGACGATCGCCGACGGGATCGCGGTGCGTCAGGTCGGCGAGCTCACGCTGTCGCTCGTCACGCGGTGGATCGACGAGGTCGTCACCGCAACGGAAGAGGAGCTGGCCAACGCGATCTTGCTGCTGCTCGAGATCGAGAAAACGGTCGTCGAAGGCGCCGGAGCGGCCCCGCTCGCCGCGCTCCTGAACCGCGAGCTCGGGCTCGCCGGCCAGAATGTCGTCCTCGTGCTCTCCGGCGGCAACATCGACGTCACGATGATCGCGCGGATCATCGAGCGCGGCCTCGTCAAGGACGGCCGCCTCGTCCGCCTTGACGTCATCCTGCGCGACCAGCCGGGCGCGCTCTCTCGGCTGACGGCTCTGATCGCCGCCGAGCGAGGGAACATCGTCCGCATCGAGCACGACCGCGCGTTCTCGCATCGCGCGGCGATCGGCGAGACGGAGGTCGAGCTCACGCTCGAGACCGCGGGCCGCCAGCAGATCGACGCGATCAAGCAGCGTCTGATCGAGACGGGCTACCGCGTGGAGGAGCGCCGGGCCTGACCTCGCCCGAGGCCCGCGCCCGTCAGCGCGTCGGCGCCGCTCCCAGCGTGCCGGCGATGACGCCGCGGGCGCGGTCGGCGAGGTCGCGGGCGGCCTGGCGCGGCTCGAGCGAGGGATCGGGCTCGAGGGGCGGATGGTAGGTGATCGTGATCCGGCCCCGGCGTGGAAGGACCTGCCCGGGCGGCCACGACTCGTGCCCGCCCGTGATCGTGACCGGCAGCACCGGGACTCGGAGCGATGCCGCAAGCCGGAAGGCGCCGGGTTTGAATCGCTCCACGCTTCCGGTGTGCGTCCTCTCCCCTTCCGGAAAAATCATGAGCACGTGGCCCGCTCGGAGCAGGCGGACGGCTTCGCGCGTCGCCGACGAGTCCGTCGACTCGATCTGGACAGGAAATGCACGCAGGCGCCGAATCGCCACGTTGAACACAGGAATCTCGAAGAGCCGGCTCCAGGCCATATAGTAGACGCGCCGCCGGATCGGGATCGTCACGAACGCCGGATCGGCGTATGTCTGATGGTTCGGCGTGACGATCAGGGGGCCGCTCTCCGGGATGTGCTCGATGCCCGCCAGCGTCAGACCGAAGTAGGCCCGGCAGAGGCGATGGAAGGGGGGCCGGACGAGGTTGAGGATCGGGGTTCGCACGGCCCCTAGCCTACATAAAAAAGCGGGGCCGGAATCGGCTTCCGGCCCCGCGTGCATCGGTCGTGGCTTCAGCTAGTCGTCGTCGCTATCCGCGCCGAGCTCCTCCTCGACCACCTGCTCGAGCTGCTGCCCGAAACGCTCAATCTGGTCCTGGCATCGAACACAGGTCAGGACCTCGGGCATCGCCCGGAGCCGCAGCGGGGAAATGGTCTCCTCACACTCGATACACGTCCCGTACGCGCCGTCGTTCAGCCGATCGAGGGCTGCCGACAGCCGGTTGACTCTCTCCACCAGGAGACCGCGGGTCGCGAACCCGATCTCACGGCTTTCGCTCGCCTGGATTTCGTCCATCTCGTCGGCGAACGGCGAGTTGTCCCCGATCGCCCCCGGTAGCTCCTCGAGCATCACCCCGCCACCCATCTGGCGGAGCCGCCCAACTGCCGTCCGAAGCTCCCGCTCCAGCTGCTCCCGAACGCTGTCCATTTGTCAGCCTCCCTAATGTTGCTGCTCTAGCGGTCGCTGGGTATGCAACCGCTATGCCTGGGATCAGACGTGGCAGGGTGGGTCTCAATTCAGCGAAAACACAGGCAGCGTAGTGGGCGCGTGCCATTCTTGCGCTGGCGAATTGCCCGGGCTCTGACAATTTTGACTGCAGCGTGGGAGGTTTTTTCGCAGTGCGGCAGGGTGCTTACGCCCTACGGGGATTTCCGGAATCGACCGAGGCTGGAATCGCGCCGGGGTGGGCCTCAGACCCACCCCGGCGGGACTTCTTCTGACGTCTACGCGCGGCTACGCGACGCCTCGATTGCGCCTTCCTCCCAGATGCTGTGCTTGCGCGTCTCCGGCATCACGAAGATGGCGATAAGGAACATGATGGCCGGGAGCGCGATGGGATAGACCAGGGCCCACATGAGGGGATTGCTGGCGCCCACATCCACCGCCTTGGCGTACGCCGCCGTGGTGATGATGGGCACGAGGCCACCGCCCCACCCGTTGCCGATGTGATAGGGCACTGACACCGAGGTATAGCGAATACGGCTCGGGAAGAACTCGGCCAGGAACGCCCCGATCGGCCCGTAGGTCATGCCCACGTAGTTGACCAGGATCACAACGATGAGGATGGCCATCGTGTAGTTGATTCCGACCTTGGGATCGGCGTAGTTGCCGAGGGTGGTGTAGAGCGGATAGTACGTGATCGACGCCAACAGCATGCCGCCCAGGATGATCGGCTTCCGGCCGATCTTGTCCGAGAGCCAGCCCCAGAAAATCAATGTGGGCGTGGCGATCAGCAGCGCAACGGCGATGATGTAGCTCGACGCCAGCACGTCGACGTTCTTGACCTTCTGAAGGAAGAACAGCGCCCAGAACTGGCCGCTGTACCAGACGCAGCCCTGTCCGAGCACCACCACGCTGGCGATGACCACGTACTTGAAGTTGTTGCTGAGGAACGCCTCGCGCCACGGGTTGGTGGTGGTACGGCCCCGGGCCTTGATGTCCTGGAAGATCGGCGTCTCGCCGAGCGAGAGCCGGATCCAGATCGCGATCGCAACCAGGAGAAGGGAGATGATGAAGGGCAGCCGCCAGCCCCAGTCGTTGAAGGCGGCTTCGCCCAGATACGTCCGGATCCCGATGATGGTTCCCAGCGACACGACGATGCCGAGCGTGGGCGACGTCTGCAGCCAACCGGTGTAGTAGCCGCGATGCTCGTCTTCGATGTGCTCGGCGACGTACGTGATGGCACCGCCGTACTCGCCGCCCAGGCAGAGACCTTGGATCAGACGCAGAAGGAAGAGGATGAAGGCCGCGGCGAGACCGATCGACTGGTAGCTCGGCACGAAGCCGATGAGCGCGGTCGCCAAGCCCATGCCGGTCAGGGTGACGATGAACGTGTACTTACGGCCGACCTTGTCACCGAGCCAGCCGAAGACGAACGCTCCCAGCGGCCGGATCAGGAAGCCGACCGAGAAGATCGCCACGGTGCTGAGGAAGGCCGCTACCGCGTGACCCTTCTCGAAGAACTTCACCGCCAGGATCGCGGCCAGGCTGCCGAAGATGTAGAAGTCGTACCATTCGATGATGTTGCCGACCGACGCGGCGATGACGACGCGGCGGAGCTCCTTGGGTGGGACTTTAGACGCCCGCATAGGCCTCCTCTGTTTGCGTTTGATTCGACCCGGTCTCTGACGCGCACATCATACCGAAAGTGCCTTGAACGGCAATCACTATGCCAACCACGGGTCGTGAGCTAAAGAGCTGATTCATTACGGCACCACGTCCGGGCGGGCGGCCCGTTCTTGGTGGCGATACCAACGCCGGCGTGGTCCCGGCGCCTTGCCGCGGTGCGCGATCGCCGCGGCGAGGTGCCTGGAGACGGCGGCTACGCTTCTTGCTCCTCGTACTTCGATTTGAGCGAGGCGACCACCGCCGGATCGGCGAGCGTCGTGGTGTCGCCCAGGGCCCTCCCCTCGGCGATGTCGCGCAGGAGCCGTCGCATGATCTTGCCGCTCCGCGTCTTGGGCAGCTCGGCCGAGAAGATGATGTCGTCGGGCCGCGCCAGCGCGCCGATCTTCTTGGCGACGTGGCCCTTCAGCTCGTCCATGAGCTGAGGCGAGCCGTCGACGCCGCTCTTGACCGTCACGAACGCGGCGATCGCCTGGCCCTTGATGTCGTGCATCTTGCCGATCACCGCCGCCTCGGCGACCGACTTGTGGTCCACCAGCGCCGACTCGACCTCCATGGTGGAGACGCGGTGGCCGGAAACGTTCATGACGTCGTCGACCCGGCCGAGGAGCCAAAAGTAGCCGTCCTCGTCACGCTTGGCGCCATCGCCGGTGAAGTAGATGTTGTCGTACTTCGACCAGTACTGCTTCACGAACCGGTCGGGGTCCCCCCAGATCCCGCGCAGCATTCCCGGCCAGGGCTTGCGGAGCACGAGGTAGCCCGACTTCGCCGGGTTGCCCTTCTCGTCCAGGACCTCGGCGTCGACGCCGGGGAACGGCAGCGTCGCGGAGCCGGGCTTGAGCGTGGTGAGGCCGGGCAGCGGCGTGATCAGGATGTGGCCCGTCTCCGTCTGCCACCACGTGTCCACGACCGGGCACCGCCCACCGCCGATGACCTTCCAGTACCAGACCCACGCCTCCGGGTTGATCGGCTCGCCGACCGAGCCGAGCAATCTCAAGCTAGAGAGATCGCAGCGCTTCGGGTACTCCTCGCCCCACTTCATGAACGTGCGGATCGCGGTCGGCGCCGTGTAGCAGATCGTGACGCCGTACTTCTCGACGATGCGCCAGAACCGGTCCTTGTCCGGATAGTCGGGCGTGCCCTCGTACATCACCGTGGTGGCGCCGTTGGCCAGCGGGCCGTAAACGATGTACGAATGGCCCGTCACCCAGCCGATGTCGGCGGTGCACCAGTAGACGTCGTCGTCGTGGAGGTCGAAGATCCACTTGTGCGTCGCGGTGACGCCGGTCAGATAGCCGCCGGTCGTGTGGATGATGCCCTTCGGCTTGCCGGTCGAGCCCGAGGTGTAGAGGAGATAGAGAAGATCCTCGGAATCCATCGGCTCGGCCGGGCAGCGCGCCCCTGCGTCCTTGACGAAGTCGTCCCACCAGATGTCGCGGCCGCTCTGCATCTCCACCGGCTCGCCGGTGCGCTTGAGCACGATGACGGTCTTCACGCCCGGCGCGCCGCGCAGCGCCTCGTCGGTGTTCTTCTTGAGCGGCACCGTGCCGCCGCGCCGGTAGCCGCCGTCGGCGGTGATCACCAGCGTCGACTCGGCGTCGTGGATCCGCTCGCGCACCGCCTCGGGCGAGAAGCCGCCGAAGATCACGCTGTGGGCCGCGCCGATCCGGGTGCACGCCAGCATCGCGATCGGCAGCTCCGGCACCATCGGCATGTAGATCGTCACCCGGTCGCCCTTCCGGACCCCGTGCCGCTTCAGCGCCGCCGCGAAGCGATTGACCTCGCGATAGAGGTCCCAGTACGTGAGAACCCGGGAGTCGCCGGGCTCGCCCTCCCAGATCAGGGCCGCCCGCGTCTTGCGGGGGCCCTCGACGTGACGGTCGAGGCAGTTGTACGAGACGTTCAGCTTGCCGCCCACGAACCACTTGGCGTAGGGCGGCCTCCACTCGAGCGCCTTCTTCCACGGCTTGAACCAGTGGAGCTCCCGCGCGCGCTGCTCCCAGAACTTGACATAGTTCCGCTGCGCCTCGGCGTAGATCGTCTTGCGGTTCATCACCGCGCTCTTCACGAATGCTTTGGACGGGGGAAACTTGCGCTTCTCCTTGAGAAGCGCCTCGATCGGAACGTCGGCCTTCACTTTCGCCTGAGCCATGTCGTCTCCCTCACTCGTTGCCGCCGCCGGAAGGTCTGCGCAGCCCGTACCGCGTCAGTTTCTCGTGGAAGTTCTTCGGATCCATGTCGGCGTGCTTGGCCGCCGCCGTCAGCTTGCCGCCCTCCGCCTCGAGGACGCCGGTCACGTAGGCGCGCTCGAACTCCTCCACCACCCGCGCCTTCGCCTCCCGGAAGGGCAGCGTCAGATCGACCCGGGCGCGCTCGCCGTCGTCGGTCAGGAACCGCTCGACGTCGGTGATCGTGTCGCCCTTGGCCACGATCACGGCGCGCTCGATCACGTTCTCGAGCTCCCGCACGTTGCCCGGCCACGCGTAGCGGCAGAGCGCCTGCATCGCCGCCCCGTCGATCGCGCGGACGGTCTTCTTCGACCGCCGGGCGCTGGCTTCGAGGAAGTGAGCCGCCAGGAGCGTGATGTCGCCCGTCCGCTCCCGGAGGGGCGGGACCCGCACCGGCAACACCGACAACCGATAGAAGAGGTCGCGCCGGAACGCCCCACGGTCGACCTCCCCCCTGAGGTCCTTGTTGGTGGTGGCGATGAAGCGCACGTCGATCTCGACGACGCGGTCCGAGCCGATCGGCGTCACCCGCTTCTCCTCGATCGCGCGCAGGAGCTTCGACTGAAGGACGAGCGGCATCTCGCCCACCTCGTCAAGGAGCAGCGTCCCGCCGTTCGCCATCTGGAACAGGCCCCGCCGGGTCTCGCTGGCGCCGGTGAAGGCACCCTTGCGGAAGCCGAACAGCTCGGACTCGAACAGCTCCTCGGGGATCGCGGCACAGTTGACCGCGACGAACGGGCGGTCCTTGCGGGCACCGCTCCAGTGGATCGACCGGGCCAGCAGCTCCTTGCCGACGCCCGTCTCGCCGTGGATCAGCACGGTCGTGTCCAGGCCGGCCACCGAGCTGACCAGGTCGAAGACCTCCTGCATCACGGCGCTACGGGCCACGATGTTCTTCAGCGTGAACCGCTCCTGGTTCCGGCGGAGCGTCGCCCGGTTCGCGGCCTTCAGCTCCTGGAACTCGATCGCGCGGCGAAGCACCATCAGGATCTCGGCCGCGTCGAACGGCTTGGCCAGGTAGTCCTCGGCGCCGAGCCGCATCGCCTCCACCGCGGAGCCGATCGTGCCGTACGCGGTCATCACCACGATCGCGACGTTGGGGTGCTCGCCCTTGATCCGCCGCACGACCTCGACGCCGTCGATGCCGGGCAGCCGCTTGTCGGTCAGCACCAGGTCGATGTCGTCGCTCTTGAGAACGTCCACCGCGTCCTCGCCGCTCGACACCACCACGACCTCGTACCCGGCGACCTCGAGCGTCCGCTGGAGCGGCCGCAGGAAGATCTCGTCGTCTTCGACGATGAGAACGCGGTGCTTCATGGGTTCCCCCTAGCCCGCCTCGACCACCGCCGGCAGCGGTGACCGCGGGAGGGTCAGCCGCACCGTCGTTCCACGACCGGGAGCGCTCTCGATGTCGATCTCGCCCCCGTGCAGGTCCATGATCTTCTTCACGATCGCCATGCCGAGCCCGGTGCCCGTCGGCTTCGTCGTGTAGAAGGGCAGAAAGATCTTCTCCCGGTGCTCCGGAGCGATCCCGACCCCGTTGTCGGCGACCTCCACGACCGCCACCGTGTGGCGCTGGTACAGGCTCACGGTGACGCTGGCGTCCGGCGTCCGCTCGGCCGCCTCGACCGCGTTCTTCATGACGTTCGCGAAGACCTGGCGGAGCCGGGGCCCGTCCACCGACGCCACCACTTCGTGGTCGAGGCGGACCACCTCGACCCGGACGCCGCGCTGGGCCCCGTCGGCGGTGCACGCCTCGACCACCGGGGCGAGCACCCGCCCGAGAGCATACTCCTGGCAATCCAGCCGCGTCTCGCGCGCGTAATCGAGCAGCTCGGCGATGATCGCCTCGATCTCGGCGATCCCCGACATGATCGACTGGGCCATCTCCTGCGAGATCCGCTTGTCGTCGCTCACGCCCGACGACAGGAGGTTGGTCGCCATCTTGATGCCTCCCAGCGGGTTACGGATCTCGTGCGCCATGCCCGCCGCCATCTCGCCGAGCGACGCGAGCTTCTCGCGCTGGATGAGCCGCCGCTGGGTCGCCACCTGCTCGGTGAGGTCCCGCAGGACGCCCACGGTGCCAAGGATCTGGCCGCGCGCGTCGAACACGCATGAGATCGCGAGGTGCGCGGGAAAGCGCCGCCGGCCACGAGTAAGGCCGTTCACGCTGCCGAGCCAGGGTCGGCCCTCGGCGACGGCCCGCTGGATGGCCGGCCCCACGCGCCGCCGATCGGCCTCGTCGAGCGCGTCCAGATACGTGAGCGCCTCGGGTGTCGAGGGGGGATGACCGAGCAGACGCCGACCGGCCGGATTGATGGTGATGAGCCGGCCATCGATGTCGGTCGTGAAGATGCAGTCCTCGACGCTCTCGACGACCGACGCCAGCAGCCGTTCGCTCTTGCCCAGCGAGCGTTGCATCGTCTGGAACGACTCGACCAGCTCCTGCGCCTCCCCCTTCGAGATCGTGAATCGGTCCTCGACGATGTAGCGCGCCGCCGCCGCGCCGAGCGAGGCCGCCAGCATCCGCTCGAAACGGATGCGCAGATCGAGGAGATCGGGCAGCGAGAGCTCGCGCGGTGTCTTGCCGCCGAGCAGCTCCCGGAGGATCGCCGCGGCCTCCTCGGCCGGGACGTAGAGGTGCAGGAGCCGCTCGATCTCGGGCACGGAGAGAATGGCCGGGATGCGCGCCGGCTCCGCCTGCGGCACGCCCACGAATGCGGCGGCCTGGCTCCGCTCGTCGGCGTCCTGCGTCGTGGCGATCGACACCAGAAGATAGGCGCCGGCGTTGACGAAGAGCGACCAGAACACACCGTGGCTGATCGTGTCGAGGCCGGCGAGGCCGAACAGCTCGGTCGGCCGCAGCCAGCCGACGCCCAGCGGCCCATCCGCCAGCAGTGTGGGCGGGAAGATTCCCTCCCTCACGAGCGCCGGGATGATCAGGGTGTAGAACCAGAGCGCGAACCCCAGCGAGATGCCGGCGAACGCGCCCTTGCGCGTCCCGCGGCGCCAGTACAGACCCAGCAGGACCGCCGGGGCGCATTGCGTGACGGCGATGAAGGAGAGGAGCCCCATCTCGACGAGCAAGAGCTGCCCCGCCTCCATTCGCGCCCAGATAAATCCGAGCGCGACGACCACTAGGATGCCCAGGCGGGTCGAGGCCAGGCTCGCCCAGTAGACCTCCTCGAAGCGCCACCGCCGCAAGATGAAGGGCAGCACGATGTCGTTCGAGATCATCTTGGACAGCGCGAGCGAGTCGACCACGATCATCGCGGTCGCCGCCGAGAACCCGCCCAGGAACACGATCACCGCGACGAACCCGGCGTTGGCGTGGAGCGGTAGCGCCAGGATGAAGCTGTCGGCCGAGGCGCCGCCGCCCAGCACGAGCAAGCCACCGAGCGCGATCGGCAGCACGAACACG
>QHSL01000085.1:0-100781 GCA_003220435.1 Candidatus Rokuibacteriota bacterium | reverse complement strand
ACGTCGCGCTCGCGGGGGTTCTGCACGACCAGCACGTGGAACTGGCGTGGCAGCAGCATGACCGCCGCCATCGACACCAGCAGCATCGAGGTCCAGCGTGCGTAGGAGGCGGCCGGCTCCTCCCCCAGGGTGAGCAGGCTCGCCCACCGCGGGTCCGCCGCGACGCGGGTGAAGATGTCGCCGAAGCCGCCGAACAATCCCCACGTGACGTAGGCGCCGACCAGGAGGAAGGCGATCAGCTTCACGATCGACTCGACGGCGACCGCCGTCATCAGGCCGGTCTGCTGACGGGTGAAGTCGAGGTTGCGGGCGCCGAACAAAATCCCGAACAGGGCCAGCGTGCCGGCCACCAGCAGCGAGGGGTCGAAGCCCGACAGCAGCGAGTTATCACCGATCATCATCTGGAACGAGACCGACACCGCTTTGAGCTGCAGCGCGATGTACGGGATCATGCCGCAGACGACCAGCGCCGCCACCAACGTGCCGAGCGACGCCGACTTCCCGTAGCGGCTGCCGATGAAGTCGGAGATCGTCGTGATCCGCTGCTCCTTGGCCACGCGCACGAGCTTGCGGAGCATCGTGGGCCACATGAGCGCGATCAGCGCGGGGCCGAGATAGATGGTCAGGAACTCGAGGCCGCGGTTGGCCGCGAGCCCGACGCTGCCGTAGAAGGTCCACGCGGTGCAATAGACCGAGATCGCTAGAACGTAGGTCGCGGTCTTGAGCCGGGGCGCCAGGAGGCGGCGCCCGTAGCGCTCGGCCAGGGCGGCGACGATGAAGAGGAAGCAGAGGTAGGCGAGGACGACGGAGACGACGGAGGTCTGGGACTGCCACGTCACGGGGCGTCCTCACCCCCAAACCGGTGCGAGACCCAGATCAGCACGCCGACGATCGCCGCCCACACGGTGAAGAGGTACAACACGAGCGCCGGGATGCCGGCGATCAGCGCCGGGCGATTCGGAATGCTCAGGAGCGGCCAGACCAGGAGCGCGCCGAAGAGGATGAAGCAGGCGGCGAGCAGCTCCCTGGCCGTCACCGGGCTAGCGCGTCGCGCCGCCGGCGGTGGCCCCGCGCGCCTTCCGCCGCGCCACGCCCGAGCGGATGGCCGCCTCGGAGACGGCCCCCGCGACGGCGGTCACGACCCGCGGGTCGAACATCGAGGGCGTGATGTACTCCTCGCTGAGCTCCTCGCGCGTCACGATCGCCGCCAGCGCCTGGGCGGCGGCGAGCTTCATCTCGTCGTTCACCCGCCGGGCGCGCACGTCGAGCATCCCGCGGAAGAAGCCGGGGAAGCAGCAGGAGTTGTTGATCTGGTTCGGATAGTCCGAGCGGCCGGTGGCCATCACGCGCACGTGCGGGCCGGCCTCCTCGGGCTGGATCTCCGGGACGGGGTTGGCCATGGCGAACACGATCGGATCGCGGTTCATGGCCTTGATGTCCTTGAGCGCCACGACGCCAGGACCGGAGAGGCCGATGAACACGTCGGCGTTCCGGAGCGCGTCGGCGGCGGTACCGCGCAGCCCCTTCTCGTTGGTGTGGCGCGCGAACCACTCCTTCATCGAGTTCATGTTGTCGGTGCGGCCGCGGTAGAGGGCGCCGGCGCGGTCGCAGGCGATGATGTGCTTCGCCCCCGCCTTCATCAGGAGCTTGGCGGTCGCGATCCCCGAGGCCCCCGCGCCCGTGAACACGATGCGCGCGTCGGCCAGCCGCTTCTTGACGACCTTGAGCGCGTTGAGCAGGGCGGCCAGCACCACCACCGCGGTGCCGTGCTGGTCGTCGTGGAACACCGGGATCTCGAGATCTTTCTGGAGCCGCGTCTCGATGTCGAAGCAGCGCGGCGCCGAGATGTCCTCGAGGTTGATGCCGCCGAAGATCGGTGAGATCGCCTTCACGATCGACACGATCTCGTCGACGTCCTTGGTGGCCAGGCACACCGGGAAGGCGTCGACGCCCGCGAACTCCTTGAAGATGAGCGCCTTGCCCTCCATGACCGGCGCGGCGGCAGCGGGACCGATGTCGCCCAGGCCGAGCACCGCGGTGCCGTCGGTGACGACCGCTACGCAGTTCTGCTTGATCGTCAGCGTGTAGGCCTTCTGGGGATCGTGGTGGATCGCCATGCAGACGCGCGCCACGCCCGGCGTGTAGGCCATCGAGAGGTCGTCGCGGGTCTTCACGGACATCTTGCCGCGCACCTCGATCTTGCCGCCCAGGTGCATCAGGAAGGTCCGGTCGGACACGTTGACGACCTTCACGCCGTGAACGGCGCGGATCTTGTCGACGATCTGCTGCCCGTGCCCCTCGTCGCTCGTCTTGAAGGTGAGGTCGCGCGTGATCGTCGTCTTGCCGACCTGGACGAGGTCGATCGCGCCGATGTCCCCGCCGGCCTTGCCGATGGCGGAGGTGACCCGCCCGAGCATGCCGGGGCGGTTCGTGATCTCGAGCCTGACGGTCAGGCTGTAGCTGGCACTAGGCGACTGCATGGAGACCTCCTCTGCGCGACGAGTGGACCCGCCGAAGCGGGCGTATTCTACCTCTGTTGTAGCGGATTTCGCGAGGATCGAGGCACAGCCAGAAACTGTAGTAGGCTGCATCGGGGAGGCGACGCTCATGATCGATGTCAAGACGGCTGACCGGGAGTTGCAGTTCTACATCCGGCCCCAGACGTTTCCGGTGGCGATCCGGATGCTGAAGCCCGGCGAGCCGATCCCCGACAAGGCCCGCCGGCCGGCCCGCGACTTCAAGAAGCTGAGCATGAACTGCCAGGTCATCGACATGGCGCGGCGTTACGGCTGGATGATCGCGCTCACGCGCGAGGACCACATCTGCTCGCTCGGCATCGCGGCGCTCGGCTTCGAGAAGCCGACGCACCTCCACAACTCGGGCACGCTGTGCGAGGGAATGTACACCGAGACGAAGGCGGCGGGCCAGCGCTCGGAGGCCGCGGTCGACAAGTTCGCGCCGGGCGAGTTCGGCACGCTGCTGGTCGCGCCGCTCGACCGCGCGACGTTCGAGCCCCACCTGGTCTGCATCTACGCCAATCCCGCGCAGGTCATGCGTCTGACCCAGGCCGCCCTCTGGAAGCGCGGCGGCAAGCTCACCTCGTCCTTCGGCGGCCGCATCGACTGCTCCGAGATCATCGTGACGACGATGCGAACGGATCAGCCGCAGGTGATCCTGCCCTGCTCGGGCGACCGGATCTTCGGCCAGACCCAGGACCACGAGATGGCCTTCACGATCCCCTGGGGTCAGATGGAAGAGATGATCGAGGGGCTCAAGGGGACGCACGCCGGCGGCATCCGCTATCCGATCACGCAGTTCATGGAGTACGAAGCGAAGCTGCCGCCCAAGTACATGGAGGCCAACCGGATCTGGGAGGTCGAACACGGCCGGTCGCAGTTCACGAACCGCGAACGGGTCGTCGCCGCGTACCGACGCTCGTTCGCCGACCGCGTGCCCGTCTATCCGATCGTCGCGTCGTTCGCCGGCACCCTCGACGGGCTGTCGATCGAGGAGTACTGCACGAACGTGCCCAGAGCGATCACCGCGATGCTGAACTACTACGAGCGCTACCAGCCCGACGTCGTCCTCGCGTACAACGACCTCGCCAAAGAGGCCGAAGCCTTCGGGTGCCGGGTGAAGTATTCGGACTACGTGGTGCCGTCCATCGACCAGCACGTGCTGCAGGACGACAAGGCGAAGCTCGCGCGCCTCGCGATGCCGGACCCGACCCGGACGGCGCGCCTCCCCGGCTTCCTCGAGCAGTGCGCGGCGCTGGTGCGCGCGAAGCCGCCGACCGCCCTCGGCGCGGTCGCGGTGGGCCCGTGGACGATCGCGATGCTCCTGCGGAATCCCGAGACCATGCTGCTGGACACGTTCGAGGATCCGCAGTTCATCCACGACCTCATGCGCGTCACCACCGACTTCTGCAAGGTGTGGGGCGACGCGATCGTCAAGACGGGGATCGGCCTCTCGTTCTCGGAGCCGACCGCCTCGATCAGCCTGATCTCGCCCGACAACTACCGGGACTTCGTCGCGCCCTACCACAAGGAGCTCGTCGACTACTTCAAAGCCCGGAAGGTCGGCGTGACGACGCACATCTGCGGGACCACCTACCCGATCTACGAAGACCTGATCCAGTGCGGTTTCACGACGGTATCGTTCGACCTCGATCAGCAGGCGGACCCGAAGCTCTACGTCGATCAGCTCAAGCGGTTCATGGACGTGTCCAAGGGGCGGGCGGTGGCGATCGGCAACGTCGACGCGACGAAGTTCGAGAAGACCTCGCGGGAGGCGATGGTCGCGGACGTGCGACGCTGCATCGACACCGCGGCCCGGCACTCGGCCTTCATCCTGTCGACCTCGTGCGAGATCCCGCCACGCTCCGAGCCCGAGATCGTGAAGTGGTTCATGGATGCGGCGCGGGAGTACGGCCGGTACGAGCGCCTCTTCGACGGGGCGGAACCGGAGGCTGTGAAGGGCTGAAACGACGACGGGGTCAGCCGGTTGGCTGACCCCGTCGTGTAATTCTTTCTCGGTTGGGTGTCAGACTCGCTTCGTCTCGCCTCGGCTCCAGGTCGCCGCCCGTTCCACCGGGACTACTTTCGAGCCATTGTAGACTCGCCTCGCGCCTCGACGGCGCTCGGCTCGTACTACCACTTCACCGGTTTCGAGGGGCGATGGGCGTAGCCGCTGTCACGCCCGCCGCCGCCACCGGGACCCCGTCCTCCGCCACCGGGACGGCCGCCACCGCCCGGCCGACCGCCCCCACCCGTGCGGGGCGCCTGCGGATTCGAGACCTCGACCGTGATCCGACGGCCATCGAGCTCACGCCCATTCAGCTGGGA
Organism: Candidatus Rokuibacteriota bacterium; assembly: GCA_003220435.1. Taxonomy (GTDB): domain Bacteria; phylum Methylomirabilota; class Methylomirabilia; order Rokubacteriales; family CSP1-6; genus AR31. The sequence continues at coordinate 95,937 of QHSL01000085.1, read as the reverse complement.
AATCGCGTTCTGTGCCTCCTCCGCGGTGCCCATCTCGACGAACCCGAAGCCACGCGACTGGCCCGAGAATCGATCGGTGATCACCGTCGCGGACAGGACGTTGCCGGACTGAGTGAAGAACTCGCGCAACCCGTCGCTCGTCGTGGAGTACGCAAGACCGCCGATGTACAGTTTGGATGCCATTGTCGACCCCCTCGGACTCTCTTCCGCTCCCTTGCTCGCGCCGACCGCGGAAGGACCATCTCCTCGGCGACGAGGTCCACCAAAACCGGCAGACACTTGAGAGTGTACACGGGGTCCGGCACGACGCAACTACACATCGGGGATGGCTCGGTCATCGGGCCGCCACGCGAGACGGTCGCACCCGGGAAGACCGCGATGGGACGCTCGATCTTACTCCGTTGCGGGCGGCGAGCTCGTGGAAGGAGTGAATCGCACGATGGTGTAGCCGAGCGGGGACGCTTCGCCGCGCCGAATCCGCCGCGTCCTCACGCGCCGGCGATCGTCGGGCACCGCCGACTCCTCGCGACGGCGATCCTCCAGCCGTCGGTCCACGATCACCTTCACGCCACGGACCCCGGCGAACTTCCCCCGGAGATATTCGAGCAGGCTGGTGTCGTTTGGTCGCACGATGACGAGCAATTCGGCATCCGGAAATGACCGTGACGGAAGGAGCTCGAGCAGGCGTTCGCGGTGGTGGGGGCAAATGCAGTGGGTCGGCGCGGGGTTGTCGAACGGCTCGCGCTCGCCCAGGTAGTCAGGCCGTCCTTCGCTCTGACACCACGCACATAGCGCTTTCATCGCACCAGCAGACGGTGCCAATCGCATGCCATTTCCAATTCCGGAACATCGCCCTCACCGGAACTCCTGCGGGGTGATGGCGTACGCGATGATCTTGCGATAGAGCGTCTTCGGGTCGATCGCGAGCAGCGCCGCCGCCTTGCCGCGATGGCCACCGACCTGGCGCAGCGTGGTGACGATGTGCTCGCGCTCCATCGTCTCGAGGCTTCCCACCGACGACGACGCCGGCGCCCGCGAGGGACTCGGGCTGTGGATCTCGGGCGGCAGATCGCCCGGCTGGATCTCGTCGCCTTTGCTCAAGATCACGGCCCGCTCGACCGCGTGGAGCAGCTCGCGGACGTTGCCCGGCCAGTCGTACGCTTCGAGCACGCCGAGCGCGGCGGCGCCGAGCCGCTTGACGCCGTAGGCCGCCTTCGCCTCCACGAAGTGGCCGGCCAGCAGTGCGATGTCCTCGCGCCGCTCGCGCAGCGGCGGAAGCTGGATGGCGATCGTATTGATGCGGTAGTAGAGGTCCTGACGAAACTCGCCTTGCTTCATCGCCTCGGCCAGGTCGCGGTTGGTGGCGGCCACGAGCCGCACGTCGACGCGGCGCGGCCGCGTGCCGCCGACCCGGAAGAACGTGCCGGTCTCGATCGCCCGCAGAAGCTTCACCTGGCCGTCCGGGTCCGTCTCGCCGATCTCGTCGAGGAGCAGCGTGCCGCCGTCGGCCAGCTCCATCAGACCGGGCTTCGCGCCGACGGCGCCGGTGAAGGCGCCACGCTCGTGGCCGAACAGCTCCGACTCGAACACCTCCCGCGGCAGCGCGCCGCAGTGAATCGGCACGAACGCCCGCTGCGCGCGCGCCGAGCGCTCGTGGACCGCGCGCGCGACCAGCTCCTTGCCGGTCCCGCTCTCGCCGAGGACCAGCACCGACGAGTCGGTCGGGGCCACCCGCTCGACGATGCGCAGCACCTCCTGCATCCGCGCGCTTCGCGTCAGGAGGCCGGCGAAGGGCTCGGCGCCGGGTGCGTGGGCGCGCAGGGCCACGTTGTCGCGGAGGAGCTGGCCCTTCTCCGCCGCCTTGCGCACCACGATGTCGAGCTCCTCGATCTTGGTGGGCTTGGTGAGATAGTCGTAGGCCCCGAGCTTCATCGCCTCGACCGCGGTGGAAACCTCCTGGAAGCCGGTCATCACGATCACCTGCGGCGGCTCGGGGAACGCGGCCAGCTCACGCAGGACGTCCATGCCTTCCTTCTGCGGCATCCGCATGTCGAGGACCACCACGTCGTACGAGGTCTCCCGGATGCGCTCGAGCGCGGCGGCGCCGTCGGCGACGCCATCGACCTCGTGCCCGCGACGCCCGAGCTCACGGATGACCAGCTCACGCAGGTTCCGCTCGTCGTCGGCCACCAGCACGCGGATCGGGCGGGTCACCGCGGCAGCACCACGCGGAACACGCTGCCCTGGCCCGGCCGCGACGCGACCTCGATGCGACCGCCGTGGTCCGTCACGATGCCCTGGGCGATGGCGAGCCCGAGCCCGGTCCCCTGCCCCGGCGGCTTGGTGGTGAAGAACGGATCGAAGATGCGCGAGAGATTCTCCTGGGGGATGCCGGGCCCCTCGTCCTCGAACTCGATCTCGACCTCGCTGCGGGCCAGGCGGGACCGGATGGTCAGCGTGCCTCGCCCCTCCATCGCCTCGAGGGCGTTGGAGGCCAGGCCGAGGCAGACCTGCTGGAGCTGGCCCTCGTTCGCCGCGACGGGGGGCAGCCCCGGAGCGAGCGCGGTGACGACGCGGCGGTCGGCGAACCGCGACTGGTGCGAGAGGAGCTCGACCGTCCTCACGACGACCGCGTTCGCGTCGATCGGCCCGCGCCGGCTCCCGGGATCGCGGACGAACTGGAGCAGGCTCCCGGTGATCTCCTTGCAGCGATAGGCCTCCTCCTCGATGAGCCGGAGGTAGCGCGCGAAATCGTCGGGCCCGACTCCGCGCGCCGCACCGACTTCGGTCAGCCGCCCTTGGAGCGACTCGGCGCAGCCCGCGATCGTCGCGAGAGGGTTGTTCAGCTCGTGGGCCACGCCCGCCGCGAGCCGGCCGGCGGTGGTGAGTCGCTCCGTCAACAGCATCTGGCGCTCGAGCCGCTTGGCGGCGGTGACGTCCTCCACCAGCAGGACCGCGTGCGTCCCGCGCTCGCCCATCGGCTCGACCGGCGCCGCCGTGAGCCTGAAGATCTTCGCGTCGCCGGCGACCACGATGTCCTCCTCGAGCGTGTGGACCCGGCGTGCGCGAAACGCCTCGCGAACGAACGCGAGGAGGGAAGCCGCCTTGCTGTCGGGCACCAGGCGGCTCAGCGGGCCGCGAGTATCCGGATCGCACGCCAGCGCCCGGGCCCCGGCGCGGTTCACTTGGACGACGTTCAGGTCCGCGTCGAGCACGAACACGCCGAGCGGCAGCGTCTCCAGCACGACCTCGACGAACCGCTTCTGCGCGTCGAGCTCGCGGGTCCGGTCGGCCACCATGCCCTCGAGCTCGGCGTAGAGCCTTGCGTGCTCCAGCGCGATCGCCGCCTGGTCCGCCAACGCCACCAGCAGCTCCTCCTCGTGCGCCGAGTAATCGTGCACGTCACGCCGGAACACGCTGATCGCGCCGATGACGCGCTCGCCGCGGCGGAGCGGCACCGAGAGCATCGAGCGAAAGCCGCTCTCACGCTGCAGCTCGGCGAATCTCACGCGCGCGTCCGCCCAGGTGTCCCGGCTCTGCATCGGGCGTCCCGCTTGCACGGCGAGGCCGGCGATTCCCTCGCCGCGACGCAGCCGCACCGTCGATACCATCGCCGGCGGGACGTCGAGGCTCGCCACCAGGACCAGGTCATCCGAGGCGGGATCGATCGTGGAGACGCTGCAGGAGTCCACACCGAGCACCTCGCGCGCCTCCTGCAGGATCACGCGGATCGTCCGGTCGACGTCGAGGCTCGCCGTGACGGCGCGGCCGGCCTCGAGGAGCGCCTGCGTCTCCCGCGCCCGCCGAACGCCCTCCTCGAACAGCCGGGCGGTGTGGATGGCGATCCCGGTCTGCTCCGCGAACGCCTCCAGGACTCGCTGGTGCCGGGCCGTGAAGCTGTCCGGCCGGGTGGAGAAGGCGGAGATGACGCCGATGACCGCCCCGCCGACCTTCATCGGCACACTCAGGATCGACCGAATCCCCTCGCGCTCGTCGACGTCCCGCCGGGCCGAGCGCGGATCCGTCTGCACGTCGTGAACGCGGATCGCCGCCCCGCTCTCGGCGACGCGCCCGATGATGCCCTCGCCGACCGGCAGCGAGAGCTCGCGCCACGCCTCGCTCTGGAAGCCGTGGGCGGCGGTGTGCACGAGATGGGTCCCCGAGGCGTCGAGCAGCCCGATCCCGCACCCGGTGGATCCGATCAGCTCCGGCACCGACCGGCTGATTCGGTCGAGGACGGAGGCGACGTCGAGCCGCGCGGTGATGAGCTGGCTCGTGGCGTAGAGGGCCGCGAGCTCGGCGGCCCGGCGCCGGCTCTCGTCGTGGAGGCGTCGCCGCTCGATCGACGCCGCCAGCGGGCGCGCCAGCTCGGCGATCGCCTCGAGGTCGGCGTCGTCGAACGCCGCCGGGCGAGCGGACGCCAGGGTGACCGCGCCGAACACGGCGCCGCCGGTCGCCAGCGGGACGAGCGCCACCGCGCGAAAGCCACTGGCGGCGAGCGCGGAGCGACTGGCCGCCGCGCGCGGGTCTCGCGCCAGGTCGTCGACGCGCAGGGGGGCACCGGCGGTCACGACGCGCGAGAGCAAGCTGCCGTCGAGGGGCATGCGCACGTCGCGCGGGGGCAGCGCGGGCACGGCGCGCCCCAGCACGTCGATGACCTCGAAGTCGCCGCGCTCGGCGTCGAGCAGCGACACCCCGATCGAATCGAAGGGCACGAGCTTCGCGGCGCCCTCGCCGAACGCGGCGAATACTTCGTCGAGCGAGCGGCTCGACGCCAGGCGCACGATCAACGCGCTCAGCACGGACGCGCGGAGGGCGCTGCGCTCGAGGCGCCAGATCCGATCGATGGCCTTCCCGAGCTCGCGCGAAACGGGTCCCGGCAGCGGCGCCGGCCGCGGCCGGCCCGGCCGTCCGAGGAGCACCAGCTCGCCGACGCGTCGCCCCGGGGCGCCGAGCGGCATCCGGAGCAACGCCGTCGGCCGCCCTCGCGGCGCGCCCGGCGGCACGACGCGAGAGCGCCGCGCGCGTCTGGCCGGCGTGGCCGCGAGCGTCGCCAGCCACCGCCGGAGCGCGGCGGGCGTTCGCCGGGCACCGCCGACCACGACGATGGGCTGCTCGCGCCGCGGCCGGAACGCGAGCGCGCCGGCCACCGCGCCGCTCAGGCGCACCACTCGCCCGAGGGTCACCGCGAGCCCCTCTTCCACGGACGCGGCGGTGGAGATGGGCGTCAACAAATCGGACGACGCTCGGCCGAGCCTCATGCCGTCACGCCGGCGTCAGCAGCCGCCCCGGAAGGCTCCCGGTGTGCTCGCCGTTCTTGATGACGAGCCGACCGTTGACGAGCACGTGCTCGATGCCCGACGGATACTGGTGGGGATCCTCGTACGTGGCTCGGTCGCCGACGCGCCGCGCGTCGAACACTACGAGATCGGCCTTCCGGCCCGCCGCGATCACGCCCCGGTCTCTCAGCCCGAGACGGCGCGCCGGGAGCCCCGTCATCTTGTGGACCGCCTGCGGCAGCGTCAGCACGCGCTGCTCGCGTGCGTATTCGCCGAGGACGCGGGGGAACGTCCCAAAGCTCCGCGGGTGCGGCTTGCCGGCGGACCCGGCGCCGCTCGCCACGAGCGCCGAGCCGTCGGAGCCGATCATGACTGCGGGATGGGCCAGGGCGCGCCGCAGATCGGCCTCGTCGAGCTGGAACAGGATCATGGAGCCCTTGCCGCCCTCGTCGGCGATCAGCTCGAGCGCCGTGTCGACCGCGTCGGCGTGACGCGCGGCCGCGAGCTCCGAGATCCGCCTGCCCTCGGCGTCCTTGCGCCTGACACACGAGGAGACCATGACGTTCTCCCACCCGATGCGGTCGAGCAAGCTCTGGCCCGTCTCGGGCGCCTCGAGCTCGCGGCGCACGCTGGCGCGCACGGCGGGATCGGCGAGCCGCGCGAGCATCGCGTCGATCCCGCCCTCCAGGACCCAATCGGGCAAGAGCGTCCGGAGCGTCGTGCTCGACGCGGTGTACGGATACGCGTCGGCCATGACGTCGAGGCCTTCGTCGCGCGCCGCGTCGATCAGCGCGAGGGCGTGGGCGACCTTGCCCCAGTTCGGTCGGCCCGCGGCTTTCACGTGGCTGATCTGCACCGGCAAGCCGGCCTCGCGCCCGACGTGGATGGCCTCGCGCACGGCGTCCAGCAGCGTCGCGCCCTCACCGCGGATGTGGCTCGCGTAGAAGCCGCGGTGGCGCGCGGCCACCGCCGCCAGCGTCACGATCTCCTCGGTGGTGGCATACGAGCCGGGAGCATAAATGAGCCCGGTCGAGAGCCCCCAGGCGCCGTCCTCGATCGCATCGGCCAGGAGCTTCTGCATGCGCTTGAGCTCGGTCGCGGTCGGCTCGCGCCGCGCGAAGCCCATCGCCGCCAGGCGCAGGGTGCCGTGGCCGACGAGCTGGATCACGTTGAGCGCCGTACCATGCGCATCGAACGCCTTTAGGTATTCCCCGACCGACCGCCAGCGAAAATCCATGCCGGCGGGCACGTGGAGCGCAAATCCACGGAGGTCCTCCAGGAACTCGGCCGACACGGGCGCCGGCGAAAAACCGCAATTGCCGACCACCTCGGTCGTCACGCCCTGCCGCACCTTCGACTCCGCGCGGCGGTTCTCCCAGAGCCGCCAGTCGGAGTGGGAGTGCATGTCGATGAAGCCCGGTGCCAGGACCTTGCCGGAGGCGTGCAGGTTGGTCCCGGCGGACTCGCGGGAAAGGTCGCCGATCGCCACGATCCGGTCGTCCTGGATCCCCACGTCCGTCCGGGAGCCCGAACGCCCGGTCCCGTCGATGACCTCGGCGCCCTCGATCTTGAGGTCGAGCACAGGTCAGACGGAAGGGGCTTGCGAGAAGGCGAGCACCCGTTCGCACCACGCGGCCGTCCCGAAGAGGCGCGCCGAGCCCCCGGCCGCCTGAACGAGCTGGATCGCCAGCGGCAGCCCCGAGGCGGCGAGCCCGCTCGGCAGCGAGATCGCCGGAACGCCGGCCGAGGTCCACGGCGCGCACAGCGAGCCGTCGCCGGTCGAGTCGAGCCCCGCGGGCGCCGGACCGGGCGCGGTGGGCACGAGCAGCGCGTCGTGCGCGGCGAGCAACGGCATCACGTCGTCCCGGAAGGCCAGGCGGGTACGGTTGGCACGCACGTAGTCGGTCGCCGGGCGACGAAGCCCAGCCTGGATGAGGCTCCGAATCTCCGGCCCGTAGTCGTCGGCATTCGTGTGGAACCGGGGCTCATGATACGCCGCCGCCTCGACCTCGAGCACCGCCAGCCCCGCGTCATGTATCTCGCCGAAGGACGGCGGCAGCTCGACCTTCGACACCGTCGCGCCGGCGCGCGCGAGGGCGTCGGCGACGCCTTCGATGTGCGCGGCGATCTCGGGCGTGGCGCGACGCAGCAGCGACGGCGCCAGCGCCAGGCGCGGGGTGCTCACCGGCTGGGGCTCGACGCTGCGGCCGGCGAGCACGCTCATGGCAAGCGCGGCGTCGGTGACGGAGCGCGCCAGCACGCCGACGTGGTCGAGCGACCACGCGAGCGGGATCACCCCCCCGACCGGCACCAGCCCGTGCGTGCCCTTGAAGCCGACGACGCCACAGTACGCGGCCGGCCGGAGCACGGAGCCGACCGTCTGAGAGCCGAGGGCCAGCGGGACCATGCGAGCCGCGAGGGCCGCCGCCGATCCCGCCGACGAGCCCCCCGGGGTGTGCGCGGTGTTCCACGGGTTCCGGGTCGGGGCCGGGTCGCGATACGCGAACTCCGTCGTGACCGTCTTGCCGAGGATGATGGCGCCGGCCGCGCGCAGCCGCGCCACCGCGGCCGAATCCACGGCCGGCCGGGTGTGCGCGAACGCCTTGGCGCCGCCGGTGGTCGGCATCCCGGCGACGTCGAAGATGTCTTTCACGCCGATCGGCACGCCATGCAGCGGCCCGCGCAGGCGGCCGGCGCGCGCCTCGCCCTGACGCTCGCGCGCGGTGGCCCGCGCGCCGTCGGCGTCGACGAAGGACCATGCGGTCAGGCGATCGTCGAGGCCACGGATCCGCGCGAGGCACGCCTCGACCAGATCGATGGGGCTCACGCGGCCAGCACGGACGCCCTCGGCCGCCTTGCGCGCGCCGAGCCGCGCGAGCTCAGCGGAGGACATCGAGAACCTCGGCCACGACCTCGAAGCGCCCGAACGACGGCATCAGATAGGCGCCCGCGTAGCGGGTCCGCACGTCGCGCACGAGCTGCTGCGCCATCTCCATGCCGGCGCGGAGGGCACCATCGCCCGCGTCGCGCAGCCTCCGGCGGACCACGTCGGGAATCGTGATGCCCGGCACCTCGTTGTGGAGGAACTCGGCGTGGCGGGCGCTGTGCAGCGGGAGGATCCCGACGAGGACGGGGACGGGCGAGCCGCCCGCGCGGGCGAGGAAGCGCTCGAGGAGCTCGAGGTCGTAGATGGGCTGCGTCTGTATCCAGCGCGCCCCCGCCTGCACCTTGCGGTGGAAGCGCTCGATCTCCCGCTCGACGTCCTCGGCCGCCGGGTTCAGGGCAGCGCCGACCCAGAACGAGGTCGGCTCGCCGATGCTGCTCCCGGTGGCGTCGAGGCCCTCGTTCATCCGTCTCAAGATTTCGATGAGCCCGACGCCGTCGACGTCGAAGACGGCCGTCGCGTTGGCGTAGTCGCCCGCGCGCGGCGGGTCGCCCGTCATCGCCAGGATGTTGCGGATGTCGAGAGCGTGGGCGCCCAGGAGGTCGCCCTGGATGCCCATCAGGTTCCGGTCGCGACACGTGAAGTGCATGTTGATGTCGAGCCCCGTGGCCTCGCGGACCAGGAGCGCCGTCGGCAGCACCGCCATGCGGACGCGTCCGAGCGAGCCGTCGTTGATGTCGACGATGTCGACACCCCGCTCCTTGAGCAGCTTCGCGCCCTGGACCAGCTTCTCGACCGTGTGACCCCGCGGCGGATCGAGCTCGACCGTGACGACGAACTCCCGGGCCGTCAGCTTTCGCCCGAGCAGCGTGGGGGGACGCGCCACGTGCAGACCGGGCGACTCGCTGACCGCCGCCGGGCGGATGCTCAGGGTCGCGCGCGCGCCGGCGCCGCGTCCCGGCCGCTTCTGGTCGAGCACCGCCCGCATCGCGGCGATGTGCAGGGGCGTGGTGCCGCAGCAGCCGCCCACCAGCCGAGCGCCCGCGTCGATCATCCGATCCGCGTACTCGGCCATGTAGGCCGGCGACGAGAGATAGATGAGGCGCTCGCCGATCCGGCTCGGCAGTCCGGCGTTCGGCTGGATGGCGAGCGGCAGGCCACCCGCTTCCGGCTGCATCTGCTCGAGGACCTCGAAGAGCGTGCTGGAGCCGACCGAGCAGTTGGCGCCGAGCGCCTGGATCGGCAGCACCTTCAGAAATCGCGCGACCTCGGCGGCGGAGCGGCCGGTGAACGTGACCCCGTCGTCGGTGAACGCCACCTGCGCCACGATCGGCAGGTCGGTGATCGAGCGGACGGCGGTCACCGCCAGCGCGGCCTCGTCCAGATCGGACATCGTCTCGACGATGAACGCGTCGACGCCGCCCTCGAGGAGGGCCTCGGCCTGCTCGCGAAACGCCGCGCGCGCCTCGTCGGTGGTCACCGTGCCCAGCGGCGCCAGGTATTTGCCGAGCGGCCCGATCGAGCCGAGCACCAGCACGTCGCGCCCGGAGCTCTCGCGGACGTCGCGGGCCAGCGCGACGCCGCGGCGGTTGATCTCACGCACCCGGCCCTCCAGCCCGTGCACCGCCAGCTTGAACCGGTTCGCTCCGAACGTGTTGGTCTCGATGCAGTCGGCGCCGACGGCGATGTAGTCGGCGTGGATCGACTGGACCACCCGCGGGTCGTTGATGTTGAGAACGTCGAAGCACGCGTCGAGCGAGATGCCGCGCGCGTAGAGCAGCGTGCCCATGGCGCCGTCGCACAGGAGCGGCGCGGCCTCGAGCCGGCGGCTAAACTCGTGCGGCATGCGCGTCCCGCAGCGCCGACAGGACCCGGGCGACGACCTGGTCGGCGCCGAGCCCGGTGGTGTCGACGGTGATGTGGGCCTGCCCGTAGAACGGCCGCCGCGACCGGTAGAGCTCCGCGATCTCGGCCATCGAGCGCCCTTCCAGCATCGGCCGATTTCCAATCCGGCTCGCCCGCGCATGCAGCTCGCGCAGCTCGCCGTCGAGCCACACGACGGTGCCGAGGGCCCGCAGCTGGTCCATCCGGCCCTCGCGGCACGGCGTGCCGCCGCCCGTCGCGATGACCTCGCCCGACTTCAGCTTGAGGGCCTCGAGCGTCTCGGCCTCGAGCTCGCGGAACCGCCCCTCGCCCGCCGCGCGGAAGATCTCGGGGATCGAGCGCCCGTCGTGCGCCGTGATCATGTCGTCGGTCTCCACGAAGCACCGCCCGAGCCGCCGGGCCAGCAACCGACCGCAGACCGATTTTCCGGCACCCATGAATCCCACCAGAATGATGTTGTCCGGCGACATCTCTCTGGCATCGTATCAGATCGCGCGCGAAGGAGAGCGCGGCGGCGCGGCTATGAACTGTGGACGGTTCCGCGGACGGGGGTGCGCCGGTAGGCGCAGCCGGCCATCCAGCAGCGGGCGCACTGACTGAAGTAGTGGTCGACCTTCGCACCGGCGCCGGCGGCGGCGAGCAGGGAGATGGATTTCACGGGCGTCATGAAACAAGCCTCGTTGAGGCGCACGCCGATCGCCTCGCCCGGGCACAGCGCGAACAGCGCTCGCTGCTGCGTGACGTCCCATCGTCCGTAGCCGGGACTCACCCGGTTCGTGACCGGCAGCCCGAGCGGGATCGCCTCCTGGCACAGCAGGTCGTTGACGTACTCGGCGAGGCTCTCGACGGCGCCGGACCCGACGCTGTCGAGCATCGCGGCGAGGGGCAGCTCGCGCCCCGCCCAGAGCTCGGCGACGCGGTCCTCGAGCCCATCGCCGATCGTGCACACGGCGGCCGCGATCCAGTCGATCGGGCCCCACGACCGCCCCACGTCGGGGATCGTCAGGACGACGCCGCCGGCGGCGATCGTGTCGGCGCCCCGCCCCACCACCGGCAGCCAGCGGATCACCGCGCGCGGAGCCATCAGGCGCCGGCCAAGCGCGAGCGCCTCGCCGAGGAGAGCCCGCACCTCCGGCCCGGGGGCCTCGCCCGACTTCTTGTAGCCCTGGAAGCGGAGCACCTCGTCGGGGTCGATCTCCAGCGGCAGGGACGTCAGGACGCGCGGGTCGGTGGAGAGCTTCGCGCACAAGCGCTTCACTTGCGCGGGCTTCGTCCTCGCACGATTTCGGAGATGCGCCGGATGTGCTCGGGATTCGAGCCGCAGCACGCGCCGACGATGTCGCAGCCGGCCTCGAGGAGCGCGGGATACTCGCGGGCCATGGCCTCGGGCCCGAGCTCGTACGTCACGGTGTCGCCCCGCGTGATCGGAAGGCCGGCGTTCGGATAGGCGACCAGCGGCGCGTCGGTGACCTGCCGCATCTCCCGGATGATCACGATCGCGCGGTCGGGGCCGCGGCCGCAGTTCATGCCGACCACATCGGCGCCGGCGGCGAGCAGGTTCTTCGCCACCTCCGCGGGGCTCTCGCCCCACATCGTGCGATCGCGGTCGTTGTTCTCCTCGTATTGAAAGAACATCGTGGCCATCACCGGGAGGTCGGCGACCGCCTTGCACGCGCGCACCGCCGCGGTGGCCTCTTGTGGAAACATCATGGTCTCGACCGCGAACAGGTCCACGCCGCCCTCGGCGAGGGCCTCGGCCTGCTCGCGGAACGTCCCCAGATACTCGTCGTCGGTGACGCCGGCGTCGAGCGCGTAGTCGAGCGGCAGGCGGCTGGTCGGGCCGATCGACCCCGCGATGTATCCGCCCGGCGGCGCCGCCGCGCGGGCGAGCCGGGCGCCCTTCGCGTTCAGCTCGCGCGTGCGATCACCGATCTTGTACTCGTCGAGCTTCAGCCGGGTGCCCCCGAAGGTGTTCGTCTCGACGATCTGGCTGCCGGCGTCGAAGTAGCCCTGGTGGATCGCCCGCACGACCTCGGCGTGCGTGTCGTTCCACAGCTCGGGACAGGCGCCGTTCGCCAGCCCCGCGGCGAACAACATCGTGCCGTAGCCGCCGTCGAAGACCAGCCGCTCGCCGGCGCGCACCCGCTCGACCACGTCCCAGCCGCGCGCCTTCACGAGGCGGCCGGCGCCGCGACCCCGACGAGGGCCTTGGCCTTCACCACCGCGAGCGTGGAATCCCTCGCGTAGCCGTCAGCGCCGATCTCGTCGGCGAACGCCTGACTCACCGGCGCGCCGCCGACCATCACCTTCACCTGGTCGCGAAGCCCGGCCTTGATCAGCGCGTCGATCGTGCGCTTCATGGCCGGCATGGTGGTGGTCATCAGCGCCGAGATGCCGACGAGGTTCGCGTTGTGCTCGCCGACCGCCTTCACGAACACCTCGGGCGCGACGTCACGTCCGAGGTTCACCACCTTGAAGCCGGCGCCCTCGAGCATCATCGCCACGAGGTTCTTGCCGATGTCGTGCAGGTCGCCCTGCGCGGTGCCGATGACGACGACACCGAGGTAGTCGCCGCCCCCCGCCGACGCGGTGATGAGCGGCTTTAACAGATCCAGCCCGGCGTACATGGCGCGCGCGGAGAGCAGCACCTGGGGCACGTAGTACTCGTTGCGACGGAACTTCTCGCCGACGACGTCCATGCCGGGAATCAGCCCCTTGAAGATGAGCGCCTTCGGATCGAGCGAGAGGTCGAGCCCCTCGCGGGTCTTGCGGGCCACCGTGTCCTTGTCGCCGACGATCAGGGCGCGCGCCATCGTCGGGTAGTCGAACGTCTCGTCGCTCATCGCTCTTCGTCATCTTACAACGTATGCTAGTATCGCGACGCGATGAAGATTCGAGTACTCGGCGCCTTCGGCGGCGAAGGACTCGGACATCGCCCATCGGCCTTCCTCGTCAACGAGAAAATCCTCATCGACGCCGGCAGCGTCACCGGCGCCTTGACCGTGCCCGAGCAGCTGGCGATCGAGCACGCGCTTGTGTCGCACTCGCATCTCGACCATCTCGCCGGCCTCGTCTACCTCACCGAGACGCTCGGATTTTGCGAAGAGGGCGCGGCGGTGACCATCTCGGGCGTCGACGCGGTCGTGAACGCGGTCCGCAGCGGCGTCTTCAACAACGTGCTCTGGCCCGACTTCACCAAGATCCCCCACGCCGACGTGCCGGTCGTCAAGTACCGCACGTTGACCGCGGACGTCGAGCAGCGCGTGGGCGACTTGTGGGTCACGCCGGTCGCCGTCAACCACACCGTGCCGACCACCGGGTTCATCGTGCATGACGGTTCCACCGGCGTGATCTACTCCGCCGACACCGGGCCGACCGAGGCGCTGTGGGACGCCGCGCGCGGGCTCCAGGGCATCCGCGGCGTGATCCTCGAGTGCGCGTTCCCCGATCGGCTGGGTCCGCTCGCGGAGGTGGCCAAGCACATGACGCCCGCGCTGATCCGGCGCGAGCTGGAGAAGCTGCCGCCGTCCATTCCGGTGTGGATCTTCCACGTCAAGCCGCAGTTCCACGAGGAGGTCGCCGACGAGCTGTCGCGAATCGACGGCAGCCGCGTCTCCATCCTCGAGGAGAACAGGATTTACTCCGTCTGACTGACTAACATGGGGGGCCTCGACGGGCCCCCCATGCCCCCCGCGCTCGGATGCGCCCCGGCGTCGCCGTGGCGCTCCTCGAGATCGCCTTGCGTCCCCGCGGCCTCGACGGGCCCCCCATGCCCCCCCGCGCTCGGATGCGCCCCGGCGCAGCCGTGGCGCTCCCTTTTTCAGGTCGCGGGGACGAGCACGACGGTGTCGCTGGAGACTTCGACGCGGACGCGGTCACCGAGGCGGAAGATGCGGCTCTCACCCGCAGCCGGTAGCTCGACGCGCACGGGGGTACTGGCGCCGATCTCGATCTCATACAGGTGACGGGCGCCCTCGAACACACGCAGGGCGACGTGGCCCGGGATGCCCGGCCCCCGCGCCATCGCCGACTCGGTCAGGGACAGCGTCTCCGGCCGCAGCACGAGGAGCCCGCGGTCGCCCAGGCGATAGGCGCCGATGCCGGCGACCGGCACGCGGTCGCCGCCCTCCGTCTCGACGACCACGCCGAGGTCGCGCACCTCTACGACACGAACCGTGAGGAAGTTGGCAGGCCCGAGGGCCTCGGCGACCGCGCGGCTGTGGGGGCGATGGTAGAGCTCGGCGGGCTCACCGACCTGCAGGACGCGCCCCCCGTCCATCACCGCGAGCCGGTCGGAGAGCGCCAGCGCGTCCGCCGCGTTGCGCGTCGCGTGCAGCGTGGTGACCGCCAGATCCCGGTGGAGCTTCGCCAGCTCGAGCCGCAGCAGCTTGCGCGCGGTCGGGTCGACGTTGGCGAGGGGCTCGTCCAACAGGAGGACGCGCGGCTCGACGGCGAGCGCGCGGGCCAGCGCGAGCCGGCGGCGCTGCTCCAGCGTCAGGTCCGCGGGGTTCAGAGTCACGGCATTGTCCAGCTGGAGGCGAGCGAGGACGGTCGCGGCCCGGCGGTCGATCTCAGGCGCGGCGAGGCGCTGCTGGCGCAGGCCGAAGGCCACGTGCTCCCGCACGGAAAGATGCGGCCACAGTGCGCCGTCCTGGAAGACGTACCCGATGCCTCGCGCGTGAGGTGGGACGGTCGAGATGTCCTGGCCGTCGACGAGTACGCGACCGCGCGTCATCGGCAGGAAGCCCGCGACGGCCCGCAGGACGTCGGACTTGCCGGATTTCGGCGGCCCGAGCAGCGTGAAGAACTCCCCGAAGCGGACGTGGATCGCGACGCCGCTGACCCCAGGCGCGACGCCGCCGCGGGTGTCGATTCCGTCGAGCCGGATGTCGACGAGGGGCCGCGCGCCGTCGCTCACGCCCGCGTTCCGGATTCCCGCATCTGGACGAGGGGCACGCACGCGAGGCCGATCGCCGCCAGCAGGAGGTAGAGGGCCGCCGGCGAGGTCCACGTGAGCAGTGTCGTGGCCAGCACGGGTCCGATGAACCCGGCGGCGATCCGCGCCGAGTTGATGAAGCCGATGGCGCCGCCGCCGGCGTGCTGGATGACGCGCGCGACGACGAGCGGGAATACCGGAGCAATCGACAGCACCTGGAGGAAGCGCAGCGCCCCGTAGAGCCACACCGAGCCGGCGGCGGCGAAGGCGGCCAGACACAGCGACGACGTCACCAGGAGCGTTCCGATCAGCCGCTGTTCGGCGAACAGATCGGCCAGCCGCGGCACCGCCAGGACGCCCAGGGCAGCCGCCACTCCCGACACGAAGATCAGCGTCCCACCGACCTCCAGCGTCTCGGCGTGCCCGATGCCGAAATCCGGCAGGACCCGCGGCAGGATCGCGGTGAAGAAGAAGACCTGGATCGAGCCGCCGAGCACGATCAGCGCGACGGTGCCGACCTCCCGCGGCCGCACGGGGCGCGTCTCGCGGGTCGCCGGCGCCGCCCGAGGCGGTCGCTCCACGAGCCAGTGGACCAGCGCGGCGCAGCCCAGGAGGATTCCGCCGCCGACCACGAAGGACGCGCGAAACCCGAAGCGCGCCGCCGCGATCGCGCCCACGAGCGGACCGATCACCTGCCCGACGGTCGTCGAGGACTGCAGCGTCGCGATCCGTCGCCGCACCGCGCCGCCCTGATCCGAGCGCCCGACGATGATGAAGGCAACCGTCGAGGCCGCTCCCATGCCGCCGAGGACGAACCGGGCGAGGAAGAGCTCGGGGAGCGTGCGCGCAAGCGCCATGCCGAGGAACCCGACGCCCTGGAGCGCCTCGACCGCCACGTAGACGATCTTGGGATCGCCACGGGCGGCGAACCTGCCCCAGAACGACGCGGTCACGACCGTGACGAGCGAGGAGATCCCGAGAATCCAGCCCGTCCAGCGCAGGGTGGACACCGGATCGGTCGTGCTGAGGCGCTGGATGTGGAAGGGCAGGCTCACGAACACGAACGACCACGCGAAGGAGCCGAAGAACATCGCCAGCGGGAGGATGTGAGGCCCGGCCAGCCTCAACGCGGGATCACGCTGAAACCTTGCGCCTCATACGCGTCCGATGGTGTCAGATTCGGGCGCCGGAGGCAACTTGGCGACACGGGTCGTCTGGATTGGGCTACCTCGCGATCGCGGTCCGCTGAGAGCGGCGCGAGGCCGAGCCCCGCCGCTACCGCCGGAGCACGCAGAATCCCTGCGCTTCGATGCCCAGGGCGACGTTGAACTTCGAGCGGAAGTTCTCGAGGGCCGCCGCGGCAGTCAGCTCGACGATCTGCGCTTCGGAGAAGTGCGCGCGGACGCGTGCGAACAGCCCGTCGTCTACCTTGCGCCCGGTGACCGTCATCGCCTCCGCGTACTCGATCGCTGCCTTCTCGCTGTCGCTGAAAAGGTCGCTGGTCAGCGCCTCGGGGACCTGGGCGATCTTGTCCTCCGACGCCCCCGCCTGCATCCCACGGGATGCATTGATGTCGATTCAGAAGGGGCAGCCGTTGATCAGCGCGATCCGCAGGTAGACCAGCGCAAGCAGCTGCGGCGGTAAGAGGCCCGAGCGCTCGACGGCCGCGCCGAGCTGCTTGGCGGCCTTCATGATGCCGGGCGTGTGCGCCTGGATCTTGGTGGTGTTGAGGACGAAGCCGAAGGTGTCGGTCTCCTTCGCGAAGGTGTCCTGCAGGATCGGATCACCGCCGGCGTCGTCGATCTCTTTCACGCGTGGCATGACGCGAGTATACGCTTGGCGCTCACGGCCGCGGGGGGCCGGATCGCGTGAGCCCGTCCTCGATCGCCGGCAGCGCGTCGAGGAGCACGTGGCCGACGACGGCGAGGCTCCGGGCCGAGACCTTGTCGAGCGTGTCCTCGGGCGTGTGCCAGGGCGGGAAATCGAAGTCGATCAGCAGCGTCGCCGGCACCCCGTGGCGGAGGAACGGCACGTGGTCGTCCTCGACACCGAGCGAACCACCGAGGAAGTGCGCGCCGTGGCCGAGTCGCGCCGCGCTCGCCCAGATCGCGTCGGTCAGCCAGGGGGTCGACGCGGCCTCGCGTCGGATGCCGAGATCGCGGTCGCCGATCATATCGGCGACGATCACCGCGCGCGGCAGACGATGCGTGCGGGCCAGCTCGGCCGCCATGCGGCGGGAGCCATAGAGGCTGTCGGCCGCGGTCCACGTCTCGCGCGCCTCCTCGCCGTCGAACCACACGATCCAGTACGTGTACTCGCGCGGCCTCTCACGGAGCCGGCGCGCCAGCTCGATCAGGAGCGCGGTGCTGGAGCCGCCGTCGTTGGCGCCGACGAACGTGAGCTCGCGGAACCACTTCGTGTCGTAGTGACCGCCGATCAGGATCACGTCCGGCCGCCGTCCGGGCAGCACCGCCACCACGTTGGCCATCGCGAGCCGGCCGTGGGGCGTGTCCGCCTCGAACGGCTCGACCTTGACCGAGACCCTGGCGGCCTTGAGCTCGTCGACGATGTAGCGGCGCGTCTTCGCCGCCGCCGGGGACCCGGCGGGCCGGGGTCCGATGGCCACGAGCCGCTCGACGTGTCGCAGCGCCGCGACTCCGTCGAACGCCGGCGCCTTGGTCTCCTGGGCAACCGCGCCGCCGAGCGCCACGGAGACCACGAGGGCCAGCAGGAGCGACCCGACGAACGACCGCCTCACCGGCTCTTGGTCCCGACGGCGCCGTAGTAATTGATCGTCAGCACGAACGCGCCCTGCGCGACGAGATGCGTGAACCCGTCGAGCCACCGCCGGGCGGTGGCGGCGTCGACGATGCCGAAGCGGACGGCGCGCTCGCCCCGACGCTCGAGAAAGGTCTTCGTCCACGGCTCGAGTGTCGTGTCCTGAAAGACGTCCGTCTGCAGGCGAACGCCTTCCAGCCCCGCCGCGCGAAGCAGACCGGGCAGTCGCCGGCCGCTGTGCGGCTCGGGATAGATGTGCGCGGCCACGCCGTGCAGGATGCGGTCGGTCAGCTCTCGCTCGGGATGCGTGACCGCGACGACCCCGAAATCCTGATCCTGCAGACCGACGCGCCCGCCCGGCCGCGTGACGCGCGCCATCTCACGCACCACCAGCATCGGATCGATGACGTGCAGGATCACCGTGATGGCCAGGGCCGCATCGAAGCGGCCGGCGGCGAACGGCAGGCGCGCGCCGTCGGCGACGCGGAGCGTGAGCCGCGTCCGACGCGCCGACTCCCGGCAGAGCGTGCGCGCCTTGCCGAGCATGAGCCGGCTCGCATCGACGCCCACCACCTCACCGCGACGACCGACGAGGCCAACGAGGTCGCGAACGACGACGCCGGTGCCGCAGCCGACCTCGAGCACGCGTTCGCCCGGCCTGACGCGAACGAAGCGCAGAAAGCGCCGGCGCAATCGGACCTGGGTCGCGGTCCGGCCGCGCGCCTCGAGCCCCGCCGCCATTTCGTCGACGTTCACCTGGCCGTCGACGTCACGCCATGGGTCGGGAGCGAGCGGCGGTGGCGGAGCGGCGGGCTGGGAACGCGGGACGCTCACGCGAGCCGGGTCAACCGCCCGCGTCGAGCCGGGCGCACTCTTCGCTGCAGAAGTACCGGACCTGGCCGGCGTTTGTGCGGCGGACGGCCCGCGACTTCACGATATAGGTCTGGCACACCGGATCCTTGACGAGCTCGTCGGGGAGGGAGCGGGGCGGGCGCGGCGCCCGGGAGAGAAGACGGCGCACGAGCGGGAGCAGCAGGACGATGGCCACCGCCATCCAGAGGACGATGGACAGCAACCGCATCGGATCTCAGCGGTCGGGCTTGATGGAGACCGCCCGGAGGAATTCCTTGTCCTGGGCGGTCAGCTCGGACGAGACGGCGACACCCTTCTTGCTTCCGGCGAAAAAGATGCCGGTATCGGCGCCCCGGCGCAGGATCTCCTGGACGGCATCGCGTGCGGCGTCGGCGGCAGCGAGCGAGGCTTCGATCGTCTGCAGGAGCTTCTTCATGAGGGCATCGATCTGGCGGTCCCGACCCATCGCAACTCCTACGATATCATGCGAGAGCCTGCTCGAGGTCGTCGATCAAGTCGTCGGCGTGCTCGAGGCCGATCGAAAGCCGCAGCAAGTTCTCCGGCGTTCGGGTGCCCGCACCCTCGATCGACGCGCGGTGCTCGACGAGGCTCTCCGTCCCGCCGAAGCTCGTGGCGCGCGTGAAGACCCGCAGCCTCGCGGCCACGTCCATCGCGCGCGCCCGATCGCCCTTCACCTGCACCGAGACCATGCCCCCGAAGGCCGTCATCTGACGGCGGGCCACGCCGTGCGCCGGATGCGAGGGAAGCCCCGGATAGTGCACCGCCTCGACGCGCCCGTGGCCGTGGAGGAACGTCGCCACTCGGAGCGCGTTCTCGGAGTGCGCGCGCACCCGGTACGGAAGCGTACGGATGCCGCGCCGCACCAGCCAGCAGTCGAACGGCGACGGCACCGCGCCCCCCGACGCCTGGACCCCGCGGATCCGCTCGAAGAACTCGTCGCGCAGCCTGGTGACGACGGCGCCGCCCAGCACGTCGCCGTGGCCACCGAGGTATTTCGTGGTGGCGTGGAGCACCAGGTCGGCGCCGAGCGTGAGCGGCAACTGAAGCACCGGCGTCGCCGTCGTGTTGTCGCACACGTACCGGGCGCCGGCTCGGCGGGCGAGCTCCCCGATCGCCGCGACGTCGCTGATCTTCCACAGGGGATTGGACGGCGTCTCGACCCACACGAGGCGCGTGTTCGCCCGGATCGCCGCGCCGGCGGCGCCGACGTCGCTCATGTCGACGAAGGTGGTGTCGAGCCCCCAGCGCGTGAAGGTCTCGCGCAGGAGTCGCGCGGTCCCGTGGTAGGCATCCAGCGGCGCGACGACGTGATCGCCCGGCTGGAGCGCCAGGAGAATCGCGGCGGTCGCGGCCGAGGCCGACGCGAAGGCGGCGGCCGCCTGCCCGCCCTCGAGCGCGGCCAGACACTCCTCGAGCGCCTCGCGGTTGGGGTTGCCGTTGCGCGAGTACAGGAACCCGCGCGGGTAGGCGCCGTCCGCGCCGCGCTCGAAGGTCGTCGACGGGTGGATCGCGGGCGTCACCGCGCCGGTCGTGGGATCGACGCGCGTGCCGGCGTGAACCGCGAGCGTTTCGATCTGCATGTCAACCGTCTCCCTTGATCTTGTGTCCCCGGGGATCGTAGAGCGGATCGCGACTCACCATGGCCCCGATCGGCTCGCCGAACACCTCGACCGCGAGCCGTGTTCCCGCCGTCGACAGGGCCAGGGGCACGTAACCGTACGCGATCGATGCGCCCACGGTGTAGCCGTACCCGCCGCTGGTGACCCGGCCGACTGTCGCGTCGCCGGACCGGATCGGCTCGCCGCCGAGCGCGACCGCCGTGGAATCGGCGAGCGTGAGGCACACGAGCTTCCGCGTGAGTCCCGCCGCCTTCTGCGCCACCAGCGCGTCGCGGCCGACGAAATCGCCCTTGTCGAGCTTGACGCAGAAGCCGAGGCCTGCCTCGAGCGGTGTGTGCTCCGGCGACACCTCGGCGCTCCAGTAGCGGTAGCCTTTCTCCAGCCGCAGCGAGTCGATCGCGCGGTAGCCGCCGGCGAGCATCCCCAGCGGCGCCCCGCTCCGCCAGAGCGCGTCCCACACGACCGCCCCGTCGGCCGTCGCGACGTAGATCTCCCAGCCGAGCTCGCCCACGTAGGTGACGCGGAGCGCCAGCCCGCTGGCTCCCTCGATCGACAGTCGGCGCGCGCTCATGTACGGGAAGGCCGCCTCGGACACATCGTCGGGCGCCGCGCGCGCGAGAATCTCGCGGGACCGGGGCCCGAAGAGGCCGAAGCACGCATAGCGCGCGGTCACGTCCTCGAGCGTCACGGACCCGTCGTCGGGCACGTGCGCGCGGACCCACGCGAGATCGTGGAGCCCGAAGGCGCTCCCGGTGACGAGCATGAACCGGTCCGCGCTCACGCGGGTGACCGTCAGGTCGCACTCGATCCCGCCGCGCTCGTTGAGGAGCTGCGTGTAGGTGACGGTCCCCGCCGGCTTGTCGAGGTCGTTGTCGGCCAGCCGCTGGAGCAGCGCGAGCGCGCCGCGGCCGCAGACCTCGAGTTTGCTGAACGAGGTCTCGTCGAAGAGCGCCGCCCGCTCGCGCGCCGCCACGTGCTCGGCTTCGATCGCCGTCGACCAGTGTCGCGCGACCCAGGCGGGCGGCGCCCAGCTCCGCGGCGACCCCGCAGCGTTGGTCTCGAGCCAGTTCGGTCGCTCCCAGCCGGCCTTCTCGCCGAAGACCGCGCCGAGAGCTTCGAGGCGCCAATGAGCCGGCGAGAGCTTGAGCCCCCGCCCGGCGCGCCGTTCCTCGCCCGGATAGTGGATGTCGTAGTACGTGGAGTACGTCTCGAACGCCTGCGTGCGGGCGTAGCCGCGATCGGCGTAGTGCGCGCCGAATCGACGCAGGTCCATCCGCCACACGTCCATCGGCGCGCGCCCTCCGAGGATCCACTCGGCCATCACGCGGCCGACGCCGCCGGCGCCGGCGATCCCGTGGGCACAGAACCCGGCGGCGACGAAGAACCCACCGACCTCGGGCGCCTCGCCCAGAATGAACTCGCCGTCCGGTGTGAACGCCTCGGGTCCGTTGATCATCGTGATGACCTCGGCGCGGCCGATCGCCGGAACGCGCGAGACCGCCAGCGCCATCAGATCGTCGAACCGCTCCCAGTCCGGCGCCAGCAGCTTGTGGGTGAAGTCGCGCGGGATCCCGTCGAGACCCCACGGCACTGGCGACCGCTCGTAGCCGCCCATCACGAGCCCACCCACCTCTTCGCGGAAGTACACGAGCCGGTCGGGGTCGCGCATGGTCGGGATGTCGCGCGTGACGCCGGCGATTGGCTTGGTCACGAGGTACTGGTGGGCCATCGGGATGACCGGAACGGTCAGGCCGACCATGCGGCCCAGCTCGTGCGCCCAGATCCCTCCCGCGTTGACGACGGTCTCGCAGCGCACGGGCCCGCGATCGGTTACGACCTCGGTGACGCGGCCGCGCGAGACCCCGATCGAGAGCACGGTCACGCCGGTCTGGATCGTGACGCCGCGTTTCCGCGCGCCGTCGGCGAGCGCCCCCGCCAGCGACGCCGGGTCGATCCGGCCGTCGGTCGGGAGATAGGCCGCGCCCTCGACGCCGTCGATGGTCATCAGCGGAAACAGATCGCGCGCCTCGGCGGGCGAGATCAGCGTGAGCGGCAGCCCGAAGGTGCGCGCCCAGCCCACCTGCCGCTTGAGCTCGAGCAACCGCTCCTTCGACGACGCCAGCCGGAGGCTCCCGACCTCTTGCCAGCCGGGATCGCGCCCGGTGTCGTCCGCGAGCCGCCGGTAGAGCTCGACGCTCGCCATGTTGATGCGGGTCAGCGCGATGGTCGAGCGGAGCTGGCCGACCAGGCCGGCCGAATGGAAGGTGGAGCCGCCGGTCAGCTCGCCGCGATCGAGCACGAGCACGTCGGCGCAGCCCGCGACCGCGAGATGGTACGCGATGCTGCAGCCGGCGACGCCGCCGCCGATGACGACGACCCGCGCGGGGTTGATGGGCGGAGGTTCCCGCTAGCCGGCGGTGAAGCCGCCGTCGACGACCAGTTCGGCGCCCGTCATGAACGACGACTCGTCGCTTGCCAGGAACAGGGCGACGTAGGCGATCTCGCGCGGCTGCGCGATCCGGCCGAGCGGAATTCCCGTCTCGAACTCCTTGCGGATCGCGTCGGTGAGATACGGCGCCTGGAGCGGTGTGTCGACGATGCCCGGATGGATCACGTTGCAGCGGATCTTGTCCTTGGCGAACTGGATCGCCAGCGACTTCGTCAGCGAGATCAAGGCACCCTTGGCGGCGGTGTACGCGTCCTGGGCCCGCGTGAACCCGGCGAGGGCCGAGACCGAGCCCATGTTGACGATGGAACCCCCTCCGGTCCGCCGCATGTGGGGAATGCCGTACTTGGTGGTCCAGAACACCGACTTGAGGTTGATCGCGATTACTCGATCCCACCAGCGCTCGTCGGTCTCCAGCACCGAGCGGTCGCGATCCTTCCACAGCACGCCGGCGTTGTTGTGCAGGACGTGGAGCGCGCCGAAGCGTCGCACGCCCTCCTCGACCATGCGCTGCACGTCGGCCTCGAGGGCGACGTCACCCGCCACCGCGAGCGCCTGGCCGCCGGCCTTCTCGACGCGTGCGACCGTCTCGCCGGCCGCCGCCGCGTCGATGTCGCCCACGATCACGCGCGCGCCTTCCTCGGCGAAGAGCAGCGCGGTCTCGCGTCCCATCCCCATCCCGCCGCCCGTGATGAGGGCGACCTTGCCGGCGAGCCGCCCGCTCATCGCCCGCCTTGCCCGCGCAGCTCGGCCAGCGCCGCGCCGAAGGCCTCGACGACCCCGTGCATGTCGCGGGGCGTGAGCGTGCCCATGTTCGCTACCCGGAACGCGTACTTCCGGATGTCGCCCTGCCCCGCATAGATGATGTAGCCGCGCCGCTTCATCGCGTCGTGCAGCGGATCGTAGGCGATCCCGGGGAGCAGCCGGAACGTCGTGAGGATGCTCGAGCGCGCGTCCTCGGGCACGAGGATCTCGAAGCCGAGGGCCGCCAGGCCCCGGCGCACGACGCGGGCGTTCTCGGCGTAGCGCATGATGCGCTCGACGACCGTCTCCTTCTCGAGCTCGAGCAGCGCCTGGCGCATCGCGTGGAGGACCTGGACGGCCGGGGTGAACGGCGTGTTGTCCCCCTCCTGGGTGACGTAGTGCTGGTAGAGGTCGAGGTAGACGCTGCGCGGCGCGCGACCGCGGAGCGCGTCGAGCGCGCTCCGCCGGCCCAACACGAAGGAGACGCCGGGCACCCCTTGCAGGCACTTGTTCGCGCTGGCCATGACGAAGTCGATTCCGTCCGGCGTGATGTCGAGCGGCTCGCCGAACAGCGAGCTCATCGCGTCGACGAGGACCCGCCGGCCCTCTCGGGCCGCCGCGCGGGCGATCTCGGCGACCGGATTGAGGAGCCCCGTCGTCGTCTCATGGTGCACGACCACGACGTGGCTCAGCGCCCGATCCTCGCGCAGCGCCGCCCGCACGTCGTCCGGGCGCGCCGGCGTCGTGACGCTGTACGAGAGCGCCCGGTTCCGGATCCCGTGGGCGCGCGCGATCCGCAGAAGTCGGTCGCCATAGACGCCGTTGTCGACGACGAGCAGCCCGCCCTCCGGGGGCACCGCCGACGACACCGCGGCCTCGACCGCGGCGGTGCCGGAGCCGGTGAACAGGACCGCGGCGAAGCCGTCACCCCCGCCGGCCAGCCGCACGAGACGCTCGCGGCAGTCGCGCATCACCTCGAAGAACTCGGGCTCGCGATGACAGAGGTCGGGAGTGACAAGCGCTTCCTTGACCTCGCGGCTCGTGTTCGCCGGTCCTGGGTTGAGCAGGATCCACTCGCGTTCGGTCACGATCGTCAAATCCTCTCGAAGTAGCGCGCCAGCTCCCAGTCGGTCACGACCTGGTCGAAGGCCTGCTGCTCCAGACGCGCGGTGTGCAGGTAGTGGTCGACCACGCGGTCGCCGAACGCCGCCCGCGCGACCTTCGAGCGCTCGAGCTCGGCGATCGCTTCGCGCAGCGTCTTCGGCACCTGGGGGAGCGTGGCGTCGACATACGCGTTGCCCTCGTAGAGCTTCGGCGGCTTCAGTCGGCTCGCGATGCCGTGCAGCCCGGCGGCGATCGTGGCCGCGAAGGCCAGGTACGGGTTGGCGTCGGCGCCGGGGATCCGGTTCTCGACGCGGAAGCCGGCGCCCTCGCCGCACAGCCGGAAGCCGCACGTGCGATTGTCCCAGCCGGCCGCGATGCGGGTCGGCGCGAACGACCCGGCTTGGTAGCGCTTGTAGGAATTCACGCTCGGCGCGTAGAAGTAGGCGAGCTCGCGCGTCATCGCCATCTGGCCAGCGAGCCACTGCCCGAACAGCGGCGTGCCGGTGCGCCCCCCTCGGCCGGTCGTCGCGAACAACGGCTTGCGCCCGGCCTTGTCCCAGAGCGACGAGTGCAGGTGGAAGGACGAGCCAGCCGCGGCCATGTCGTACTTGGCCATGAACGTGACGGCGCAGCCCTGGAGGTGGGCGATCTCCTTGGCGCCGTGCTTGTAGAGCACGGTGCGGTCGGCCATCTCGAGCGCCTCGGCGTAGCGCAGGTTGATCTCCTCCTGGCCGCGCCCCCACTCCCCCTTCGAGGTCTCGACCGGGACGTCGGCGCCCTCCATCCCGTTGCGGATCGCGCGGATCAGCGGCTCCTCTTTCGAGGTCTGGAGGATGTGATAGTCCTCGAGGTAGCCCGACACCGGCGTGAGGTCGTGGTGACGCTTGGCGCGCACCGCCTCGAACGAATCCTTGAAGCAGTAGAGCTCGAGCTCGGCCGCGGTTTTGACCAGGTAGCCCATCGACGCCGCGCGCGCGATCTGTCGCTTGAGCATCCAGCGCGGCGCTTCCTCGATCGGCTCGCCCTCTTCGGTGTAGACGTCGCAGAACACCAGCGCGGTCTTCGGCAGCCACGGAATCAGCCGAATCGTCGCGGGGTCCGGCACCATCTTCATGTCGCCGTAGCCGCGCTCCCACGAGGTCAGCTTGAAGCCGGGGAGCGGCTCCATCTCCATGTCGACGGTGAAGAGATAGATGCAGGCGTGCACGCCGTCATCGGCGACGTGATCGAGGAAGTAGCTGCCCACGACGCGCTTACCCATCAGCCGGCCGAAGGTGTCGGGGAACACCGTCAGCACCGTGTCGACCTCGCCCTTCCTGATCAGCTGCTCGAGTTGTTTGAGGTCGAGGCGTCCCGGCATGACGCGGATAGTAGCGTACCGGCCCCGCCTGTGTCATCCTGCCGGCGTGCCGTCGTCGCCGTCACGCACGATCGTCGCGTGGACGCTGTACGACTTCGCCAACTCCGCCTTCGCGGCGGTCGTCCTCGCCACCATCTATCCCGCCTACTACGCGAACGCGGTCGTCGGCAACGCGACCGGCCACGGCGATTTTCTGTGGGGCACGGCGATCTCGACCGCGATGGTGATCGGCGCGCTCACCTCACCGCTGCTCGGCGGCGTCGCCGACCACGCCGGCGCCCGCAAGTCGTTCCTGATCGGCTTCACGGCGGTGTGTGTCGCCGCGACCGCGCTCATGGCGACCGTGAGCGCGGGAATGGTCCTCTGGGGGTGGGTCCTCGCGGTCGTCGGGGTCGTCACGTACGAGGCCGCGATCGTCTACTACAACTCGTACCTGCCGCGGATCGCGCCGCGCGAGCAGCTCGGGCGCGTCTCGGCGGCCGGGTTCGCCGTCGGCTACGCCGGCTCGGTGGTGGCGTTCCTGGCCGCCTACCCGTTCGCGGCCGCCCACGCGTACTGGGGCTGCTTCCTCGCGGCGGCCGTCCTGTTCGCGCTGACGTCGCTCCCCGCGTTCGTGGTGCTCCCCGGTGACACGCGGCAGCCCGTGCCGCTCAGCGTCGCGGCGACCCAGGGCGCCCGCGCGACGCTCGCGACGCTTCGCGAGATCCTGACGGCCCCCGATCGGGTGCAGATGCGCCGCTTCCTCATGTCGTACCTGATCTACGAGGACGGCGTGAACACGGTCGTGACGTTCGCGGGCATCTTCGCGGCCAAGACGCTCGGCTTTTCGTTCACCGAGATCATCGTCCTGTTCATGCTGGTGCAGATCACGGCGCTGCTGGGCTCGGCGATGTGGGCGCGGCCGACGGACACACGAGGCCCGAAGTTCGTCGTCCGGCTGACGCTCGTGCAATGGACGGCCGTCACCGTGCTCGCGTTCCTGGTCCAGGACAAGTGGCACTTCTGGGTCGTCGCGATCGTGGCCGGGACCGGGCTCGGCGCCGTTCAAGCGGCGAGCCGCACGTTCATGGCGACGCTGGTGCCGCCGGAGCGCGAGGCCCAGTTCTTCGGCTTCTACTCGCTGGTCGGCAAGACCGGCGCGGTGCTAGGCCCCGTGGTCTTCGGCGCGGTCTCGTGGCTCCTCTCGGGCAATCAGCGCGCGGCGATCGTCGCGGTCGGCCTCTTCTTCATCGTCGGCCTCCTGCTCCTCGGCCGCGTCAGCGCCGGGGGCCCGACTGTTTTGGATCGGGGGGAGCGAGCGCCGCTCCCCCCGATGCCCCCCACCGGTCACCCTAGCCGGCCCGCGCGCTGAATCGTTGCGCCGGCCAAGCCGGCGCTCGAACGGAGGTGGTGAAAGCTCAGTGGATAACGAACGGCGGGGTCATCGCGATCAGGAGCACGAGGCAGATGATCCCGATCACGCGGCGGCCTGCCGAGATCGGTGAGAGATCGTCGAGCGGCGGGCTGTGGTGGAAGCCGACCAGGAAGAAGATCAGCGCCGCCCACACAAACCAGTTCATCGACGCGGCCGTCGCCGACACCGCGTCACCGCCGGGCGTGCTCAACGCCCAGAAGAACGACCCGACGCCGACGGCCAGCAGCGCGGCGACCGTCGCCTTGCCGATGACACGATGATGCCGCCCGAACAGAGCGTAGGCGATGCGGCCACCGTCGAGCTGGCCCACCGGGAACAGGTTCAGCGCCGTGACGAGGAACCCGGCCCACGCCGCGTCGGCCATCGGGTGCGTGAAGACCATGTGCCCGGGCGGGATCGGTCCGAAGCGCAGATACGCGAGCGCCCACGTGAGCAACGAGTCGCCGAACGCCACGTAGCCGCCGGGCGGCACCGGAACCACCGAGGACCACGCGAGCCCCAGCAGGATCGCCGGAAACGCCACCGCCAGCCCGGCGAGCGGGCCCGCCACCGCGATGTCGAACAGTGAGTTGCGGTCGCGGGCCGGCGAGCGCATGAGAATGATCGCGCCGAAGGTTCCGAAGCCAAGGGGAGCCGGAATGAAATACGGGAGGCTCACCGCCGCCCGGTAGTGGCGGGCCGTGAAGTAGTGGCCGAGCTCGTGCACGCTGAGGATCGCCATCAGCGTGATGGCGAACGGCGCGCCGGCCAGGAACCGGGCCGCGGACGGCGACGAGCGGAGCGCGTCGAACATGGGCGAGCCGCCGAACGAGAGGCCCGCCGCGAGCGTGGACACGCACGTCACGACGAACAGGAGCAGGTTCAGGCCGACCCGTCGCGGCAGCACGGTCTCGCCGAGCGGCCACGCCTGGACGCTGACGACGCCCCCCTCCTCGCGCAGAAAGGGCGTGTAGCCGATCGGCCGGAAACGCTCGATCAGCACGTCCAGCGCGCGGCCGGGCTGCATCGTCAGGCGGCCCCGGAACACAATGGTCCCGCCGCGGATCTGCCGGTCGCTCACCGCGAGGACGTCCTCGACGCAGCGGCGCAGTCGCTCCTCGGTGACGGGCAGGTCTTCCGGAGGGCGTGGCGCCGGCAAGCGCCGCGCACGCGTCGGCCACCAGCGCATGGGGTCAGGCTACCACGCGGCCAGCCGACCGACCACGGCACGTACCGCGCCGAGCCCGGCTTCGCGATAGATCGCGCCGAGGAGCGCTTCGAGGGCCGTGGCCAGAATCGATTCGCGGGCGCGGCCGCCCGATTGATCTTCGCCGCGCCCGAGGCGCAGGAGCGCTCCGATCTCAAGGTCGGCGGCCCACCGCGCCAGCCGCGCTCCCGCGACCAGCTCGGCGCGCCGGGGGGTGAGGACGCCGACCGATGCGGTCGGATCCGCCGCGGTCAGGTGGTCGGTGACCACGAGCGCCAGCGCGGCGTCGCCGAGCAGCGCGAGGGGCTCGTGATCCGCCTCCGGCGGGTGCTCGTTGGCGTACGAGGCGTGGGTCAACGCCTGTTCCAGCGCCGACACATCCAGAAAATGGTAGCCGAGTCGCCGCTCGAGCTCGGCGACCCGGGCGGGATCCACCTACTTCGAGTAGGCGCGGAAGGCCAGCGTGGCGTTCGTGCCGCCGAAGCCGAACGCGTTGGAGATCGCGATCTCCACGTGCTGCTTGCGCGCCTGGTTGGGCACGTAGTCGAGGTCGCAGTCGGGGTCCGGAGTGTCGTAGTTGATGGTCGGCGGCAGCACGCCGTGGTAGAGCGCCAGCGCGGTCGCGATCGCCTCGACGCCGCCGGCGGCGCCCAACATGTGGCCGGTCATCGACTTGGTGGACGACACGGCCAGGCGCCGCGCGTGGTCGCCGAAGACCCGCTTGATCGCGATCGTCTCGAACTTGTCGTTGTACGGCGTCGAGGTGCCGTGGGCGTTGACGTAGCCGACGGCCGAGACGTCCACGCCGGCGTCGCGGAGCGAGGCGGCCATGGCGCGCGCGGCGCCGTCCCCTTCGGGATCGGGCGCCGTCATGTGGTGGGCGTCACCCGTCAGCCCGTAGCCGATGATCTCGGCGTAGATGCGGGCATCGCGTCGGAGCGCATGGTCGAGCGACTCCAGCACGATCACCCCGGCCCCCTCGCCGCACACGAAGCCGTCGCGATTCGCGTCGAACGGGCGCATCGCCTTCGTCGGCTCGTCGTTCCGCGTCGACATCGCCTTCATCGAGCAGAAGCCGGCGATCGTCAGCGGGACGATGATCGCCTCGGCGCCGCCGGCGATCATCACGTCGGCGTCGCCGCGCTGGATGACCTTGAAGGAGTCGCCGATGGCGTGGTTGCCGGTGGCGCAGGCGGTCACCACGGCGGAGTTCGGGCCCTTGGCGCCGTAGCGCATCGACACGAGCCCCGACGCCATGTTCACGATCATCATCGGGACGAAGAAGGGCGAGACGCGGTCGGGCCCCTTCTCGAGCAGGACCTTGTGGGTCTCGAGGAGCGTGGTGATCCCGCCGATCCCCGAGCCGATGAGGACGCCGAAGCGCTCACCGGCGACCTTGCCGGTGTCGAGGGCCGCGTCCTCGACGGCCATGGCCGCGCACGCGACCGCGTACTGGAGGTACGGGTCGAGCCGGCGCGCTTCCTTCTTGTCGACGAAGACCAGCGGATCGAAGTTCTTCACCTCGCCGGCGATCCGGGTCGGGTAGCCGGTGGAGTCGAATTTGGTGATCGGCCCGATTCCGGAGCGTCCCTGAATCAGCGCGGACCAGAGCTCGTCCGCCGTGTTCCCGACCGGCGTGAGGGCGCCGACACCCGTGACGACAACCCGTGGCGTGCTCACCGGCTAGGAGTTGTCCTTGATGTACTGGATCGCGTCGCCGACCGTCACGATCTTCTCGGCGTCCTCGTCGGGGATCTGGATGTCGAAGTGCTCCTCGAGCGCCATGACGAGCTCCACGGTGTCGAGGGAGTCGGCGCCCAGGTCCTCGATGAACTTCGCCGTCGGGGTGACGTCGTCCTCCTCCACCCCGAGCTGCTCCACGATGATCTCCTTCACCTTCTCATCCACTGGCTTCGCCATGAACCCGTCACCTCCACCGAAGGGTGAGCTACATATAGAGACCGCCGTTGACGTGGAAGACCTGGCCCGTGACGTAGGCCGCCCCGTCTCCGGCGAGGAATCGTACCATCTCGGCTACCTCGTGCGGGGTGCCGATCCGCTTGAGCGGCACCTGCGCCATAAGACTTTCGCGTGCCGCTGCGGGAATGTTCGCGGTCATGTCGGTCTCTATCAGCCCGGGCGCCACCGCATTCACGAGGATCGACCAGTGCGCCAGCTCGCGCGCCGCCGACTTCGTGAACCCGATGAGCCCGGCCTTCGCCGCGGAGTAGTTCACCTGGCCGGCGTTGCCCATGGCGCCGGCGGTCGACGTGATGTTGATGATGCGGCCGCCGCCCTTCTGCCTGACCAGCACCTTCGATACGGCGCGCGTCATTAGGAACGCGCCGCGGAGGTTCACCTCGATCACCCGATCCCAGTCCTCATCCTTCATCCGCACGAGCAGCTCGTCGTGCGTGACGCCGGCGTTGTTGACGAGGATGTCGACGCGCCCGAACTGCTGTCGCGCCGCGCTCACCAGGCGATCGCAGTCGTCACGGCTCACCACGTCGGCGACCACGCCGAGCACCGCGCGCCCCTGCGCTTCGAGATCTTTCACCATGCGCTGCAAGCGGTCGCCGTCGCGCCCCGAGACTACCACGGCCGCGCCGTCCTCGGCCAGCCGCGCGCCGACGGCGGCGCCGATTCCGCGCCCGCCGCCGGTGACGATCGCCACCTTGCCGTCGAGCGGACCCTTCACGAGCCACCGGCCACGGCCGCCAGCGCACGATCCACGCCGGCCGGATCCTCGACCGACTGGCCGCGGGCCCCGTTGACGATGCGCCGCAGAAGTCCGCTGAGCACGCGCCCGGGCCCCACCTCGACGTACGCGGTCGCGCCTTCCCCGGCCAGCCGCTGGACGCAGTCGGTCCAGCGCACCGGGCTCGCGACCTGCTTCAGCAGGTAGGGACGCACGTCCTGCGCCCGGCGGGTGACGCCCCCGTCGACGTTGCGGACCACCGGGATGGTCGGATCCGCGACGGGGATCGCGTCGAGCTCGCGGGCGAGCTTGACGCCCGCCGGGGCCATCAGCGAGCAGTGGAAGGGCGCGCTCACCGGCAGCATCACGCTCATCTTCCCGCCGCGCGCGGTGGCGAGCCCCACCGCCCGCTCGACCGCCGCGCGGTGGCCGGCGATCACGATCTGGAGCGACGAGTTGACGTTCGCGACCTCGACGACCTCGCCCTGCGCCGCCTCGGCGCACACCTGCTCGACGGTCGCGAGCTCGATGCCCATGATCGCGGCCATCGCGCCGGTGCCGACCGGCACCGCGTCCTGCATGAACTCGCCGCGCTTGCGCACGATCCGCACGGCGTCGGCGAACCGGAGCGCACCCGCCACCACCAGCGCCGCGTACTCGCCGAGGCTGTGGCCGGCGGTCAGCGCGGGCCGCAGGCCGCGCTCCGCGCACGCGGTGGCCGCGGCGACGGACGCGGTCAGCACCGCCGGCTGGGTGTTGGCGGTCATGGCCAGTTGGCCGTCGGGCCCCTCGAATGCGAGCCGAGCAAGGTCGAAGCCGAGCGCTGCGTTCGCCTCCTCGAAGATCGCCTTGGCGCCGGGCGACGTCTCGTAGAACGCCTTGCCCATGCCGACTGCCTGCGAGCCCTGGCCGGGAAAGAGGAACGCGATGGTCATTGTAACGAGTGCCGCAAGGCCGGCGCCCACCGAGGGTGGGCTGAGAAAGATGCGAGCGGGCTCCGTTGTAGCGGGTGCCTTGAGGCCGGCTTGGACCGCGGGTGGCCTGAGAGAGACGCTTGTGGCTCCGACACGCCCGATCTCAGCTGCTGCTCCGTCCTGCTTCTCACCAACGGACGAGGGCGGCTCCCCACGAGAAGCCCCCGCCGAACGCGACGAGGAGCACGAGGTCGCCGCGCTGCAGACGGCCGGTGGCGACGGCCTCCTCGAGCGCGACGTAGACGGACGCGGCGCCCGTGTTGCCGTACCGGTCGACGTTCACGAACACGCGCTCCATGGGAAGGTTGACGCGCTTGGCGGCCGCCTCGATGATGCGGAGGTTCGCCTGGTGCGGGATGAACAGGTCCACGTCGGCCGAGGTGAAGCCGTTGCGGCCGAGGATGCGTTCGGCGCATTCGACGAACAGGCGGACGGCGACCTTGAACACCTCGTTACCCCGCATCTTGGCGTAGTGCATCCGGGCCTCGACGGTCTCCTTGGTCGCGGGGTTCCGCGAGCCGCCGCCCGGCATGTAGAGCAGCTCCCAGTACTGGCCGTCAGAGTAGAGATCGAAGTCGATGAGGCCCCGCTCGTCGTCGGACGGCTCGAGGACCGCCGCGCCGGCGGCATCGGCCAGGAGCACGCAGGTGTCCCGATCGGTGAAGTCGGTGATGCGCGAGAGCGTCTCGGCGCCGATGCAGAGCACGCGCCGGTACTTCCCGGTCTCGATGAACTGCGCGCCCATCGCCAAGCTGTAGACGGAGCCGGCGCACGCGGCCAGCAGGTCCACGGAGCCCGCGCGGCGGCAGCCGAGGCGATGCTGCACGATGTTGCCGACGGACGGGAAGATCATGTCCGGGGTGGTGGTGCCGACCGTGATGAACTCGATGTCCTCGGGCACCAGGTTCGCGCGCTCGAGCGCCTGCTGCGCCGCCCTCACCGCGAGGTCCGACGTCGCCTCGCTCTCGTCGGCGATGCGACGCTCGCGGATACCGCTGCGCTGCACGATCCACTCGTCGCTCGTCTCGACCATCTTCTCGAGGTCGGCGTTGCTCAGGATCCGCTTGGGCGCGTAGGCCCCGACTCCGGTGATCCGTGCCCGCGTCATTCGCGTCCCCCTTCCCGACCGCCCCGGGCCACCTCGGCCTCCAGCGCCGCCTTGATGTGCTCGTTGAGCCCGGCGCTCGCCCACTCCTGCGCGACCCGCACCGCGTTCTTGATCGCCTTCACCGGGGACGCACCGTGACAGATGATGGCGGCGCCGTCAATGCCGAGCAGCGGGGCGCCGCCCATCTCGGTGTAGTCGATGCGCCGGCGGAAGCGCTCGAACGCGGGCATCGCGAGCTTGGCGCCGATCTTCGACCGCGCGTCCCGCATGAGCTCCTCCTTGATCATCGAGCTCAGCATCTCGGCGAGGCTTTCGGAGATCTTGAGGGCAACGTTGCCCGTGAAGCCGTCGGTCACCACGACATCGCATCGGCCGTTGTAGATGTCCCGCCCCTCGACGTTGCCCACGAAGTTCAACGACGACTCCCGCAGCTCCGCGTACGCCTCCTTCGTCAGCTCGTTTCCCTTCCCTTCCTCCTCACCGA
Organism: Candidatus Rokuibacteriota bacterium; assembly: GCA_003220435.1. Classification (GTDB taxonomy): domain Bacteria; phylum Methylomirabilota; class Methylomirabilia; order Rokubacteriales; family CSP1-6; genus AR31. The sequence goes on along the minus strand of QHSL01000085.1, from coordinate 62,166 downwards.
CCGAGAGGATCCCGACCCGCGGGCTGTCGAGCCCAAGGATGTCGCGCGCGTACACGTGGCCCATGACCGCGAACTGGAGCAGGTGCACCGCCTTGGGATCCACGTTGGCGCCGGCGTCGAGCAGGAGCGTGAACTTCCGGAGGTTCGGGAGCACGGCGGCGATCGCCGGCCGATCGACGCCGGGCAGGACGCCCATGACGAACATGGCGATCGCCATCGCGGCGCCGGTGTTCCCGGCGGAGATGAAGGCGGCCGCCTTCCCCTCTTTGACGAGCTCGGCGGCCACGCGCATCGACGAATCGCGCTTGCGCCGCAGTGCGTGCGAGGGGCTTTCCGCCATGCCGACCACCTGGGACGCGTGGTGGATCTCGAGCTCGAGGGTCTGGGCGTTGAGGCGGACGACCTCGCGATGCACGGCCGCCCGGTCACCCACGAGGATGACGGAGGCGCCGAACTCCCGGACCGCGGCCACGGCGCCGGCGACGACGACGGCCGGGCCGTGGTCGCCGCCCATCGCGTCCACCGCGATCTTCATCTTGGACGACTGGCCATCCGCGTTGGCCATCTTCATGGCGGGGGCGTCGGGATCGACTAGGCCCCTTCGACGGCGACGATCTCCCGACCCTTGTAGAAGCCGCAGTGCGGGCAGACCCGGTGCGGCAGCTTGCTCTCACGACACTGCGGGCACACCGAGCGCGTCGGTGCGGCGAGCTTGTAATGCGTGCGGCGCTTCCGCCCACGGGTCTTGGAGTGGCGGCGTTTCGGCAGTGGCATGCAATCTCTCCTAGTGCGGCAGCCGTGCGGCCAGGTCCTTGAGGACGGCCAGGCGCGGGTCCGGCGGTCGGGGCGGGCACGCGCACGCAACCGCGTTTCGGTTGCCGCCGCAGACCGGACAGAGCCCGAGGCACCCTTCGCGGCAGAGCGGCTTCATGGGAAGGGCGATTGCGGTTTCCGCCTCGATCAGCGCGCCGAGATCGAACTCGTCCCTTTCGTAAAAGTCCACGTCCAAGTCGTCGCGGGCGAGCTCAACGCTGTCCCCCGTGGCGGGGCGCGGGACCAATCGTACGTCGATCGCCGTCGTCACCGTCACCGCCGAGGGCTCGAGGCAGCGGCCGCAGGTCTGCGAGACCGTCGCCCGGAGCTCCCCGGTCACGAAGACGTCGAGACCGTCCCGCTCGAGCCGCAGGCGAACGTCGTCCAGACGCCACGCCGGGTCCCGATAGACGGTCCCCAGGGCGGTCGTCTCGACCACGTTCAGCCCCTCGGCCGGAATATCTGGAACTCGGACGATCATGGCTGCTAACTCTTGATCAACAAAAGATTTTTGACTCACGCCGCGTCAGTATATCGGCGCTTTAGGGCGCAAGTCAAGGCATTTGACCCTCCCCGGACCCTCTGCTACGCTTCGGCCATGTCCAACGTATTCAAGACTGGCTTTCTCTTGGCCGTCCTCACTGTCATGCTCGTGCTTCTCGGCGGCGCGTTCGGGGGCCGGCAGGGCATGCTGATCGCCTTCGTGATCGCCCTGCTGATGAACCTCGTGAGCTACTGGTTCTCGGACAAGATGGTGCTGGCCGCCTACGGCGCCCAACCCATCGACGAGGCCGCCGCCCCGAGGCTCTACGCGATCGTCCACCGCCTCGCCACCCGCGCCGGCATCCCGATGCCCCGGGTCTACCTGATCCCCAGCGAGACGCCCAACGCCTTCGCGACCGGACGCAACCCGGAGCACGCGGCGGTGGCCGTGACCGAGGGGATCATGCGGATCCTCGACGAGGAAGAGCTGGAGGGCGTGCTGGCCCACGAGCTCTCGCACGTGAAGAACCGCGACGTGCTGATCTCGACGATCGCCGCGACGCTCGCCGGCGCCATCACCTATCTCGCGCACATGGCGCAGTTCGCCGCGATGTTCGGCGGGCGCCGGGACGACGACGAGGAGGGCGGCTCGAACCCGATCGCGGCCATATTGTTAGCGATCCTCGCGCCGATCGCGGCGTTGCTCGTGCAGATGGCCGTGTCGCGGGCGCGCGAGTTCCAGGCCGATGCGACCGGCGCCCGGGTGGCCGGCAAGCCGTGGGGGCTCGCCAAGGCGCTCGAGAAGCTGCAGATGGCGAACGAGGCGGCGCCGATGGCGAACGCCACGCCCGCCACGGCGCACCTGTTCATCGTGAATCCGCTCAGCGGACAGACGCTGATGCGTCTGTTCTCGACCCACCCTCCCCTCGAGGAGCGGATCGCCCGCCTGCGGGCGATGCGAATCTAGCCGCAGTAGGAGCCGAGCACCTTCGAGGTGCGCGGCGACACTTCGATGCTCGATGCCGCGACGCGCCCCAGCGATCCCGGGGCGCGTCGCGTCTCGTCAGGCCTTGTCCACCATGTAGATGTGCATGAGCATGTCCGCGTAGATGTTGCCGTCGACGACGACCTCGCCCTGACGGTTCTTCTCGATGCCGCGGACGGTCGGCTTGGCCGTCGCGTACCGCACGACCCACGCGACCGGTACGTAGCCGACGTCGTTCTGCATGATCTCCTCGGCCTTCGCGTAGTGCGCCAGGCGCTTCTTGGTGTCGCGCGTGTCGCGGCCCGCCTCCAGCTCCTTGTCGAAGGCGTCGTTGACCCACGCCTGCCGCTTGCCGGTCGTCTTCTTACCGTAGAACGTGTCGAAGTACTCGTTGTGCGGATCCGGATAGTCCATGAACCAGCGGATCCACACGAACTGGAGGTCTTGCTTCCAGAGCCGCTCGCGGAACACGCGCTGCTCGAGGACCTCGAGCTCCGTCTTCATGTTCAGGCTCTCCAGCAGGACCGCCTGGACGGCCTCGGCGAGCTGCTTGCTGCCGAGCGCCTCGTCGCGCATGGTGAGCGTGATCTTCGGCCAGTTCTTCCCGCCCTCGAACGGGCTGCCTTTCAACATCGACATCGCGAGCTTCGGATCGTAGCGCTGGAGGTCGCGGGTCTTCTTGTCGTCCAGCGCGCCGGGGAACCCGGGCGGGATCATGGCGTGCGCCGGGATCGCGAAGCCCTGGCTGACCTTGACGACGTTCTCGCGGTCGATCGCGTGCGCGACGGCCTTGCGGACCTTGAGGTTGTCGAAGGGCGGCTTCGTGACCTGCGGCAGCAGATACCAGGTACCGGGGTACGGGAATCGGAAGACCTCCTTGGAGGTCCTGGGGTCAGACTGGAGCCGCTTGAGGTCGGCGGGGGCCAGTCGCGTGAGGTCGATCTCGTTGTTCTCGTACGGGAGCACGCCGGACGCGATCGGGATGATCGGGATCGTCACCTTCTCCAGCGTGATGTCCTTGGCGCCGAAGAAGTGCTTGTTCTTGCGCAGCACGATCACCCGGTTGTGCTCCCATGTGTCCAGGACGAAAGGCCCGTTGGACACGATGTTGGCGGCCTCCGTCCACTTGTCGCCGTGCTTTTCGATCGAGGCGCGGTGGCCGGGCAGGGCGGCCAGGTAAGCGGCGAGCACCGGGAAATATCCGCGGGGCCCTTCCAGCGTCACCTCGAGCGTCCAGTCGTCCTTGGCGCGAACGCCGACCTGGCTCGCGTCGGTGATCTGCTTCTTGTTGAACGCCTCGCCGTTCTTGATGTCGTAGAGGAACGAGGCATAGGGCGCCGCCGTGGCGGGATCGAGCTGGCGCTTCCACGAGTACTCGAAATCGCGGGCCGTGCAGGGCCCGCCGTCGGACCACTTCGAATCCTTCCGGATCGAGAATATCCAGACCGATCCGTCCTTGTTAGGGGTCACCTTCTCGGCGACGTCGGGCACCGCCTCGAAGTTCACGTTGAACTTCATGAGGCCGGCCCAGAGCTGCGGGGTCCCGCCGCAGTAGAGGTCCTTGTTGTAGTCGTGGCTCGATGGGTCCTGTTCGTACCAGCTGCCGCCTCCGAACCGGAGGTGCTGTTCCTTCGCCAGCTTCTCGCCGGGCGCGAGCTTCGGCGCCGCCGAGACTGGCCGGGCGTTGAAACCGGCGGCGCTCATCGTCGCGAGCCCGGCGGCGACCTTCATGAAGTCGCGCCGGCCCACACCGATGGCGGCGAGACGTTTGGCGAAAAGGTCCATCTGACCGTCGGGAATACGAGGAGTGCGCATGAGCGGGTCTCCTTTATTTCAGCTTGGGATCCAACGCGTCTCTGACGCCGTCGCCGAAGAACGTGAACGAGAGCATCGTGATCGCGATGGCGATCGAGGGGAACACGCAGAGGTGCCAGTAGGATCGGATGTACTGCTGGCCCTCACCCACCATCTGGCCCCAGGAGGGGGTCGGCGGGTTGATGCCGACGCCGATGAACGAGAGCGCGGCCTCCGTGAAGATCGCCTCGGGGATGCCGAAGGTCACGGCGACGACGATCGGGGTGAGCGCGTTCGGCAGCACGTGCCGGACCAGGAGCCGGTTGAAGCCTGCGCCCAGTGCCCGCGCGCCGTCCACGAACTCCTTTTCCTTGATCGCCAGCACCTGAGCGCGCGTCTGCCGCGCGATGCCGACCCAGCCGGTCAACCCGATCGCGATGAAGATGTTGGTGAGCCCGGCGCCCAGCATCGACATCACCAGGATCACGAACAGGAGCCGGGGAAAGGCGTACATCACGTCGATGAACCGCGTGAGGAATAGGTCCACGCGGCCGCCGACGTAGCCCGACAGGGCGCCGATCGGGACGCCGATCAGTACCACGATCACCTGGGCGCCGAGGCCGACCAGCATCGAGACCCGCGCGCCGTAGATCATCCGTGAGAACATGTCGCGGCCCAGCTGATCCGTCCCCAGCGGGAAGTCGCGCGACGGCGCCTCGTTGAGCCGGCCGAAGTTGGTCTTGGTGTAAGGCAGCGGCGCCAGGAGGTCGGCGAAGATCGCGATCAGGCAGAGCAGCACGATCACGACGCCGCCGCTGACCGCCAGGCGATTGCGCGAGAGTCGTCGCACGCCGTCGCGCCACAGGCTCGACGTGCGCGTTCGCGTCTCGGGAGACGTCGCCGCATCCGAGCGCAATCCGTCCTGCGGGGAGACATCGGAAGGGGGGCGAAGCCCCCCTCCGAGCTTAGTAGCGGATGCGGGGGTCGAGGACGCCATACAGAAGGTCGACGACGAGGTTCATGAGCGCCAGGAACGCGCCGTAGGTCAGCACGACCGCCATGATCATCGGGTAGTCACGTCCCGTCATCGACAATACGAAGAACCGCCCCATTCCCGGGACTCGAAAAATGGACTCCACGAAGAAGGAGCCCGTCCCGACCGCGGCGAACATGGGTCCGAGCAGCGTCACCACCGGGATGAACGCGTTCTTGAGGGCGTGCTTGAAGATGACCGGCACCTCGCCGAGCCCCTTGGCCCGCGCGGTCAGCGTGTAGTCGGCGCGGATCACCTCCAGCATGCTGGCGCGGGTGAAGCGCGCGATGATACCCATCGGGGCCAACGCCAGGGCCACCGTCGGCAACACCCAGTTCCGCGGCGAGTCCCAGCCGCCGGTCGGGAAGAGCGGCAAGATGAACGAGAACAGGATGATCAGGAAGACGGCCAGGACGAAGTTCGGCACGGCGACGCCGATGGTCGCCAGGCTCACCGACAGGTAGTCCCACGTCCGGTTCTGGTACACCGCGGCGAGGATGCCGAGCGTCAAGCCGCCGACAACCGCCAGCGCCAACGCCATCGAGCCCAGCAGGAGCGAGATCGGGAACGTGTCGAGAATGATCTCGCGCACCGTCCGCGTCTTGTACACGAACGAATTTCCGAAGTCGCCCTGCAGCGCCTTGGTCACGAAGATCACGAACTGCTCGTGCAGCGGACGGTCGAGCCCGTAGTGAGCCGCGAGATTCTTCTGCGCCTCGGGCGACAAGGGATTCGCGCCCTCGGCCACGGGGTCGAGCGGGCTGCCCGGCGTCGCGTGCATGACCAGGAATGTCACCAGGGCCATGGCCAGGAGCGTCGGCAGCAGCCACAGAACACGGGACAGCGCGTAGTGGAACAACCGTCCTCCGATGACCAGTCCGTCGGGGCGCGGCCACGACGAGACGGTGAAGCCTACTATTTGGCACGGAGGTCGCCCGAGTCAAGCTTCCACGTCCTCGCGCGGGTCGGCCTTCCTTGACCCGGTCCCGGCGGCTGGGGGACAATCGGGAGGTCGAAGCATGGCCGCAGATCCACTCATCCGGGTGACCGGTCTCCGTAAGACCTTTGGCAAGCATCGCGTGCTGGATGGCCTCGACGTCGACGTCCACGGGGGCGAAGCGCTGGCGGTGCTGGGCGCCAATGGCGCCGGCAAGACCACGCTGCTCAAGATCCTCGCCACCCTCGTGCGCCCCACCCACGGCACCGCCACGGTGGCGGGGTACGACTGCGCGAAGGATGCCGAGAGCGTTCGGCGCCACGTCGGGCTCGTCGCCCACGGCGCGTACGTGTACGAGGACCTCACCGCGCTGGAAAACCTGACCTTCTGGACCACGCTGGCCGGCCTGCACGCCTCCGCCGCCGCGCGGGCCGGCGCGCTCGCCAGCGTGGAGCTCGAGCGGTTCGCGGGCGAGCGGGTCCGCACGTTCTCGGCCGGCATGAAGCGGCGGCTGTCCCTCGCGCGGTTCGTCCTGGCGCGGCCCCGGGTGCTGCTGCTCGACGAGCCGTTCGCAGGCCTCGACCAGCGGGCGAAGAAGTGGCTCGAGGAGCATCTTGCTTCCTTCAAGTCGCGCGGCGGCGCGATCGTGATGGCGACCCACAGCTTCGGCCGCGAGCTCGGCGTCGCGGACCGGATCGCCATCCTCGCCGGGGGCGTCATCGCACTCGACACGCCGCGCGGTGCCTTGTCCGCCGAGGACATCCAGCGGCTCTACGCCCTACACACGGAGGACGCGCTCTGACCTTCGCGCGGCGCGCGTTCATCGTCGTGTGGAAGGACCTGCTGGTGGAGCGCCGGTCCAAGGAGACGCTCAACGCGCTCTTCTTCTTCGCCCTGCTCCTCCTCTTCGTCTTCGAGTTTGCACTGGGGCCCGACCGCGAGCGGCTGGCCGGCGCGCTCCCCGGTCTCCTCTGGCTCGGCTTCATCCTGAGCGGGCTGCTCGGGCTCGGCCGCGCCTTCGTCGTCGAGCGCGAGAACGACTGTTGGGAGGCGCTGTTGCTCGCCCCCGGCGACAAGTCGGCGATCTACGTCGGCAAGCTCGCCGGCAACCTGCTCCTGATGCTGGTAGTCGAGGCGATGCTCCTGGCGCTCTTCGGCGTGTTCTTCAACCTCGATATCGTCCCCGCGCTACCGGCGCTGGGGGTCGTGATCCTGCTGGGAACGATCGGCTTCGCGGCCATCGGCACCCTGTTCGCGGCGATGACCACTCAGGTCCGCGCCCGGGAGCTGCTGTTCCCGGTCCTCCTACTGCCGGTGCAGGTCCCCCTGCTACTGGCGACCGTCAAGGCGACCGAGGCCGTGCTGCTGGGCGAGCCGCTCGGGGCGGTCGCCCACTGGCTCAAGCTGCTGGCGGCCGCGGACGTCCTGTACGTCGCCGTCGGCGTGCTGACGTTCGATTTCGTGCTGGAGGGCTAGCCGGGTGGTCCGCGTCCTGGGCGCGGTGACCGTCGTGGCGCTCGCCGCTGGCCTCGTGGCGGGACTGGGGCTCGCGCCGCGCGAGGCGACGCAGGGCAACGTGCAACGGATCATGTATCTGCACGTGCCGAGCGTCTGGGTCGCCTATCTCGCCTTCGCCGTCGTCTTCGTCGCGTCGATCGCTTACCTGGCCAAGCGAGCGGAGGCCGCCGATCAGCTGGCGCACGCCTCGGCGGAGGTCGGCGTCCTCTTCACCGGCCTCACGATCGCCACCGGCTCGATCTGGGGCAAGCCGACCTGGGGCACCTGGTGGACGTGGGACGCCCGGCTCACGAGCGTCTCGATACTGTTCGTCATGTACCTCGGCTATCTGCTCCTGCGCGGGATGATCGAGGACCGCGAGCGCGGCGCCCGGTACGCCGCCGTGCTCGGCATCGTCGCCGCGTTCAACATCCCGCTCGTGCACTTCTCGGTCACCTGGTGGCGCACCCTCCACCAGCCGCCCTCGTTGATGAAGCCGGGCCCCGGCACCATGCCGCCCGTCATCGTCGCCACGCTCCTCGTGAACTTCGTGGCCTTCTCCCTCCTGTATGCGTACTTCGTCGCGAAGCGCGTTCGCCTGCTGCGGCGCGAAGCCGAGGCGACCTCCTGATGGGCGACAACTGGTCCTTCGTGCTCGCGGCCTACGGGCTCGCCGTGGTGGTGGTGCTGGGCTACTGGCGAATGCTCGTCCGCCGAGAGAAAGACCTCGACCAATGAACCGCCACCGCAAGTTCATCGTGGGCGGGGCGGTCATCGCGTGCGCGCTCGCGTACATGATCTACGCCGGCGTGACCCAGTCGGCGGTCTACTTCGTGACCCCGGGGGAGCTCCGCGCCGCCCCCGTGCCCGGGAAGGCGTATCGGCTCGGCGGGATGGTGGTGCCCGGATCGCTCAGGTGGGAGCCCCGCACCCTCGACCTCTCGTTCACGCTCTCCGACGGGACCGCGACGGTCCCGATTCGCCACAAGGGCACGCCGCCGGATCTCTTCGGAGAGGGCCGGGGCGCCGTCGTCGAGGGGAGCTGGGTTGCCGACGGATATTTCCGAGCAACCCTGATCATGGCGAAGCACTCCGAAGAGTACAAGGCGCCCCACGACGCGTCGGCGGCCGGCTACAAGGAGCTCATCAAGACCCTGCGCGGTGACGGTCGGTGACGGCGGACCTCGGCTTCGGCATGACGCTGGTCGCGCTGGTCCTCGCCGTGTACGGCGGCGCCGCCGCGGGGGTCGGCGCCCGCACGGGGCGCGCGGCGCTCGTGGAATCGGCCCAGCACGCGGCGATCGGCGTCTTCGCCCTGATCACCGCGTGCTTCGTGCTGCTGACGTACGCGTTCCTCACGTTCGATTTCTCGGTCCGCTACGTCGCGACCAACACGAACCTGGGCACGCCCTTCTACTACCGCATCACCGGCGTCTGGGGCGCGCTCGAGGGCTCCATCATCCTCTGGTCCTGGATGCTGGCGCTCTTCACGCTGATCGTCGTCCTCCGCCACCGACGCAGCGCGCGCGAGCTCTATCCGTGGGCGCTCGCGACCATGCTCGGGATCCTCGCGTTCTTCCTTCTGGTGATGACGGTGGCGGCGCCGCCGTTCCAGCGGCAGACACCCGTGCCCGCCGACGGCCGCGGCCTCAACCCACTGCTCGAGGACACGGGCATGATCACGCATCCGGTGGCGCTCTACCTGGGCTTCACCGGCTTCACCGTGCCGTTCGCGTTCGCGATGGCCGCGCTCGCCACGGGCCGCGTCGGCGACGCCTGGCTCGCGCTCACGCGGCGGTGGGCCATCGTCGCCTGGTACTTCCTCTCGCTGGGGTTGCTGATCGGCGGCTGGTGGAGCTACCACGTTCTCGGCTGGGGCGGCTACTGGGCATGGGACCCCGTCGAGAACGCCGCGTTCATGCCATGGCTCACCGGCACCGCGTTCCTCCACTCCGTGATGATCCAGGAGCGGCGGCGCATGCTGAAACTCTGGAACATCTCGCTGGTGATCCTGACCTTCGGGCTCACGCTCTTCGGAACCTTCCTCACGCGCTCGGGCGTCATCGCGTCGGTCCACTCCTTCACGCAGGGCGCAATCGGCATTCTATTCCTCAGCTTCCTCGCCCTGGTGCTGTTGACGGCGCTCGGGCTGGTGGCGTGGCGCTGGGACGCTCTCCGGTCGCAGGGCGATCTGGACTCGGTCGTCTCGCGCGAGTCGGCGTTCCTGCTCAACAACGTGCTGCTCGTGGCGGCGGCGTTCACGGTGTTCTTCGGCACGGTGTTCCCGCTCCTCTCGGAGGCGGTGCGCGGCGTCAAGGTCAGCGTCGGCGCGCCGTTCTTCAATCAGGTCAACGTGCCGCTGTTCCTCTCCCTGATCTTTCTCATGGGCGTGGGGCCGCTGATCGCGTGGCGACGCGCCTCGCTCGACAACCTGGCGCGGAACTTCCTGTGGCCGGTCGCGCTCGGCATCGTCGCCGCGGCGGCCGCGTTCTTCCTGGGCGTGCGCTCGCTGCTGGCGGCGCTCGCGTTCGCGACGGCACCCGCGCGCGCCTCCGGGTGGGCGAGTCCCTGCTGCCGGCCATGGGTGGCCTCGTGCGCCGGCACAATCGGCGCTACGGCGGCCTCGTCGTCCACCTGGGCATTCTGATCATCGCGCTCGGCGTGACGGGGTCGCAGGCGTGGTCGGTCCAGACCGAGATGACGCTCCGGCCCGGCGAGGCGGCCGAGCTGGCCGGGTACCGCGTCCGCTTCGACGGCCTCACCGCCGTCGAGGAGTCGAACCACTTCAAGGTCGTCGGCGCCTTCACCGTCTCGAGCGGCCGCATCCTCGACGTGCTGCGGCCCGCCAAAAAGTTCTACCCACAGGAGCAGTCGCCGATCGCGTACGTCGATTACCGGCTGGGGTTGAAGGAGGACCTCTATCTCGTCCTCGGCGACTTCACCCGGGACGGCCGGCAGGCGACGGTGAAGCTCCAGGTGAACCGTCTCGTGAGCTGGATCTGGATCGGCGGCGCGGTGCTGACCCTGGGCGCGCTGCTGGCGATCCTCCCGGACCGCCGGGGGACCGCGTGAGCCGCCTCTGGCGCTGGCTCATCCCCCTGGCCACGGTGCCCGTGCTGGCGCTGCTCGCGTACGGGTTTCGCGCGAACCCGCGCGACATCCCCTCGCCCCTCCTCGGGCGGCCCGCGCCCGGCTTCACGCTGGCGACGCTCGACGGTGCGCCGCTGGCGCTCGAGGCGCACCGCGGGAAGATCGTCGTGGTGAACTTCTGGGCGTCGTGGTGCTACCCCGCCTGCTACGAGGAGGCCCCGGCGCTCGAGCGGAGCTGGCGAGCGTACCGCGACCGCGGCGTCGTCGTGGTCGGCGTGGACATCCAGGACAAGCGGGAGGCCGCCGAGAAATTCGTCCGCGATTTCGGCCTCACCTTCCCGACCGGTCAGGACTTGAAGGGCACGGTCTCGGTGGACTATGGCGTCTACGGCGTCCCCGAGACGTTCTTTCTCGACCGCCAGGGGCGGATCCGCGTCAAGCACGTGGGCGCTGTGACCGCCGACCTGTTCCGCGAGACGGTCGACCGCTTGCTGGCCGAGAGCGTCACGCCATGATCGGGCTTCTCGCGGCGTCGGTGCTCGTCCTGCTCGTCAGCATGCCCGCCGGCGCTCAGCCGCCTCCGTCGCCGGCGAGCGAGGACGCCGTGCACGAGGTCGCCGCGCAGCTCCGATGCGTGGTCTGCCAGAGCCTCTCGGTCGCGGACTCGCCGTCGGAGATGGCGAGCCAGATGCGCGGGATCATCCGCGAGCGGCTCGCCGCCGGCGAGCGGCCGCCCGACGTCATCCAGTACTTCGTCGACCGGTACGGCGAGTGGATCCTGCTGGCGCCGCGGCGGAGCGGCTTCAACCTCCTCGTGTGGCTCTTCCCGCTGGCCGCGGTGGTCGCCGGCCTCGCGGTGGTGGCGATCCTCGTGCGGCGCTGGACGCGGCGCCGTCGCGACGCCGCGCCCGTGAGCGTCGACCCGGCGATGCGCGCACGGATCCGGCGCGAGATGGAGCGCGGGACGTGACGGGAGTCGTCGTCGTCTCGGTCGTGGTCGGCGCGCCCGCGCTCCTCTTCGCGCTCTGGCCGCTCCTCCGTCGCGACGCGGGAGGGCGGACGTTCCTTCCCCTCCCCCTCGACCGCCGCCAGCAGCTCGGTGAGGACAAGCGCGCCGTGTTCGCCGCGCTCCGCGAGCTCGAGTTCGAGCACGCCGCGGGCCATGTGTCCGAGGCCGACTTCGCCGATCTGCGCGCCCGCTACGAGGGCGAGGCGGCCGTGATCCTGGGCGAGCTCGATCGGCTCGGCGCGGCCGCGCCCGAGCCGCCCCGGGCCGAGACGGTCGGGCCGCGCGGCTCGGCGTGGCGCCACCCGCTGGCACTCGGAACCTTGGCGGTGCTCCTCGTCGCGTTCGGTGTTGCGCTGGGTGCCGGAGTCGTCAGATACACCGAGCCAGACCCGATGGCCGGGCAACCGGCCACGGGCTCCCGGCCGCTCGCCGCGCTTCCCTCGGAGTCGCCGCCGGCGGCCCCGGGTGGCCGCGTGATCGCTCCAGAAGTCATCCAGGGCATGCTCCAGGCCGCGCGCGCGAGCCTCGCGGCCGGCCGTTACGGCGAGGCGATCGCCGCGTATCAGGCGGTGCTCAAGCGCGATCCCAAGAACGTGGACGCGATGACCCACCTGGCACTGATCGTCGCGATCGGCGGTGGGCCCGAGCACGCCGACCGTGCGCTCGAGGCGTTCGCCCGAGCGCTGGCCATCGACCCGAACTATCTCCCCGCGCTCCTCTACCGGGGCCAGGTGCTCTACGAGGTCAAGAAGGACGTGGGCGGGGCGATCCGCTCGTGGGAGAAGTTCCTCGCGCTGGCGCCGCCCGGAGAGGACCGCGATCGGGTCGTGAAGATGATCGGCGACGCCCGCGCGGGGCGGTGAGGACACCGCCCGGGGGCGGTGATCAGCGCTTCTCGGGGACCTGGAAGGTGCGCTCGTGCGTCAGGGGGATCGCCCAGATCTCGTCGCCCTTGTAGACGATCACCGGCCAGTTCCACCGCACGCGGACGTCGAGCGTCTTTCCCTCGTCGGCGACGACGATCTCCCGGTCGTCGACCTTGATCCCGCTCGCGGCGACGCGCTTCGCGATGTCATCTTTCACGTGGTTGGCCCGGTACAGCCGCTCGCTCTTCGGCGCCCGCTCGGCGACGACGTCCTCGACCACGCCCTTGACTTCCAGGTACGACCACGCGGTCATCGCGCCAGCGTAGAAGACGTAGATGCAGCCGACCGCGCCGAGCAGCCAGAAGATGATCTTCATGCGGCCGACGAGGGCAGATAGACCCAGATCTTCGCGGCCGCCGGCAGGCCGAGCGCGATCGACTGGCCGTCGCTCGCGGCGGTGATCGTCCCCGCCCAGGGGGCGACCTCGGTGATCTTGAGCCGACGTCCCGGACGCACGTCGTTCTTCCAGAGGTGCTCGAGCAGCTTCTTGTCGGCCTCGGCCTCCTCGGTGATGCGCTCGACGACGACCGTCGTCCCTTCCTTCGCCTGGGCGAGGGGGAACGGCTCGACGCGGGGCGGCTTGGCCATCCCGGGGATCGGGTTGCCGTGCGGGCAGGTGCTCGGCATGCCGAGGAGCTCGGCGAGACGATCTTCCACGCGGGGCGACAGGGCGTGCTCGAGCCGGTGCGCCTCCTCGTGAGCGTCGGTCCAGTTGAGGCCGAGGATGTCCGTCAGCCAGCGCTCGAGGAGGCGGTGGCGCCGGGCCATCACCTCGGCGATCTGCTGCCCCTTGGGCGTGAGCGTCAGCTGCTTGCCGCGTCCGATCCTCACGTACCCGCCACGGGCCATGCGATGGATCGCTTCGGTCACCGCCGGCGCGGAGATGCTCATATGCTTGGCCAGGCGCGCGCCGATCACGGGCTTGCCGCTGCTGGTCAGATCGTAGATCGCCGCGAGGTAGTCCTGGACGGACGCGGTCATGTCCTTCGGCTTCGCACCCGGTTTGATCGACGCTTTTGCCATGTTAGGTCTACCTGAGTGGAGAGTTGATCTGCCGGCCGTCAGTATATAGCGTCAGCGCAAACTCGAGCGGCAAGAAAGGAGCGCCGCCGAACCCGGTGCAACAGAGATGCTATGCTTCCGGGAATGACTCGGGCAGACGCGGCGCAACGCATGATGGAGTTGCGCGAGCAGATCCGGCATCACGACTATCTCTACTACGTCGAGTCCCGCCCTGAAGTGTCGGATGCCGAGTACGACGCGCTCATGCGCGAGCTTCGCAATCTGGAAGCGCAGTTCCCCGATCTCGTCACCGAGGACAGTCCGACCCAGCGCATCGCCGGGACGCCCACTGACCTCTTCAAGCCCGTCGAGCACAACGTGGCCATGCTCTCGCTCGACAACGCGACGACGCCCGACGATCTCCGCGAGTTCGAGACGCGCCTGGGCCGCGCCGTCCCGGGCGCGACGTTCCAGTACGTGGGTGAACCCAAGATCGACGGCCTCGGCGTCGCGCTGGTGTACGAGCGCGGCCGTTTCGTCCGCGGCGCGACCCGGGGCGACGGCCGCATCGGTGAGGACATCACGGCGAACCTCAGGACGATCCGCTCGATCCCCACGGTGCTGAAGCCCGGCCCCCTGGCGTCGGCCGAGCTTCTCGAGGTGCGCGGCGAGGTGTTCATGCCGCGCGAGGAGTTTGCGAAGCTGAACCGCACGCTCGAGGAAGCGGGGACGCCGACGTTCGCGAACCCGCGCAACGCGGCCGCGGGCGCCGTGCGCCAGAAGGACCCGGCGGTGACCGCGCGCCGGCCACTCGACATGTTCCTGTACCACGTGAGCCGTGCCGACGCGCTCGGCTTCGCGTCGCACTGGGACACGCTCGAGGCGCTCCGAGCGGCCGGGTTCAAGACCAATCCGCGCGCAGAGCGCTGCGCGAACCTCGACGCGGTCCTCGCCGCTTGCGAACGGCTCGAGCGCGACCGGGACTCGCTCGGTTACGACGCCGACGGCGTGGTGGTCAAGGTCGATTCCCTCGAGCAGCAGCGGCGCCTTGGCTCCACGACCCACCACCCGCGGTGGGCGATCGCGTTCAAGTTCGCGGCGCGGCAGGCGACGACGATGATCGAGGCGATCGAGGTCAACGTGGGCAAGACGGGCGCGCTCACCCCCACCGCCAAGCTCACGCCGGTCGAGCTGGCCGGGGTGACGATCAGGAATGTCAGCCTTCACAACGAGGACGAGATTCGTCGCAAAGACATCCGCGTCGGCGACACCGTGCTGGTCGAGCGCGCCGGCGACGTGATCCCGTACGTGGTCCAGGTCGTGCTTGCCAAGCGGCCGGCCGAGAGCCAGGCCTTCCGCTTCCCGTCCACGTGCCCGGCGTGCGGAGGCCGGGCCGAACGGCCGGAGGGCGAGGCGTACTGGCGCTGCACCAACAGCGCCTGCCCGGCTCAGTTCAAGGAGCGGCTGAATCACTTCGGATCGCGGCGGGCGATGGACATCGAGCACCTGGGGGACAGCACGATCGAGCAGCTGGTCGACAGCGGGGAGGTCAAGGACTTTGCCGACCTCTATCACCTCGCCGTCGAGAAAGTCTCGGAGCTCGACCGGTTCGCCGACAAGTCAGCCGAGAATCTGATCCGGGCGATCGCGGGCTCCCGCGACCGGGGCCTGGCCCGCCTGCTCAACGCGCTGGGCATCCGGCTGGTGGGTGAGCGCGTGGCGCAGCTGCTGGCGACGCGCTTTGGAAGCCTCGACGTCATCGCGGGCAAGTCCGAGGCGGAGCTCGCGGAAGTGCACGGCATCGGCGACGAGATCGCGCGAGCGATCGTCGCGTTCTTTCAGGACCCTGCCAATACCGAGTTGATGAAGAAGCTCAAGGCGGCCGGCGTGGTGACGACCGCGCCGACCGCGCCCGTGGGTCCGACTCCGCTCGCCGGCAAGACCATCGTCGTGACCGGCGTCCTGCCCACGCTCTCGCGCGAGGCGGCCCGCGAGCTGATCGAGCGGTACGGGGGCCGGGTGGCCACGTCGGTGTCGAAGAAGACGGACTACGTCGTCGTCGGCGACGCGCCCGGAGGTAAGGCCGACGATGCGCGGCGGCTGGGCGTCACGATGCTCGACGAAGCCGGCCTGCTCGCCCTCGTGCGCTCGTGATCCGTCGGCTCGCGATGCTCGCGCTCGCCGGGCTGGTTCTGGCCGGGTGCCTCGGGAAGACGACCGACTCCCCCGCGCCGATCGACATCAAGAGCCCGGGCCAGTGGACGGCGCACGCGCCGATGCCCACGGCCCGTCAGGAGGTCGCGGTGGCCGAGCTCGGCGGGCGCATCTTCGTGATCGGCGGGCTCGGTGAGCTCTCTGAGCCTGCGCCGACCGTCGAGGTCTACGATCCAGCGGCGGATCGCTGGGAGACGCGCGCGCCGCTGCCAGCGGCGACGCATCACGCCGCCGCGGCGGCCGTCGGCGGCCGGCTCTACGTGGCCGGCGGCTACACCGGCGGTCGCCTCAGCTGGACGGCGGAGCGGACCGTGTACGAGTACGACGACGCGCGAAACTCGTGGTCGACCCGTGCGCCGCTGCGCCTGGCGCGCGGCGGCCTCGCGATGGTCGCGCTCGGCGGACGGCTCCACGTCGTCGGGGGGAGCAGCGACGGCGCGACGAACGCTCACGAGGTCTACGACCCGACAGCCGATCGCTGGAGCGAGGCGCCGCCGATGCCGACGGCCCGCGACCACTTGACCGCAGTGGCCTTCCAGGGGCGGCTCTGGGCGATCGGCGGGCGCACATCGTTCATGGGGACGCAGTACGCGACCGTCGAGATCTTCGACCCGGCGACCGACGCGTGGTCGACCGGGACGCCCTTGCCCGTCGGCCGGGGCGGGCTCGCGGCCGCGGCGCTGGGCGACGCCGTCTACGTGTTCGGGGGGGAAGCGCCACTCCGGATTTTTAGCGCGACCGAGATGTACGAGGTCGCCGGCAATCGCTGGATCGGCAAGGATCCGATGCGCACGCCCCGGCATGGTATTGGTGCCGCCGTGGTCGGCGGCAAGATCTATCTCCCTGGCGGCGCCACGCAGCCAGGGTTCGCCCGCACCAACGTGAACGAGGCCTACACCCCATGACGGGGCGCTGGTGGCTCGGGCTGGCCTTCGCCTGCGCGGTCCTGTCGCAGGGGGCCACCGCCGCGCTCGCGGCAGACCTGACGCGCGAACAGGCGCTCGCCGCGCTCGCCGACGCCGATGACGTCGAGGGCCGCCGCCGCGGCGCGCTGGCTCTCGGCGAGCGCGGGCTCATGGGTGACGTGCCGCAGCTGAGCCGGGCGCTGCGCGACGTCGACCCGCTCGTCCGCGCGTTCGCCGAGAACGCGATGTGGCGGGTGTGGAGCCGGTCGGGCGACGACGCCGTCGACCAGCTCTTCGCCGTGGGCGTCGAGCAAATGGGCGCGCGTCTCGGCGAGGCCGCGGTGGAGACCTTCACGGAGGTCATCCGGCGCCGGCCGGAGTTCGCGGAGGGGTGGAACAAGCGCGCGACCGTCTACTACCTGCTGGGCGAGTACGAGAAATCCCTCGCCGACTGCGACGAGGTGATGAAGCGCAACCCCTACCACTTCGGTGCGCTGAGCGGTTACGGAATGATCTATCTCAAGCTCGATCGGCCGGCCAAGGCCCTCGAGTACCTCCAGCAGGCGCTCCGCGTGAACCCGAACCTCGAGTCCGTCCAGCAAACCGTCGAGATGCTCAAGTCCATGCTGATCCAACGCCGAAAGGACACCATCTGATGATCGACGCCCTCAAGAAGATCTCGAGTCCGAGCGTGGCCAACGCGATCGAGACGTTCAACGTCCGGCCCCGCCATCACGGCAACATGTCGTCCGAGATCCGGACCCTCTTCCCCGAGCTCGGGCCGCTGGTCGGCTACGCCGTCACGGCGGTGATTCGGGCCGAGCCCCAGCCCCTCGAGGGCCATCGCTCGTCCACGTTCGCGTGGTGGGACTACGTGCTCTCGATCCCGGCGCCGCGCGTGATCGTGGTCCACGACCTCGACGAGCCGCGGGGCCAGGGCGCCCAGTGGGGCGAGGTGCAGGCCAACATCCACCGGGCGCTCGGCTGCCCCGGCGTCATCACCGACGGCTCCGTGCGCGATCTCGACGAGGTGCGGGCGCTCGGCTTCCAGTTCGCGGCCGCCCACATCTCGGTCTCCCACGCCTATGTGCACATGGTGGACTTCGGACTGCCCATCAAGGTCGGCGGGCTCTGGGTGAAGCCGGGCGACCTGGTCCACGCCGACCAGCACGGCGCCGTGACGATCCCCGCCGAGATCGCCGCCCGCATCCCGGAGGCGGTCACGAAGGTGGAGGCCGACGAGCGCAAGATCATTTCGTTGTGCCAGTCGCCGACATTCTCGGCGGACGCGCTCAAGGGACTCTACAAGCAGATCCGGCCGGGCACGTACTGAGACGCGACTCGAGCGAGAAGGATCGAGGAGTTCGAAAAGGGGAGCGAAAACCGGACGTGATGGCGCGCGGCAGTCGACCGTAGACCGTCAGCTCACGACGCCCGACCGAGCGTGCTCGGCGCTCGGCGTGCGCCGTCAAGGCGACGGCTACGAGTGACTGCCGTTGGCGGAGACCGCAGAGGCCGGGACGCGGAGCCGGCGGACGAGCTCGTACAGCGCGCTCTTGCCGCCCCGATAACCGACCTCACGTGCACGTCTGAGAATCTCGGCGCCCGAAAGCGCGGGTTCCTGGCGCAGCCACACCTCGATCTGAGGTGCAAACGGGGCCACCGTCGAGGGGCGTCCCACACCGCGGGGCGGCCACACACGGGGGGCGGCGCCATTGGCCGAATCGTTGATCGCCGTTCCATTGACCGACATGTCTGAGCCCTCCTGCCATACCGGAAAAGCAAATCCGATACCGAAGGGCGAGGAGGGTGTAATTCTCTTTTCTGGCAGGTCTTTACAGAACGGGAGATCGCTCGTTCCTGGTGAGTTCCTGACCAGGAAGATCACTCTCAATCCAGCCAGTTCGTTACCGCTTCGGGGTGTGTTGGGAGCGGGGGACGATGACCGGATCAGGCGCGCGAGCGCTCGTCCCGGCGGAGCTTGTACTCGACGGAGTCGACGAGCGCCTGCCACGACGCCTCGATGATGTTATCGGCGACGCCGACGGTGCCCCATGTCTCGTCGCCGTCGCCCGACGTGACCAGCACCCGGGTCTTGGCGGCGGTACCCTTCGACTCGTCGAGGATGCGCACCTTGTAGTCCAGAAGCTGCATGGTGCGGAGGTTCGGATAGAACTCCTCAAGGGCCTTGCGCAGGGCGTGGTCGAGCGCGTTCACGGGGCCGTTACCGGACGCGGCGGTGTGCTCCATGATGCCCTTCACCCGCACCCGGACGGTCGCCTCCGCCACCGGCTCCCGGTCCGCGTTCTGCTCCTCGACGATCACCCGGTAGGCCTGCAGCTCGAAGTAAGGACGATAGCGGCCGAGCGCCCGCTCCATCAGTAGCTCGAACGACGCCTCTGCGCCCTCGAAGTGGAACCCCTGGTCCTCGAGCGCCTTGAGCTGCTCGAGGATCCGGCGCGAGTCCGGCGTGTCCTGGTCGATGTCGATCCCGTACTCCCGCGCCTTCCAGAGGATATTGGACTTGCCGGCGAGCTCGGAGACCAGGACCCGGCGGCGGTTGCCGACGGCCTCCGGTTTGATGTGCTCGTACGTCTCCGGGTGCTTGAGGACGGCCGAGACGTGCATCCCGCCCTTGTGGGCGAAGGCCGAGTCGCCGACGTAGGGCTGCGCGGACCACGGCGTGCGGTTCGCCAGCTCCGAGACGAAGCGCGCGGCATCACGCAGCTCGCGCAGGTTCGGCTCGGGGATGCAGTCGAGCCCCATCTTGAGGACCAGGCTCGGGATGATCGACACGAGGTTCGCGTTGCCGCAGCGCTCGCCGAAACCGTTGAACGTCCCCTGCACCTGGCCGACGCCCTCGTTGACGGCGGCCAGCGAGTTCGCGACCGCGCACTCGGCGTCGTTGTGCACGTGGATTCCGAGCGGCGCCCGCACGTGCTTCTGCACGGCCTGGACGATGGTCACGAGCTCGGCCGGCAGCGTGCCGCCGTTCGTGTCGCACAGCACGAGCCACTGGGCGCCCGCCTCTTCCGCCGCCTTCAATGTGGCCAACGCGTACTCACGGTTGGCGCGGAAGCCGTCGAAGAAGTGCTCGGCGTCGAACAGGACCTCGTCCATCCGGGGCCGGAGAAACGCGATCGTGTCGCCGATCATCGCGAGGTTCTCGGCCAGCGTGGTGCCGAGCGCCTCGGTCACGTGGAAGTCCCACGACTTGCCGACGATCGTCGCCACCGGCGCCCCCGACTCCAGGAGCGCCTGCATGTTGGCGTCCGCGTCGGCGCTGCCGCCGGCGCGGCGGGTCATGCTGAACGCCGCGAGCTTCGCGTGCTTGAACGTGACGTCTTGCATGCGGCGGAAGAAGCGCAAATCTTTTGGATTGGAGCCCGGCCATCCGCCCTCGATGTAGTGGATCCCGAGCGCGTCCAGACGGGTGGCGAGCCGGACCTTGTCCTCCATCGAGAACGACACGCCCTCGCCCTGCGTGCCGTCTCGCAACGTCGTGTCGTAGATCTTGATCAGCCGTCGCATGATGTCCGTCGATGATGCGCCTGCGCCTCGCCGGGTGTCAACAATCGCCGTGGCGGTGCCCACCGAGGTTGCCCGCCAGTTTGCTCGGCGTGGCGTCGTCCGGGTATGGGATGATGACTGGTGGGACGCGCGCGTTCGCACGATTCGGGGGATACGGGGCCGGT
The DNA here is from genome assembly GCA_003220435.1 of Candidatus Rokuibacteriota bacterium. GTDB lineage: Bacteria > Methylomirabilota > Methylomirabilia > Rokubacteriales > CSP1-6 > AR31. The sequence goes on along the minus strand of QHSL01000085.1, from coordinate 41,783 downwards.
GGCGGACGACATCAAATACGCGAAGAGCGGAGACGTGCACATCGCCTACCGGGTCTTTGGCGATGGCCCGCGCGATCTCGTGCTCATCCCGGGGACGCTTTCCCACGCCGATCTCTACTGGGAGTTCCCCATCAACCGGTACCTGCTGAAGCGGCTCACGTCCTTCGCGCGCGTCATCGTCTTCGACAAGCGTGGTCAGGGGCTCTCCGATCGGGTCGCCGAGCAGACCCTCGAAGAGCGGGTCGGCGACGTGCGCGCGGTGATGGACGCGGCCGGCTCTTCGCGGGCGACGATCTACGGCTGGTCGGAAGGCGGTTCGATGTCATTGATGTTCTCCGCCACCTATCCGGAGCGCACGTCGGCCCTCGTCCTATGCGGCAGTTTCGCGAGCATCAAGGCAGCGCCGTGGGCGGTGAGCCAGGAGCGCTGGGAGAAACTGCTGCATCGGATCGAGACTCACTGGGGTCGGGGCGTTCTCGTTCCGATCAACGCGCCGAGCCGGAAGGACGATGCGGCGTTCGTCGAGTGGTTCGGCCGGCTGGAGCGGGCCTCGGCGAGTCCCGGAGCCATCCTTGCGCTGATGCGCGCCAACCACGAGATCGATGTGCGCCACGTGCTGCCGGCGATCCAGGCGCCGACCTTGATTCTTCACCGGGTCGGGGACCGGACCGTCCCGGTGGAGGCTGGACGTTATCTGGCGCAGCACATCCGCGGCGCGAAGTACGTCGAGCTGCCCGGCGACGACCATCTCCAGCAAGCGTTCGATCAAAAGACCATGGATCTCCTGATCGACGAGATCGAGGAATTCGTCACCGGCGCGCGTCCCGGCCCCGAGCCGGATCGGGTGCTCGTCACCGTGATGTTCACCGACCTCGTGAGCTCGACCGAGCGTGCCGCGGCTGTGGGTGACCGCCGCTGGCGGGAGATCCTGGACAGGTATCTCGACGCCGCCCGCCGGCAGCTCGAGCGGTTCCGGGGGCGCGAGATCGACGTGGCGGGCGACGGGCTCTTTGCGATCTTCGATGGCCCCGCGCGCGCGATCCGCTGCGCCTGCGCCATCCGCGACGCGGTCCAGGCGCTCGGCCTCGAGGTGCGGGCGGGGCGTCACACGGGCGAATGCGAGGTCGCCGGATCGAAGGTCACCGGCATCGCCGTGCACACCGGCGCGCGAATCGCAGCAGCCGCTCAGCCTCAGGAGGTCCTGGCGTCGGGGACCGTGAGGGATCTCGTCGCGGGCTCCGGCATCTGCTTCGACGATCGGGGGAGCCACCGGCTGAAGGGCGTGCCCGGCGACTGGCGCCTCTTCGCCGTCACGTCGACCTGAGCCAAGGCGATCGTCGCCAACCGCTAGGCGTAGAGACGCGCGGCGAGACGGGTGCGGATCGGCGGCCATTCCGAGTCGAGGATGGAGAAGTAGACCGTGTCGTGCTGGTACCCGCGCACGTTCATGTGCTTGCGCAACGTGCCCTCGCGGACGGCGCCGAGGCGGGCGATGGCTTCCTGAGAACGGACGTTGCGCCCGTCGGTCTTGAGCGCGACGCGCATGCAGCCGAGAGTCCCGAAGCAGTGGCGCAGGAAGAGATACTTCGACTCCGTGTTCGCGGCGGTGCGCCAGTAGTCGCGGGCGAACGTCGCGCCGATCTCCACCTGGCGGTCGGCCGGACGCACGTCGAGCCGGGTGGAGCCGATCGCGCGGCCCGTCTCGCGCCAGATCTGCGCGAAGACGATCGAATCGCGCCGGGCCATCAGCCCTTCCGCCTGGCGAATCAGATCGAGGGTCAGACCTCCTCGTCTCGCATCGTCTCGAAGAGGTCGGCCGCGTGGCGCTCGGCGATCGGCTCCAGCGTGATGTGGCGTCCCTCGAGCGTGAGGGGTATCAGGTTCAGATGGCGCCCTGCGTGCGCAAGCGCGCGATCACCGGCTTCTTGAGGCCGACCAGTGTCCGGAGCACCGTCTCGGTGTGCTGGCCGAGCAGGGGCGGCGCCGTCGCGACTCTCCCGGGCGTCGTGTGCAGGCGCACCGGAACGCCCATCACGGTCACCCGCTCGGCCTTGGGGTGCGGCAGCGTCACGGTCATTCCCCGCGCCTTCAGGTGCTCGCTCTCGCACACTTCGGCGACCGACTTGATGAGACCGGCCGGGATGCCGGCGGCCTCGAACCGCTTGATCCATTCGGCGGCGGCGCGCGTCCCGAGGATCTCGTTCAAGAGCGGCACCAGCACATCGCGATTCTGGACGCGCTTGGCCTCGGCGTCGAAGCGGCTGTCGCGGGTGAGGTCCGGGCGCTCGAGCACGGCGCAGCACTTCGCCCACAGCGAGTTATTGGCGACACCCAGCACCAGGAACGCGTCGGCGGCCCGGAAGACTTCGTAGGGCACGATCGAGGGGTGCGCGTTGCCGCGGCGGGTGGGGCGCTGCCCGGTGCCGAAGTAGCTCCTGGCCTGATACGTCAGCAGCGACGCCATCACGTCGAGCATCGAGATCTCGACCTTCTGGCCCCGGCGGGTTCGGGTCCGCGCCAGCAGCGCCAGGGTCACGCCGTGGGCCGCCGACATGCCGGCCGCGAGGTCGGCGATCGAGTTGCCCACCTTCACCGGCGGGCCGTCGGTGAACCCGGTGAGGTCCATCACGCCGGACTCCGCCTGTACGATGAGGTCGTAGCCGGCGCGATGCGCCTCCGGGCCCGACTCGCCGAACCCGGAGATCGCGCAGTAGACGAGCCGTGGGTTCAGGCGCGAGAGGGCGCGGTACCCGAAGCCGAGCTTGTCCATCGTCCCGGTCCTGAAGTTCTCGAGGAGCACGTCGCTCTTGCGCACCAGCGTGCGGAGGATCTCCCCACCCTCGGGCGCCTTGAGGTTCAGCGTCATGCTCTTCTTGTTCCGGTTGACGGACATGAAGTAGGTCGACTCGCCGCCGACGAACGGCGGCCAGCTCCGGGTGTCGTCGCCCTTGCCGGGCTCCTCGATCTTGATCACCTCGGCGCCCATGTCGCCGAGCATCATCGCGCAGAAGGGACCGGCGAGAACCCGGGTGAGGTCGAGCACGCGAACGCCGGCCAGCGGTCCACTGGATTTCGGCACGAGTTCGTCCTTTCCTCTTCGGTCGCGCGCCTCGGCCGGCGGGGCCCAGCCCCGCGACGGCCTGGAGCGCGCATCACGTGACGTCGCACCGGACGCCACCGTCGGCAATGGGCTGCGCGCCCGCGTCTCCACGGGGCGCGCGGATGCCCCGCGCCCGGGGGCCGCGGCGAGCCACAGATTGCCGGGCGGTTCGCGAAAGGTCAACTCCCTACGCAGCGGAGCGCCGCCGGCGCTGGGGCGGCGGCGGCGCCGCGACGCCGAGGTCGCGGATGAGCCGCAGCAGGTAGGTCCGCTGCAGCCCGAGGGCACGGGCGGCATGGGTGCGGTTGCCCCGCGCCTGGTGGAGCGTCGACTCGATCAGCCGGCGCTTGAACTCCGAGACCGCGCCGTGATAGCCGGCGGTCTGCGAGGCCACGGGCGTGGGAGCGGGCGACACGGGAGCGGTTGAAGGTGTCGAAGTCATGCCGTCGTGACTCGCAACGCACGTGCCATCGACGATCGAGCGGTTTGGCAACGCATTGAGGCCCGCCGCGCGATCAACATGCACGGCGGGCCTGGCGTGGTGCTGCGAGGCGTGTGCAGCTACGCCTTGGTCGCGGGCTTCACTCCGGGATTGTCCTTGAAGAACTGCTTGTTGATCTCGATGTAGTTCTTCCACTGATCCGGCGTCTCGTCTTCCGCGAAGATCGCCTTCACCGGGCACACCGGCTCACAGGCGCCGCAGTCGATGCACTCGTCCGGGTGGATGTAGAGCATCGTCTCGCCTTCATAGATGCAATCCACCGGACAGACCTCGACACAGGCCTTGTCCTTCACGTTGATGCACGGCTCGGCGATGATATACGGCATCAAGAACCTCCCGCTATCGATCACTGTTCGAGGTGCGCGCCGCCAGGTGAGACCACCGGAGGTTGTACCCGAATCCGCGCAGCGTGTCAAGCATCCGGGCTGAATGCGTCAAGCATTCCGGGTGTTTGGAACGGAGGTCTCGTCTACTGCGTCTTCAAGCGTGGGTCGAGCGCGTCCCGCAGGGAGTCGCCGAACAGGTTGAACGCGAAGACCGCCAGGCTGATCGCGAGGCCGGGGAAGATCGCCATCCACGGCGCGGCCTCAGCGAACTGGACAGCGGCGCCCCGGAGCATCAACCCCCACGCGGCCGTCGGCTCGGACACACCCAGGCCCAGGAACGAGAGCGACGCCTCGAGCAGGATGGCCTGGCCGAGGTACGCGGTCAGCATGATGAGGTAGGGTGCCATGACGTTCGGCAACATGTGGCGCAGGATGATCCGCTGGTGACGGTACCCGGCGGCGCGCGCCGCGTCGACATACGGCATCTCGCGGATCGCCAAGGCACTCGACCGCGCAACCAGCGCCGCGCGCGGGATCATGGGGATCGCGATCGCGATAATGACGTTGCCGATCCCGGTGCCGAGGATCGAGACGACCGCTAGAGCCAGGATGATCAGCGGGAACGCCAGGAAGATGTCCATGACCCGCTGGATGAGCAGGTCGACCCGTCCCGCGAAGTACGCGCTGGTGACTCCGATCACGGTGCCGATGGTGGCGCCGAGCAGGGCGCAGGCGAAGCCGACCAGCATGGCAGTGCGCGACCCGTAGATGATGCGCGAGAGCACGTCGCGGCCAAACGCGTCGGTGCCGAGCCAATGGGCGGCGGATGGCCGCGCGAGCATGGCGCCGTAGTCAGTGGTCAGCGGGTCGTAGGGGGCGATCAGGTTGGCGGCGAGGCCGACGAGGATGTTGACGACGACGACGGCGGCCCCGATCGCGCCCAGCGGGCGTTGCCGACAGAAGTCGCCGACCTCGGTGAGCCAGGATCGATCCGGGGCGATGCCGGAGACTTCGGTAACGCTCGTCGGCCTGATCGCCATTAGCGAAAGCGGATCCGCGGGTCGAGCCACGCGTACATCAGGTCGACCGTGAAGTTGACGAGGATGAAGACGAGCGCCACGAGCATCACCAGCGCCTGCGTCAGCGTGTAGTCACGCCGGGCGACCGACTCGACGAAGAGCATGCCCAGGCCATTGAGGTTGAACACCTGTTCGGTCACCACCAGCCCGCCCATGAGAAACGCGAATTCCAATGCGACCACCGTGAGCACGGGGAGCATGGCGTTTTTCAGCGCGTGGCGCGACAGGATGAGCTTCTGCCAGAGTCCCTTGGCCCGCGCGGTGCGGATGTAGTCCTCCCGCAGCACCTCCAGCATCGCCGAGCGCGTCATCCGCGTCGCCACCGCCGAGTACCGGTAGCCGACGGCGAGCGCGGGCCAGATGAGCTGCAGCATGTTCTGCCACGGGTTGACCCAGAACGGCGTGTACACCATCGGCGGCAGCCACTTGAAGACGATGAGCAGCATCAGGATGAACACAATGCCGAGCCAGAAGGAGGGCGTGGCCAGGCCGGCGATCGAGAAGACCCTCACGACGTAGTCCACCCAGGTGTCCTGTTTCAGGGCCGCCACGACCCCGAGCGGGATCGCCAGCACGACCGCGATAAGCGTCGCCATCACCGCGAGCTGGAAGCTCAGGGCGGCCCGGAGCTTGATCTCCTCGATGATGGGCGCTCCGGTCCACATCGACGTGCCGAAGTCGAACCGCGCGATGCCCCACATCCAGGTGACGAACTGGAGCCACATCGGCTGGTCGAGACCGAGGCGGGCGCGCTCCTTGTCAAGGTTCTCCTTCTGGGCGAAGGCGCTCTCACCCGCGAAGCGCAGCTCCACGATGTCGCCGGGCACCACCCGCATGAGGAAGAAGATGAGCACCGCCACCCCGAGCAGCGTCGGGATCATCAGGAGCACGCGCTTGAGAACGTATTTCCACATGCCCGTGGCCGCCGGCTACTCGGCCAGCCACACCGCGTCGAGCTGCTGGTTGAGGTAGTGGCTCGGCGTGATCGTCCAGCCCCTGACCTTGGCGCTATGGGGGACGATCCGATGCCACTGGAGCGTGATGAACGTGTGCACCTCCTCGTCGAGCAGACGCCGCTCGAACTCGCGGACGTAGCGCTTCCGCTCCTCGGGATCGGTGGCCCGGTTCTGCTTCTGGTAGAGGTCGTCGAGCACCTTGTCGGTGTAGCGGCCGTAGTTGTTGTGGCTGATCTCCTTGGACTGGAACTTGGCGAGGTCCAGGTCGGGCTCGACCGCGTAGCCGCACTGGGCGTCGCTGGACACCGTGAAGTTGCCGGCCCGCAGCTCGTTCACGTGCTGGGAGGCTTCGATCGTGACCATGGTCGCGTTGAGCCCGATCTGGCGCCACTGATCGATCAGCCAGATGCCGATCGGCTCGTACGGCATCGGCAGCCCCCGGTTCGTGAACGTGAAGGCGAAGCGATCGGGGACGCCCGCCTCCCGCAGGAGGCGGCGAGCCTCGGCCCGTGATTTCTTGATGTCGCGTCCGTACCCGGCGAGCTTCTCCAGCTCGTCCGGCGGCGTCGCGTAGGGTGTGCCCGGCACCTGCACGCCGGCGACTTCCTTCACGACGGCGATCTTCGACAGGGCCACCGAAGCCTGACGGCGATCCAGGGCGAGGGTCAAGGCGCGGCGGACGCGCTTGTCGTCGAAGGGCTTCTTGTCCTGGTTGATCGCCACCCAGGCCGCGCAATCCCATGGGCTCTCCTGCACGGTGATCTTCCTGCCCAATGCGGCCACGAGGCTGTCGCGCTCGGCGGGCGCGAAGCCCCGGAACTGGATGTGCGCGCGCTCGGCGCGGACGGCGGCAACTTGCGCCGCCGAGTCCTTCATGAAGATTGCGCGGTACCCGTCGAGGTACGGCTTGCCCTTGTCCCAGTAGTTGGAGTTCTTCTTGCCGACCCAGTGCGAGCCCTTCACGTGCTCCACGAACGTGAAGGGCCCCGTCCCCATCACGTTCTTCTCGTACCACCGGACGTCTCTGGCCAGGACATCGGCCTTGTAGATCCAGTTGTACGGCGAGGCCAGCGACGCCAGGAACGAAGCCTGCGGCCACTTGAGGCGAAACACGATCGTCGACGCGTCCGGCGCCTCGATCGCCTCGACGTTGGTGTACTGGCCCTTGCGCATGGACCCGACGTTTGGCGGCGGGAAGACGATCTTGTCGTACGACGCCTTGACGTCGCGCGAGGTCATCTCGGCCCCGTCGTGGAACTTGACGCCGCGCCGCAGCTTGAGGGTGTAGACGCGGCCGTCGGGCGCGATCGTCCACGACTCGGCGAGATCGCCGACGATCTTGGTTCCGGTCCGATCGTTGGGGTCGGTCTTCAGCAGCGTGTTGTAGTGCGGTGCCAGCGGGTGGACCATCCCGAAGGTCCCCTCCCGGTGGCCGTCGTACGACGGCATCTCCGACGGGACGGCGAAGAGCAGCTCCCCGCCGTACCGCGGCTTGTCCTGAGCGGCCGCCGGCCCGGTGAACACCAGGCCGGCGAGCAGGAGGGCCGGGATCGAAAGCCGCCGCGTGACGCTGATGTCTGTCACGGCGTTACTCCGTGAGCCAGACGGCGTCGAGTTGCTGGTTCAGATAGTGGCTGGGCGTGATGGTCCAGCCCTTCACCTTCGAGCTGTGGGGGATGATCCGGTGCCACTGCAGCGTGTAGAAATAGTGAACCTCGTCGTCCACCAGCCGCTTCTCGAACTCGCGGACGTACTTCTTCCGCTCCTCGGCGTCCCCCGCCCGGCCCTGCTTCAAGAACAGCTCGTCGAGGGTCTTGTCCGTATAGCGGCTGTAGTTGGCCGGGCTGATCTCCTTGGACTGGAACTTGTAGATGTCGAGGTCCGGCTCCACGATGTACCCGCACTGGAAATCCATGGCGACTTCGTAGTTGCCGGGCCGCAGGACCTGCGAGTAGTACTGGGCCGCCTCGACGACCTCTTGCTTGACGTTGAGCCCGATCTGCCGCCACTGGTCGATCAGCCACACGCCGACCGGCTCGTAGGGCATGGGAATGCCGCGGTTCTTGAACGTGAAGCCGAAGCCGTCGGGAACGCCGGCCTCCTTGAGGAGTCGCTTGGCCTCGGCCCGCGACTTGGCGATGTCGCGGCCGTACCCGGCGAGTTTCTCCAGCTCGGCCGGCGGAGTGGCGTACGGTGTTCCGGGCACCTGGACACCCGCCACTTCCTTGACGATCGCGATCTTCGACAGCGCCTGCGAGCCCTGGTAGCGGTCGAGCGCCAGCGAGAGCGCGCGGCGGACCCGCTTGTCGTCGAAGGGCTTCTTGTCGTGGTTCATGGCCACGAGCAGGGCGCAGTCCCACGGGCTCTCCTGCACCGTGATCTTGGGGCCGAGGGCCTGGACGAGGCTGTCGCGCTCCGACGGCGAAAAACCCCGGAATTGCATGTGGACCCGCTCGCCGCGGACGGCGGCCACCTGCGCCGCCGAGTCCCTGATGAACACCGCTCGGTAGCCGTCCAGGTACGGCTTGCCCTTGTCCCAATAGTTCGGGTTCCGCTTGCCGACCCAGTGGGAGCCCTTCACGTGCTCCACGAACGTGAACGGACCCGTCCCCATCACGTTCTTCTCGTACCACCGCACGTCCTTGGCCAGGATGTCGGCCTTGTAGATCCAGTTCCACGGCGACCCGATCGAGGCCAGGAAGGAGGCCGCGGGCCACTTGAGCCGAAACACGACCGTGTAGGGGTCGGGCGCCTGCACCGCCTCGACGGCGACGTACTGACCCTGGCGGTCGGACGCGACCCCCTGGGGCGGGAAGACGATCTTGTCGTAGGAGGCCTTGACGTCGGCCGAGGTCATCTCGCTGCCGTCGTGGAACTTGACGCCCCGGCGCAGCTTGAACGTATAGGTGCGACCGTCTTTCGCCATGGTCCATGACTCGGCTAGATCGCTGACGAGCTTGGTGCCGGTCTTGTCGTTGGGGTCGGTGCGCAGCAGGGTGTTGTAGTGGGGCGCCATCGGATGAATGACGCCGAAGGTCTCTTCCCGGTGGCCGTCGTACGACGGCGGCTCCGAGGGCACCGCGAAGATCAGCTCACCACCGTATCGGGGCTTGTCCTGAGCCATGGCCGGGCTGGTCAGCGCCGCGGCCACGATTGCGATCACGAGGATATGCAGGTAGCGTCGCATTCGATCGTCCCTCCAGAGATTTGCGAGAGAACTCGCGCCGACCGCGCGCGGTTTCTGCATTTAAGCATGGCAACGTCCTTGGTCAAGCCAGGATACAGGCTGCCCGGTGACCCGGCCCGATCTCCCGGAGCTCGGGCCCTTCCGCGCGGCAGCGGTCGATGGCGATCGGACAGCGGGGATGGAAGGCGCAGCCGGCCGGCGGATTGAGCGGGCTCGGCACCTCGCCGCCGAGCACGACCCGCTCGCGCTGCCCCTCGAGCGCCGGATCGGGGATCGGGACCGCCGACAGGAGCGCCTTCGTGTAGGGGTGGCGCGGGACGTCGTACAAAGACTTGCGGTCCGTGATCTCGACGATCTTGCCGAGGTACATGACGGCGACGCGGTCGGAGATGTGGCGCACCACCGACAAGTCGTGGGCGACGAAGAGATAGGTCAGCCCGAACCCGGCCTGCAGGTCCTCGAGTAGATTTATGATCTGCGCCTGGATCGACACGTCCAGGGCCGACACCGGCTCGTCGCAAACGATCAGCGCGGGCTCGACCGCGAGGGCCCGCGCGATACCCACCCGCTGCCGCTGCCCCCCGGAGAGCTGGTGCGGATAGCGGTGCGCGTGCTGCGCCAGGAGCCCCACGTGGGACAGAAGCTCACGGACGCGCTGGCCGCGCCTCTCGCGATCGGTGACGATGTCGTGGACCATGAGCGGCTCGGCGAGGATCTGGCCGACGGTCATTCGCGGATTGAGCGAGCTGTACGGATCCTGGAAGATCACCTGTACCCGCCGGCGGATCGGTCGGAGCTCGTCCTCGTCGAGGGTGGTGAGGTCGCGCCCTTCGAAGAGGACCTGGCCGCTCGTCGGCCGCTCCAGCTGCAGGAGGCACCGACCGACCGTGGTCTTGCCGCAGCCCGACTCGCCGACGAGTCCGAGCGTCTCGCCCCGACGGATCGCGAAGCTCACGCCGTCCACGGCGCGGACCACGCCGGCCCGCCCGCCGAAGAGCCCGCCGCCGACGTGGAAGTGCTTGACGAGATTCCGGACCTCGAGGAGGGGCGCATCCTCCTTCATGTCGCGGCGCTGCGAACGGGCACCCGATCGAGGTGCGCGGCCTCCCAGCAGGCGCTCACGTGTCCGCCCTGGTCGACCGCGGCGAGCGGTGGCGATTCGACGCCGCAGCGCGCGACGCTGAAGGCGCACCGCGGGGTGAAGGCGCAGCCCGGCGGCAGGCGCGTGAGGTCGGGCGGCTGCCCCTCGATGGGATCCAGACGCGCCCGACGCGGCTCGTCGAGGCGCGGCACGGAGCGCAAGAGGCCGAGGGTGTACGGATGCCGCGGGCGCGCGTAGAGCTCGCGCGCCGAGCCGCGCTCGATGATGCGACCTGCGTACATGACGTTGACGCGGTCGGCGTAGCGGGCGACGACCCCGAGGTTATGGGTGATGATCAGCATCGCGACACCGAAGCGGCGGGAGAGATCCTTCATCAGCTCGAGGATCTGTGCCTGGATGGTGACGTCGAGCGCCGTCGTCGGCTCGTCGGCGAGGATCAGCGACGGCTTGCAGGCGAGCGCCATCGCGATCATCATCCGCTGCCGCATGCCGCCGCTGAACTGGTGCGGGTACTGGGCCAGACGCCGCTCCGGGTCGGGGATCCCCACCATGCCGAGCAGCTCCGCAGCGCGCCGGCGCGCGTCGGCCGGCGTCATCCCCAGGTGGATCTCGAGCCCCTCGGTGAGCTGGCGCCCGATCGAGAGGACCGGATTGAGCGAGGTCATCGGCTCCTGGAACACCATGCCGATCTCGCGGCCCCGTACGCGGCGCATCTCTTCTTCGGAGAGCTTCAGGATGTCCCGGCCCTTGAAGAGGACGCGGCCGCCGACGATCCGGCCCGCCGGCCCGGCCACCAGGCGCATGATGCTGAGCGCGCTCACGCTCTTGCCGCAGCCCGACTCGCCGACCAGCGCGACGGTCTCGCCTTCCTCGACGTCCCAAGACACGTCGTCGACCGCGCGCACCACGCCGCTCCGTGTCACGAAGTGCGTCTGGAGGTTCTCGACGGAGAGGAGTGTGCTCACCCCGGCGGAGTGTAGCACGCGGTCGAGCGCGGCCGTGCTACTCGCGGCAGCGCGCCGCCGCCAGGTGGGCTTCGGCGCGCTCTTCCAGGGAGGCGTATTCCCGGCACACCGCCTCGGCCACGCAGGGCCAGCGGTGCTGGGCCGCCCAACGGACGCCCTCACGGCCAACGCGCCAGCGCAGATCGGCGTCGGCGCTGAGGCCGCCGATGCGCTCGGCCAGTGCGGCGACGTCGCCCTCCGGCACCAGAAAGCCGGTGACGCCGTCGCGGACCGTGGTGACGAGACCGCCGACGCGAGAGGCGATGACGGGGCTCCCGCAAGCCATCGCTTCGAGGGCGACCATGCCGAACGATTCGTAGTAAGAAGGCAGGACCGTCACGTCGGAGGCGACGTAGTACGTCGGGAGCACGCTCTGGGGCTGCGGGCCGAGGAAGCGGACGGCCTGCCCGAGCGCGAGCCTCGCGATCCGCTGGCGCAGCGACGCCTCGTGACCGTTCGTGGGATCGTCGGCTTCGCCGCCCACGATCAGGAGCTGCAGGTCCTGGCCAGTCGCGCGCAGCCGGGCGACCGCGTCGAGGAGCGTGTCGAGCCCCTTGATGGGAGCGATGCGACCGACCCACAGCAGCACCGGCCGCTCGTCGAGCCCGAGCTGCCGCCGCGCCTCGGCGCGGTCGCCGGGCGTGAACAGGTCCGTGTCGACGCCGCACGGGATCGTCGCGACCTGCGGCGCGCGCGCCCCGTAGTCGGACAGGAGCTGCGCCCGCTCGACGACGTTCGCGGCCACGATCCGGTCGGCAGCGCCGACGATGCGCATCTCCTCGTCGAGCCGCACCTGCGGCTCCAGCTCGGCCGCGCTCCGGGCCACGCGATTCTTCAACCGTCCGAGCGTGTGGAACATCTGGAGCACCGGCACCGACCACCGGGCCTTGAGCGTCAGCGCCGCAACGCCGGACAGCCAGTAGTGGGCGTGGATCAGGTTGTAATCGATCGATCGGGCCATCCGCCACGCCTCGACGCCGGCGACGAACTCGTCGAGGTGCTCGTGGATCCGCTCGCGCACCATCGGCGCCTCGGCGCCGGCCGGTAGGTGGATTACGCGCGCCCGCTCGCCAAGCGCCACCACCCGCGGGATCGCCGCGTTCTGCGAGCGCGTGAAGACGTCGACCGACACGCCCATCCGGCCGAGCTCGCGCGACACCTCGCGTACGTAGACGTTCATCCCGCCCGTCTCCTTGCCGCCGAGCGCGGCGAGCGGACAGGTGTGCACGCTGAGCATCGCGACGTGCAGGCTCATGCGATCGTCACCGCGTAGACCGCCTCGGGGACGGGTCCGAACTCGTACTTGTAGCGCTCCTCGCCGCGGAGGAAGTCGAAGGTGCGCTTGGCCCGCTCGATCGCGTCCCGCACCACGTGCGTGAGGAGGACCACGCCCGGCGAGAGCGACGCGCGCTGGGGATCGAATCCGGAGTTGTAGAGGCCGACCGTGCCGTCCCACTCGAGCGTGATGAAGGAGGCGATGGGGCCGGCCGCCGTCTCCAGCAGCCAGATCCGCACCCCGCCCCGAAGGGCGAGCGCGGCGAGGACCCGCCGGAAGAAGCCCTCCATCCGGTCGTCCATGAAGCGCGCCTTGCCCACCCGCGAGCGCCGGTGGAGGACGAGGAACTGGGCCAGGCGTGCCTCCACCTCGGGGGGGTCGCTTGCGAAGGACACACGCGTCTCAGGGGCTTCGCGTTCGAGACGTCGCATCTTGCGCTGGAGCTCGTGACGGTGCTTCCCGGACAGGCTGGCGAGGTAGGTCTCCCACGACCGCGGCAGAGCGACCACGGGACATCGCTCCTCCACCGTGACCGACGCGGCGAGGCCCCACGCCGGCGCGAGCTGCGGCAGCGCGGCGACCGTGGGAGACGCGGCGGGCACGGCGTGCAAGCGCCACGCGACGCGCTCGGTCCCCCGGGACTGGAGCAGGGCGGCCCACGCGTCCTCCTCCCGCCCTTCCACCGCAAGCAGGTCGAGATAATCGGAGACGTCAGCGCCGCCGATCATCTCCAGCACGCCGGGCGAGTCCTCGTAGAGCGGCAGGATCGCGACCAGGTGCCCCCCGTCGTCCTCGACCGCGCGGATCTCCAACCGGCGATCCGGCACGAACGCCCGGGCCCATTCGTGCTGCCAGGTCCAGGAGAGAAACGGCGAGCGAAGGCGGGTGGCCGCCACCAGCCCATCCCATGCCGGCGCCCCCACCGCGTCGAAGGAGTCATGCGCCTGGACTTTCACAACTGATCGGACGCTTCCGAGGCGCCGGGGGATTCGGCGTCGGTCTCCCCGCCCGCCTCCCCCTCGGCCATCGCCTCGTCCATGGCTGACTCGAAATCGTCACCGAGGTCTTCCCCGAACTCCCGTCCCATCTTCTTCATGAACTTCGCGACGCTCGCCGGGTTGTCCTCGTCGAGGTCGCCGAAATTCGAGGAATCGGCGAGCGAATCGAGCCGCGCCTCCTCGGATTTCACGGTCGCGAAGCGCGACATCAGCCGCGAGAGCGCCGAGCCGCCGCAGCGCGGGCACGTGGGCGGGGGCGCCGCCGAGGGCCGCAGCACGAGCAGGCTCACGCGCCGGCGGCAGTCATGGCACTCGTATTCGTAAATCGGCATCTCGCGCCGATTCTAGCACGCGGTCGGAAGGGGTTTCCGGCGTGTCAGGCTGACCGGCCGGCCGGCACGATTGTCAGAGTGCACGGCTTTCCGGATTTCCAGTTTCTCAGAAACCGGCGGCTGGCAAGGCGTCGGACGTCGGCATCCCCCTTGCTCGTAGAAACTCGCCATGGATGACGTTGCGCTCGACACGCGGCAGCGGGCCGACCGCGATCGACGCCTGGCGGAGCACATGGCGTCGGCGGCGCAGTCGCTGCGCGAGGAGCGCGACCGCCTGGCGCGGCGCCTGGCCGACCTCGAGCGGGAGCTCGCCAACCTCGCGTCGCGGCTCGGAGCGGCCGGCGCCCTCTCCCCGTCGCGCCCTCACGCCCTGCGTCGCGCCTGATCGCCCCCGGCGACCGCGCCGGCCGCCAGAATCTCCTCCATCCGCCGCACCGCACGATCCCAGTCGAACGCCGTCGTCACGAACGCGGCGCCGGCCGCCGCCAGGCGCGCGCGCAGCGCAGAATCGGCGGCGAGACGCTCGAGCTTGGCGGCGAGGTCGCCCACATCCCGACGCGCCGCGACCAGCGCGGTCTCGCCGTCGCGCGCGTAGTCACGGCAGCCGCCGTTGTCGTAGGTGACGAGCGCGGCGCCGCACGCCATGGCCTCCATCGGAGGCATGCCGAGCCCCTCGTCCCACGACGGGCACAGGTAGATCCCGCACCCACTATAGAGGAGCGCGAGCTTCTCTTGCGGCGGGTTCGCGTGGAACTCGTCGTAAGCCGCGAGCGTCCGCGGACCCTTCACGCCGAAGCCTACGAGACGCAGGCTCGGGACGCGGGCCTTCACCCGCGCGACCGCAGCAAAACCGTCGGCGACGCCCTTCCAGGGGTACTCGTGGTGGAGCATCAGCGCGCGCAGGCCGGCGGACGCGGGCGCGACGGGCACCGCGTGAAACAGCACGCGGTCGACCGGGGTCACGAGAACCTCGGCGTCGCTGTCGAAGCGCTCGCGCATGACGTCGCGGAGCCACGTCGAGATCGCGATCTTGTGGAGCGGCAGCCGGTACGTCTCGTCCACCGTCGCCGGCGCGCCGTGGTAGAGGCTCTCGTAGTGCTGCACGAGGTAGAACTTCCTCCCGCAGCGCGCGGACGCCGCGGCCACCGCTGCCGCCGACTGCCACGCCGTCGCCACGACCGCGTCGCCCTCGGGGAGCGCGTCCGCCCGCCAGCGATCCACCCACACGACGCGCGCCCGGAAGCCCCTCACCCACGTCGGCCCCGCGTGGGTCAGCGATCGCCAGAGGGCCCGGCCGCGGCCCCTGGCTTCCACCACGACCGCGACGTCGTGGCCGCCGGCGGCGAGGCGGTCGGCGTAGGTGAGGATCGCGCGCACGCCTCCGGCGATGCGCAGGTGCGGACACAGGAACGTGATCTTCACGCGGCCGTCAGATGGCCATCGAGACCTGGCCGCTCTTGCGGTAGGCGGCGGGGTCGAGCACCACGTTGAGGCACCAGACCTCGTCGGCGGCCAGGGCCCGCGCCAGCGCGGGGCCGATCTCCCGCGGGTCCGTGATGAGCGCGCCGCGGCCGCCGAGGGCCTCGACCATCAGGTCGTAGCGGGTCGTCGGCAGCGAGGTGGCCACCGTCCGCGTCTCGCCGAAGAACGACACTTGTGGGCTGCGGATCTGGCCCCAGCCGCCGTCGTTGCCGATGATGCACGTGAGCGGCAGCCCGAACCGCACGGCCGTCTCCAGCTCCATGCCGTTGAGCCCGAAGGCGCCGTCGCCGGACACCAGCAACACGCGCTGGTCCGGGCGGAGCAGCTTCGCCGCGACGGCGAACGGCGGACCGACGCCGAGGCAGCCGAGCGGGCCGGGATCGAGCCACTGCCCCGGCCGATCGACCGGCACGAACTTCGCGACACAGTTGACGACGTCGCCGCCGTCGCCCACGACGATCGTGTCGCGCGTCACCGCCCCCGCGATCTCCCGCGCCCAGCGATAGTGCGAGATCGGTCGCGCGTCGGTCGCCGCCAGCTCGTCGAGCTTGCCGCGCGCCTCCCCTTCCCGCCGTCGCAGCTCCGCGAGCCAGGGCGCGACGCGGTCCGGCAATCCCTTGGGCAGGGCGTCGACGAGCTGCCGCAGGATGATGTCGATGTCGCCCGATATTCCAAGCTCGAGGGGTCGGTTGCGTCCGAGCTCGACCGGGTCGACGTCGATCATCGCGACCCTCGCGTCTTCCGCGAAGGTCGGCGGTCGGCCGTAGCCCAGGCGGAAGTCAAGCGGCGTGCCCAGCACCAGCACGACGTCGGCGTGGCCGAGCGCCCAGCCGCGCGTGTGGAAGAACGCGTTCGGATGATCGGTTCCAAGCACGCCTCGCCCGGCGCCGTTCATGAAGACCGGCGCGCCTGCGCGTTCGGCGAACAGCGCCAGTGACTTCGCGGCATCGTCCCAGTAGACGCCGCCGCCGGCCATCACGACGGGCCGCTCGGCGTCGGCCAGCAGCGTCTCGAGCAGAGCCAACCCGTCCGGATCGGCGGCGCCGCGCGGTCGGTGGACATAGCCCGTCGGAATCGGCGCCAGGCGGTCCTCGACGGCGGCCAGCAGCAGGTCCACGGGAATCTCGACGAACACGGGTCCCGGCCGCCCGGACAGCGCCGTGCGGATCGCGGTCGTCAGCACCTCGGGGATCTGGCGGGTCTCGGCCACGGACCAGGCGCCCTTGGTGATCGGCCGCAGGAGCGCGACCTGCTCCGTCTCCTGGAGCGCCCCCAGACCGCGGAGGCCGAGCGGCGCGGCGCCACCGATCAACAGCAGCGGGCTCCGCGCGGCGTAGGCGTTGGCGACACCGGTCACCGCGTCGGTCACGCCCGGTCCAGGGACGACGAGGGCCACGCCGATCCCGCGGGTGAGCCGGGCGTAGGCGTCGCCCGCGTGGGCGGCCGCCTGCTCGTGGCGCACGTCGACGACGGCGACGTTCTCGCTGAGACAGCCGTCGTAGATCGGCAGGATGTCGCCGCCGCAGAGCGTGAACACGTGGCGCACACCGGCCTGACGCAGGGTCCGCGCGACCAGGTGGCCGCCGGTCAGCTCCGCCATCAGCGCGACCTGAAGCGCGGAAGGATCTCGGCGGCGATCGCCTCGAGCTGGGCCTGCTCGTCGCGCGGGTCACCGATCGCGCTCATCAGGAAGTAGCTGCAGCCGGCCGCGCGGAACCGCTCGAGCTGCTCGCTGCACTGCTCGGGCGTGCCGATCACGCCGTAGCGCTTGACGAGCGGCTCGAAGTCCTGCGCGTAACGGTTGCTGAGCACGCGCACCCACGTCCGCTTCGCGGCTTCCCAGTCGCGCCCGATCGTGATGAAGGCCAGGTGCGCGGCGGTGAAGGACGCCATCGAGCGGCCGGCGGCGTCGGCCGCGGCGCGGATCTTGTCGAGGCTCTGCGCGTAGCGATCCGGCTGGACGACGTAGGACACCCAGCCGTCGCCCTGGCGACCGGCGCGCGCCAGCGCCGCGTCCGAACGCCCGCCGACCCAAATCGGCGGCGGCCGCTGGATCGGCTTGGGATCCACCGAAACCGACTCGAAGCGCGTGAACCGGCCGTGGAAGCTCGCCGGCGTGTCGCGCCAGAGCGTCCGGATCACGTCGATGCCTTCGTTCACCCGCGCGCCACGCTCCTTGTAGGGCACGCCGCAGAGCTCGAACTCCTTCGGGTTCTCGCCGCCCACGCCGACACCGAATACGAGACGGCCGCCCGAGAGCACGTCGACCGTCGCCGCCGCTTTCGCGGCAATCGCTGGAGCACGCAGCGCCAACAGATAGACCGCCACGCCCAGCTTGATTCTTTGCGTGATCGGCGCGTAGGACGCCAGCAGCGTGAGCGACTCGTAGAGCGGGTTGTGGAACGACACGTGATCGCCCGTCCACACCGAGTCGTAGCCCACCGCCTCCAGCCGGCGGACCAGCTCGAACTGCTCGGCGGGCGGGTGGATCGAGAGCTGAGCGCCGAAGCCGATCGCCGACGTCACCGCGGGAACGCGTCCTTCACGCCGCCGTCGACGGTCAGCGTGCAGCCGGTGGTCTTGGCGGAGCGATCGGACGCGAGGAACAGGACCGCCTCGGCGACGTCCTCGGGCAGGATGCTGACGCCGAGCAGGTTGCGCGTGCGGTAAAACTCCTCGACCTGGTCCACGCGGATGCCCTGGGCGGCCGCGCGCTCGCGGCGGATCTCGTCCGACCAGAGCTTCGAGTCCTGGAACACGGCGTCCGGGTTCACGATGTTGGAACGGATCCCGTGCGGCGCGCCCTCCAGCGCCAGCACCTTCGCCAGCTGCGCCTCGGCCGCCTTGGCGGCGGAGTACGCGGCGAAGTCCTTGCCCGGCGACATCACGTTCTTGGTCGCCACGAAGACCAGCGCGCCCCCGAGTCCCTGCGCGGTGAGCAACCGCATCGCCTCCCGGGCCACGATGAAGTGGCCGGTCGCGTTGACGGCGAAGGAGCGCTCCCAGTCGCCGAGCTCGAGACGGGCCACCGGAGAGGAGTGCGCGATCCCCGCGTTCGACACGAGCACGTCGAGCCCGCCGTAGGCGAGGATCGTCGTCTCGAACGCCGCGCGCACCGACGCCTCGCGCGTCACGTCCATCTCGAGGCCGAGCGCTCGCCCCGCGCCGATGGCGGTCACGATCTCGCCGGCCGTCTTCTGCGCGGCGGCGGCGTCGATGTCGCCGACGACGACGTGCGCGCCCTCGAGGGCGAGCCGGCGCGCCACGGCCCGGCCGATGCCGGAGCCGCCGCCGGTCACCAGCGCGATCCGCCGCGCCAGCTCCTTCTCGGGCGGCGCCAGCGTGAGCTTGTAGAGCTCGAGGGGCCAGTACTCGACGTCGAAGGCGTCCTTCGGCGACAGCGAGACGTAGCCGCCGAACGCCCCCGCGTTCTCGAGCACGTCGATCGTGTGATGGTAGATGTCGCCGACGATGCCGGCAGTGCGCCGGTCCTTGCCCGAGACGAACATGCCGAGCCCCGGCACCAGCACGACGCGCGGCATCGGGTCGCCCAGCGCGGCGCCGGCGACCCGGTGCTGCTCGAAGTAGCGCGTGTAGTCGACGGCGAAGCGGTCGACGGAGCGCCCGATCGCTTCGGCCAGCTGCGCCGGCGACTGCGACCCATCGGTCTCCACGAAGCACGGCACCCGCTTGGCGTAGATCGTGTGGTCGGGCGTGGCCGGCCCGATCTGGGAGACGCGCGGCGCGTCGACCGACGAGACGAAGGCGGCGACCTCGGGCGAGTCGTCGAACGTCACGACGACCCGGCGGTCGCGCCCGAGCAGCCCGCGCAGTCGCGGCGCCACCGCCAGCGCGGTCGCACGGCGCGCCGCCGGCTCGGGAGCGGGGACCCGAGCGCCGCCGAAGGGCTGTCGTCCACGCTTTCGCTCGGCGATGGCCTCCTCGGCTCGCGTGATCAGCTCGATCGTCGCCTCGTAGGCCTCGCGCACCGTGGCGCCCCACGTGATCGTGCCATGGCGCTCGAGCAGGAGCGCCTTCGCGTCGGGCCGCTCGCGGATGGCGTCGGCGACGTCGCGCGAAATGCGGAACCCCGGCCGGCGGTACGCGAGGGCGATGACGTCCTTGCCGTACACGCCATCGATCACGTCGGCCGCACGATCGTTGTTCGTCAGCGACACGACGGCGTCGGCGTGGGTGTGGACGACCGCGGGCGCCGAGAGGAACCCGTGCAGGAGCGTCTCGATCGAGGGCCGCACGCCGCCGGGCTCCTGCAGGGCGTGACCGAGATAGCTCACCATCTCCTCGTCGCCCATGTCGCCGCGTGAGAGAAGCGCGGTGATGTCGTCCATGCGCACGCCCGGGAAGTCCTTGCGCTGGATCGACTTGAGGTCGGAGCCGCTGCCCTTGACCCGCAGCACGGGGATCTCACGGCCGCGGTGGTCGCGCTCGCGCGTCTTGATCGAGGTGTTGCCGCCGCCCCAGATCACCAGCGAGGCCTCGGCCCCGATCAGGCGGGACGCGTAGACGAGGAGGTCGAGGCCCTGGAGCTGATCCGCCTCCGCCTCGTTCCAGCGTGAGCGCATGCCGGACCCACGATACCATGATCCGCGTGAGCCGCTTCGTCGCGACGCTGCTGGCCGCGGGCCTCTCGGTCGCGCCGGCCAGCGCGTCGGCCGACGGCATCATGCTGGTTCCCGCCGGAGCGTTCTGGATGGGCCGCGACGACGGCGCGCCGGAAGAGGCGCCGCTGCACCGGGTGTACGTGCGCGACTTCTGGATCGAGCGCCACAAGGTGACCAACGCCGAGTTCGCCGCGTTTCTGAACGCGAGGGGCCTGAGGCCGCCAGGCGTCGAGCGGCGCTTCGACGAGGACGACGGCGACGCGCGCGTTCACCTGAGCGGGGGCCGCTGGGTCGCGGACGCGGGCTTCGAGCGCCACCCGGTCGTCGAGGTCTCGTGGTTCGGCGCCCGGGACTACTGCGCGTGGCTCGGCCGGCGCTTGCCTGCCGAGGCGGAGTGGGAGAAGGCCGCCCGCGGGCCCGACCGCCGACCCTACCCGTGGGGCGTCGCGGAGCCGACGCCTCGTCTGGCCGTCTTCGGCCGCGCGTACAACGCCACCGAGCCGACCGCAGCCCGGCCGGCCGGCGCCAGCCCGTACGGGGTCGAGGACCTGCTGGGTAATCTCAGGGAGTGGACCGCAACCGCGCTGGTCCCCTACCCTTATCGTCACGACGACGGGCGCGAGCCGTACACGGGCGCGAGCGGCCGCGTGGTGGTCCGAGGCGCCAGCCACGACGACGGCGTCGAGTCGTTGTCGCTGACCCGGCGCCGTTCGTACGACCGGCGCGGCGCCTCCGCTGGCCATCACTTCGTCGGTTTCCGCTGCGCGACGTCGGAAGACCTGGGGGAGATGGCCCCGGGAGGGCGGCCGCGATGAGCGAAAAGGGCAGCTTTCCGGGTATGATGTCGCCCGAATGAGATTTGCCCGTCGGCATCGGGTGTTGATCGTCCTCCTCGGCCTCGGCATCCTGATCTCGGTCCTGGTCGGCTACCGGATCAAGAAGCAGCAAGCGGCCGCGGTGCCCCGGCGCCAGCTCGAGATCGTGGTGGGCCGGGGACGAGCCGAGCCCAGGGGCGACGGATCGACCGGCGCGTTGAACGAACGAAAAGAGGAGGAGTCATGTCCGGGATCACCCGACGTCATTTTCTGACGACGACCGCCGGCACCGGTCTCGCCGGCATTCTCGCCACCGGCGTTCCTCCGGTGCTCGGGCAGCAGCGCGAGGTCTCGTACCTGTGCTGGAACAACTTCGCGCCGCTCATGGACAAGAAGCTGGCCGAGATCGGCCAGCGCTTCACCAAGGACACCGGGATCAAGCTCAAGATCGACCACATCGCGGCGGCCCAGCAGGCCGCCAAGTACGCCTCCGAGGTCCAGTCCCAGGCCGGGCACGACCTCGTCGAGATGCGCATGCACTTCCCGTGGCTCTACGACAGTCAGCTGATCGACCTCGGAGACCTGGTGGCGGATCTGGAGAAGAAGTACGGAAAGGTGCTCTCGTCGGCGGGCGAGACCGCGCGCGTCCGCGGCACGTGGCGGGCGGTCCCCCAGTACCACGCCATGTTCGTGGCCACCTATCGCGAGGACTTGTTCAAGAAGGCGAGCCTCAAGATCCCCGACACGTGGGAGGACCTCTACACCGCCGGCAAGGAGCTGAAGAAGATGGGGCATCCGGTCGGCATCCCCATCAGCCAGAACTACGACTCGATCTCCACGGCCGGCCCGGTGCTGTGGTCCTCCGGCGGCCAGGAAGTCGACAAGGACGGCAAGACCGTCCGGATCAACAGCCCGCAGACCGCGCAGATGATCGAGTGGTACAAGAAGATGTTCCGCGACTGCATGGAGCCCGAGGTGCTCTCCTGGGACGACGCCAGCAACAACCAGGCGATCCAGCAGGGCAAGGCGGGCTGGATCCACAACCCGGTCAGCGCCTACATCGTGGCCAAGCAGATGAAGCTGCCGACCGCCGACACCATCAACCACCACCGGACGCCCGGCGGGCCGGCCGGCCGCCACGAGACCGACGTGCCGCGTCACATCGGGATCTGGAAGTTCTCCAAGAACGCCGAGCCGGCCAAGGAGTTCATCCGCTACCTGCTCGGCAAGCGGGAGACCTACGACGAGTTCATCATGTCGGCCGACGCCTTCAACCTGCCGGTCTACGAGAAGCTGCAGGACCATCCCGTGCTCAAGACCGACCCGAAGTACGCCGGCCTCAAGGCCGAGGGCGTGCAGTACCACTGCTACGGGTGGCCGGCGCCGCCCAGCGACAAGGTACAGCTCATCACCAACTCGTTCATCATGCCCAACATGATCGCGAAGGCGGTGACGGGAACGTCCACGAAGGACGCCATGGTCTGGGCCGAGAACGAGATGAAAAAAATCATGGCGGGATGAGCTGAGATGGCGATCGGCGGCATTCGCGTCGCCGCCCCGGCGAGCCGGCCCTCGCTGCGGGCCAAGGTCGGCGAGCTGCTCGACCGCGAGCAATGGCTGGGCTCGATCTTCGTGAGCCCGGCGCTCGTGCTCCTCCTGCTCCTCGTCGCCTACCCGTTCTGCATGGCGCTCTACTTCTCCGTCTCGAACGCCTTCATCGGGCGGCCGAGCCACTTCATCGGTGTCCGCAACTTCATCAACCTCTGGGAGAGCGACGCGTTTCGCCAGACCTTCCAGAACGCGTTCGTCTTCTGCGGCGCGGCGGTGGGCGCCAAGCTCGTGCTGGGGGTCTCGCTCGCCCTCTTGCTCAACCAGCAGCTCTGGTTCAAGCGGCTGATCCGCGGCGCCGTGCTGCTGCCGTGGGTCATCCCGACGGCGCTGTCGACCCTCGGCTGGACGTGGATGTTCAACTCGCTCTATAGCGTGGTGAATTGGACGGGCCTCGCGCTCGGCATCATGGACCCCCCGGGACCGAACTGGCTCGGCCAGAAGTATTACGCGATGGCCGCGGTCATCATCGTCAACATCTGGCGCGGCCTACCGTTCTTCGCGATCACGATCCTGGCGGGGCTGGTCGCGATCCCGAAGGAGCTCTACGAGGCGGCCGAGGCCGACGGGGCCGGGCCCTTCTCCCGGTTCTGGTACGTCACGCTGCCGCTGCTCAAGGGCGTGCTGGCCATCGTGGTGCTCTTCTCCACGATCTTCACCTTCAGCGAGTTCAACATCGTCTTCGTCCTCACCCACGGCGGTCCGATCAACTCGACCCACCTGTTCGCGACGCTGGCGCGCCAGGTCGGGCTGGAGACGGGCCGCATCGGCGAGGGGGCGGCGATCTCGCTCTATCTCTTCCCGGTGCTGATGCTGGTGGTGTGGGCGCAGCTCCGCTTCGTGCGAAAGCAGGCCTACTGAGATGACGCGCCGGAAGATTACGCAGCGGCTCGCGATGCACCTGTTGCTGGTGCCGTTCCTCGTCTTCGCGCTGTTTCCCTTCTACCACATGACGCTGACGTCGTTGAAGCAGAACAAGGAGCTCTACGATCGCACCGCGGTGCCGCTGCTCATCCGCCAGGGGCCGACCCTCGAGCACTACACGAAGCTCCTGTGGGACACGGCGTTCCTCACGTGGACCAAGAACAGCCTCCTGGTCACGGTGCTCTCGACGTTCGTCTCGCTCGTCATCGGGACGGTCGCGGCGTACGCGCTGGCCCGGCTCAAGTTCTTCGGCGTCGCGAGCCTCGGCACCGGGATCTTCGTCACCTACCTGGTACCGACCTCGCTCCTGTTCCTCCCGCTCGCCCAGGTCGTCAACTGGCTCGGGCTCGGCGACTCGAAGTGGGCGCTCGTCGTCACCTATCCGACCTTTCTCGTGCCGTTCTGCACCTGGCTGCTGATGGGCTACTTCCGCACCGTCCCCAAGGAGGTCGAGGAGTGCGCCATGGTGGACGGGGCCACCCGCATCCAAGCGCTCTGGCGGATCGTGCTGCCGATCACCGTCCCGGGGCTGGTGTGCGCCGCGCTCTTCGCCTTCACGCTCTCCTGGAACGAGTTCATCTACGCGCTGACCTTCACGTCCTCATCCGAGCAGATCACCGCGAGCGTGGGCGTGACGAGCGAGCTCGTCCGCGGCGACATCTACTACTGGGGCTCGCTCATGGCCGGCGCGGTGCTGTCCTCGGTGCCGATCGTGGTCCTCTACGTCTTCTTCCTCGACTACTACGTCTCCGGCCTCACCGCCGGCGCCATCAAGTGACCTGCGCCAACGAGCAAGCCGGCGATACCGGAGTCTTAAGAAGCCAGGCGTCGCTCGAAGCGGCGAGCGAAGAGCGACATCGAGTACGTGAAGACGAAGTAGACGACCGCGATGAACAGGTAGAGCTCGAACGGCTTGATCTCGCGGTTGTTGACGATCTGCGCGGCCTTGGTCAGATCCACGTAGCCGATGATCGACGCGAGCGACGTGTCCTTGAACAGCACGATCATCTGCGTCACCAGCGCCGGCACCATGTTGCGGATGGCCTGTGGGAGCACCACGAAGCGCATGGTCTGGGCGGAGGTTAGCCCGACCGCGGTGGCCGCTTCCACCTGTCCGCGCGGCACGGACTGGATGCCGGCGCGGATGATCTCGCCGAAGTACGCGGCCTCGAAGATCACGAACGCGGTGAGCGCCACGCCGTACTCCGGAATCGGCAGTCGCAGCAGCTGCGGGATGATGAACCAGATCCAGAAGATCACCATCACGAGGGGCACGCCGCGGAAGAACTCGACGTAGAGCGTCGCCGGCAGGCTGACGAAGCGGGAACGCGCCAGGCGCGCCAGGCCGATGAAGATCCCGAGTACGAACCCCAGCACGATGGCCGGGATCGCCAGACGCAGCGTGCCGCCGGCGAAGCCGCCTAGCCCGAAGAGTCCCTGAACGACCAGGAACTTGAAGTTGGCAACGATCACGCCGAGGTCGAGCACGCTCAGCCTCCCCGCGCGATGAGGCCGGGGATCGCGAAGCGCCGCTCGACGCGGGCCATGATCCACGCGATGCTCACACAGAGGACGAGGTAGATGAGGGTCCCGGCGGTCAGCGCCTCGATGGCTTTGGCGGTATAGGTCTCGACCTGCCGCGTCTGGAACGTGAGCTCGGCCACGCTGATCGTGAGCGCAACCGACGAGTTCTTCAGGAGATTGAGCGACTCGTTGGTGGCCGGCGGCACGATGAGCCGCAGTGCGATGGGCACGATGATCAGCCGGTAGGCCTGAAACGTCGTCAGCCCCATCGCCACCGAGGCCTCGAACTGCGTGCGCGGGATCGAATTGATTCCGGAGCGGATGACCTCGGACATGCGCGCGCCGTGGTAGACGCCGAGGGCGAACATCCCGGCCCAGAACTCGGCGCTGTGGTTGAAGAGCCAATCCTGCACGCCGCGCGGGAGCAGCGGGGGCACGCCGAAGTACCAGAAGAACATCCACACCAGCAACGGGACGTTCCGGAAGAACTCCACGTAGAACGTGCCGGCGAGCCGGAGCGGCCGCCACGGCACCGTGCGCGCCGCGCCGGCCAGGATGCCGAGCCCGACGGCCAGGATCCACGCCAGACCGGAGATGGCCAGCGTGGTGGCGACGCCCTGGAGCAGCCAGCCGCCCGACTGGCCGCTCCAGAGCACACTCCACTTGAACTGATAGCTCACGGGCGGTCGTTGCGGCGTGCTACTTGCCGCTGTGCTTCAGCAGATACGCCTTCACCGTTGGCGTCATCGGGTACGGCAGCTCGCCCTTCGCGCCGAACCATTTGTCGTAGATCTCGAAGTACTTGCCCGACTCGAACCCGTTCCTGAGCCCGGCATCGACGGCGGCCTTGAACTTGACGTCGCCCTTGCGCATGGCCATTCCGTACGGCTCCTCGGAGTAGAAGTCTCCGACGACCTCCCAGTCGCCCGGGTTCGGCGACTTCGCCTTCAGGCCGGCCAGCTGGATGCCGTCGTTGGTATACGCATCGACCTGGCCCTGGATGAGCGCCTGGAACGCCGCGGGCTGGTCGGGGAACTCGCGCAGCTGGGCCTGCGGATACTTCTCGCGGATGATCTTGGCGTTGGTCGAGCCCTGCTGCGAGGCGATGCGCTTGCCGGCGATGTCGTTGACGCCCTTGATCGGGCTGCCCTTCTTCACCAGGAACTGCGCGCCGGTGTAGAAGAACGTCAGGCTGAAGTCGACAACCTCGCGGCGCTGCGGCGTGTCGGTCATGGTGCCGGCAATCAGATCGACCGCGTTCGAGGAGAGCAGCGGAATCCGGGTCGGCGGCGTCGATTCCTTCTTCTCGATCTTGATCGTGCGGCCCACTTCCTTCTCGACCGCCGGCTTCACCAACTGCTCGACCAGGTCGATCGAGAAGCCGACCCACTGGTTGTCCTTGTTGATGTATGCGAAGGGCGGCGAGCCGGTGCGCGTCCCGATCGTCAAGACGCCGGTCTCCTTGATCTTCGCCGTGGTGTCCGGCTGGGCCCCGACCGGCGCCGCGAGGGCGAGCGTCACGGCCAGGGCGACGACGACAGAAAGCATGCGCCTCATCAGTCAGCCTCCGTTAGTGGGATAGGATCTTCGACAGGAAATCTTTCGCGCGGTCCGACTTCGGCGCCGCGAAGAACGCCTCGGGCTTCGCTTCCTCCACCACCCGCCCCGCATCCATGAAGACGACGCGGTGCGCGACCCGCCGCGCGAATCCCATCTCGTGGGTGACGACCATCATCGTCATGCCTTCCTTGGCCAGGTCGGTCATGACGTCGAGCACCTCATTGATCATCTCCGGGTCGAGCGCGGACGTGGGCTCGTCGAACAGCATGATCTTGGGCTGCATGGCGAGCGCCCGCGCGATCGCCACGCGCTGCTGCTGGCCGCCCGAGAGGTTCGCCGGATAGTTGCCGGCCTTGTCGGGGATGCGCACGCGCTCGAGGAGCGTGCGGGCCGTTTTCTCGGCCTCCGTCGCGCTGAGGCCACGGACCCGGACGGGCGCCAGCGTGATGTTCTCGAGCACGGTCATGTGCGGAAAGAGGTTGAACGACTGGAACACCATGCCGACGCGCGTGCGCAGCGCCGGCATCCTCACGCCGGCGCTGGCGAGCGAGTCGCCCAGCACGACCAGATCGCCGCGCTGGAACGGCTCGAGGCCGTTCACGCAGCGGATGAGCGTGGACTTCCCAGAGCCCGACGGCCCGCACACCACGACGACCTCGCCCGGCACGATCGCGAGATCGATGTCGGTGAGGACCTGGTGGTTGCCGAACCACTTGCTCACCCCCTCGAACTCGATCGCCGCGCCGGCCATCACTCGATCACCACGAGGACGTCGCCACTGTTCACCGCCTGGCCGGGGGTGACCCGCACCTGGGCCACCGTGCCCGCCGCGCCCGACTTGAGCTCGTTCTCCATCTTCATCGCCTCGATCACCAGCAGCGTATCGCCCTTCTCGACCCGGTCGCCCGGCCGAACCGCGACGTGCACGATCCGGCCCGGCAGCGGCGCGACCAGCGTCAGCGCGTCGAGGCCCTGGGCCGCGCCGCCCTTGGTCCGGATGATGTACCGCGTCTCCTCCTCCACCCGGATGACGTACCGATCGTCGCCGACGTCGACGACGCAGGCGCCCGCCTCGTCCCGCACGTCGGCGACGTACGACACGCCGCCGATGAGCAGCGAGTAGATCCCCTGCGCGGTGAGTCGCCCGTCCACCTCCCACACCTTCGAGCCGATGGTCAGCCGGTAGCGCCCGGCCTCGCCGCTCACGTCCACGGTTTCGGTGCTCGCGCCGATGGTGACCACGAATTTCATGGCAGCGTGGTCACCGGGATCTCCAGCCGGGGTGGCGGCCGGTACGCCAGGCGTCGGGCGTGGGCGGGGGCGTCTCGGCGATCGTGCGGTGGCCGAGGCGCTCGTACTCGGCGAGCACCGCCGCGATGACAGCGATCGATCGGAAGCGGTCCTTGGCGGCGGCCATCGCGGGCATGATCCGGTCGACGAGCCCGGTCGACAGCTTCCCGGCGCGAAAGTCCTCGTGCGCGACGATGTGCGCGAGCACGGGAATCGTCGTGAGGATCCCCACCACCTTGTACTCGGCGAGCGCGCGGGACATCCGCTGGATCGCCGCGGTGCGATCGGCGCCCCAGACGATGAGCTTGGCCAGCAGCGTGTCGTAGAAGCGCGGCACCGTGTAGCCCTCGTACGCGCCCGAGTCGTCGCGCACCCAGGGACCGGTGGCGGCGCGTAGCCCGGTGATGGTCCCGGGCGACGGCATCCAGTCGGTGAACGGGTCCTCGGCGTTGATCCGGCACTCGATCGACGCGCCGTGGAGCCCGATGTCGGCCTGCGTGTAGCCGAGCGGCTCGCCGGCGGCGATCCGGAGCTGCTCGCGGACGAGATCGATCCCGGTGACCATCTCGGTGACCGGGTGTTCGACCTGGAGCCGGGTGTTCATCTCGAGGAAGTAGAACCGGCGGTCCCCGTCCACGAGGAACTCCATCGTCCCGGCGTTGACGTAGCCGGCCGCCGTCGCGATCCGGCAGGCGGCCTCGCCCATCCGATCCCGCATCGCCGCGTCCACACACGGCGAGGGCGATTCCTCGATGAGCTTCTGGTGCCGACGCTGGATCGAGCACTCGCGCTCCCCGAGATGGATGACCCGCCCGTGCGCGTCCGCCAGCACCTGCACCTCGACGTGCCGGGGCTCGGTCAGGCAGCGCTCGAGATAGACCGCGCCGTCGCCGAACGCCCACGCCGCTTCGCTCCGCGCGAGACCGAGCGCGCTCTCGAGCTCCGCCTCGGCGCGGACGACCCGCATGCCCTTGCCGCCTCCACCCATCGTGGCCTTGATGAGGAGCGGATAGCCGATCTCGCGCGCCGCCGCGCGCACGGCGCCGTCCTCGGTCATGGCCTCGAACGTCCCGGGCACCGTCGGCACGCCCAGCTTGCGCGCGATCTGCCGCGCCGCGGTCTTGGAACCCACGGCGCGGATCGCCTCCGGCGGCGGCCCGACGAACACGAGCCCGGCGGCGCCGCAGGCCTCGGCGAAGGCGGCATTCTCGGCGAGGAACCCGTAGCCAGGGTGCACGGCGTCGGCGCCGCAGGCCTTGGCGACGCTCACGAGCTTGCCGATCGCCAGGTAGCTCTCGGCCGGCGCGGGCGGGCCGATCGGGTACGCCTCGTCGGCCATGAGGACATGGAGCGCCTCGCGGTCGACTTCGGAGAAGACCGCGACCGACGCGAGACCCTGCTCGCGACAGGCGCGGATCACGCGCACCGCGATCTCGCCCCGGTTCGCCACCAGGACCTTCGTGATCTTCATCGTTTCGCCCTCATGATAACCGGCCCTCGGCCGCTTCACGACCGAGAACTCGACACGACTCGAGACGCCGCCGCAGCCGGTCGACGAACTCGTCGGGGCGATCGGGCGAGAGACCGATCCAGCCCGAGTCGGTCGCCAGCCACACGACGCTCTCGCGGTTGGCCCTCGGGCCAGCCTTGCGCTCTACGCACACACCGTCTCCCGCCAGCCGATAGCCGGTCGGCCCGAGCCGCGCGGCCAGGAAGAGGACGAGCGTTGCCGGCAGACCCGCGAACAGCCAGCGCAGATCGCCGGTGTGCGCGGTGAGGACGACCCCGAGAACCGTCGTTCCGACGATGCCGAGGACCACCGCCGCGAGCGAGGACCTGCGCTCACGGACCCCGAGCGGGGCGGCGAACGCGTCGGGATCGACCGGCGGCAGCGCGCGGGGATCTACCGAGGGCAGAGCTCGAGGCTCGAGAAGAAGTACGGGATCTCGACCGCGGCCGCCTCGGCCGAGTCGGAGCCGTGGACGGCGTTGGCCTCGATGGACGACGCGAAGTCCTTGCGGATCGTGCCGGCCGCCGCCTTGGCGGGATCGGTGGCGCCCATGAGATCGCGCCATCGCTGGATCGCGTTCTCACCCTCGAGGACCAGGGGCAGGCACGGGCCCTGCGTCATGAAATCGCAGAGGCTCTGAAAGAAGGGGCGCTCGCGGTGGACCGCGTAAAAGCCGCGCGCATCGGCGAGCGACATCTGGATCAGCTTGGCGGCGAGAATCTTGAAGCCCGCGCGCTCCACGCGCGCGATGATCTGCCCGACGACGCCCTTGTCCACCGCATCGGGCTTGATGATGGCGAGCGTGCGCTGCGTCGTCATCGTCCGAGCACCCGCGCCATCGTCGCCCCCATCTCGGCCGGGCTCGTGACCAGCGTCGCCCCGGCGTTCTCGAGCGCTTTCATCTTCTCCGCCGCCGTTCCCTTCCCTCCGGCGATGATCGCGCCGGCGTGGCCCATCCGCCGTCCGGGTGGGGCGGTCTGGCCGCAGATGAACGCGACCACCGGCTTCGTCACGTGGGACCGGACGAACGCCGCCGCGTCCTCTTCCTCGGTGCCGCCGATCTCGCCGATCATCATGATCGCGCGCGTCTCGGGATCGTCGCTGAAGAGTCGCAGCACGTCGACGAAGCTGGTGCCGTGGACGGGATCGCCGCCGATGCCGACGCACGTCGACTGGCCGATCCCGCGACTCGTGAGCTGGCCGACCACCTCGTAGGTCAGGGTGCCGCTGCGCGAAACGACCCCGACCGGGCCCGGTCGATGGATGTGGCCGGGCATGATGCCGATCTTGGCCTGGTCCGGGGTGATGACGCCGGGGCAGTTCGGCCCGATGAGCCGGCTCGTGGTTCCAGCGAGGAAGTGCTTCGCGCGGACCATGTCGGCGATCGGGATCCCCTCGGTGATGCAGATGACCAGCGGGATCCCCGCCGCGGCGGCCTCCATGATCGCGTCGCCCGCCGCGAGCGGCGGAACGAAGATGAGCGCGCAGTTCGCGCCTTCGCTCGCCACCGCCTCGGTCACCGTGTTCCACACCGCGAAGCCCTCGTGGGTCGTGCCGCCCTTGCCCGGCGTCACGCCGCCCACGATCGCGGTCCCGTACTCGCGGCACCGCGCCGCGTGGAACGCGCCCTCCCGGCCGGTGATCCCCTGCACCACTACCCGCGTGGAGCGATCGACGAGGACGCTCACGTGCGCCGACTCAGCGCGGCTTCCGTCGCTTGTCGGCGAGTCGCTTCTCGTACGCGTCCACCACGTCCTGGTATCGCGGATGTTCCTTCGGCAGCGCCTCGATGACGATCTGGTAGCACGTTCCGGTGTCCTCGCGTCTGCACCATCCGATCATGTCCTCGACGAGGCGGTCGCGGTACGCGCTCTTCGGGTATTTCTCGAAGAACGCCTTCGCCTTCACCATCGACATCGAGGCGACGACGTCCTCGTACGCCCGCTCGTCGGCCGGCCTCCAGCACGCCGCGGTCGCGGCGACGGCCAGCAGCAGGGCCAGGGGCGGGAGCCAGGGGCTAGCCCCGCGCGAGGGCGACCGCCTTCTTCGCGCCATCGCCCATGTCGTCGGCAGTCGTCAGCGCGAGCCCCGATTCGGCGAGCATCTGCTTGCCCAGCTCCACGTTGGTCCCCTCCATCCGCACCACGACCGGCAGCCGCAGGCCCAACTTCTTGATCGCGGCGATCACGCCGGCGGCGAGGCGGTCGCAGCGCAGGATCCCGCCGAAGACATTGATGAACACCACCTTCACGCGCGGATCAGAGGAGAGGATGCGGAACGCGTTCTCGATCTGCTCGGGCGAGGCGCCGCCGCCGACGTCGAGGAAGTTGGCGGGCTCGCCGCCCGCGAGCTTGACGATGTCCATCGTCGCCATGGCGAGCCCGGCGCCGTTGACCATGCAGCCGACGTTTCCGTCGAGCTTGATGTAGTTCAGCCCGTACTTGGATGCCTCGACGTCGAGCGGGTCTTCCTCGTTGACGTCCCGCAGGGCGAGGACGTCCGGGTGTCGCGACAGCGCGTTGTCATCGAAGTCGAGCTTGGCGTCGAGCGCGAGCACGCGGCCATCCTTCGTGACGACCAGCGGGTTGACCTCGGCCAGCGAGCAGTCGCGCGCCACGTAGAGCTCGAAGAGGTTCCGGATCAGCGCCACGGCCTGCTTGAACTGGTCGCCGCCGAGCGCCAGGCCGTAGGCCAGGTGACGCGCCTGGAAGGCCTGGACGCCGAGCGCCGGGTGCGCCCACGCGCGGATGATCTTGTCGGGCGTGCGCGCCGCGACCGCCTCGATGTCCATCCCGCCCGCCGCGGACGCCATGACGACGTGGCTACCGCGCGCGCGGTCGAGGGTCATCGAGAGGTAGAGCTCGCGCTCGACCGCCGAGGCCCCCTCGACGAGCACCGCGCGCACCTCGATGCCCTCGGGCGGCGTCTGCGGGGTCTTCAGGCGCATGCCCAGGATCTGACGGGCCGCCCCCTCGGCCGCCGATGGATCGTCGGCGAGCTTGATGCCCCCGGCTTTCCCTCGCCCGCCCGCATGCACCTGCGCCTTCACGACCACGCGGCCGCCCAGGCGCTGCGCGATCGCCCGGGCCTCCGCCGGTGTCCTGGCGACATCGCCGCCCGGGACGGGCACGCCGGAGTCGCGCAGGAGCGTCTTGGCCTGATACTCGTGAATTTTCACTGTAGCGGGGTCCGTGAGGCCGGCTTGCTCCGAGGGTGGCCTAAGACAGGCGCAACCCGGCTCCGCTCGCCCGCTCCGGGGCGCGTGGTGTGCAGGCCCACCATGAGGTGGGCCGAGGCCGGCTTGCTCCGAGGGTGGCCTGATCGAGATGCGACCCGGCTCCGCACGCCCGATCCGGAGTTGGTGGTTTGCGAGCCCGGCTGAAGTCGAGGCACTGAGGCCAGCGTGAGCCGAGGTGTTCCGGTGGCCTTTGAGCCGATGCGGACCGTCACGCTTTACGCTGTCCCCTGAACTTCCGGAGGAGCCAGACGATGGGATCGAAGCCGTCGGCCATCCGTTCCTTGAGCGGGATGATCCCGTTGTCGGTGATGTGGATGTGCTCGGGACACACTTCGGTGCAGCACTTGGTGATGTTGCAGAGGCCCACACCGGCCTGGCCCTTCACGAACTCGGACCGGTCGCGGGTGTCGAGCGGATGCATGTCGAGCCCGGCCAGCTTGATGAAGAAGCGCGGCCCCGCGAAGCTCTTCTTCAGCTCCTCGTGATCACGAATGACGTGACACACGTCCTGGCACAGGAAGCACTCGATGCACTTGTGGAACTCCTGGATGCGATCGATGTCCTCCTGCATCATCCGGTAGGTGCCGTCGGTCTCCGGCGGCTTGAGGCGGAGCGGCGGGATCTGCTTCGCCTTCTCGTAGTTGTACGATACGTCGGTGACGAGATCGCGGATCAGCGGAAACGTCCGGATCGGCGCGACGCTGATCGTCTCGCCGGGCGTGAACAGGTTCATGCGCGTCATGCACATGAGCCGGGGCTTGCCGTTGATCTCCGCGCTGCAGGAGCCGCACTTGCCGGCCTTGCAGTTCCACCGGCAGGCCAGGTCGCGCGCCTGGGTCGCCTGCAGGCGATGGATCACGTCGAGGACGACCATGCCCTCGTCGAAGTCGACGCGGTACGACTTGAATTCGCCGCCGCCGCCGTCACCGCGGAACACCTGCATCGCGACGGTCGGCATCACGTTCTCTCCTGGAACAGCGTCCTGAGCTCGGCCGGCATCTCCGGCAGCGGCTCACGGGCGAGCTGCAAGGCGCCCTGCTTCTGTCGGATCACCACGTTGATCTTTCCCCACGTGTCGTCGGTGTACGGATGGTCCTCGCGGGTGTGGCCGCCGCGGCTCTCCGTGCGCTCGATCGCCGCCAGCGTGCAGCACTCCGCCACCGTCAGGAGCGAGCTGAGGTCGAGGGCGGTGTGCCAGCTCGGGTTGTAGGCTCGTCCGCCCTCCGCACGCGCCTTCGCGGCCCGCTGCTTGAGCGCCTCGATTTTCTTCGCGGCCTCCTTCAGCTCGGCCTCGGTGCGGATGATGCCGACCAGCTCCTGCATGATGTCCTGGAGGTCGGCCTGGATCGCGTACGGGTTCTCACCGCCGCTCCGCGAGAACGGCTCGAGCATGGTGCGGGCGATCGACTCGACCTGGCCGGAGTCGACGGTGTGCTGGCCCCCGAAGTCCTTCGCGTACAGCGCGGCGTAGAGGCCGGCGCGCCGCCCGAACACCAGCAGGTCGGAGAGCGAATTGCCGCCGAGCCGGTTCGAGCCGTGCATGCCGCCCGCCACCTCGCCGGCGGCGAACAGCCCCTTCACGGTGGCCGCGGTGGTGTCGGCGTCGACGCGCACGCCGCCCATGATGTAGTGGCAGGTCGGGCCCACTTCCATGGGCTCCTTGGTGATATCGACGTCCGCCAGCTCCTTGAACTGGTGGTACATCGACGGCAGCCGCTTCCGGATGTAGTCGGCCGGTCGGCGCGTACAGATGTCGAGGAAGGCTCCACCGTGGGGGCTGCCGCGGCCGGCCTTCACTTCGGTGTTGATCGCGCGCGCCACCTCGTCGCGCGGCAGGAGGTCGGGCGTGCGGCGGTTGTTCTTCTTGTCCTCGTACCAGCGGTCGGCCTCGGCCTCGTTGTCCGCCGTCTCGCCCTTGAAGAACTCCGGAATGTAGTTGAACATGAATCGCGCGCCGGACTTGTTCCTCAAGGTTCCGCCGTCGCCGCGCACGCCTTCGGTCACGAGGATGCCGCGCACCGACGGCGGCCACACCATCCCGGTCGGATGGAACTGCACGAACTCCATGTCGATCAGGTCGGCGCCGGCCCACAGCGCCAGCGACTGCCCGTCGCCGGTGTACTCCCACGAGTTCGAGGTGACCTTCCACGCCTTGCCGACGCCGCCGGTCGCCAGCACGACGGCCTTGGCCTTGAACAGGACGAACTTGCCGGTGTTGCGCCAGTAGCCGAAGCCACCGACGACGCGATCGCCGTCCCGCAGGAGCCGCTCGATCTTGCACTCCATGTAGACGTCGATGCCCTGGTGGATGCCGTGGTACTGGAGCGTCCGGATCATCTCCAGGCCGGTGCGGTCGCCGACGTGCGCGAGCCGCGCGTAGCGGTGGCCGCCGAAGTCGCGCTGGAGGATGCGCCCGTCCTTGGTGCGGTCGAAGAGCGCGCCCCACCGCTCCAGCTCGAGGACGCGCTCCGGCGCCTCCTGCGCGTGCAGCTGGGCCATTCGCCAGTTGTTGACCATCTTGCCGCCGCGCATCGTGTCGCGGAAGTGGACCTGCCAGTTGTCCTCCGGCCACACGTTGCCGAGCGCCGCGGCGATCCCGCCTTCGGCCATGACCGTGTGGGCCTTGCCGAGGAGCGACTTGCAGACGAGGCCGACCGACACGCCCTGGGCTGCCGCCTCGATCGCCGCGCGCAGCCCGGCGCCGCCGGCGCCGATGACGATGACGTCGTGCTCGTGTGTCTCGTAGTCCCCACTGGCCATTACACAATCCTCAGGTCGCGGATGATGCCCATGGACAGCAATCGGATGTAGAGGTCGGTCAGCCCGACGCTGAAGAGCGAGAGCCATGCGTACAGCGGGTGGCGTTCGTTGAGTCGGGTCACGAAGTGCCAGATCCGGTAGCGCGCCGGCGTCTTCGAGAAGACGTCGACGTGACCACCGCACACGTGGCGGCAGGAGTGGCACGAGAACGTGTACGCGGCCAGCAGGACCACGTTGATCCACATGACGATGGTCCCCACGCCGATGCCGAAGCCGTTGGGGAACCGGAAGGCCAGCAGCGCGTCCCAGGTCAGCATCACGATGAACAGCACCGCCACGTACCACGCGTACCGGTGGAAGTTCTGGAGGATGAGCGGGAAGCGTGTCTCGCCCGAATAGCCGGTCTTCACGTCACGTACGGCGCACGCGACCGGCGCCAGCCAGAAGGACCGGTAGTAGGCCTTGCGGTAGTAGTAGCAGGTCAGCCGGAACGACAGGGGGCCGATCAAGATGAGAAAGGCGGGCGACACCAACCCGATAATTGGAAGATAGATTTCGGGAAGCCCGCCACCGAAGCTCGGGTGCAGGCAAGACCGGTAGAGGCACGGCGAGTAGAACGGCGATAAGTAAGGCGCGATGAAATAATGCGCGTTCTGAAACGCCGCCCACGTCGAATAGACCCCGAACGAGCCGAGCACGACGACGACCGTGAGCGGCAGCGTCCACCACGCGTCCTTGCGGAGGTGCGCCGCCGCGATCGGCGCGCGCGCCGACCCGACCGCCTGACCGATCATGTCTCCTCCCGTGCGTAGGCCTTCATGCCGTCCTGATAGAGATCACCGCCGCGGCAGTCGTTGACTACGATCGCCGGGAAGTTCTCGACCTCGAGGCGGCGGATGGCCTCCGTGCCCAGATCTTCGTACGCAACAATCTCAACGCGCCTCACAAATCGCGACAGGACAGCGCCGGCGCCGCCGATGGCGCCGAAGTAGACGGCTGTGTATTGCTTGAACGCATCCTTGACCGGCTGCGAGCGCGCGCCCTTGCCCATGGTGGCCTTGAGCCCGAGCTTGATCAGCGCGGGCGTGAACTTGTCCATCCGGCTCGCCGTCGTCGGTCCCACCGAGCCGACCACGTCGCCCGGCCGTGCCGGCGACGGGCCGGTGTAGTAGATGATCTGCCCGCGCACGTCGATGGGCAGTGGCTGCCCGTCCTGGATCAGCGGCCACAGCCGTCCGTGCGCCGCGTCGCGCGCCGTGTAGAGCACGCCGCTGATCCGCACGCGATCACCGGTCTTCAGTGACTCGACGTCGGCGTCGCTGAGCGGCGTCGTGACGTCCTTGATCCCGTCGGCCGCGGTCGTGACGCTCACGGTCAGCCGATGGCGTCCACGATGGCATTGAGGGTCGGACTGGGACGCATCGCCTTTGACGCCAGTGCGGGATTCGGTCGGAAGTAACCGCCGATCTCGACCGGCCGTCCCTGCGCGGCCGTCAGCTCGGCGAGGATCGTGGCCTCCTTCTCCACGAGCTGCTTCGCCACTTTAGCGAAGCGCGCCTGAAGCTCCGGGCTCTGGGTCTGGGCCGCCAGCGCCTCCGCCCAGTACGTGGCGAGGTAGAAGTGGCTTCCGCGCGTATCCAGCTCGCCCACCTTGCGGGACGGCGACTTGTCGCGGTCCAGGAACTTGGTGTTGGCCTGGTGAAGCGTTTCGGCGAACACCTTCGCGTTGGTGTTGTTGCCCACGCGGCCCATATGATCGAACGACTCCGCAAGCGCGAGGAACTCGCCGAGGGAATCCCACCGGAGATGTCCCTCTTCCAGGAACTGCTCGACATGCTTGGGGGCCGAACCGCCAGCGCCGGTCTCGAAGAGGGCGCCGCCGGCCATGAGCGGCACGATGGAGAGCATCTTCGCGCTGGTGCCGAGCTCGAGGATCGGGAACAGGTCCGTGTTGTAGTCGCGCAGGACGTTGCCGGTCACCGAGATCGTATCCTGGCCGGCCCGCAGCCTCTCCAGCGAGAAGCGCGTGGCTTCGGCGACGGACATGATCCGGATGTCGAGTCCGCGGGTGTCGTGGTCTCGAAGGTACCGCGTCACCTTGTCGATGAGCTGTGCATCGTGCGCCCGGTTCTTGTCGAGCCAGAAGACCGCGGGCGCGCCGGTGATCCTCGCCCGGGTGACGGCGAGCTTCACCCAGTCCTGGATCGGCGCATCCTTCACCTGACAGGCACGCCAGATATCGCCGGCGTCCACCGCGTGCTCGATCAGCGTCGTGCCCCGCTCGTCGACAATGCGAACGGTGCCCGCCGCCTGGATCTGGAAGGTCTTGTCGTGGGACCCGTACTCTTCGGCCTGCTGGGCCATCAATCCGACGTTCGGAACGGAGCCCATGGTCGCCGGGTCGAACGCGCCGTGTCGCTTACAGTGCTCGATGGTCTCGTGATAGAGCGGCGCGTAGCTGTGGTCGGGGATGACGTCCTTCGCTTCGTGGAGCTTGCCGTCCGGTCCCCACATCTGCCCGGAGTCGCGGATCATCGGGGGGATCGAGGCGTCGATGATCACATCGCTCGGCACGTGCAGGTTGGTGATCCCCTTGTCGGAGTTGACCATCGCCAGGGCGGGCCGCTTGGCGTAGCACGCCTGGATGTCCGCTTCGATCTGGGCCTGTTTGGCCTGCGGCAGACGCTTGATCGCCGCATACAGGTCCCCCAGGCCGTTGTTCGGATCCACGCCGAGCTCTTTGAAGGTCGCCGCATGCTTGTCGAAGACGTCCCGGAAGAACGTCCTCACGGCATAGCCGAAGATGATCGGATCGGAGACCTTCATCATCGTGGCTTTGAGGTGGATGGAGAAGAGCACGCCCTGCTGCTTGGCGTCCTCCATCTGCTGCTCGAGGAAGCTCACCAGCGCGGCGCTGCTCATGAAGGTGCCGTCGATGACCTCGCCGGCCTTGAGGGCGATCGTGTCCTTCAAGACCGTGACGGTTCCGCGCGTGTCGACGAACTCGATCCGGACGGTGGTCGCCTCGCGGACGGTCACCGACTTTTCGTTGGCCGCGAAATCGCCGCGGCTCATCGTGGCGACGTGCGCTTTCGAATCCGGCGTCCATCGGCCCATCTTGGGCGGGTGCTTCTTCGCGTACTCCTTCACCGCGCGGGCGGCCCGCCGGTCGGAGTTCCCTTCCCGCAGCATGGGGTTCACGGCGCTGCCCAGCACCTTCGCGTAGCGCGTCTTGATCGCCTGCTCCGCGGCGCTCGTCGGATTTTCGGGGTAGTCGGGAACCCGATAGCCCTGCGCCTGCAGCTCTCTGATCGCGGCCTTGAGCTGCGGAACCGACGCGCTGATGTTCGGCAGCTTGATGATGTTGGCTTCAGGTCGCTTCGCCAGCTCGCCCAGTTGCGTCAGCGCGTCCGGCACCCGCTGGCTCGCGCTCAGGGCTTCTCCAAAATTGGCGAGGATTCTCCCGGCAAGCGAGATGTCAGCCGTTTCGATCGTGATGCCGGCCCTCCCAATGAATTTCCGGATGATCGGCAGCAGCGAGTGGGCGGCCAGCGCGGGCGCCTCGTCGACTTCCGTCCACACGATCTTCCCTGGATCGGTCGGCATGTTACAGCGTGGCCTCCTTGTGGCGGTGCGCATGGCACTCAATCGTGACAGCGACCGGCAGCGACGTGATATGGCAGGGATACGTGAGCACGTGGATCCCGAGCGACGTCGTGTCGCCGCCATAGCCCTGCGGGCCGATGCCAAGCCGGTTGGCGCGCGCGAGCAGCTCCTTCTCCAGAGCGTCGAGCGTGGGATCGGAGTTCGCGGAGCCGACCTCGCGGAACAGCGCCTTCTTCGACAGGAGCGCGGCCTTCTCGAACGTACCGCCGACGCCCACGCCCAGGATGAGCGGCGGGCACGCGTCAGGACCCGCCGTCTTCACGCAATCGATGATGAAGTCCTTCACGCCCTCGATGCCGGCCGCCGGGGTCAGCATCGTGTACTTCGAACGGTTTTCGCAGCCGCCGCCCTTGGCCATGATCTGGAGCCGGAGCGCGGCGCCGGGAACGACGTCCACGTGGATGACCGCGGGCGTATTGTCCCCCGTGTTCACCCGGTCGAAGGGCGATCGAACGATGGAGGCGCGCAGATAGCCCTCGGTGTAGCCCAGGCGCACGCCCTCGTTGATCGCGTTATAGAGAGCCCCGCCGGTCACGTGCACGTCCTGGCCGAGCTCGACGAAGCACACGACGAACCCGGTGTCCTGGCAATAGGGGATCCGCCGGGTCCTCGCCATCTCGGCGTTGTCCTTCAGGATCTGCAGCACCTGCTTGCCGGCGGTGGAGCGCTCGGTGGTCAGCGCCCGGTCGAAGGCGCGCAGCATGTCCGGCTCGAGCTCGAGATTGGCGTCGATGCAGAGCTTCTTGACCGCGTCGACGATCGCGCTAACGTGGACGTCTCTCACGACGACTTGCCCGGCATCTGGGCCATCGCCGCCTGGGCGCGCCGGCGCAGCTCCCCTGGGGACACGTCCTCCTTGTGGGTCGCCATCGACCACTGGTTCCCGAACGGATCCTCGAGCTTGCCGAACCGGTCGCCCCAGAACATGTCGGTGAGCTCCATCAGGACCTTGCAGCCGGAGTTCGCCGCGCGCTTGAAGGCGGCGTCCACGTCGCGGACATAGAGGAAGAGCGAGACGGTCGTACCGCCGAGGGACTGCGGCGAGCGGCAGGTGCTCATGCCCGGAAGCTCGTCGCTCAGCATCACGATCGAGTCACCGATCTTGAGCTCGGCGTGCATCACGCTCTTGCCGTCGGGGCCGGGCATCCGCTCCTTCTCCACGGCGCCGAAGGCATCCTTGTAGAAGTCGATGGCCCGCCCGGCGTCCCGCACGGTGAGGTAGGGGGTGACGCTGTGGTAGCCGGATGGAATCGGCTTCACCCGCTTCTTGGCCCTGGCCTTCGCTCGCCTCGCCATGCCCCGACTCCTCGGCTAGAGCTTCAGCTTGTCGACGAGCTCCCGCACCGCGTCGGCCGACTTCGTGAACGCCGCCTGCTCGTCCGGCGTCAGCGTGATCTCGACGATCTGCTCGACCCCCGACCGGCCGAGCTTGACCGGCACGCCGACGTAGAGCCCGCGCACACCGTACTGGCCGTTGAGGTACGCGGCGCACGGCAGGATCTTCTTCTTGTCCTTCAGGATGGCCTCGACCATCTCCACCGCCGAGGCGCCGGGCGCGTAGTAGGCGCTGCCGGACTTCAGGAAATTCACGATCTCGGCGCCGCCGTTGGCGGTGCGGGTAACCAGTGCCTCGATCCGATCCTTCGAGAGGAGATCGGTGATCGGGATGCCGGCCACCGTCGAGTAGCGCGGCAGCGGCACCATCGTGTCGCCGTGGCCGCCCAGCACGAACGCGGTGACGTTCTCCACCGAGACGTCGAGCTCGCGCGCGATGAAGGTACGGAAGCGCGCCGAGTCCAGCACCCCGGCCATGCCGATGACCCGCTCCGGCGGGAACCCCGACTTCTTCCACGCCAGCTGCACCATCGCGTCCAGCGGATTGGTGACCAGAATCAGGACCGCGTTGCGCGAGCGCCGCGCCACCTGCTCGACGACCGATCCGACGATCTCGGCGTTCTTGAACAGGAGGTCGTCGCGGGTCATGCCGGGCTTGCGCGCCATCCCGGCGGTGATGACGACCACGTCGGAGTCGGCCGTCTCATCGTAGCCGTTGGTGCCGGTCAGCGAGGAGTCGAACCCGTGGACCGGGCCGGCCTGGGCCAGGTCGAGCGCCTTGCCCTGCGGGACGCCCTCGATCACGTCCA
Source organism: Candidatus Rokuibacteriota bacterium (assembly GCA_003220435.1). Lineage (GTDB taxonomy): Bacteria > Methylomirabilota > Methylomirabilia > Rokubacteriales > CSP1-6 > AR31. The sequence goes on along the minus strand of QHSL01000085.1, from coordinate 778 downwards.
CCAGCACGACGTCGCCCAGCTCCTTCTCTACCGCGTACTGGGCGACGGTCGCGCCGACGTTGCCGGCACCGACGACCGTGATCTTCGGTCGCGCCATCAGATCGTGTCCTGGCTGGCCATCAGTGCGTGTCTCCCTGGACGGAAGCGCCAATGCTACCGATAATTCTCAACCTGCTTGTCGGCGAACATTCCCCTCCCACGCACGCGCGAGAGGGAGTGCGCTTCACTCTAACGCGGCGCGGCGATTCGGTCAAGAATGAGAGCCCTTTGCGGGGCTGAGCACCACGGCCTTCGGATCGCGGGCGAGCCGCGCGGCCGCCGGACTCGTCAGCTCGGCGAGGCGGACCATGTGACCGGCGCTATACTACCGCCACTTGTCATGTCTCTCCGTCACGATCGACTCGAGCTCCTCGACCGCTACCTCCGCATCGCGACGATCAGCCGCCAGGTCACGCCCGAGATGGTCGACGCCGCACGTGCCTTCTGGCGCGATCGCCCTCGCGCCCGGAGTTCGGCTGGCTCCTGCGTCTGCTGGAGGAGCAGGGCGACGCCGAGCCGGTGGCGCTGCCGATCCTCGGCGGCACGCTCCCGCTCCACGTCTTCACGGACGTCCTCGGGATGCCCTGCTTGTGGATCCCCGCGGCCAACAGCGACAACCAGCAGCACGACATCAACGAGCACTACGTGCTGCGCCACTTCTTTCAGCAGACCGCGCTCTACCGGCTGATCGTCTCTTCTCGGCCGATGTAGGCGGGCCGCCCTCAGCGCTCCACGGACG